>NZ_JXJT01000015.1 GCF_002441885.1 Pseudolactococcus chungangensis CAU 28 = DSM 22330 | reverse complement strand
GTTCATTGCTGACCATTTGATTTCAACTTTATCAGCTTTCGACTTACCTTTACTTCCTGAAAGATTGGAGCTTAATTTTTCATTACTTAATTTTTTCAACCAACTCATATCCGCACCTGCAGGAAAGATAATCGTTCCGTCTGCACTTGCGCTTGATTGGTTGATAATTGCCACACCTTTCATGGCAGAATCAAAGGCTTTGGCGCTATCTTTAAAAAGTGAGTTTGTCGTATATTTAAATTCCTCCAAAGCACGCAATTCCTTTTCGCGTGTTGCTTTGATTTCTTTTAAATTGTCAAGTTGTTCATAAAGTTGTGGTAGCTCTGCCAAAGCACCACCGACTTTTTCAAAGCCACCACTTAAAAAATTATTAATAAAGTCTTTGTCAGATCTGATTTTATCTTCAAGCAACTGAATCATATGATTAGTCAATCTAAGCAAATGTTCAATCTGATCACTATCCAAATGCGTGCCATAACGACTAACGGCACTATCTGCCGACTTGTAAGCCCTCAAATCGCCTTGTATATCTGAAATAGCTTGATTTAACTTTTGGAGCATAGGATTGATATAAGCGACAAACAAGTTTTTTCCTGCATTGTAAGCAGCGCCTGATAAGGTGCCTGAATCAATCACGCCAATCAGATGTTGGCTCCCTTTAGAAAGGCGGTCAAAAATTTGTTGGGCACCTGAAAGGTTAGTTTCCAAGGCACTTATCAAATTTTGTGAATCGCCACTGTTGTAAATTACCACGGTAAATTGTTCCTTTCTCTGTGAAGCCGGTCAATCGAACCTTCAAGTGTTTGTCTAGTTGACCTAGTGGACGTTTCAAGCGTTTCTAATTGCGCTTGGGTTTTAGATTTTATTTTCGCTTGAACACCTTGATACATCTCATAGTTACGTTGCGCCTGTCTGGTGTCAAACTGTGAATTTTTTCCAAGCACTTGGTGTGTCTCGTCTATATCTCGTTTAAAGCCTGAAAGAAAGTAGTCGTTTTCCTCTTTAAACTTATTGTTCAAATGTCTTAGGTCGTCTATGTCTGATTCTTTACGCCTAATTTCCTGAGAAAGTTCATAGCGTTTTGTTTCACTTTTATCTTTTGGTGCGTGTCTGTAACTTGTTGTATTTTCAAAAAGAGAAGTAGGTTGCTGTGCTTTTTTCTCAGCAGCACATTCTTTTAAATAGGCTTGATATTTTGCTTTTTCAGCCTCTCGTTTGGCAAGTTTCTCTCTTTCTTCCTCTGCTTGCTTTTGAATTGTTTGATTGGCTCTAATCAGACTAATCTTATCTTCTTCCGTCTCTGCGTTTTCAAAATTTATTTTTGTTTGTTCAATACTGATACGCCAAAATTCAGCCCAATCTTGCCAATCATAATCTTCCCACTTGGGATTTGTGATGATCTCTTGTTCAATGGGTTTTTCTTCCTCTACATCATCAAAGTCATTGCCAAATAGACCAGAATTTCCAAATATAGAATTTTTCTTTGTCATGATTTAAACCTCTGACTTTCCACTATATCTCTTTCCTCTATCGCATACGCCAATTCTGGAAACTTATTAGCTTGTGATAAAACGCATGAAACAACTTTTGAAGTATTGTTCATCAACTGATTAGCTAAGCCCTGACCTGCGAGCATACTTGGAACATTGCTTGCCCCAAAGTCTACGGATTGATTGGCAAAACTATTTGCATTTAAGCCAACAAGTTCAGCAATCGCTGCTTGTGCATCTACGGTGTTTGAATTAATTTTTCCTGTTGCCATAACATCTCCTATTTTCAATATTCTAAATTTTATATAAAAACTAGTGTCTAGTGTCAAAGATTTAAGATATTTTTTATAAACAGTAGCTAAATGTTGGTATAATAACAAAAAAATAAAGCATTCAATATTTGATTTTTAAAGTTTATATTTTGGAATTCACATCATAAACCATTAGATTATTTTTTTATTATAGTTTCTAGCATCTCAAATATGTCAACAGTTTCGTATCAATCCTGACGATTAAGCAGAGTTATTGACACTTTTTCAAAAAAGTGAACAAAAAACAGGCTATGATAAAAATCAATCATAGCCTGTTTTTAAAATTTTATTTAGCTTCAGCGTTTTCAACAGATGCTTTGACAAAGGCTGTGTAGAGACCTTCTGATCTATTTGGACGGCTTGACAATTCCGGGTGATATTGACATGCAACGAAGAATTTATTTTCTGGAATTTCAACAATTTCAACCAAACGGTTATCAGGTGACACGCCTGAGAAGACGAGTCCTGCTTTTTCAAACTGTTCACGGTAGGCATTGTTAAATTCATAACGGTGACGGTGACGGCGTTGGATGACTTCTTGGTTATCATAAGCTGCTGCTGTCACTGAGTGTGCTTTCAATTTCGCTGGGTAAAGTCCCAAACGAAGTGTACCACCCATATCTTCAACATCAATTTGATCACGCATGAGGTCGATAATTGGGAATTTCGTTTCAGGATTTAACTCAGTTGAGTTAGCCCCGTCAAGTCCAAGGACGTTACGACCGAACTCGACACACGTCAACTGCATGCCTAGACAAACGCCTAGCATCGGCACATCATTTTCACGCGCATACTGAATCGCCGCAATCTTACCCTCAGTGCCACGAGGACCAAAACCACCCGGCACAATAATCCCGTCAGCGTCTCCCAAAAGCTCAGCAGCATTTTCAGGGGTCACGTCGTTTGATTGAACCCATTTCAGGTCAATGTCGGTGTCCGCAGGGTAGCCGGCATGTTTCAAAGCTTCAACGACAGAGATATAAGCATCTGGCAACTCGACATATTTCCCAACCAAAGTAATCTTAGTTGATTTTTTGAGGTTCATGACGTGGTGAACCATCTCTGTCCATTCTGTCATATCTGCTTTTGGCAAATCAAGTTTCAAATGATCCAAAACGATTTGGTCCATGTTTTGAGCTTGTAAATTAAGTGGGATTTGATACAAATGTTCCACATCAAGTGATTCAATAACAGCCTCTGGCGCAACATCTGTAAACTGTGCAATTTTATTTTTAATCCCTTGCTCAGCTGGTGTTTCTGTTCGGATAACAATCATATTCGGCTGAATACCCAAACCACGTAATTCTTTAACAGAGTGTTGTGTTGGTTTAGTTTTCATTTCAGCAGACGCTTTTAGATAAGGTAATAAAGTTGTATGAATGTAGAAGACATTGTCCGAACCCACATCAGATTTCATCTGACGTAAGGCTTCAAGGAACGGTAATGACTCGATATCGCCAACAGTTCCGCCGACTTCAGTAATGATGACATCTGAATCAGTCGTTGCTGCGGCACGTTTAATTTTTTCTTTCAAGGCATCTGTAATATGTGGAATAACTTGAACCGTTGCTCCCAAATATTCGCCTTTACGCTCTTTACGCAGAACTTCTGAGTAAATTTTACCTGTTGTCACGTTAGAGTATTTGTTAAGGTTAACATCCATGAAACGCTCGTAGTGACCAAGGTCAAGGTCAGTTTCTGCGCCATCATCTGTCACGTAAACTTCCCCATGTTGGTAAGGACTCATTGTACCCGGGTCAATATTGATATATGGGTCAAACTTTTGAATTGTGACTTTAAGACCACGATTTTTTAAAAGACGACCAAGACTTGACGCCACAATCCCTTTACCAATACCTGAAACCACACCACCTGTGACGAAAATATACTTTGTCATTTACCTATTGTCTCCTTTAATTTAAACACATGGGAAAATAAATATAAAAAGCTCCCAATACTGGGAGCTATTTTCCGACCGCCTGAGCGGTGCCCGATAATTATTATAGCAAATTTTTTGTGGACTTGTCAAATTTGATTTTTTAATCGTGTGATTGTTTCTTGATAGACTTGTCTAGCTGCTAAGCTATCTGCTTTCATCGTTGGAAATTGTTTCTTAATTTGATTTGCCGTCATAAAGAAAAAAACAAACGCAACCACAACTGCTGCAAAAAACAAGACTTCAATTATTAGCAACGGTAAAATAGTCATATCAGTCAAATTAACTACCAAAAATACCATAGGAATTGATAAAGCATTATAGACATAAACCATGATTGGTGCGATATATGAGCGACCACCTAATTTGAGTTTTGCATTCTGACGATGCACTTGAATTGTTGCAACAAATATGACCAGACTAAAAAAACTGTTTTTAAAGCCAATTAACGAGAGAATAACAATGACCACCATCGCAATTGGGATGGTTAGATTCCCACTCCAGGCATTGTATGGCATTGACTGTTCTTGCATGAGTTTTTTAGCGCGTTTTTTGTCTTCTTTCATTGAAACTCCTTACGATTATTTTATCTATTTATAATCATATCATTATATCAATGTTTTTTCAATTCAATTCATAATTCTATTTCTTTTGTTGTCTTTTCTTTTAAAACTATTTTTAATAGGATAAAATCAATACAATAATAAAATTATGCCCCCTTTGTTTTAATAGGTGCTATGATTTATCTATGAAAACGCATTAAAAATACTCTCTTAAAATGACATCTTGCATGACAAATTTGGTAAATTCACCTATCGTCATTGTAACAGCTTCGCCAGCACCAAATGTCATGTTATTTTCTGGTAATATCTCATCAATAATCGTAAATTGCTTGTCTACATTGACTGGAAATTGTTTCAAATAGGCTTTCAAATTGACAATTCGAGCCATCATATCTGCTCGTAGATTTATTTGTGCCCGGCTCGGCTCACGCATATCTTGCTCTAATGTAACATTTGAGGGGGCCGTGTAAACAAACTTATCAAAAGCACCTGCATGACTAGCAATAAAGCGATAAGCTGTATTTTTAGCTTGAACATCAAGCGTTATCAGTTCATGAATAATGAATGCCATGCCATTAAAGGCATAAATAACATATCCTCTTGGTTCTGCTTGGTCATAAAAGACTGCAAAATGTGGTTGTTTCTTATAGTCAAAATAGTAAGACCATTCGAACTCACCGCGAACCAAGCTACCATTACCGACTAATTGCGCATGAACAGATGCCAAATCTTGTTGGGCTGTCGCAAAATCTGTGCGTTTAACCGTTAAATGTGTTTTTTCTCCCAACGGAAAATCAGCTGCATCAATCTCATAATGTTTTTGATTGAAGACATAACGATAACCAAATTTACTGTAAAAACTATAAGAAAAAGGTGCAAGATAAGAAAATAGTGTTTCCTTCTGATAGTTCTCTTGTAAAATTTCAGTCATGAGCTGACTTGCTGCACCATTGCCACGGAACTCGGGATAGCTTGCAACATAACCAATGCCTGCCATTGGCACGGTTTGACCTTGAAAACTAACCTGGAAGTGGGTATCGACAATCATGCTCGTCAATTCACCATTTTCAGTATGTGTATGTAGGCTCGACTGTTCTAGTAGTTTGTAAAAAGCGCGGTCTCCGCCAGTTGGATTTTTATGGAAAGCGTATTTCGCAAGATTCAAACAAGCCTTTTCAATCGTCATTTTTCTCCTCAACTTATTTGTTTTTCAGTCAGACTAGCCTTGTCTAAATGTATCAACTTTATCATAGCTGGCACGTGGCCCTCCAATCAGCTTAGGACGGCTTTTGAGTGCAGTCACATGAGCGCCGCCTAATTCACGCATGATTGGGCGAAAAGGAATCTGAACGTGTTTTACGTGCATCCCAATCGCCGTATCACCAATATCAAGACCAGCTTGCGCTATAATATGCTCAACTTCTACTGGGTCATTGAACAAATCATAAGCTGCGACTTGACCACTGCCACCGGCATTGAGCTGTGGCACAACGGAAACGATTTCCAAATCTTTTTGCTCTGCTAAATCTCGCTCAACCAACAAAGCACGATTAAGATGTTCGCAGCCTTGCACCGCTAGATGTACACCAATAGCCGTGAGCTTGTCATAAATAGCTTTAACCACAACTTGACCAATTTCAGCGGATGAATGTTGCCCAATCACACCACCATTAACTTCACTTGATGACAAACCTAAAACAAATAGTTGACCTTTTTTGAGATCAGCTTGTTTGATAACATCCTCAATTAAGTGTTCTGTTTGCGCTTGCAATTTTTCTAAATCCATTTTTTTACCCCTCTATCCCACTCTCAATACATTAAAATAAGCTCACACTCAAGGCAATAGTTGAAATACCCCATAGTCATTTGAGTTTAGAATTGCCTGATAGACGAACTCCTTACTCTGTTTGACAGCGGTTAGCACTGATGCCCCATGTGCCAGATTACTCGCGACAGCCGACGCAAAGGTACAACCCGCACCATTATTATTCCGCGCAACGATTGGTTTAACAAATTCCCGAGAAACGACACCATCAGCATATAAATCACGCGCAAAATGCTTGTCCAAACGACTACCACCTTTAATCACCATATGACGACTCCCCAAAGCAGACAAAACCGTAGCAGCAGCTTTCATATCCGAAACAGTCGTAATTGTCAGACCAGCCAACATCTCAGCCTCCCTCAGATTTGGCGTTATCACCGTCACATAAGGCAAAAACTCAAGCATCTTCGCCGTCATCAGCGACATCTCCTCATCTTTATTTTCTTTAAAGACAAGAACCGGATCGAGAATGACGGAGATATCTTGATGCTGCTGAATAAAACGCAAAGTCAGGTCAGCAATCTCTATTGATGGCAACAGGCCTATCTTGATTGCATCGAAAGCAATATCATTTAGACTATCCAATTGTCGTTTAAAAATTTCAATATCCGTTGGGAAAATTTCAAAGCCAGACGCATTCTCAGCTACTGTCACAATCGACGTCACGACAACAAACCCATAAATCCCGTACTGAGAATAAGTCGCTAAGTCAGCCTGAAAGCCACCACCTGATAAGACATCAGACCCCGAAATCGCTAAGACTTTAGGCGTTGATTTCATCGTCATAACGTACCTCCATGAGACACAAACCATGAGCCGGTGCTGTCGGTCCTGCTAAATCACGATTTTGTGCCACTAAAATTTCAGATACTCGCGTAACTGGCCACTTGCCGGCACCAATTTTTACCAAGGTACCGACCATATTTCTGACCTGCTTATATAAAAAACCATTGCCAGAAAAAATGAAGAGAATTTCATCTGTCCCACTTCTCACTACATCTGCTTGTGTAATCGTCCGAACCTTGTCCTCGACCGTAGCGCCAGAGGCTGTAAAGCCTGTGAAATCATACGTGCCAACCAATAACTGCGCTGCTGCAACCATGTGATCAAAAGCGACGATTTTTGGGAAATGGTAGCTAAAACGCCGCGTTAAGGGATTGTTGGCACGAGAGGTGGTCAGGCGGTACTGATAAGTTTTGCTGTGGGGGTTGAACCGCGAGTGAAAGTCATCTGAGACTAGCTCAAGCGATAGCACATCAATATCATCAGGCGTTTGGGTATCCAGGGCAAAGCGCAATTTTTCGGCGTCACGCGCTTGTGGTAAATCAAAATGAATGATTTGAGCTAGCGCGTGAACGCCACTGTCTGTACGACCTGAGCCGTGAAGTTTAACAGGATGACCTGAGTTTAATTTCGCCAAAACACGCTCAAGTTCCTCTTGAACGGTTCGACCATTATTTTGTATTTGAAATCCGGCAAAATCTGTGCCGTCATATGCAATCCTTGCTTTATATCGTGTCATGCTAACATTATATCATGTTCATTTAAAAATCTGATGACAAAGTGGATTGTTTTTTTGTTTATCATTTAAATCTTTTTTCATATGTTGTATGCAATGGTGCAACATCTATTTTTTTATCCTGGCAATTGCTTATGATTGATCTATCCAATTTAGGTTTCGATTATAAAAAAAGACACTTTCGAGTCTTTTTTAAATTGCTTAATCATTGGATAAAGCTTCAATCGGGTTCAATCTAGCAGCTTTACCTGCTGGCATCAAACTAGCGAACAAAGCAATGATAATTGCGATGATGACACTACCGATAACTGCACCAGTTGAAATTTGAATGATATGGAATTTATCAAGTAAATCACTGACACCTGAGTTAACACCACCTTGACCTAGAAAGGCAACAATGATCGCGAGAATGGCAGAGGCAACCCCTAACATGACAGTTTCAATAACAAAGAGTAGGCGAATGTCTCCTTTTCTTGCACCTAAAGCACGAAGAATACCGATTTCTTTCGTCCGTTCTGTAACTGACATGTAAGTTGTCGCAATAATCATCATCAGACTCACGAGAAGTGAAATTCCTGCGATTAAAGCAAGCACGATAGTCACAATGGATGTAATATTATTAATCGGTTTCAAAACAGCACCGAGAGAAAAGGTTACAAAGTCTTTTTTGCCGTCAGTTTTCAAGTTTTGAATTTTGTTTACGACAGATTTGACATTGTGGCTATCATCGATTGTTGGCACGATGAAGTTAGGCTCACTGACAATATGATTGGCGACAAAGGATTTTTGCAGGGTTTTAAAGTTCATTGTCAACGGATTTTGTGCTGGGCTGCCTTTCGTAATCCCCGACACTTTCACGTCTTGGGATATAGCTACTGGTGCGCCATCTTTATTGAGCATTTTATACTCAAGGTGTAGCGTTTCACCAATAATTTTTTTCCAATTTGTCTTATCCCATTTTTTAGCAAAAGTATCTGGTACAGCTACTTCACCCTCACTTGGTTTTTCACCCGCTAAGAGTGAGCTATCTGTATTGACATTTGTCCAAGTTTGAATTTCAGAAAAAGGCTCTTTCGTTACGCCAAGACTAACTGTGAAGTCAGATGGTGCAATATCAAAGGCTTTTTCGACTTGCTTCACATGATTTAACTTTTCTACTTTGTTTATCAAAGTATCAGAAATCGCAGTTTTCGTCGAATTCTGTGGCATCAAGCGTGTTGTTTCCTGAAAGGCCTCAGCGTTTTTCTTGTTTTCATCAGATGTCACGCGTTTCATGACCATTGGTACATTTGGATTAGCCAAATCTGTTACCATTTTATTCATGTACCCCTTGGCACCATTGCCCAACCCAAGGAAGAACATAACTGAAAAGAGACCAATGGCAACGCCAATCATAATCATCAGATTTTGTTTCCAGTTATTGAGAAAATGTTGCCAAGCAATTCGAGATTTAGCACCAAAAGAAAGTGTTTTGGTCTTAAACTCACGTGCTTTTCCAACCGTCTCATAAGCTGGCTTAATCCGCTCATCCGAAGTGACTTGACCGTCTGTTAAATGTACGATGCGTGTCCCGTAGTCAGCTACTTCTTGCGAATGCGTTACGACAATAACTGTCTTACCACTTTTAGCAATATCAGACAATATTTCTAGAACATCCCTCGTATTTTGTGAATCCAAAGCGCCCGTCGGTTCATCAGCGATAATAATGTCTGGGTCATTGGCAAGTGCACGTGCAATTGCAACACGTTGTTTTTGACCACCAGATAATTGATTAGGATTTTTCTTCTTGTGTTCAAGTAACCCAACTTGCTTGAGCAAATCCTCTGCTTTTTTGACTTGTGCCCTATGAGACAGGTTCGTCATTTTTAACGAGATTAAGACGTTATCTAAGACACTGAGATAGCTAACCAAGTTAAAAGATTGAAAGATAAAACCAACTGTATCACGCCGATACTCATCCATTGATTTTTCTTTTTTATCCGCTTGCTTGATACCATTGACAATGACTTCACCCTCATACTTGCGGTCAAGACCACCAATAATGTTCATCAAAGTCGATTTTCCGCCCCCAGATTCACCAAGAATCGAGATGAAGTCCCCTTTATCAAAGCTGAGATTCAAGCCTTTCAAGACGGGAAATTCTTCTTTTCCAAGAAAATAAGATTTCTTGATATTTTTTAGTTCCAAGATTGTCATGCTGATGACCTTTCTATTTTTCCATAAAATATTTGTTCTTTTAAGTATAAAACTTTTCCCGAAAATTTTCATGGTACTTTAGACTTATTTTCACATTTATTGATGAAAAATTTAGATATGACATTATCACAATCTTCATCTCGAGTATTTCGAATGAAATCTCAAAGATTATGATGATTTTTTAGCAAAACGTCTAAAAGTTTCATCAAAAGATTCTTGATTCCGCTCTTGTGCACATTTTTTATTTAAATATAGGCGTTCATGTATTCATATGATTTAATTCCCAACGACTTGCACCATAGTGATTTGAAAAATGCTCAAATTCGGATAATTCTTCTGGAGAGGTTTGATTAGTTTCAATACTTTTCCTATGTCTGCAATGCAAAACGCATTTGTGGATTTTGTAAGTAATTTAGAAAATAACACTAATAGCTCATTTGTTTGTTCAGACATAAGTTACCGCTTTCTTTATTTACCATTCCAATTTAATTGGTTTGTCAAAAAGAAAACTAATCTTTTTTGAGAAAAAAAATCCCTAAGGATTAAACAACTAATAATCGCAATAACGCCATCGTCATAACACCTGTCACTACTGCTAACATCAGAGATTTTCGCAAGTAGCCGACTGCCATGGCTGGAATCATCGCGACACATCTCAGCCCGTCAAAACTCGGTAACGCATTTTTATGCAAGATTAAAAGCTCAGAAACCATTAAACTCGTCATCATTGACAGTGATAAGTAGTTCAAAAATCTTTTAAAAAATGCTGGAAATTGTATCAGCTTAGCAAGCGGGAATGGTGAAATTCTGGGTACCCAGGTGACAATAACACTGAAAAATAAAGCAAGATAAAAATACATCAGATGACCTCTGTCTTTCTAGTCTCTTTAGGTGTCGACATCACTGCACCAATTAAAGCACCAATGAGTGTCGCAATCAGAACTGCAACATAGCTAGAGGTGACAATACCCACTAAATAATAAATTAACATGGTACTAAATAAGACGGTCAGAACAACTGTTAACCGTTCATTTTTCACCATAGAATCTAAAGTCAAGACTAATAAGCCAATAAACATGGCAACCAGAGCATAATCTATGCCAAGCTGCTCCGGATTCGGTATGAGATTTCCAACTGCTGCTCCTAAAATAGTAGACAATATCCAAGTCAGGTAACTCATCACGTTCACTCCCTGCATCCAAAATGATGTAATAGGTGTGTTAGTTGCATGTTCTAAAACCATGAGACCAAAAGATTCATCAGTCATCAAAGTCCCCATGCCGATGCCGGATTTGAGAGATTGGTGTGGAAAAATTTGCGTGGCGGTCAGGCTTTGCAAGAACATACGGAAATTGACGAAAAAGATGATCAGCGTGATGATGGAAATTGGCGCGTGAACTGCCATCATGGCAATCATGATGAACTGACCGGAGCCGGCATATAAGAAAATGGACAGGCAAGCAACTTGCCAGAGGCTAAAACCTTGAGCGATGGCGACGATGCCGAATGCCGCGCCAATGCTAATGTAACCTAGACTGACGGGTATTGCAGCTTTCATTCCGTCCATAAAATTGTAACTTTTTGACATGACTAACTCCTGAGGTGTAATAGTCTCATTATATCAAAAAATGTCAGAGGTTTTACTTGTTTTTACTACTTTCCGATTTTGAGTTCAAGTAAAATCCGTCGCTCCCTGTAAATACATGATTGCGACCTTCATTTGCAAACCATATCTTTAGAATTTACCAAAAGAAAAAACAGCCTATTCGACTGTTCTTGGCTCTATAATAAATCGTGTGGGAAATTCCCAGGCGATTTATTATAGAGCCATAAATTTGCTAGTTTCTTGCTAGTTTTTAAAAACAAAAAAGCTCCAAACTTTATAAATAAAGGGTTTAGAGCTTTTAAAATTACATTTGTTTGTTATAGTATTCAACGACGAGTGCTTCGTTGATTTCTGGGTTGATTTCGTCACGTTCTGGTAAACGTGCGAATGTACCTTCAAGTTTGTCAGCGTCGAATGTGATAAAGCTTGGGCGCCCAAGTGTAGCTTCAACTGCTTCAAGAATTGCTGGTACTTTAGCTGATTTTTCGCGAACTGAAATCACATCACCAACATTAACGCGGTATGATGGGATATCAACACGTGAACCGTTAACCAAGATATGACCGTGGTTAACAAATTGGCGTGCTTGACGACGTGTAGTTGCTAAACCAAGACGGTAAACAACGTTATCAAGACGACGTTCAAGAAGTACCATGAAGTTGAAACCAAGTGTCCCTTCTTTTGCTTTAGTCGCTTGAACAAACAAGTTACGGAATTGACGTTCAGAAACACCGTAAGTGAAACGGAGTTTTTGTTTTTCAGCCAATTGCAAACCGTACTCAGAAAGTTTTGAGCGGTTGTTTGGACCGTGTTGACCTGGTACGTAGTTACGACGTGCGATTTCTTTACCAGTACCTGTAAGTGATACGCCGAGACGACGTGATTGTTTCCATGATGGACCTGTGTAACGTGACATGTATATGTCTCCTTCAAAAATTTGATTTGAAGAGCATGTTTTGCGAGTTTCCGGTTCGTGCATTTCCAGTTCGCCTCACAGCTTTGGTTACTTTGTAACACTAGAAATGTTGACGACGCCCTACCTCGCAGCTGCATAACTCAACTCTACAAGTATATCAGGAAAATGCTAGTCTGTCAAGGAGAAAATCATAATACCCGCAGCAACTGCAACATTTAAAGACTCTGCCTGACCTGGCATATTAATGTGTGCTAAAATATCAGCGGTGACTGATGTTTCTGGTGTGATACCCGCACCTTCGTTGCCCATGATGAGTGCGAACTTTTCAGGTTGACTAATTGTTCGGTAGTCAACCGATGTTTCTGATAAGGTAGTCGCAATCACTGTGATTCCTTGATTTTTCAGCCGTTGATATAAATTCTGCACGTCATTTTCCAAAAAAATCGGCAGATGAAAGTGTGAACCTTGCATGGTGCGCAGGACTTTTGGCGAGTAGCTGTCGGCACTACCTGCTGTCAAAATTACACCGTCAAATCCTGCAGCATCCGCCGTTCTAATCATGGTCCCGACATTGCCTGGATCCTGGACGTTTTCCAAAATCAGGAGTTTGCTCAGCTGCTCAGGTTTTATACTTGCCGGTTCTAAACTAACTTCTGCGATAATCCCCTGTGGTGTTTCAGCATCTGATAAGAATTTCATGACCTCGTCTGATACGAGTATCGCATCGGGTATGTCCGCAAATTTTTCCGTTACAAAAATCTGCTTGACATTTGCCCCAGATTTTAAAGCTTCTTCATATAGATGTTGCCCTTCAATCAGATAAGAGCTGATACGATTTTTCTTTTTATAAAGTTTCTTTGCGTTCTTGATGCGTGTATTGTCTTTTGATGTGATTATTTCCATAACTCTATTTTAGCATAATGATGGCTTTCATGGTTTTGTTTAGCCATATTTAGCAAACGAAAGCGTTATTATTTATCAACCAAAATCTCTACTATTTTGATATAATGTAGCTAAATAATTGGGATATAAATAGAAAGGATTTGAGTTAAATGAATAAAGTTAAATTAAATGCCACTGGCCACGTGCAAGGGGTTGGCTTTCGCTATACGACTTTTCAACTCGCCAAGCAGCTGAATATCAAAGGGACAGTTAAAAATGAAAATGACGGTTCAGTCACGATTTTTGCCCAATCAGATGATAAACTCAGCCTTCAAAAATTTATCAATGAAGTTCGTAAATCTCCGTCACCTTATGGTCGTGTAGACTATTTAGACGTGAAACTTGATCATTCACCAGATTTTGATGATTTCAAAATGATTAATTAGTTGATCCAAAAAGCCTTGGAAAATCAGAATTTCTATTCTAATTTTCCAAGGCTTTTGCTAGTTTATAAATAGCGGTCCATCATGGTATTGGCGACAAAGGGTTTGTTCATGGTATAGATATGCACGCCATCAACACCACGAGCTAGAAGGTCATCAATTTGCTTGCAGGCATAGTCCATGCCGGCTTTTTGCAGGTCTTCTGGTGAGTCTTTGTATTTGTTGATGATTTTAATCAAACGTGTGGGTAGACTAGCACCAAAGAAGAGCATCCGCGCCACTTGAGATTCTTGCAAAACCGGCATGATACCTGCGGCAATTGGTGCTTCAATTCCTGAATTTTTAACATAGTCATTAAGCCTTAAAAATTTGTCGTTGTCAAAAAAGAGCTGGCTGATAAAAAAGTTTGCGCCTGCATCATATTTACGTTTGACGTGCTCAATGTTTTCAACATCCAATGGACTATCCACATGACCTTCAGGATAAATGGCAGCAGCAATGTCAAAATCGCCCGCTTTTTTAATATCCGTGATGAGTTCATGAGCATAATGATAAATATCCGGACAACCCGTCACATCCGTATTTTTCGGTAGATCCCCACGTAGCGCTAAAATATTTTGGACATTTTTAGCTTTAATCTCCGCCAAAATTTCCGTAATTTGTTCCGGATGATTATTAATCGATGTCAAATGGTGCATGGTTTCGATGCCATACTCTTTTTTGATTTTTTCAGCAATCTCAAGTGTTTTATTTTCACGACCAAGACTGCCCATAGCGCCATAGGTCACACTAATATAATCTGGTTTGTGGGTCAAGCCGGATACTGTCTGATAAATAGTTTCAATGCCCGCATCAGTTTTAGGCGGGAATACTTCCAGAGAAATGACGGATTTCTTCTGAAGATTTTTTTCTCGATAAATGTCAGTTATTCTCATAAGACAATTCTAACAAATTTTACCTGAATTGGAAATTTGTTAAAAATAGCAGTTAGTTATAGTTTACACTTATATCAAAAAAACTTCTCTAACACCTTGAACTGAGTTACAGCAAAAAACCTTGTCTGCTCGAGTTAAATCTTCTCGATATAAGATCTGCTCACGACACTTACCGGAATCTAATAAATACTGACGGTAAATTCCTGGTAATAATCCACTAGATAAAGGTGGTGTCAACCACTCCCCGTTAATTTCGAGAATCAGATTAGCACGCGACATTTCACTCAGCTCACCCCGCTCATTGACAAAAATCTCGTCTTTAGCATTAAAATAAGGCCGGTGGGTCGTTTTATGCGCCAGAAAATCAGCACGGCTGTCAATGGTCATTGGAGATAAAGCAACGGTATTAAAAGCTTTGATCGGACGATAACTGGTCTCAAACTTGCCATCACGGCTGAGAACTAAGCGTAGCATACCATCTTGCTCAGGTTGGAAATCTAGGATATCTGGATTGAACTTAAAACCATAGTAGGTAGCGGATCTTTGCAAGCGCTCGAAGTGTTCCCTTTTAAAAGTTAGTCGACCATTTTCAACTTGAATGGTCTCAATCAACTGGAAATCATCTTGTAAGAAAGCCGTTTTCGCCTGGGTCTCCAACCATTCATCGGCAGTATCTGAATCCCAAACAATAGCACCACCCACCCGATATTTGAAGTGTTCTGCACCTGTCTGCCGTTGCAAAATACGAATCGGCACGCTAAAAATCATTTTCTCTGGACTAAGGAAACCAATAGCACCGCAATATATATCACGGCTACCTTTTTCCAGGCGCTCAATAATGTTCATGGTTGATATTTTCGGAGCACCTGTGATAGAGCCGTTGGGGAAAAGCGCTTGAAAAATCGTCCATAAGTCTGTCCCTGCTCTTAAATCTGCCTCAATTTGTGAGGTCATTTGGTGAACGGTGGCGTGTGTTTCAACCTCAAATAACTTGGTCACTTTGACACTACCGTTTTCAGCGATTCTGCCGAGGTCATTACGCATGAGGTCAACAATCATGACATTTTCCGCCCGATTTTTTTCATCTGTTTTAAGAAAGGTGATACGCTCAGCATCTTCTGTTGCTGACCGCCCTCGTTTGACTGTCCCTTTCATTGGCCGCGTCGTGATGTGCTGACCTTCAATTTCAAAAAAAAGTTCAGGCGAAAAGCTGAGCAAGGTATCATACTCATTTTTGATATAGGTATTATAAGGTGTCCGTTGTTTAGTCAAGAGATGTTCGTAGAGTGCTAAGTCATCACTAGCATAAGGCACTTGATAGTCATAGGTATAGTTGACTTCATAGGTATTACCAATGCGTTGCTCTCGCTTAATTTCAGCAACAGCAGCTGCGTAATCTGAAAATGTCTGTTGTGCTTGGGGGCTTAGACTGATCTCTGGCACATTTTTCGGGACGTAGGGTGTGAAGTCTTTAAATACTTGAAAGTAGAGAAGGGGGCTTTCAGACTTTATCTGTTTGCCAAGGAAAACGTCTTTGGCCTCATAGCGAATATAGCCGACCAGATAATGTGTCTGCTGCCATTTTTCAATTTCAGACAATGATGCGATTACACCAGCATTGTCAAAAGCAATCAGAGTTGCAAGAGGGTTATCAAATTTTTTATCGTCGTATATCATCATCGTTCTTTTATTATAACAAAAATTGAGGGCATAAAAAAACTGGCTTTCACCAGTTAAATAAATGAACAATTTTCATGTTCCAACGAACTTCTTTCGCATAGAAGATGTTACCGCCATTTCGATAAAGTTTGCCTTTGTTAAACAAAAGCGAATCTAAGGTAATGTGATAATATTCCTCAGCTGTTGTATTGCCTAGACTTGGTGCGACGACGTCTTTAGAGTAAGCCTCTGCCAAGGGCAGGGTGTTCTTACCGCCATTTTTGGCAATATAGTCAACATAGGCTTTCCCAAAGTTATAGGCTTGAACACCGGTCCAAACATCAACACCCTTTTCATTCGCATATTCCAACATTTCAGTTAAATTGACAATACCTTGATGAATACTATCTTCTTCGGTTTCAATTGTGTCATGGGTTGACTCAGTGGACTGCATGACATCAGTGCGTTTCCCCTTGGTTTCCGTGTATATAATCGATAAGACTAACTCTCGGTTTCCTGAAACACCATGTTTTTTTAAGGTCTGCGTCACATACTCATCATACTGCATGACATTCTTGACATTTTGGTGCGTGTGATAAATCCAAAATCCAAAACCTACAAGTATGGCAAGGAGGATTAAATTTCTAATTTTTCTTAGCAATACGTCCTCCTTTTCATGCTAGTATCTGATAGTGAAACTACCACTTGTTCTTGATTTCCTCGATATTTTTGATGATAATCGAGTAAGTCCCATCATCATTTTGGATAAATTCGACCGTTTCTGCATCTTCATAAAGACTTTGCGGCACAATCATTTCTATTCCATTTGACAAGGACAATTTTTGATTGGATAGTTTTTTCTCGATTTTCTCCATAGGCATCTGCTCGAACCGAATCTTATCTGGAATTTCTTCCTTGACTTGATCTTTAAAGGCCAAGCGCGCCGTCAGATTATCCGCAAATAACTGGTCTGCCAGTGCTTCTGGATTGAGATTTTCTTGCTTTTCGACTGCATGAAATACCGCATTTTGCACCTTTTGAGAAAAGGCAAAATCATTATCGTCGTAAGACTTTGCAACAGACTCTGCCGTCTTTTTAATCGTTTTAATCGCTTTATTGACAGAAATATCGGGCTTTTCAGCTAGTAGATTTTCCGAAAAATAATTATAATTTTTACCGTTATATTTAATTCGTTTTTCCAGTAAATGGTAGCTGAACGTCTTACGATTGATGGCAATTGCTTCATCAGCAGCTGATCCGGCACCAGGTAATGAGGATTCGGTTTTACGAATCTTGATTTGTCCTGTTGTCGTATCGAAGTCATGCGAAAAAGAATCCCTCAGCGACAGTCTGATAAAAGCAAAATGTGGCTGAGTATCTAATTCATAGGCGACAAAAAGCAAGTCATTTTGCTTTTGTTTCTCTGACAAGATAAACTCTTCTCGCCAGAAATTCGCAACGGTAATCGTTGATGCGATAAAGTCATCTGTTACCAATGATAAAAAGTGGTTCTCTTCTGATAAAATACCACGTTTAGCATCATCAGAATAGATTTTTTCTACTTTTTTGGTCACATAATCAAGCATGACAGGCGTCAACTCCATGAGGTTTTCCGAGAAGGTAATCTCAGGTTGACCTGGGTCAAAAGCATGTAAAATCGCTTTTTTGATATATAAATCCATTAAAATTCTTATTAATTTTCGTAAAGTGGGAATGCATCAGTCAAGGCAATCACTTCAGATTTAATTTGATCAAGCTCAGCTTGGTCATCCTTGTTTTGGAAAGCACGAATGATAAGTTCTGCTACTTTCGTTGCTTCCGCTTCTTTGAAACCACGTGATGTCACAGCAGCCGAACCAATACGAACGCCTGATGTTTTAAACGGGCTCAAAGTTTCGTAAGGTACTGCATTTTTGTTCAAAGTAATTGACACCGTATCCAAGAGATGCTGTGCTTCTTTACCATTGATTCCAAATCCAGTGACATTAAGCATGAACATGTGGTTATCAGTACCACCAGAAATCACTCGCAAACCAGCATTTTCGAAGGTTTCAGCCATGACTTTTGCATTTTTAATGACTTGTGCTTGATAATCTTTGTAGCTAGGATCCAATGCCTCTTTAAAAGCAACAGCTTTCGCAGCCACAACGTGCATTAAAGGACCACCTTGAATTCCTGGGAAAATGGCAGAGTTAATTTTCTTAGCCAAAACTTCATCATTTGTCAAAATGAGACCACCACGTGGGCCACGGAGTGTTTTATGGGTTGTAGAAGTTGTAATGTCTGCATAAGGTACTGGATTTGGATGCAGACCAGCAGCTACTAAACCAGCGATATGTGCCATATCAACCATGAATTTCGCCCCAACAGTATCAGCAATTTCACGGAATTTCGCAAAATCAATTGTGCGTGAATAGCTAGATGCACCAGCAACAATCAATTTAGGTTGCGCGGCTTTAGCTTGTGCTAAAATTTGATCATAGTCCAATAGTTCTGTTTCTTTATCGACATTGTAGCCAACAAAGTTATAGGTTTTACCAGAGAAGTTGACTGGTGAGCCGTGTGTTAAATGACCACCAGCGGCCAAATCAAGACCCATGACTGTATCACCGGGCTCGATTAAAGCAAGGTAAGCTGCTGCATTGGCTTGTGAGCCAGAGTGAGCTTGGACATTGGCAAATTTAGCGCCAAAAAGTTCTTTTGCACGTTCGATTGCTAAGTTTTCAGCAATATCAACGCATTCAGTACCGCCATAATAGCGATTACCAGGATAGCCTTCAGCATATTTGTTAGTCAAAAGTGAGCCTTGAGCGGCCATCACAGCTTTTGAAACAACATTTTCAGAGGCGATGAGTTCAATATTTTGTTGTTGACGTTTTTCCTCTGCATGAATAGCATTCCAGAGTTCTTGGTCAAAAGCTTCGTAGTTTGGCTGGTCAAATATCATCCTTTATCTCCTCGATAATTTCTCTTAAAGTTAGCGCACCTTGGCGCAAGATTATTGGCGTCTTACCTGTCAAATCTACAATCGTCGAATCAATGCCCGAAATACTCTCATCAGCTTTCACAACAGCTGCAATCTGACCGTTCAAATCCGTCAACACGTTCTGTGCGGTTTTGGGGCTTGGGTTTCCAGTCAGATTAGCAGATGGCCCCACTAAGGGACCTGTTTGACGCAATATTGCAAGCGTCGTTTGATTGGCTGGGACACGAAAGCCGACTGTTTTCATACCGTTATTGACAAGACTAGGGACCTTTTCATTGGCTTCTAGAATTATCGTTAGGCTGCCAGGCATAAATTTATTATACAACTTTTCTAGATATTTTGGTTGATTTTGAGAGAAAAATTTCATTTCATCAAAATTCGAAATATTTAAGTTTAACGCATGATCATATGTTCTATGCTTCACGTCGTATATACTTTTGACCACATGATTTTCTAGTGCAAGACCAAATAAACCATAAACCGTTTCAGTCGGCAAAGCAACTAATTGGCCTGATTTGATTAGATCAACGGCACGCTTAATATCTTGCGGTGCTTGGGGAGAAAGTAATTCAGTCAATGATAATCATCCTATCCTTTCCAGCTAAATCTTGTAAGACTCTGACCCGTTTGTCAGGAAAATGGTGCTGAAAAAGTTGGCTAACAGCCTGACCTTGTAAATGCCCAATTTCCAGATAAATCTTGCCCTTGTTTGTCAAATAAGACTGGGCTTTTTCTGCTATTTTTTGATAAATGGCTAGCCCATTATCCTCAGCAAACAGAGCAAGATGTGGCTCATAGTCCAAGACATTTTTAGCCATATCCACCTTCTCGACATCTGTGATATAAGGTGGATTTGAAACAATTGTATCATAGTTTCCTGAAACGTTACTGAAAACGTCTGAGAGCGTAAAAGTGATATTTTCTATCGCATTTTTGTTCGCATTTTGCTGAGCCAAGGTCAAAGCATCTGGTGAAATATCGCTTGCATGGATTTGCCATGTTGGTTGCGCTTTTGCGAGTGACAGAGCTATCGCGCCTGTCCCTGTCCCAATATCTAGGATGTTCAAATCATCTGACGTATTTTCCGCCAAAATCAGCGCGACAAGTTCTTCTGTTTCTGGTCTCGGAATCAGGGCACGCGCATCCACATCAAGGGTTAAACCGTAAAATTCGGTCTCACCGACAATGTACTGGGCAGGCTCATCCTTTGCAAGTCGGTTAAATATCTCTGCTAGGTAGACTTGGTCCGCTTCGGTTATTTCTGTGTTGAGCAATAAGATGAAGTCGGTATAGCTGAGTTTTCGGCCATAACGAAAAACATAGCGCAACTCCTCTGGGCGCGCCAATTGTTTTTCATATTTTTGAAAGGCTTGTAAGTAGGTCATAAATTCTCTCTCAAAGCTGCTTGAAGTTTAAGCTGTAGGGTTGTCTGTGGTAGTGTTTCATAGGCATCATCTGACAAATAAGTCCACGAAGCATCTTCATTTTCAACTTGAACAAGCATGACTTGCCATTTTTGGTGTGTGAAGATGTGTGTAATTGGCGTGATATTCAGTTGTTTAGCGGCTTCGAAATGTTCAGAAACACCATCATAAATGGCATCCCATGAGTCAAATTCTAGCAAAGGATAGGTCCAAAAATTGGCAAGTAGGCCTGTTTTAGGGCGTTGGGTATAAGCCAAGCTGCCATCATTTTCAGAGATAATCGCCGCATAAAACTTCTGGACTTGCTTGACTTTTTTAGACTTGATTGGAAAAGTCAGCTCTACTCCTTCTTGATAACTGAGATTAAAACGGGCAAAAGGTGAATCTGACAAGGTCTCAGTCTTGGTACTCATCAAAGAAGTGCCTAAGTCCATCACAGCTTGATTAAAATCACCTGGTCGCTCTGGATCCACGATGGGTAAAATGATATCATAAAAAGTTTTCCGTGATTTAGGCTGAGCGATATCCGCTTCGATTTTCAGCAGTCTAGCAAAAACACGAAACATGTTGCCGTCAAGTGCTGGTACGACTTCATTAAAACTAATACTGGCAATCGCTGCTGCTGTATAAGGCCCAATCCCTGCTAAACTTTGTAGGGATTGACTCGTTGATGGCAACTGTCCGTCAAAATCTGCCATAACTTGTCGGGCTGCTTTTTGCATATTTCTCACACGAGAATAATAACCTAATCCTGACCAGAGTTTGAGCAGGACTTCTTCATCAGCCTCAGCCAAATCTTTCACTGTTGGTAGTTCTGACAGAAAGCGCTCATAGTAAGGAATGACTGTTTCAACCTGAGTTTGTTGCAACATAATCTCGCTGACCCAGATGTGATACGGTTCCTTGTCTATCCGCCAAGGAAGGTGCGTCCGTCCGCATTCATCGTACCAAGCAAGCAAAGTTTGACGAAAGTCTGCAACCGTGTCCTCAGATAAATGGCCATCGGCATCATACCAGTTTGTCATTGTTTCAAGGCCTCAAGTTTTTGGGTTTGGTCGAAGAGAATCAGGGCGTCGATGACTTCGTCTAACTTGCCTGACAAGATTGTGTCGAGTTTTTGCAGGGTCAGGCCGATGCGGTGGTCGGTCACGCGGTTTTGCGGGAAGTTGTAGGTACGGATCCGCTCAGAACGGTCACCTGTTCCGACGGTCGACTTCCGAAACTCATCGTTTTTATCCTGCTCAATCTGCGCAAAATAATCATAAACTCGAGCATTGATGATTTTCATAGCTTTATCTCGGTTTTTTTGCTGATTCCGTTCTTCCTGCATCTCAACCTTGATACCCGTTGGTTCATGGACAATCCGAACGGCTGTCGCAACTTTGTTGACGTTCTGTCCGCCGGCACCTGAAGCATGATAAATATCGATACGCAGATCTTTCGGGTCAATGTTGATGTCGAAATCTTCGATTTCAGGCATGACAAGTACCGTTGCTGTTGAGGTATGGACACGCCCCTGAGTCTCTGTTTTTGGTACACGTTGGACACGATGCGCGCCACTTTCATATTTGAGTTTAGAGTATACGCTATTTCCTGAAATCATGACTGAAACTTCTTTAATGCCACCGATTTCGGTTACATTTGACTCCAAAATCTCAAATTTCCAGCCTTGATTTTCAGAATATTTTTGATACATATTTAATAAATCGCCAGCAAAAAGCGCAGCTTCATCACCGCCAGCAGCACCACGAATTTCAAGGATAATATTTTTATCATCATTAGGATCTTTTGGCAATAAAAGAATTTTGATATCTTCTTCTAGCGTTACTTTTTCAGCTTTCAGTGCTTTGAGTTCTTCTTTGAACATGTCAGATTCGTCAGCGTCAAGACTTGAGTCTGATAGCATTTCTTCCGCATCTGAAATGCCAGTCGTCACTTCGACATAGCGCGCATAAGCCGCAACAGTTTCTCGCAAAGAGGCTTCTTCTTTTGACAACGCCATAAATCGTTTAGTATCATTAACGACTTCAGGGTCGCTTAGCAAACCACCTAATTCTTCGTAACGGTCAGCCATAATTTGTAATTGGTCGAACATATGATCTTTTCACTTCCTTATTTTCTATATTTTTCTTGTCAATGGTGGCAGGTATTTAAGCAGGCTTCACTAACTTCTATCAACAGCAAAAGCATAGTAAAATAGCTCAGCACCCCAACGTTCTCTGACCAATCTAGCACGCACAGTCATGCCGTTACGAATGGCAACATTCATAGAAGAGATATTGGTCTCACGAATAAGTGAGTAGACACGGTCAATACCTAAGACATTGAAAGCATAAACTTTACAAGCTTGTGCTGCTTCGATGGCATAGCCTTGATGCCAATAATCTCGATCAAACAAATAACCAATTTCCGTGACGGTTTCAACTTCGAGTTGTTGGAGGGTCAAACCACATTGTCCAATGACTTGATTGGTTTCTTTTAAGACGACTGCCCACAGACTGAAACCTCGCGTTTGATACTGAGTCATCAAATTATCAAACCACCGCGCTACTTCTTCATCAGAAAACGCGCCATTGTAAGCAAACATGGCGTCATCATCCTGAAGGATTTTGGCAATCACAGCATAATCTGCTTGCGTGATTTCGCGAAGATAAAGGCGTTTGGTTTCCGTAATCATCTGCAGTCTCCCTATGTTCTACTGAGTTTTAAAGTTCTGGCTTAAACCAGTGTTTCCGACAGACGGGTAGATAAGACTCATTGCCACCGATTTGAATTTGACTGCCCTCATAAACTGGTTTGTTATCCTTGGTACGTAAGACCATAGTTGCTTTCTTGCTACAAAACCAGCAGATTGTTTTGATTTCTTCAATTTTGTCAGCCAGGAGCAAGAGATATTTGCTGCCTTCAAATAATTCATTTTGGAAATCATTTTTTAGGCCGAAGGCCATGACAGGGACGTTGAGTTCATCTACCACTCTAGCAAAATCATAGATATTTTTTTTGCTGAGAAACTGAGCTTCATCTATTAAGATGCAGTAAGGTTTTTGAGGTAGTTTGGTAACATAGTCAAAAACATCTAGGGTAGCATCAATAGGTACAGCCTGCTCTCGTATCCCAATCCGCGAACTCACGACGCCAATCTCATCGCGGTTATCAAGGGCACTTGTCATAATCACGACAGGCTTACCCTGCTCTTCATAGTTATGTGCCACTTTGAGAATTTCGATTGATTTCCCGCTATTCATCGTACCGTACTTGAAATATAATTGTGCCATGTCATCTTTACCTTAATTATTATGTATTCAGCCTACGCAATCCTGTACAAGCTGTCAGCAATTTTCAGTGATGATACAACTGAATTCGCTACTGTATGTCTTGTTTGTTTTCTCTATAAAATTAAGCATTCATCTTACAAAATTATAGCACTAATTTTTGAATAGAAAAATAGTGAGTAGACAATTTACTCTCTATTATATCATGTTAACACACCTTTTTCAGCGTTTCTGATCAATTTTGCAATCAGTCTAGAACTCAATTTTTCTAAGACAAAAAGCAAATGCTTTTTCCACTATACAATGATATTGCGTTATAATTGATACAAAAATAGGTGATGCGCAATTTCAATTAGCATCGAAAATTGTTCATCACCTATTTTTAGAAGACTTTTGTTTCAGTCTCGCTGTTTTTTGTATTCTACTTATTATTTAGTCGTCACTTGACCAACGGTTTGATTCGGCGTTACTGCTTTACCAAGCTCTGTCAAAGCAACGTTAGCAACTACATCACCATTAGTGAAAGCAACGATAATATCTGTCCCTTTACCAGCAGCTTTAACAGCTGCAAGATCCATAATCGCAATTTCGTCACCAGCTTTAACTGCTTGACCGACCTTAGCTTTCATTGTGAAAGGTTCACCTTTAAGATCAACTGTATCAACACCCATGTGTAGCAAAACTTCAAGACCTGTTGGTGTCATAATCCCCAATGCGTGTTGTGTTGGGAAAATGCTTGAAATTTTACCAGCAACTGGTGTGTAAATCGTATTTTCTGTCGGTTGAATGGCATAACCATCACCCATAATGTTAGTTGAGAAAACCTCATCAGCAACTTGATTCATTGGAATCATTACGCCTTGTGCTGGTGAATAAACATCAATGGTAGCAGCACTAGTCGCTGATGTTTCAGGTGCTACTGGTGTTACTTTCGCCGCAGCACTATCAGCTACAACAGCACTCACTCCACCATTTTGTTGCATTTTGTTCATTTCATCAGCGACGAATTGAACTTCTGTACCGACAATGACTTGAATATTTTCTTTGTCAATGACACGAACACCTGGTACGCCAGTTGCTTTGATTTTATCTTGATCGGCTTTAGCCGTATCTTTTACGACAAGACGGAGACGTGTTGTACAGTTATCAATTGAAACAACGTTTTCTGCACCACCAAGACCAGTGTAGATACGAGCTGCCAAAGCAGCAAATTTATTATCATCAGTCACACCAGCGAGATCTGCATCTTCTTCGCCCTCTCCCTCTTCACGACCTGGTGTCATCAAGTTGAACGTTTTAATAACGAAAGTAAAGACAAAATAGTAAACAACTGCCATGATTAAACCTAAAACAACAAGCATCAAAGGTTGGTTAGCGATTGGCACACGTAAGCTCAAAACGAAATCGACAAGTCCAGCTGAGAAGTTAAAACCTGCAGTCCAGTGGAAGAGTGCCGCGACAAACATTGAGATACCTGTCAATGCTGCGTGTACCACATATAGAGGCCAAGCAACGAACATGAATGAGAATTCAAGTGGTTCAGTTACTCCTGTGAAGAATGACGCAAAAGCTGCTGCGAGCATTAATGATGCTGTTGCTTTTCTTTTTTCTGGACGTGATTGACGGTAGATCGCATAAGCACCTGCTGGGAGACCAAACATCATCACTGGGAAGAAACCAGCTTGATACATCCCTGTAATGCCTTTAGTTCCTTCATTTGCCCAGAATTTACCAATATCATCAATCCCTGCTGTATTGAACCAGAATACATTGTTCAAGGCATGGTGCAGACCAGTTGGGATAAGCAAACGGTTGAAGAAACCATAAAGACCAGCACCTACAGCGCCCATTTTGGCAATGGTTTCACCAAATGCGACAAGTGCACCAAAAATTGGTGGCCAGATAAACATCAGTGCAGCCGATACAACAAGCATCAAAGCTGCCGTCACGATTGGCACACAACGTTTCCCACTAAAAAATGAGAGCGCCATTGGCAACTTGACATTTGAGAAACGGTTATACATAGCTGCTGCTAATAGACCTGCCAAAATCCCAACGAAAACGTTACCGTTGTTCATTTTTGTGAAGGCCGCATTGACTTTATCAAGATCAATGTGTTGGAAAGCAGCAATTGCTGCTGGATTCAAAAGTTGCATTGGTACCAAGAAAGCGACCAAACCAGTCAAAGCTGATGCACCATCTTTATCTTTTGACATTCCGAGTGCCAAACCAACGGCAAATAAGACACCTAGATTGGCTAAAATCGAGTCGCCTGCTTTTAACAAGAAAGCAGCAACAATATTATTTGCGCCCCAACCTGTCGGATCAATCCAGTAACCAATTCCTGAAAAAAGTGCTGCAACTGGTAATGTTGCAACTGGGAGCATCAATGAGCGTCCCATTCTCTGCATGTATGCTTTCATAGCATGTATTCCTCCATTAATATAAAAAATAATTAATCATGTAAAACTTTATTTCTTAAGCATCCGCAATCGCTCAATATGGATAGCTAGATAACCTAATTCTTCATTTAAAACCAAATAACTGAAATCTTGTTGCATTAAAACTTGAATTTTTTTCGCAATAGCAAAGCTTTCAGGATACTTTTCTTGGACGAGTCCCATAATTTCTTGGTCTAACCCGACATAACGATTCGTTTGAGAACGTTGAATAAATAATCGCAAATGATTAACCAAACGAGAATACGTTAACGCCAAGTCTTCCCCGTCAAAAGAAAACTGCAGCTCACGCTCAACCAAACGCACAATTTCTGAAATAATCGTAATCTCACGAATACTTTCACTGTTGTCCGAATCTTTACATCTAGCGGTGTGAAGATGGATAGCAATATATCCCGCTTCATCAAAGCTATACGGGATATCCAACTCCCGTTTAAGATAATCGACTGCCCACTGGGCAATTGAAAACTCTTCGGGATAGAGGACTTCAATTTCTTTCAACAGCTTATTGCGCAGAAAAATATGATTTTGAATATTTTCAGCCGCAAATGCGATGTGGTCACATAAGCCAATATTGATATGAGGATTTAACTTCTCCCCAAGCACCGCCTCTGCATGAACAATAATGTCCTCAGTGGCAAAGAAAAACTTTTCATCAATCTGACTTAATAGCGTTTGCAGTTTCTTAACACCTTCAGGTTCCAAGACAAATAAGCGTTCAATTGCGTCTTGCGCAATTGTTTCACCTGGTCTTGCTTTAAAACCTATTCCTTTACCAATTGCGACTTTTGCCTGTCCTTCGTCAAAGACAAGTACCGCATTTTGATTTAATGCTTTTTGAATTTCCATCATTTTCTTTCTCCTGCAGAAAAGAAATAAATCACACCATGCGGACAAAAAATAGGCATGGCGTAGCTGAAATAGGGATTATCTCCCTTTTTTCAAACTTATGCCATGCCTAGTATTATCTAGTCACATGAAATCGTTTACATCTGTTAACACTTATTATTTTAACAGGTCTATACCAATTTGTCAAGCTTTTTTTTAAAAAAATTAGATTGCTAAAAACTCTATAATCTGATTATTTCCTAATTGTTAGTTTAATGATGACATGACACTTAACTTGATATTTTTTTGAAAATATGTCAAAATACTTCTATATAAGAAAAGGGGTAACTATTATGCCATTTGTCCATGTTGATTTATTTGAAGGTCGTACTGACGAACAAAAAATTGCACTTGCACATGATATCACCGAAGTTGTCATTAAAAACACTGGTGCACCAAAATCTGCCATTCATGTTTTCATTAACGACATGAAGGAAGGAACTTACTTCCCACAAGGTGAAATCAAAAAAGCAAACCAATAAAAAATGAGTTCTGGTTATGTTGTCAGAACTCATTTTTTCATTTAAACGTCAGTCTAATTTAACGATTATTTAAATATGTGTAGGCAGATGTTACTATGTAATTTATTGTAAATATATGTAAATCTATTGAAGTCTAGTTATTTGCTAGTCTTACTAAAATCGCTTTTCATGGTGGCGATAACCTTCCCGCTGCCTCAGGACACTACAAAGATTACGATGCTGGCAATACTTATCCTTTAACAAGGACATAACGAAATTGTTCCATCAAGTCATGATGTTCGTCACTCTCCCAAAACATCACCTCTACGAGAAAAGTATTAACGTATTTTTTCCTCACAACTCCTGTTATTTTTTCTGAGAAAGAAATAGGTTGACATGTAATAATACTACCGATTTCGATACCATCACACTCCCTCTAAATGTTATATCACTATTATATATTTGTTATTTATATTTGTCAATTACAATTATATTACAAAATGATAAATTAGATATTTCACTCCCTTTGATTTTTGTGATATAATAATAAAAACATATTCGAAAGGCTTATCATGCGCATTCTTATCACATCTGGTGGGACGACTGAAAACATTGACCAAGTTCGGGGCATCACGAATTTTGCGACAGGTAGCTTAGGAAAACTGATTGCTGAGCGTTTTTTATTGGCAAATCATGAGGTTATTTTATTAGCAGGTCGAGGTGCTCTTTTACCTAAACCGCATCCTCAATTAACTGTCCTAACGATTACTGATGTCGCAGATTTATTAGCCGCTACAACAAAATGGACGCCCCAAGCTGATATTTTCATTCATAGTATGGCTGTCTCTGACTATACACCAGTTTACATGACCGATTTTGACACGGTAGCTGCATCATCCAACCTTCAAGAATTTCTTGCCAAAAGTAATACTGAAGATAAGATAGCCTCTCAATCTGACTATCAAGTCCTGTTTTTGAAAAAGACACCAAAGGTGATTACTTCTATTAAAAGGCACAACCCAAATATTATCTTATTTGGCTTCAAACTCTTGGTTGATGTCTCAAAAGAACACCTGATTTCTGTCGCTAGATCAGCATTGACCCAAAATCAAGCAGATTACGTCTTGGCCAATGACCTTACTGAGATTACAGCAACGATGCATCACGGCTTGCTAATCAGTCAAAACCCTAAAGATGCTATAATAGAAGCATATACGAAACTTGATATTGCCGACTTAATCGTCAGAAAAAGTGAGGAGACATATGACCAACATCACACTCGCCATAACCGGTAGCATTTCAGCCTATAAGGCTGCCGATATCACATCAGCACTGGGCAAGCTTGGGCACCAAGTGACCGTTTTAATGACAGATGCTGCCCAAGCTTTCATCACACCGCTAACTTTGCAAGTCCTCTCTAAACGCCCCGTTCATACGAATGTCATGGCGGAAGATAAGGCTGATAGTGTTAATCACATTGACTTAGCTAAAGAGACAGAGATTTTCTTAGTCGCACCAGCTTCTGCCGATACGATTGCTCGTCTATCGCAAGGCCGTGCTGATGATATCGTCTCAGCTGTTGCTTTGGCTTTGCCACAAGGTGTCAAAAAAGTTATCGCACCTGCCATGAATACAAATATGTATGAAAACCCTTTAACCCAGCGTAATATCCAAACCTTGCTTGACCTTGGTTTTAAGACGATTGAGCCTAAAGTCGCCTTGCTCGCTTGTGGAGATGTTGGTCGTGGGGCGCTTGCTGATGTTCCCGATATCGTTCAATATGTTCAGGGTATTTGTAAAGGATGATGTTTTAATTTGATATCATCTGCTCATCTTTACTTTATAGAAAGGACCTGAGTTCAGTTCACATCAACTGACTCATTCATGTGTATGACTCCCCAAAAAAACAATTCTAAAGCTTCTGATATTGCAACACTTAGTATTTTTATCGCGATTATGGTGGTAATTCATCTCCTATCCAAAATCGTCTACACCTTTTGGCCTTTTCCAATTCAGCCTACCTTGGTTCATATCCCTGTCATTATAGGCTCAATCATTCTGGGTTGGCGTAAGGGGGCTGTTCTCGGCTTTGTTATGGGAATGATTTCCTTTTTAAATTCAACAATTGCGCCAATTCCGACTTCATTTTTATTCTCACCATTTGCGCCTCATGGTAATATTTGGTCACTCTTTATCGCCTTTGTCCCTCGAATTCTTGTTGGGATTCTGCCATTTTTCATTTATCAGTTGGTTAAAAATCGTTTTGGTGCTGGACTTGCTGGTTTTCTTGGCTCTACTACAAACACCATTTTAGTTCTCAGCTCAGCTTTTCTATTATTCAACAGCCAGCTGAATATGACATTCAAGGCGTTGATTGCCTCAATCATTGCAACAAATTCAATCGCTGAGGCGATTGCTGCAACCATTTTAACGGCAAGTATTGTCCCTATTTTAATGAAATTTCACAATTAAACTTCAGAAAGCGTGAAATTCACGTTTTTTTTTGTTAAAATAGTGTTGTATGAAAATGCTTTCTAAAAACGAAATTAAAGATGCTGATAAAGCGAAAGGAGACAGTATGTCTTACAAAGAATCTTATCAAAAATGGGCTGATTTTTCAGAATTACCTGATTATCTTAAAAATGAGCTCGCAGCAATGGACGAGCATACAAAAGAAGATGCTTTCTATACATCGCTTGAATTTGGAACCGCAGGTCAACGTGGTTTGATTGGTGTCGGCACAAATCGTATGAACATCTACACTGTTCGTCAAACAACCGAGGGGCTTGCCCGTCTTATGGACTCTAAAGGCGATTTTAAAAAACGTGGTGTCGCAATTGCCTATGATTCACGTCATTTCTCACGCGAGTTTGCGTTTGATGCCGCACGCATCCTCGCCCTTCATGATATTCCGTCTTACGTTTTTGAGTCTTTACGCCCAACGCCTGAGCTATCATTTGCCATCCGCGAATTAAATACTCTCACAGGTATTATGATTACTGCCTCTCATAACCCTGCGCCGTACAATGGCTACAAGGTTTATGGCGAAGATGGTGGACAAATGCCCCCCGAAGATGCGGATCAATTGACAGCCTATATCAATGAGATTGAGGATATCTTCCATATCGAACTTGCTGATGAAAATAGTAAGTTAATCACCATCATCGGTGATAACATTGATAAGAAATATTTAAACAATGTGAAATCTGTTACGATTAACCAAGCTATCATTGACGAATTTGGTAAAAATCTCAATATCGTTTTTACACCACTTCATGGTACAGGTGAAATGCTTGGTCGTAAAACATTGGCGCAAGCAGGTTTTGAAAAAATTGCAGTTGTTGAAGAACAAGCTATTCCTGATGGTGACTTCCCAACTCTTAAATCGCCAAACCCCGAAAGCCAAGCTGCTTTTGAACTTTCAGAAAAATTGGGTCGTGAAGTAGACGCTGACATGTTAGTCGCAACTGACCCTGACGCTGACCGTATCGGTGTGGAAGTTCGCTTGCCAAACGGTGATTATCAACCGCTTTCTGGTAACCAAATTGGTGCTGTTTTGGCTAAGTATATCCTTGAGGCGCACAAACAAGCAGGCACTCTCCCTGCAAATGCTGCAGTTGTTAAATCGATTGTTTCGACAGAATTGGTGACAGCGATCACCAAATCTTATGATGTCAAGATGTTCAACGTCTTAACTGGTTTCAAATTCATTGCTGAGAAAATCCAAGAATTTGAAGAAACAGGTAGCCATACTTACATGATGGGATTTGAGGAGTCATTTGGTTACTTGATCAAACCTTTCGTTCGTGATAAAGATGCCATTCAGGCTTTGCTTTTGATCTGTGAAGTGGCTGCTTACTACAAATCTTTAGGCAAAACTTTGTATGACGGTATTCAAGATATTTATGCTGAATATGGTTTCTACCTTGAAAATACAGTTTCTGTTACACTTGAGGGGATTGATGGAGCTGCGCAAATCAAAGCAGTTATGGATAAATTCCGTGGCAACCAACCTACGTCATTTAATGGCATCAAGGTTACTTTGACAGAAGACTTCCTTGAAAATACTGCTACAGCTTCTGATGGCTCTGTCGAAAAATTAACAACACCACCATCAAATGTATTGAAATATCATCTTGAAGACGGCTCTTGGATTGCTGTTCGTCCATCTGGTACTGAACCAAAAATCAAGTTCTACTTGGCAGCAGTCGGTGAAACTGAAACTATATCTGTTGCTAAACTTGAAGCTTTTGATGCTGAAATCAAAGCTTTCATCAAATAATTTTTTCGATAGTTATACCTATAATTGAAAAAACAAGACTTCAGTCTGAGGACTTATTGAAAATCTTGTTTTTTTTATGGTAAAATAGGATTATATATATTTTTGGCACTTTTTCAAAGCTAGCCATTAGAAATTAGGAAAAATCTTGAAAAAAACAACTAAACGACTTTTGTTGTCAAGCTTTATGCTGACGGCACTACTTTTTTTGACAGGCTGTGTACAAACCAAAAATGGTAAGCCAACTGGTGATGGCCTGGTCTATAACATTCTTGTTAAGCCAATGAGTGCTGCGGTTGAATTTTTCGCGCATAACCTTGGTTTCGGGTTCGGTGTGGCAATTATTTTAGTCACGGTTATCGTGCGCTTGGTCATTTTGCCACTCGGTCTGAATCAAGCTTACAAATCAAGCTATATGCAAGAAAAAATGCGTTATTTGAAACCTGTTTTGGAACCCATCCAAAATCGAATGAAGAACGCAACAACCAATGAAGAAAAAATGGCAGCTCAATCTGAACTCATGGCTGCGCAAAAAGAAAATGGTGTGAGTATGTTCGGCTCTATGGGCTGTCTACCACTCTTAATTCAAATGCCTTTCTTCTCAGCCCTCTTTTATGCCGCACGTTACACAGATGGTATTTCAACAGCGACATTCCTTGGTATTGACCTTGGCAAGTCAAGTATCGTCTTAACCATTATTGCTGGTATTTTCTACTTCGTTCAAAGTTATCTGTCTACTATTGGCATTGATGAAGAACAGAAGAAACAAATGAAAACGATGATGCTCATGAGTCCTTTGATGATCGTCTTCTTCTCATTCAGCTCACCTGCCGGTGTGACCCTCTACTGGGTTATCGGTGGTATCTTCGGTATCATCCAACAAGTGATTGTAACTTTTATCATTAAACCTCATTTGCGCGAGAAAATTGACAGAGAATTTGAAGCTAATCCACCTGTTGTCAAAACGACAGGCTTGAAAGATGTGACACCACAAGACGTTGCCAAAGCCAAACAAGACTTTAAAAAGGCCATTTCAACTCATCAAAAGAAAAATCGTAATGCTGGTAAACAACGCAAATAAGCGCTGACTAGCTGCCATTAAAATAGCGATGTCCCTATATCAATCAGGGTACATCGCTATTTTTTTAGTTAAATCCATGTACAAACAAAAACTCATTTTAGCCTATTTAAAACTAGAATGAGTTTTTTATTATCCAACAATTTGTTTAGCCTGGTAAACCGCACCGATTAGACCAGCATCATTGCGAAGTAAACACGGTTTAATTTCGGCAACAGTCACACCTGCCAAGTGGTTTAATGACTTGTGATGTTGCTTAATCTTGTCAATACGCTCTGACAAACAACCTAAGAATTCATCATTGGCACTAATGCCGCCACCGAGTAAAATCACTTCTGGGTCAAATGCACAGACTAAATTCAATAACCCTTTAGCTACATCTTCATAGTAGCGATCCATGACCTTAGTTGCCATTTCATCGCCTTGACGGACTAAATCTAGTATCACACGCGCATCTGTCACTTCTTTACCAGTCGCTTGTTGATAGCGATTATAGAGACCAAGCACAACACCACTTGTAAAGTTCCAAGAACCTGCTTCAAGGTCTTGTGTATAATCAAGCCGTTGCTGCATTGTCCAGCCCACTTCACCAGCTGCACCGTGTGCCCCCTGGTAGATAGCATTATTAATGACAATCCCACAACCAACAGCTGTTCCCAAGGAAATCACGATGTAATTTTCAACACCTTTGGCATTACCAATCCATTGCTCAGCCAGAGCCACGCAATTGGCATCATTTTGAACGATAACAGGCAACTGAAAGGCTGCTTCGCATACTGTCTTGAGGTTGATAGCAAAGAAAGATGTAACGGCACCAGCAGTAATCATATAACCGTCTTTCCGTACAATGCCTGGCACACTAACACCAACACTTAAAATAGCATACTTTTCCTGATAAGCTGCAACTTGCTTTGCCATATTGGCAATTAACTGCTCGCCATCATTTGGTGTTGTCACAAATGAACCTTTCTCAAGAATCTCGCCTGTTTCATTTACCAAACCATATTTGACTGCTGTTCCCCCAATATCAAATCCTACATAGTATGCCAATTTCCGTCTCCCCAAGCGTCATGTCAACCAGCTTTTTAATTCCCTTGACAAAGGCTTTTATTCTAATTAAAAAGCATCCCTCTTACGACCTATCTTCACTTTGAACGATTTAATTGATTGACTCAAAGGTCAAACTAGGGCGCGCATTTAAAGCTAATCCTGCTAAATGTCCCTGGTTATATTCACAGACACTAGCATAGGCAATCATCCCAGCATTATCGCCACAAAGTCTAAGTGGCGGTATCACCACATCAATAGCTGTAATTTCAGCGGCTAAACGTTCACGTAGTCCTTGATTTGCAGCTACACCGCCTGCGACAACTAGCATTTTTACAGGGTATTGTCCTAAAGCTAGTTTAGTTTTTGCCAATAAGACATCCATCACGGCAGCTTGAAAACTTGCGGATAAGTCTTTTTTATCCAGTGTCTGACCTTTTTGCTCCGCATTATGAACGGTGTTGATAAAAGCAGATTTGAGACCCGAAAAGCTAAACTCAAGAGCAGGGTCATCATGTTTCATCATAGCCCGTGGAAAGTTAAAGACGTCTTGCCCTTGGTGGGCTAGGCCATCAATTTCTCTGCCCGCAGGATAAGTCAAGTTCATCACACGCCCAACCTTATCATAGGCTTCACCAACGGCATCATCTCGTGTTTCGCCAATGATTTTATAATCCCCAGGTGCTGCCACATAGACAAGCTCTGTATGACCACCACTTACGAGTAAGGCCATCAATGGAAATTCAAGTGGTTTAATCTGACGAGCTGCCCACAAGTGACCAGCCATATGATTGACTGGTACAAGAGGCAAGTGATTCGCCCAAGCAAAAGCTTTGGCTGCTGCAACACCTACTAGAAGTGCGCCAACAAGGCCAGGTCCCTCAGTAACAGCTACTGCTGTCAAATCAGCGGGTGTAATCTCGGCTTCTGCCATTGCTTCATTGATACAGGCGGTAATCACTTCGACGTGATGACGACTAGCCACTTCCGGTACAACACCACCAAAACGTTTGTGACTCTCGATTTGACTCGCAATCACATTACTTAACAGCTCCTGACCATTTTTCAAGACCGCAACACTCGTCTCATCACAAGAAGTCTCAAAAGCTAATATATAGTTATCTGTCATTTTTCTCTCTTCATTAAAATCGCATCTTCTTGCGGATTTTGATAATAATTTTTTCTTTGATAAAAAGCCTCGAACTCAAATTTTTCATATAAATGTCGTGCTCTTTCATTTGATGCACGAACTTCCAAGAAAATTTCACCTTCAAGTTCTGTTAATTGTTTGAGCAATAAGCTTGCAATACCTTGCGATTGATAAGCTTTGGCAACGCCAATATTGGTGATTTCAATTTCATCCATGACAACTGATAACGCCAAAAAACCAACAACTTTCTGTTCTTCTGTAAAAGCCAGATAATAAACAGAATCCTCACGCAAGAGATCCCCAAATGTCTGCTCAAATGTCCATGGCGACTCCTCATATAACTCGTCTAAAATCGCCTGGATATCTCCTGCTAAATCACGATAACAATCTGTCAAAAAATTGAGTTTTCTAATCGTTATCATACCGCCTGCTTATCACCTATTGTTGCTAATTGTTTCACCATCCAAAGACCATCTTGCGCATTGTCATAGTAGCCAGGTAAAATCTCTTTTGTCTCAAATCCCAACTTACGATACATGGCTTGGGCAGGTAAATTATTTCTTTTCACTTCTAAAGTCAGTGAATCAACGCCCAATTGTCGCATTAATTCAGTCAGTCTCTTCACCAAATTTGACCCAATACCTTGGCGCTGAAAAGCACTTGAAACACCTAAGTTTGACAAGTGAACTGCATTTTTCTCAGGAACTACACGCCCCCCGATAAAACCAACAATCTTGCCATCTGCCTCTGCCGTAAGAAAAACCGCTAAATCATTAGTCATAATTTCATGCTCAAAATGCGAAAAAGTCCATGGCGTATCACCTCCATAAACATCACGTTCAATCGCAAGAAAACTTACGATATCCTCACGCTCAGCGATACGATAGCGCGCTTGCCCTATCACCACATCCAAATCAACATCATCAAAAGCTCGGTATTGTCGAAAATCCTGTGCCTCAAATACTTTGGATATAGTTTGTATCATTTCCTTGATTTTCTGCATGCGTCTCCAACCATTTCTCTTCTGCTTCAACTTTTTTTAAATACTCTGGGACAAATGCGTCCACATTTACTGGCTCGTAACCTGCGCCCAAACGCGAAATTTGATAGGCGTTAGGCAATCTGCGCTCTACATTTTCAACAAACTTAGCTTGCGGTAAAGTCTGTGAAATCAGCTCACGAAAGTTAGCCACCTCACCTGTAAAATATAGCACTTCCTCATTTTTTAGCGTATCCAATAATTTGTCGAGTGACACATGCTGTTCTTGACTAATGCTGAGACCATTTTCATAAATACCAGCATAGACATTCTGCCGTCTGGCGTCAATTAAAGGTACAACTTTGCCTACCACATCAACATTGGTCGCAATGGCAGCGAGGCTTGACACACCAACGAGGTCGATATTGAGCGTGCTGGCTAAGGTTTTAGCTGTTGTTACCGCAATTCGAAGTCCCGTATAGCTGCCAGGTCCTTGTGCCACAGCAATTCGGTCTAGTTCTTCGGGCTTTATCCCCACATGTGTCATTAAAAAATCAATCGCCGGCATGAGTGTTATACTGTGATTTTTTTTGATATTTAAATCAATCTTCCCAAGCAGGTTGTCGTCTTCTGTCAAAGCAACAGATAACGCCTGACTTGAGGTGTCAAAAGCTAATAATTTCATTTTTGGGGACTATCTTCCTAATGTTTTACAACCAGACATACCAGTTTACCACTTGAAATTGGTTAAAATATGTGTTGGTTGAGTATATTACTATTTTATGCTAAAATATAAGTAATTGCAATAATGCGACCTTTATTAAAGGTGCACCTGTAAAATTAATTACTATACTGGAGAAAAAAATATGCTTTTCAAAGTCTTTTATCAAGAATCTAAAAAACGTAGCCCTAAACGCGAAACAACACACTCACTCTATTTAGAGCTCGACACAACTGATGTTCGTCAAGGTGTCATCCAAGCCCGCGAAATCATGCGTGACAATACAGATTATCATGTTGAATTTGTCGATGCCATCAGTGATGAGCAAGCAGCATACGAAAGAGAGTCTGACGGCTTTAACATCACAACCTTTTAAGAAACCTTGCAACTTGTGAGATTCATCACAAGTTTTTTAATAAACGAAAAAATGGTCATATCTAGAAACTGATTTTGATGACTTTTGTGCTAAATTTTTCTAATGCTAGACATTGCGATAAAACTCGCTCCTGCACAGTTCAGAGCAATATCGACGCGATAGATAAAATTTTCCAAAAGTGGCAAATCTGATTTTTTTAGAAGTGTCCATGAAATCACAAAAAGAAAAGAGAAAGATGACTACTAATAGCTACACCAATTTAAACATCAAACCCGATGAAGTCGCGGTTTTCGCCATTGGCGGACTCGGTGAAATCGGTAAAAACACTTACGGTGTCGAGTATCAAGATGAGATTATCATCGTTGATGCCGGCATCAAATTCCCAGAAGACGATTTACTAGGCGTTGACTATGTCATTCCTGATTATAGCTACATCGTTGAAAATCAAGACCGCATTAAAGGTGTTTTCATCACCCATGGTCACGAAGACCATATTGGCGGGATTCCTTTCCTCCTGAAACAAGCTAATGTGCCTATCTATGCTGGTCCGTTGTCTCTTGCTTTAATTCGCGGAAAACTCGAAGAACATGGCCTCTTGCGAGATGCTAAACTCTTTGAAATTCATCCTGATGATGAGATTGCTTTCAAATACTTGAAACTCTCATTCTTCCGGACAACTCACTCAATTCCAGAGCCTATCGCCATGGTCATTGATACACCACAAGGTAAAATCGTCGCTACAGGTGACTTTAAATTTGACTTCACACCAGTTGGTGAACCTGCTGACCTTCATCGTATGGCCGCACTTGGTGAAGAAGGCGTTTTACTTCTACTTTCTGACTCAACAAATGCTGAAATTCCAACTTTCTCACATTCTGAAAAAGTTGTCGGTGCCTCTATTCAAAAAATCTTTGAACGTATTGACGGTCGAATTATCTTCGCCTCATTTGCTTCAAATATTTTCCGTTTGCAACAAGCTGTCGAGGGTGCCGTTAAGACTGGTCGTAAGATTGTTGTTTTTGGTCGGTCAATGGAGAAAGCCATTGTTAACGGGATTGAACTTGGCTACATCAAAGCACCAAAAGACACTTTCATTGAACCTGGTGAAGTCAATCAGTACCAACCGCATGAGTTATTGATTATGTGTACCGGCTCACAAGGCGAACCTATGGCTGCGCTCAGTCGAATTGCCAATGGCATGCACCGTTTTGTGACCTTGCAAATGGGTGACACCGTTGTTTTCTCATCTAATGCCATTCCTGGAAATACGCATGGTGTGAATCAATTAATTAACCGTATTTCTGAGGCTGGTGCTAAAGTCATTTATGGTAAAATGAACAATATTCATACGTCTGGGCACGGTGGGCAACAAGAGCAAAAACTCATGCTCCGCTTGATTAAGCCAAAATATTTCATGCCAGTCCATGGTGAGTACCGGATGTTGAAAATCCATGCCGGTCTCGCCCAAGATACAGGTGTACCAAAAGAAAACTGTTTCATTTTTGAAAATGGTGATGTCTTAGCTTTAACAGCTGACTCCGCGCGTCCTGCAGGTCACTTTAACGCCCAAGATACTTACGTTGATGGTAATGGTATCGGCGACATTGGCAATGCTGTTCTTCGTGACCGTCATGAATTGTCGGAAGATGGTGTCGTCCTTGCCGTTGCCACTGTTGACTTCAAAAGCAAGATGATTTTAGCGGGTCCTGATATGCTCAGCCGTGGTTTCATCTATATGCGTGAGTCTGGCGATTTGATTCGCTCAGGTCAACGCGTCTTGTTCAATGCTATTCGTAAAGCTATGAATGATGAAAATGCTAATGAAGCAAGTGTGGCACGCGCAATGACAGATGCTATCAAACCTTTCTTCTATCGCGAGTTAGAACGCGAACCGATCATTATTCCAATGGTCTTGACACCTGATAAAAAATAAATCAGCCGTGACAAAAATAGACCCTGACCGATTTCCTCTTAATATTGGAAATCGGTCAGGGTCTATTTTCATATCTTTAAAACTCTTTTTCTAAAATCTCACGCTGCTCAGGAGACATGAAACTTGCCTCAAAGGCATGACGACCAATTTGACGGAACTCCGCCTCACTCAAGTCATACCAACTAGCAATTTTTTCATATTCATCATTTAAGGTCGTATCTGAAACAGTTCGGTTATCTGTATTGATGGTCACTCTGACACCAGCATCCAAGAGTTTCTTGAAAGGATAATTAGCCAAAGTATCGATAGCCTTGGTCTGGAAGTTAGAAGTTGGTGCCATTTCAATCGTAATTTGATCAGCGACTATCTCCTGCCAACTTTCAGGGACATCTTTTAAGGCCACTCCGTGACCAATCCGACTAGCACCTGCCTTGATAGCGCCTAAAACATTTTGAGCACAGCCACATTCACCCGCATGTAGGGTCAACGGAATCTGATTTTCCTTAACTTTTTCTAGGACTGGTGCAAAATGCTTTGGAAAACCATCTACTTCTGCTCCTGCCAAATCAAATCCAGCCAGATGTGTCAAGTCACCGTCTGCAAATAAATTGACGACCGTTAGCACACTGTCGATAGATTCATGACGCATGCCACAGAGTAAGGCATTGGCTTTAACTTGGAAATCACGTTCGCCAGCTGCTAAACCTCGTGTGACTGCGGCAACTACTTGTGAGAGCGTCAAGCCACCTGCCGTATGCAAAGTTGGGGCAAAACGGATTTCCATGTAGCGGATGTTGTCTTTCTGTGCTTGCTCAAGAATATCATAGGCTGCCAGCTCAAGCGCTGTTTCAGTTTGCAACATTGGCAAAACAAAGTCAAAAGGTGCCAAATAATCCAGCAGGCTTTCAGCGTCTTGAGGCGCAGTGATTTTTAGGCGCAAGTCATCATCTGAAACTGGCAACGCTATCCCAGCCCGTTGTGCTAGTTGTCTAATCATTTTCATCGAGATTGAACCATCCAAATGACAATGCAGTTCTATTTTAGGTAACTCTTCAATTGTTGCTCGCGACGTCCTCATAAGCCACTCCTATCTCTTTTACTTAGTTTTTTGTCCGACTCCAGTCAGATAATTAATCTGGTAGCCCGGCTGAACATTAAATACATAGACATTTAAGTCATAACTTTTACCATCATCTTCGATCGATTTCGCCATCATCTGCACCCCACGAGGCAAGAGCTCATTGCCCTGATATATTGGCGTAACCTGATAACGCACATGTAATTTCTTGTAATACAAAACATCCGAAATTTGTGACTCAAAATCCTGCATCCCAGGCGAATTCATAGCTCTCGTGCCCGTCACCAAGTTCTCCTTGCTACCCGCATCACCCGAAAACATCCAAGCCACCAAATGACTCCGATTATAAAGTGTCACCAGACCATTCTCAAAATAAATTTCCTGATTATTAGACCGACCATTGTAAGACCAACCTGCAGGATTATTAGGAATTCTTGGTCGTGACATGGTTTTGACTTTCATATACCGATTATAACTCAGACGTGCATTGGCTTGATTGGCTCTACCTAAACTATCAAGAGAAGAAAATTTTAACCAGTCATCCTGATCTGAATCCTGCGCTAATGCCTCAGCAGAAAAAGTCGACTTGCCACCATTTAACTTGACATAATAAGTATCAGAGCCGTTCCATTGAAGCTTGAGTAATGCATCAGCATTGTTTACTTTGATTACCTTTTCTTGCGAAAAAGGATTGCTATTGCCTGATTGCGAAAAAACAAAGTAACCTAGAAAGACAAGGACAAGAACAATCAAGACTATCAGTTGTTGCATTTTCGTCAAACGATTAAATATTTTCTCGCTTGATTTGAGTAATTTTTTCTGATCTGATTTTTTCATGGTTGACTCATATCCTTATCTTGTTTGGCATTTAGCACTAATTTACCACGACATTTACCACATCGATATTTTTTGACATCTAACTGTCTGCGACGCCAGTAGATTTGAGCACATGATAAACAAGTATAGGACAGATACTGGACATCCGGTAACGGTGGGGCAAATCGTAAGCCACCGACTTGTGACAACAGTGCTTTAAATTCGCGATCGCCATGTTTATAACCACGGCCTTCACGGTAAAGATGATAGTGGACAAGCTCATGCTGGATGATTTTACGAAAGACGTCTTCTGAAAAGGCATCATACATTTTTTCATTGAAATCCAGATGTAAATCTTTTGGAAAAAATCGTCCACCCGTTGATTTCAACCGACGATTAAACTTGACTTCATGTTCAAAAGGTTTGCCAAAATCCGTTAACGATACCCATTGAACAAAAGCTAGTAATGCATCATTTTTGTTTGTCATCTGTTTCAGGTAAGGCTTTTGGTTCAACCATTGATAAGCCTACTTTACTGCCACGGCTTTGATCAATTTGGTAAACCCAAACAGTTACAATCTGACCAACAGCCACGACACTTGACGGGTCCTTAACGAACTTCTTAGCCATGCGTGAAACATGAACCAAACCATCTTCTTTGATACCGATATCAACAAAGGCACCAAAATCGACAACGTTACGGACAACACCTTCCAGCTTTTGACCCACACGTAAATCTTTAACAGATAAAACATCTGAGCGTAAGATTGGTGCATCAAACTCATCCCGTAAATCACGACCTGGTTTCAGCAAATCTGAAATGATGTCTTTCAAAGTTGCTTTACCAACTTCAAGTTTATCAGCTAATTGATTAAGGTCGGCTTTTTCTAATTTAGCACGTGCTGCATCATCCAACTCTTGAATGCCAAATTCAACAAACAGTTGGTCCACAACCTGATAAGACTCAGGGTGAACACCTGTATTATCAAGGACATTAGCACTGTTTGGAATGCGCAAGAAACCTGCTGCCTGCTCGAAAGCCTTAGCCCCTAGACGTGGTACCTTATTAATTTCCTGACGTGACTTGATGACACCATTTTCTTCTCGGTAAGCCACAATATTTTTAGCAATGGTGGCGTTCAAACCTGCAACGTGCGAGAGCAGGCTAGCACTTGCCGTATTCACATTCACACCAACTTGGTTAACCACTGTATCAACGACAAAATCCAGATTTTCTGTTAATTTTTTTTCTGATACATCATGTTGATACTGACCAACACCGATCGCTTTTGGCTCAATTTTCACTAATTCAGCTAACGGGTCTTGCAAGCGCCGAGCAATTGAAATGGCTGAGCGTTTTTCAACAGTCAAATCTGGAAATTCTTCTCGCGCCAATGGACTAGCTGAATAGACAGACGCACCACTTTCCGATACGATGACGTATTTGGCAGATAAGTGATTGTCTTTAATCACGTCTGAAACAAACTGCTCACTTTCTCGCGATGCTGTTCCATTACCAATGGCGATCATTTCAACTTCATAATCTGTAATCAGCTTGGCAAGTTCAACTTTCGCCTGCTCGATTTGTTTAGCAGAAGCTGGTTTGACGGGATAAATAACAGTCGTCATCAGCATTTTGCCAGTTTTATCGACAATGGCAATCTTAGCCCCTGTTCTAAAAGCTGGATCAAAACCAAGGACAACTTTACCTTTTAGAGGCGCCACAAGCAAGAGATTCCGCAGGTTTTTACCAAAGGTTTCAATCGCACCATCCTCAGCACGCTCTTTAAGCTCAGCTCGAACATTACGCTCCATAGCTGGGATGATTTTCGATTTGAGGGCTTCATTGATAGCTGTTTTTAGATATGCATTGGTCTTGGCATTGTACCGGCTCTCAAACATCAGTATCATCTTATCAGCATTATGCTCAAACTTGACCGACAAAATGCCAAGTTTTTCACCGCGGTTAACCGCTAAAACGCGATAGTTCGGGATTTCAGACAGTTTATCTGAAAAATCATAGTAAATCTGAAAGACATTCTTCTCATCTAAACTAGCATCTTTTTCAGTCGTCATCAAGCGTGAGTTTTGCTTGATTTCATTGAGTACCCAAGCCCGCATCTTCACATCTTCGGAAATAGCCTCAGATAAGATATCAAGCGCACCTGAAATTGCATCAGTAGCTGAGGGTACCTCCTCGTTTAGATAGCCTTCAGCACTTGTTGCGACGTCACCATTTTGCATGATGACTTTAGCCAAACCGAACAAGCCACGTTCCTTAGCAATCATCGCCTTGGTCCGGCGTTTTGTCTTATAAGGTAAGTAAAATTCTTCAACTTCTGATAACTTTTCAGCTGCCAAGATATTTTTCTTCAGGTCATCTGACAGCTTACCTAACCCTTCAATTTTAGCAAGGACAGCCGTTTTCCGCTCATCCAGTTTGATAGCACGGTCGTTTTCATCCACGATAGCCTTAATCTGCACTTCATCCAAATCACCCGTCGCTTCTTTCCGATACCGCGCGATAAAGGGAATAGTATTGCCCTCGCTCGTCAGGTCTAATACCTGCTTGATTTGCTTAGGGGGAATTGAAAGTAGAGTTGAAATTTTCTCAATTTGTTCATTAGTTTTCATTTGTCCATTATACCATAGACTTACACTTAATAACACGTTTAAACACGCTAAATACCCTATAGATAAAGCATTGCACGGTTCGTTACTTCTCAATAACACGTTATCAAACGTCACGCTAACCAATCTTTTTGGTTAGTTTTTGGTTACTGTCAAATATTTAAATTATTCATTTTTTCAACAACATCATCTTTCATATTTTTTGTCACATGTGTGTAAATTTGTAATGTTGTTTTTTCGTCTTTATGACCTACACGCTCCATTATTGTTTTAACTGGTACACCTAACTCTGTCAATAAACTAATATGAGAATGCCTTAACATATGGCTTGAGAAATCATGATAATTTTTATTTTCAATATTAGCTTTTTTGCCCACTTTTTTCAGATACTTGTTTAATAGCTGAGGATAAATCAAATTACCACGTTCATTTAAAAAGATAAATTTGTCATTTTTAACATCCAAATCTGAATTCATTTTTTTTAAGCTACACAAAATTTCTAAACATCTATTATTAATAGAAACCCGTCTAAATGAGTCTAAAGTTTTAGGACTAGTCAACTTAAAGTCTTTAATACTGACTGAATGATTGTCAATATTGTACTTTATTAAAATTGAATTCTCTTCAAAGTCTATATTTTCCCACATTAAAGCTAACGCTTCCCCAATCCTTAAGCCAGTCAAATACATAAACTCGATTAAATAGTTCATTCTGACTTCATCAGGTCTTGTACCAAAAGATTTTTTAAAGACTTTCATTTCATCTTTTGAGAAAAATTTTGCACGTTTTTTTTCAATATATTCTATGGTTTTCCTATGTTTTGGTAATTCGACGTTCTCTATCGGATTAAAATCAATTACACCCATTTTTACTGAGAATTTAAAGAATAAATTGACTAAACTCTTTTGTAATTTTTTATAAGGTATGGAATTTTTACTCGTCATAAAGTATCTTTGAAAGTAACTACTAGAAATATTAACTATTTTTTTATCTGGTATTTCTACAAATATTTTTTCCATAGCTAAATTTTGTTTATAATAGGTGCTATCTTTTAATTCTTGCTTTCTAAATTCTTTGTATTCGTTATATACTTCACGAACAGTTAAAGTCTGTAATCTCTTTTTGTTTACAGCTTCAACATCATAATCTAACAACTTTGTATTGTTACACGAGACAGCACATTTTCTCAACGGAGATTACGATAAGTACATCACTAATCATTTTCAAAACGATAACTTAGAATATGAAACTAACAAGTACATGATACAAGAGGTCATGAAAATGTTAGATGATAAATATGATTTTACACCTGAAACCAATTATCAGAATATCATTGATACTTTAAATTTGCCTTATCACTTAGACGGTATTATAATTGATGAATTTAACAATGTTATATCTGATAAATTTGGTATGACCCCCTATCATGAACTAGATTATTTTTATGAATAATACCCTTTGAATACAAAATAAAGTCCACCAGTTTTTTCTTGCTGATAAACTTTATTTTTTATTCAACTAATGATTTTTGATTGCTTGGTTAGTTTTTTGGTTAGTTCTGTAAAATTGATAAAGTTACATAGCCACAAAGATAACCTTAATAGGCACTTATGACAATTTATTCTCCATAGTGCTATTTTCATAACAAGCATACGCTAGGTGGGAGAACGAAATTACTACACCCGCAAACAAAAACTTAACAAAACTTTCCGAAATGTTAAATACAAGTACTGAGTATCTACCCTGAAAAACAGAACAAGTAAAAAAGTCTACCTTTGATGAAGATTTAGAAAAACATTAGAATCATTTCCTGCCTTTAGCGGCAAAACTATGTCAGAAAATTGCCATAAAGCAATTAAATAGTGGTTGATAGATAACTTTAAAGACAAATATTAAATGTTGCCAAAAATATGTAGAAAGGAAAAAGAGCTAGGAATAAAAATTGATTATATAGAAATGGAAGATAACGGTCATTTTGGTATTTTCAATGATTTACCTGTCATTTTAATTAATCAAAATCTGGATAAAATAGATACATCACTCACAATATTACATGAGATGGCATATTTTCTAAATGGAGAATGTGACAAATACATCACTAATCATTTTCAAAACGATAACCTAGAGTAGGAAGCAAGCAAGCAAGTATATGGTACAAGAAGTGTATCATATAAAACAAATAAGACAATAGAGTGTGCTCTATTGTCTTTGTTTGTTACTAAAAAAATGACCAGGAAAATTTTATCCAGATCGATTTTTAACTTTATAGTCGTTATAAACTGAACTATTTACAGCTTCGGATTATAACATACCGACAAAGGAATCAGTTGTCGAGGTATATAGCAACGGGCAGCAAGATATTTGTTTATTCTCTAATTGGTGCTCATATTAAAACTAGTGTTTGAGATGAACTTGACCAATTAAGTGATTAAGTTGTTTGACGGTTAATCTGGTCTGAATTGTCGTAATGATAAAAGAGACGACATAGATGATGAAAATTGAGAAAAACAAGTTGGAGTAGTTACCGGTGAAGTGCATGGCATAATTAACGATGATTACAAACATATCAACCAATATATAATGTATGACTAAACAAGTGATAAAATTTAAGGCGTCTATATTAAAAATATAACTTGTCAATGCAATAAAAATAGAGATTGCAAATACATAGATAACTTCTGACGTGTAGACGACTACACCGTTATTGATGAACAGGATTAATAAGTATATAAAAGAACCGATACCTAAGGCTTTGAAACAGCGTTGTAAAATGGACATCTTAATTTTTCCTTGCTATGAATTATGAGTTAAGTCTAAGCGAGTAGGCGTGCTTTAGCTTGAGCAGATTTAATAATGCCACCAAAAAATAGCCCAACTGTAAATCCAGAGATGATACCGTAGATAATATTGAAACCAAATACACTATAAAGCGAAGGGTGAGTAGACAATAGTATATTTAAACAATATTTAATACAAAAATTGATCATCATGATAAATAAAGGAATTTTGCTACCACCTTGCATCACAACAGTGTGTTGGATATAAAATCTTTTTTTTCGATAAATATAAAGACTAGCACAAGCGCCCAAACCTAAACATAGCATGTATATCATTAAGAGATAGAGTGGATAGTGAAACTTGGTGGCAATCGTGTTTAATCCCCATAATATAAAGATAGCCGGCATGATAAAGGATTTAGCAAGAGAGATAGGAGAATCTCTTTGTAAAGCTATCCCTCTTTTGATTAGGATAATCAAAACAATCCACACCCAGATAGGTGTATGTGATAGGATTTGAACGATGATATTTAATAACTCAAACATGAAATATGTAACCTCTTTTCTTTTTATGTTTTTATTATAGGCATGTAAGACATAAAAAGAAATAGCAGTTGACACATGTGGTATTATACTAAACACATGCGGTTAAACTACGCTTGGTCAATCAAAAATGCTTTAAAATTTTTGATATAGCGACGACTGACAACAAGTTTTTCATCAGTAGAGAGTTTGATGATTAAATTACCGCCGATATTAGTTTCTACTGATTTAACTTCATAGATGTTGACAGCATTGTTTTTAGAAATCTGAATGAAGTGACTTGGCAACTGGGTTAATATTCTGATAAAAGAATTTTTGACCCAATAAGTCGCATTTTTGGTATATAAGCACACATTTCTATCGACATAATCAAGATATAAAACATCAGAGAATTTAACTTTGTGTTGTACAGTTGTTTGCAACTCAGTTGCTAGGATTGTGGAGTTTGACTGACGTAACATATCAATGACTTTATTGATTGTACTGTTTGTATGAAACAAGTTAAATATGACCGATTCTTGCGCAGTCAAATCTTTTAATTGATTCATGATGATTCTAAGACTCTCGTTTGCCATCTATGCTTCCATTTCTATATATGATTTCTCTATTTTATGTATAGTCGTATTTCAATTATCTTTTAACATTAGTTTATAATAAATTGTAGTCACTTTAGTATACTGCTTTTAAAAAAAAAAAAAAATAAAATGCTTTGGCGTATATTTCTTTATTTATTGCGTGTAAACTAGAAGTGTGAAGTACGTAGTAACTAGAATTTTTTCTGGCACTGCTTGATTGTTCAACAATAACAGAGAAAGAAGTAATTATAAAATCACTAATTATGGTTCTGTTGCAAAATTTTATAGTAAAATGTGCCTTATGAATAAACTATATATAGACAAATTCGCAAATTGTAAAATGAAGTTAGCCACCTGATTTGATGACTTGAAGTTACAATTTAAGAAAGAATCTTTATTTACAACTAAACTAAATAATAAAAAGCGGAAAATAATTATTTATCTTTTTTTAGTTAGGTTTTATTTGCATATCATATCTCTGTAACATTATATCTTGACAAGAAAAGACGTTAGGGCGTACTTTGGTGGCCCCAGTTGAAAAAGAAAAAACTCTCGTATATTTTTAGGTATACGGGAGGTTTGTCAGGATTTTATCTTCATAGAATATAGTACATCAAATATTAATTAATCAATATTTTTTTCTTTTGAATATCGTTAGCAGAACACCTACAATCATAGTCTATTGATTCGTTGTATATATTTCAACATTAATGATGATTTTTTTGAATTACTATTTTCCATTTTTAATTATATGATTTGTCAAATTAAGTTAGAATAAA
>NZ_JXJT01000014.1 GCF_002441885.1 Pseudolactococcus chungangensis CAU 28 = DSM 22330 | reverse complement strand
ATTTTATTCTAACTTAATTTGACAAATCATAGAATCAAAAATCGAGTTAATCCCTCGATTTTTTGATTTTATACAAAATGTCGGAAAAATTTTTCATTTTTTGTCTAAAACCTTTTACTTTTTGTGCTATAATAAATGAATAAAGAAATCATTTGATTTTGATAGTTAAATCTGATATGTATTGATAGCCGAAAGGAATGATGGTTGCTTTTTATCAAAAAACAACCTCAAAATAATAATATGATTACATTAACTAGTTGCCCACTCAAGCAAACCTATTTTGTTTCAGAAATTAAAGGTGACCCGGATAGTAGAAAGCATCTACAAAACTTAGGTTTTGTTAAAAACGCACGCGTCGCCGTGATGAATCGTGACAAGCATAACGGTGTCATTCTCATTCACAATTCCCGTGTTGCATTAGACAATACCATTTTGGATAATATTACACTCTCAAAAGAACTCATCGGTCGTGGCAACCTTACCAAACTATCATCAGTTAAACCAGGGCAGATGGCTATGGTCCTTAGTATTGCCGTTGCACATCCGTCGGATCCTGCTGAGGCAGCTTTGAAACGTCGCTTACTGGACATGGGTGTGACACGTGGCACACGTATCTTTGTTAGAAAGGTAGCACCATTAGGTGATCCGATGGAATTACATGTCAGAGGATACGAACTGACCTTGCGAAAAAATGAGGCAGAAAAAGTAGAAGTGAGCGTACTAGAAAATGACTGAAAACAAACGATTTGCACTAGTCGGAAATCCTAACTCTGGTAAGACATCAACCTTTAATTTGTTGACAGGGGCTAATCAATATGTTGGCAATTGGCCCGGTGTGACTGTCGAGAGAAAATCAGGTAAATACGTTAAAGATAAGTCAATTATCATTCAGGATTTACCTGGTATTTATTCTCTATCTCCTTTCACGCCAGAGGAAAATGTCACTCGAGATTATTTATTATCTGATGACTATGATGTTGTGATTAACCTCGTAGATGCAACGAATATTGAGCGTAATCTTTATCTAACAACCCAGTTGATTGAGATTGGAAAACCTGTTATCATTGCCCTCAACATGACCGATTTGCTGGTGAAACAAAATATCTTCATTGACACAGAAAAGTTATCTTACTCACTTGGCGTACCTGTTGTTAATATCTCGGCCCTTAAAAATCAAGGCTTTGATAACTTAGTTGCCCAGAGTCAAAAAGCAACGGTCCCTCAAGTTCAAGTTCATTATGATGAACGTTTTGAGGCTAGCTTAATGGAACTTTCTAATGTGACGAACATCACAAATCGCTTTGAACTCATTAAGATTTTTGAAAATGATGAAAAAATAATTGAGCGCGTTGCTTTATCAGCCAAACAAACTGATGAAGTCTCAGAAATTATCTCGATTGCAGAAGATATATTTCTGGATGATCGACAAAGCATTGTCGTTAATGAGCGCTACCAATACTTGACGACCTTGGCTGACATGGTTGAGCATCGGACACAAGGTGTCAGATTGAATGTGTCAGATAAGATTGACCAATTTGTGACATCACGTCATTTTGGTCTACCTTTTTTCCTCTTCGTGATGTGGGCAGTTTACTATGTCAGCATCCAGACGGTTGGCACTATGGGAACAGATTTTGTAAATGAGAAATTATTTGGGGAAATCGTCCCACATTATGCTCAAAATTTGCTTGATTTTTTAAATATCGCACCAATTGGTCAGAGTTTAATTTTGGACGGCATTATCGCCGGTGTCGGCGCTGTTCTTGGTTTTGTTCCACAAATTTTTGTTCTCTTTATCTGTTTAGGTATTCTGGAAGATTCAGGCTATATGAGTCGCGTTGCCTTCGTCATGGACCGTATTTTCCGTCGCTTTGGTCTATCGGGTAAATCCTTTATCCCAATGTTGATTGCGACAGGGTGTGGTATTCCAGGTGTGATGGCGTCTCGGACAATTGAAAATGAAAGAGACCGTCGAATTACGATTATGGTGACAACTTTCATGCCATGTTCGGCTAAATTACCGATTATTGCTTTGGTGGCCGGCTCTCTTTTCCCTAATAATTCTTTGATTGCGCCAAGTGCTTATTTCGTTGGTATTTTTACGATTGTCATCAGTGGTATCATGCTGAAAAAGACTAAATTATTAGGCGGTTCTGTGACACCATTTATTATGGAGTTACCAAATTACCACATGCCGAAATGGTCAAACGTCTTACGCTATGCGTTAGATAAAGGATTAAGTTTTATCAAGCGTGCAGGAACGATTATTCTTGCCATGACGATAGTGCTATGGTTCTTGACAACTTTCAATTTTCGCTTGCAGGTCGTTGATACGGAGCAATCTATTTTGGCAGGGATTGGCCGAGTGATTATGCCGATTTTTGCCCCACTAGGTTGGACCTCTTGGCAGGCAACTGTTTCGACGTTTACTGGTTTACTTGCAAAAGAAACACTCGTCTCGACCATGGGTGTGTTGTATCATGCGAAAGGTGGTGCGGCTTTGAATACTGCCATGCAGAGTAATTTCACAGCCTTATCTGCCTATACCTTGCTCTTGTTTAATTTACTTTGTGCACCATGTTTTGCTGCTATCGGTGCCATTTATCGTGAAATGGGAACAGCAAAATGGACAGGTATTGCAGTTGGTTTCCAATGTGGTATTGCCTATATCATCAGTTTTATCGTTTATCAGATTGGGACGACTATTGCTACAGGTCAAGTTAACCTATCGACTGTGTTAGCGATTTTATCTCTACTGCTTGCTAGTTACTATGTGTTTAGAAAACCAGTCTACCAAGCGCCTAAACTTTCAGAAAGTGTGACTATATGAACATCCAAACCATCATTATTTTTGCCCTAGCTATCGCAGGTGCTGGCTATGCTTTTTATAAATTCATCAAGTCTCGTGGCGCTTGTGAAGATTGCGGTTGCTCTTGTCCGGTTAAAGAGCAGATGAAATGAAACATATTCAAATGAAAGTTTGAATATGTTTTTTCTTTATGTTAAACTAGAAATAATCAAACGGTGATTTGAATAATAGGAGGCCATATAAAATGCGTGAAGAAAGTTGTAAAATTCCTTGCTTTAATGAAGAGAAAGTAAAGGCAGTGAAAGCAGAATTAGCCGCAGCTGATATATTTACCATCAGCCAGCTTTTTAAAGTGGTAGCAGATGAACATCGGTTTAAGATATTGTATGCCTTGACAAAACAAGAGAGACTCTGTGTTTGTGATGTCGCACGCATCATCGGAGCAACTGTTGCCACAACTTCTCATCATTTACGTACTTTGAGTAAACAGTCAATTTTGACACATGAAAAAATTGGTAAAATGGTTTATTATCAACTCAGCAATCCAATGATTCAACAGCTCGTGCTAGACGCGATGAACCGAGAAAAAGAGGGGATTACCTATGGCTGACAAAGAAATACATCATTATCGATTGACTGGTCTATCTTGTACAAATTGTTCGGCTAAATTTGAGAAAAATGTTCAAGCAATTGAAGGTGTTAGTGCGGCAAAAGTCAATTATGGCGCAGCTAAGTTAACCGTAACAGGACATGTATCAGTTGCCGAATTGGAACAAGCGGGTGCCTTTGACAAGATTAAGGTAAGACCAGAACAAGATACTAACTCTGATACAACACATCGGCAGACTTCTTTTTGGCGTGACAATCGTAGCCAATTGATTGCAGTAGTTCTGATTATTCTAGCTTTCATTAGTCAATGGTGTATAGGGGAGCCACATTTTCTGATGCCTGTTCTATTTGTTATGGCAATCTTAGTAGGTGGCTATGCCTTATTTATAGAGGGATTTAAAGACCTCATCAAGTTTGAGTTTTCAATGGCAACCTTGATGACAATTGCCATTATCGGTGCTACTTTGATAGGTGACTTTGCTGAGGGAGCTGTTGTCGTCATTCTTTTTGCGATAAGTGAGATGCTAGAGGGCTATGCAGCCGAACGGGCGCGACAATCAATTTCAACCCTAGTGAATGTTGCCCCAAAAGTTGCAACGGTTCGCCGTAATGAATTAGAACAAACAATTGCTGTTCAGGAGATTCAAATTAATGATATTATGATTATTAAACCTGGTCAGAAAATTGCCATGGATGGTGTCGTTATAAGAGGTGACTCAGCCGTTAATCAAGCTGCCATTACAGGAGAATCCCTTCCAGTTGACAGACGAATTGGAGATGTAGTCTTTGCAGGAACACTTAACGAAACAGGTTATCTAGAAGTTCAAGTCACAAAACTTGCATCAGATACAACGCTTGCCAAAATTATCCAACTCGTCGAATCAGCCCAAGGTGAACGCGCACCAGCTCAGGCTTTTGTTGACAAATTTGCAAAAATATATACCCCATTCATTATCTTGCTAGCGACCCTGATCATCATCGTTCCACCCTTGTTTTTCGGTGGCGACTGGCAGAGATGGTTTTACCAAGGTCTATCAGTCCTAGTCGTCGGTTGTCCGTGTTCTTTAGTCATTTCAACCCCAGTCTCTATCGTGTCTGCTATCGCTAACGCTGCGCGTCATGGTATCTTGATTAAAGGTGGGATTTATTTAGAAGAAATCGGAAAGCTTCAAGCCATTGCCTTTGATAAAACGGGTACTTTGACAGAGGGAAAACCGACAGTAACTGACTTTGTTGTAGTAGATGAACGCTATAATGAAACTGACCTACTTCAAAAAATATCAGTCTTGGAAAGTTATGCGCAACATCCTCTTGCCTCTGCTATTGTAGAGGAAAATCAAAGACGTGGCATCGACATAATACAGACCAGCATTGAAAATTTTCAGTCAATCACAGGACGTGGTGTGCGGGGCGACATTTTAGGTACAACTTACTTTATTGGTAGCGCAACATTATTTTCATCAAACTCAAAAATCACTACTATAGCACAAGCCTTTCACGACCAAAGTAAAACGGTTATCTACTTTGGTACAAGTGAGCAAGTCCTAGCAGTTATTGCCATGCAAGATATCGTTCGACAAATGAGTCAACAAACGATACAAGAATTACAATCACTTGACATTCAAGAGACGGTCATGCTGACAGGAGACAACCAAGCAACAGCGAATCAGATTGCCAAAGAAGTGGGTGTCTCATCAGTCAAAGCAAATCTAATGCCAGCAGATAAATTGCAAGAGATTCAGAACTTACAAGCGACCTTTGGACGCGTTGCTATGATTGGCGATGGTGTTAATGATGCACCAGCTTTAGCAGTGGCGACTGTCGGTATTGCCATGGGTGTCGTGGGAACAGATATAGCTTTAGAAACCGCAGATGTCACTTTAATGGGAGATGATTTATCTAAATTACCATTTCTTATCAGACTGAGCCGTAGCACTTTACGAACCATTAAGCAGAATATTACTTTTTCATTAGTCTTGAAAGTCATCGCCTTGCTACTGGTTATCCCAGGCTGGCTCACACTTTGGATAGCCATTTTAGCTGACATGGGTGCGACGATAGTCGTTACATTGAATGGTATTCGGTTGTTGCGAGTGAAGTGACATATAATTAGATTGCGTATCAGAATTAAAAATATAAAAATGTAAAATCGTAAGAGAAATATGCTTTGAAACATTTTAATCTTACGATTTTTTTAATTGATAAAAGATAGTACTTAGGTTATCCATTTGAAGATTAATTTAGTGGGAATAGCTTATAAAATATACCAAATAGTAATCTAGTCTAAAACTTTAATGCATTTAAGTTGAGATATACAAATAAAAATTGATAAATAAATTTCTTATATATGAAATAAATGATTGTAATAATTTATTATTTTTGTATTATTCTTACTGATTATGTTAAAATTAGTAAGAAGAACTTCGTTTTTTTATTTAGATTGGAGGAAAGTGTTTGACAAAATTACAAGAAGAAATGTCTGAACAAATGGAATTGCGAACATTTTATCAAAAAACGCGTGAAGCGCGTGGCTATAGTTATGGTGAGATTGAGACAGGCTATCTTCATAGTTCTCAAATTTCACGTTTTGAAAAAGGCGAAAGTATGTTTTCGGCTGAGTGTCTTTTGCTAGCGATTCAGGGGCTTAACATGACCCCAACAGAGTTTTTTGCTTTGATGCCGACTTATGAACCCAGTAGGCTACATGTTTTTATGAAACAAATGAGTGATTACGCTATAAATAATGATATAGAGCGAATGAAAAAATTATTAAAGCCGAGAGCCAAGAAAAAAATTGATAAAATTTATAATGTCATGGTTAAAGTGGCGATATATGATTCATCAGGAGAAAACTTAATCACAGATAACGATCGAAAACTCATTCAGGATTATCTAACAAGTATCGAGCAATGGACACTTTTTGAAATTGATGTTTTCTCCAACTGTTTGGAAGCGTTAAGTCTTAAAGAAGCCTATTATTTGGGGCTAGAGATGTTAGATTGCGATGAACTATCTAATCTATTATATTCTCATGCTGATGTTGTTAAAAGAACTTTAGTAAATTTATATGTCCATATGGTATGTAATGAACAATACACGCGTGCGAATAGAATTAAAAATGAACTAGAGGAACTTTTAGATGCATGGGATATGGAAGGGAAGATTATAGTTTCTATTTTTGAAACTTTTTCCAAATTTAAGCAAGAAAAAAGCTCTGAACTTTTCGAGGAGATACAGAGCGATATTCAGGTTTTAAAAAAATTTGGCATTGTAGATTTAGCTAAACGAATTGAGATGTTCATGGCAAAGGAACACTAAGTTCTAGCTATTTCATCTGTAATCATTTAGTAAAGATAAGTGAACGTAAAAAAGCTAACATATTGATTTCTCCTTTCGTTTTACTTGATAAATTTATTATAGCATCAGAAAATATTTAAAAATGCAGAATTGAGAATCTGCAGGAGTAAATGAATCAAATTGAGAATGCTCAGGACATAAAGCTAAAGTCCTGAGCATTCTCAATTTTTGTTTTAAAGTCAAGAGAATATACAATTTTCATCATCAAGTCATGCAGATTCTCAATTTTTGAAATTTAATAATTTTTATGTAGTAGAATTAGAATTGTAAGTTAGTTCGAACGACTTTCAAAACTTAATTGTTTATCTTTCTCCACTTTATTTATTTTGAGTGAGGGAATAGTATGTTAATGACAAGATAGAAGGAGTCAATATGATGAAAATTAAAAAAATTGCAATGTTAACAGTTGCGGTAGCAACATTAGGTGGCGCAGTTGTTGGATGAGGAAAAGCATCCGCAGCTACTGATTATCCTCATCCTTGGGCTAGAGATAAATGGGATCACAACATAAGCTTAACAAACGTCAGCTCATCTTATAAGAATTGGTCTATGTCTGGCAAAGCAGATATTGTCAAAAATAATAAAGTCCAAACTGGTGGTTGGAAAGGTGCAGGGCAAACCAGTTCCATTAGTGTTGGCCATCTACCGTGGGAAATCACAAGTACACCAGAACCTTGGTGGGAATACCAATAATACGTTGAGTTTGTAGACTTAAATACTGCATATTCAATCAACCGTAAAACCAAAATGATTGACATAATTCATAGGTGAATTTTGGTTTTATACTTGTTTGAATATCAATCTGTTGAAAAAATATCGGCATCTATTTTTAGGAGTGAACACTTGGTATGAAGAAAATTTTACAAAGTAAATATCTGATTATTTTTATCGTTACATTTTTTCTTGGCTTGCTATCATTTGTTCAAGTGCGAGAAATTAAATCATACATCGTCTATCCGGCATCGGAAACCCTATCGATTAAGCAAGTTGATGACACGAAAGCTAACAAAGTTTATTTTGAAATCTTAGAACAATTTGCTGTTACGCATCATATCGAGTTATATTATCCTGTTGTGACTTCAGGCAAAACAGAAACCTTTACTTTTGGAAAAGGTGAAGATTTGACAAAGTTAAAAAATAGTTATGTGGTTGGCGGTTATTGGTCATCGGATAATCTGAGTCAAGATGATTTAAAATTTTTGAAAAATAAAGGTATTATTTCTGAGAAATTCCCAGCCTTTTCACCTCAAATGTCAGGTTTATCATTCTTGTTTAGTGGGTTGAAATCTTTAATTACCTGGGGAATTATTATAACATTTATAACAATCTTAACGTTGTTGAAACTACTGAAAAGTAAGGCGGTAATTATCAGAAGAAGTTTAGGGACTTTAAGAAAATATGCTCTGATAGAATTAGTAACGGATGTCGCGAGCTATCTAGTGTTTGGCATGAGTGTTTTTACACTTGTTGGCATTTTAAATGGCGGATTAGTTTATACCAATGTTTTTTCAATGGTGATTGCCTTATTTCTAACGTTATCAATTGTCATAATCATCTTACTTATATTGGCCAATTTATTAGTGTTTTTGGTTATTCAATTTTCAAACCCGATTTCAATTTTTAAAAATAAATTACCTAATAAAGGGTTTTTAGGTATTCTATCTGTTTTAAATATATTTATCCTTATTATTTTTGGGACTTCCTTAATCAAAACTATCAAAACAATTCAGCCGATTTATGAAGCCTATCATAGTATGAGTCAGTGGCAAAACTACCAAGATTACCTGACTTATAGCCGTCATGGGCTAGATAATCCAAATAGTATTGATGAAGATCATCGTTTAGATAAAAATCAAATGGCGGAAGAATTGACCTATACACGAAAATGGGCAGCATTCTATCTAGCTTATCCTAAGGAGAAGGTTATTACCAATATGCCTTTGAATTGGCAAGTTGAGGCAGTATCAGAAACAGCTTATAGTTCGCAAAACACACATATTGTTAATAGGCAATTTTTGAAAGAAAATCAAAAAATGGGTTATCTTGAAAAATTGGCAGAACCTGTTAAAAATTATCTTTATACAATTTATTTACCCGAGAAATATACTGATGAGCGAGAGAACCTGGAAAAACTATTGGATATGGGAGAGTTAAGCCTAGATAAGACGATTAGTAAGTTTCAATTTATAACAATCAAGAATGGGCAAGAAACGTTTCAGTTTAATTCAACGATTGAGGGGCAGGCTATTCCTGAGCAACTCCAAAAAGACCAGATATTTGTTGTGGTGAATACGGCATTACTTGATATGACTAACATTGTCGCAGCTGATTTACCACGTGCTTTGTCGGAGCAATCCATTTTTGAGCGTCATGGTTTTGATGGTATCGCAAAACAAACGGACGTTCAAAAAGGTATTTTAGATACAACGAATGTCTATCAACGCATGTCAACTTATGTGACGGAGTTATTTAATAGTTTATTAGCGAATGCTATCTCACTTGTTTTATTATTCATTTTTCAAATTATGATTTTTTATAAATTTATTAGTTTGGCCATTAGATTAAAAGCGAAACAAATTGTGATTACAGCGTTATATCGTCCAAAATCGAAAAAAATATTTTTCTCTATCTTAGCCTTGGCTTTTGGGATAAATATCGTATCAAGCATCGGTGTCTGGTTATTGACAAAAGAATTGGTACTTATCTTGATAATGCTGAGTTTTCTGATTCTTGAAATGTTGATTTTAATGACAGTTTCAGCCATTAAACTAAAAAAATATAGGGTACAAATTTTAAAAGGAGAAGTTGAGGTCGTATGATTGAAGTCAAAAATTTAAAGAAAACATTTGATCAAAAGATAGTTTATGATGGCATTGATTATCAGTTTGAATTTGGTAAATCATATGCCATTATTGGCGAGTCAGGTAGTGGAAAATCAACTTTTCTCAATGCGCTTGCAAGACTTGAAAAACCGACATCTGGAACGATTCAGTTAAAAAATCAAGATATTTGGAAAATGAAAGAAACAACTTATTTTCAGCACCATCTAGGTTATATTTTTCAAAATTATGCTTTGATAGATGATGAAACAGTGTCACAAAATTTAGGACTTGTTTCTAAAAATAAAGCGCGACAAGTTGAAGTGTTATTACAAGTTGGTCTTGATGAAAGCTATTTGAAATCAAAAATTTATGAGTTATCTGGCGGTCAGGCACAACGGATTGCGATAGCAAGATTATTACTGAAAGAATCAGACGTTATTTTAGCTGATGAGCCAACAGGTGCCTTGGACGAAAAAACAGCTGAGGAAGTTGAGCGTTTATTATTATCCTTGGTTAAACCGGAAAGTGTCTTGATTGTGGCAACGCATGATGAATTTTTGGCAAGTAAAATGGACGCTATTATTGATATGGTAGCATTTAAGTAAGAAAGTTGAAAAATATGAAGAAAATAATAATTACGCTTGTGTCGTTTGTGGCGATCTTTTCCTTGGGTTTTGCCTTCATGTCTTGGAAAAATCCAAGAAATCATCCGGAAAGAGTTTCAGGCAAGGCAGAAACGCTTATCAATGAAACTTCTGGAGAGAAAAAGATTAAAATTAAGACAGCTGGCTATTATGATTTGATAGCTATTAAGTCGGATGATTTGGTAGCAGGCAGAGAGTTCCCGCTAGTAGGTCAAACAAATGTTGGGCACTTTTTCAAAAAAAATCAAGAAGTTATTTTGAGTCCGAATAGTGAGGTTGAGATGGTGCCAAGTAAATTTGAAAAGATTGAAGTAGAAAATGAAGGCATCAAGTTACAAAATTCAGGTGCTTACCTAATCGAAAAACAATTCTCAGTAGGTGATTATGAGGCATCACTTTCTGGTGTGGCGACAGATACAAGTGGCGTTCAAATTATCATTGAAACATTGAGTGGTAAAGTAAAGCAAGAAGTTAGTTTATTAAATGATGTTGATAAAATCAATCTGACAGTTTCAAAAAATACTTTTTTAAGAGTGAAAAAGGGCTTAAATAGGGAGTTGCGTGTTATTTTGAAAAAGAAATAGAATTGTTGTTTTTTTCAACATTCGATTATTTTCGAACGATGAACTGAAACTAAATCTTTTTTTCGCTTGACAACTTGTCAGAATAATCGTAAAATTAGAACAATAGCAGAAGAAGTAGCGAGATATTAGGACTTTCAGGGACTTGTCGGTGATTGCGAGACAAGAGTTCTATCACGTGAATGGGCTGCGATGTGTGAACTGATATCAGATTAGTTCGATTTTGATTCGAAACGATAAGAATCACGTGGGTGCCCGATATCGCACAATCCCTTGCTTGAGGGAGATGAGATGTAGAGAAAGACTATTTCAAATAGGTTTTTTCGCTACAATTGAGGTGGCACCGCGTGTGATAACGTCCTCGACGAAAGTTTAGTCTTTCGTCGAGGACTTTTTTTGAAAAATTTTTGTGTTAAACGAATATGGTCATCAGCTCATAAGCCAAGGTGGCTACATGTCACTGACTTGAACTTTCACAAAAATGATGTTTATAGAAAAGAGTAAATATGACTTTAAGAAAAACAATTAATGCTGATATTATTACACCTATTCTGGCTTATTTGCGACTGGAATTAAAACATAAGCTTATCTTGGAATCTATTCCGAGAGAAAAGGAAAATTCACGTTACTCCATGATTGCTTACAATCCCGTGCATGAAATTAAGTTTGAAAATGGCGTGCTGACAGATAATGGTCAGGTCAAAACAGATGATCCACTTGATTATCTGAGTGAGCTGACTGTTAAAAATAAAGAGAGGTCAGACCTACCGTTTACGGGCGGAGCCATTGGTTTTGTGAGTTATGACACCATTGCCCTCTATGAAAATATCGGGGAGATTCCCCAAGATGCAATTGGCACGCCAGATTTGCATTTCTTTCTCTATGAATCTTATCTGATTTTTGACCACAAGAAAGAGCAGATTACCATTGTCGAGTCGGATATTTACAGTGGGCGCACGGCTGATGATTTAGCGCTTGCCATGGAGTTGGTGCTATCAAACTTGACGCGACCACATAAAAATGAATTTGAAACGGTTAAGCTCAATCCCTTATCCTTCAAAAGTAATACGACCAAGGCTGATTTTATTGAGATGGTGGCGCAGGCTAAGGAGCATATCAAAAATGGCGATATGTTTCAGATCGTCCTTAGTCAGCGTTTGACGAGTCAGATTTCGGGCAATCCCTTTGATTATTACCGCAATCTGCGCTTGACCAATCCGTCAAATTATCTGTATTTCCTAGATTTTGGTGACTATCAAATCATGGGTGCTAGTCCGGAAAGTCTGGTGTCAGTGAAAAATGGTGTTGTCACGACCAATCCCATTGCTGGCACACGACCACGGGGCGCTGATGAGGCAGAAGATGAGTACTTGTCAAATGACTTACTGGCTGATAAAAAAGAGGTCGCGGAGCATCGGATGCTAGTTGACCTCGGTCGCAATGACATCGGGAAGATTTCTAAAGTTGGTACGGTCAAAGTGACCAAGTACATGGAAGTCGAGTATTTCCGCTATGTCATGCACCTGACGAGCGTTGTCAAGGGCGAACTTTTAGACAGAGTCTCTAGCTTAGATGCCCTCAAGTCGACCTTGCCGGCAGGTACCGTATCAGGTGCACCGAAAATTCGCGCCATGCAGCGGATTTATGAGCTAGAAAAGACCAAACGTGGTATCTATGCGGGTGCTATCGGCTACCTGTCAAGCAACTCAGACATGGACTTCGCGATTGCCTTGAGGACTATGGTGCTCAAAGAAGGCAAGGCGCACGCCCAGGCAGGTGCGGGCATCGTCTTTGACAGCGTGCCTGAAAGCGAATATCAGGAAACTTTGAACAAGGCAAAGGCCATGACCAAGATTGGAGAAAGCAATGATTTTATTAGTTGATAATTACGATAGTTTTACCTATAATTTAGCCCAATACATCGGCGAATTTGCCGAGGTTAAGGTCTTGCGAAATGACGACCGAGACCTCTACACTGTCGCCGAGGCGGCTGATAAAATCGTCTTTTCTCCAGGCCCCGGTTGGCCTGCTGACGCTGGCAGAATGGAAGAAATGATTCGTGACTTTGCCGGTAAAAAACCAATCTTAGGCATCTGTCTCGGTCACCAAGCCATTGCCGAAGTTTTCGGTGGCAAGCTAGATTTGGCAAAACACATCATGCACGGCAAAACCTCTATGGCTGAAAGTCAGATAGATTCGCCGTTATTGGCAGGTATTCCGAAAACGCATGAAATTATGCGCTATCATTCGATTGTCATTTCTCAAATGCCAGCAGATTTTAAAATCTTGTCAAAAACGACTGATGACCATGAGATTATGTCGATTCAACATGACACCTTGCCGATTTTTGGCATGCAATATCACCCTGAGAGCATTGGCACGCCTGAGGGGATGCGGATGATTGAGAATTTTGTGAGGTTGTGAAGCATTACTGAAATTGTTCGATGCCAACTTGACCTAAATGAATGAAAGAAAAATAAGATGAAAGAAAAACTAATCAAACTAATGAACCGCGAAGATCTTTCGCGCTACGAAGTCAACCAAATCGCCAATTCTATGTTTAATGGCGAGCTGACAGACTCACAGTTATCAGCTATTCTCATTGCCCTTGCCATGAAAGGCGAAACGATTGATGAAATGGTGGGAATTGTTGATGTTGTCCGCGAAAAAGCTTTGAAAATTCCGACGAGCATCACGACTGCCATGGATAATTGTGGGACGGGTGGCGATTTGTCATTTTCCTTTAATGTTTCCACGACTGCTGCCTTTATCTTGGCGGCGGGTGGTGTCAAAATGGCGAAACATGGCAATCGGTCGATTTCCTCAAAATCGGGCTCGGCTGATGTCTTGGAGGCGTTGGGGATCAATCTCTATCACACGCCAGAGGAGTTGGCAGACATTTTCGATAAGACAGGACTCGTTTTCCTTTTTGCCCAACACGTTCACCCTAATATGCGTTATGTTATGCCTGTTCGGCGTGAGCTGGAGGTTCGCACGGTACTCAATCTCATCGGTCCTTTCACAAACCCAGTCAATCTCGATACCCAGCTGCTCGGAACCTCTCGTCGTGACCTTTTAACAACGACGGCAGAAGTTCTGAAATCATTGGGGCGCCGTCGCGCCCTAGTCATCAGCGGGCCAAACAATATGGACGAGGCGAGTCTGGACGGTGTCAACCAGTATGCCTTGCTTGATGAGACGGGCGAGATTACGGTGCATGAGTTCGACCATGAGAGTCTGGGGATGCCGCGTGTGACTCTGCAAGAGATTCGCGGTGGCGAGGGCAAGGAAAATGCGGCGATTCTCAAATCTGTGCTGAAAAATGAAGCAAGTCCATTCTTGGAGGTCTCGGTTTTGAATGCGGGGCTAGGCTTTTTTGCGGCAGGTGTCTCGGAGACGATAGTTGCAGGGATTGCCAAGGCGCGTGAGGTCATCGCAAGTGGTCAAGCACTGGCGAAATTAGTCGAGATGCAGGAGCTGAAATAATGGCGGAAAATTTAACTGAGATTCGGACAGAGATTGACAAAGTCGACGAGCAAATGATTAGCTTGCTTGCGCAACGTGGTGACTTGGTCAAGCAAGCGGCGACCTTTAAAAGGACAGTAACTGATGTTCAAGCACCTCAACGTGTTGCGACAGTTATCGAAAAAGTGAAGGTCTTGGCGCGCGAAAAGGGAGCAGATGAAAAGTTGGTCGAAAAACTTTATCGGAATATGATTACTGATTTTATCGCACTTGAACAGGAAATGCTCAAGTTAGAGTAAAAGCAAGATTGAAACAAGGGGGGGCTTAAAATGGCAGCTGATAAAATGGACACACGCTCGAAAATTAAGCAAATTGATATAGAACTATTGGCTTTGATCAAGGCGCGTGGCGAATTGGTTAAACAGGTCGTAGCAAGTGATTGGCAGGTGTAAAAAAAGTTGACGTCACACGATTAGCGCGTGAAAGGGGGATTTGTAGTGCCCTGATTGATAAACTGAACAGCGCCATGCTTGCCGGTTTTACCGAACTGGAAACACAAATGATTACCGAAAATATCAAGCGCTAACCTATACAAATGAAAATAAGGAGTTGAAATGGAAAACTTTCTTGAAAAAATACTAGCTGAAAAAGTACTTGAAGTGGCACAAATGCCTCTAGAAATACCAGGTCAAGTCCGAAAAGTCAAAGGCTTTATTGAACGCTTGCGAGAAAATCCGCAGCAGCTGCAGGTTATCGCTGAAGTCAAACGTGCCTCGCCGTCACTTGGTGCCATTAACCTAGATGTTGATGTCTTGGCACAGGCAAAAAGTTATGAAACGGCGGGTGTTTCTGCGATTTCAGTTTTGACTGACCCAGTCTTTTTCAAGGGCGCTATTGACGATTTGCGTTTGGTTGCCAAAAACGTTGACGTGCCAGTGCTGAACAAGGATTTTATCATTGATAAAAAGCAGATTACGCGTGCGGTCAATAGTGGGGCGACGATTGTCTTGTTGATTGTCGCTTGTCTAGCTGAAAAAGACTTGCAAGACTTGTATGACTATGCAACATCTCTAGGTTTAGAAGTTTTAGTCGAGGTGCACAATGCTGAAGAGCTAGCTATTGCGCATCGAATCAATGCTGAATTGATTGGCGTTAATAACCGTAACCTCAAAACTTTTGAAGTCGACATTCAAAACAGCCTAGACTTGGTGCCCTTACAAGAAAAAGAAAGATTTTACATCTCAGAGTCTGGGATTAAATCACCTGTCGAAGCTGAAAAAGTTGCCCAAGATTTCCGTGCTGTACTGGTTGGCGAAGCCTTGATGAAAGACGGTAATCCGACAATTGCCGCTAGAAATTTGCAGGTCAAGCGCCATGTGGATTAAAATTTGCGGTCTGTCAACGCAAGCAGCCGTCGAAACAGCAGTCAAAGCTGGTGCCACTCATATCGGCTTTGTATTTGCTGACAGCAAGCGCAAGGTCACACCAGAATATGCCAAATATCTAGGCAAATTTGTCCCCAAAACGGTCAAAAAAGTTGGCTTGTTTGTCAATGAGGACTTAACACTTGTTCAAGATATTGTCGCCAAAGTCGGACTTGACATGGTCCAACTCCACGGACAAGAAAGCGCGGACTATGCAGCTCAGGTTGGCGTACCCGTGATTAAAGCTTTCGGTATTAAAGATGGTAAACTGCCAGATAACATCTCAGAGTTTAAAAATCAGGTGATTTTATTAGACGCACCACCCGCCCAATTTGCGGGGGGAAGTGGCACAAGTTTCGACTGGAAAGCCCTTGATTTATCAGCTTTGGACGGTTACCAATTCTTTGTTGCCGGTGGCTTGACGCCTGAGAACGTTGGTGAGGCGATTCGCTATTTTCCTACTGCCTATGGTGTGGATATATCGTCTGGCGTCGAAACAAATGGTGTTAAGGATTTGGAAAAAATCAATCATTTTATAGAAAAGGCAAGTGTTGCCCATTCGGAAGATTTATTAGCAGAATGTTTGGCAATCATTAGAAAATTGAATGATTATCATATCGTGCCTTACCTAATGGGAAGTCTTGCAGTGACTTTAGTAGCTGGCTTTCCGACCAATCCAGATGACATTGACCTTCAACTTCGTCAAGCAGATTTTCAAAATTTTGATTTATTGACAGAAGTGATGGCATCCATGGGTTATCAACTGATTGATTTACACGAACACAAATTTTCAAAAGGTAAGATTCTTGTTGGTTTTGCTAACGTAGAAACGCTGAAAAAATATGCGGATGTTGATTATTCTGAATTGGCACTTGGAAAAAATCAAGCAGATAGCTCAGCATTATTTTATTTACCTAATATTGCGCAACAAATCAAAATTTATAAGGCGGCAACCCAAGATAGCTGGCGAGCAGGGAAACCAAAAGATCAACTGATTTTAAATCAACTAAAGGAGCAAAAATGACCTACCAAAACCCAGACCCAGCCGGATTCTTCGGCACCTACGGCGGCACATTCGTCCCGGAAACGCTGATGTACGCCGTCAAAGAACTCAAAGCAGCTTACGAGGACAGCAAGACTGACCAAGCTTTTCAGGACGAGCTCGCCTATCTCCTCAAAGACTATGTCGGGCGTGAAAATCCGCTCTATTTTGCTAAAAATTTAACAGAAAAACTCGGCGGCGCCAAAATTTACTTCAAGCGTGAAGATCTCAATCACACAGGTGCCCACAAAATCAACAACGCCCTAGCCCAAGTCATGCTGGCTAAAAAAATGGGCAAAAACAAAATCATCGCTGAAACAGGCGCGGGGCAACACGGCGTGGCGACGGCGACAGCAGCAGCATTGTTTGGCATGGACTGTAAAATCTACATGGGTGCCATTGATGTCAAGCGCCAAGAACTCAATGTTTTCCGTATGCAGCTCCTCGGTGCCGAAGTTATCTCAGTGACGGATGGGTCGAGCGTGCTCAAAGATGCGGTGAATGCTGCTCTCCGTGCTTGGGTTGAAAGTGTTGAAGATACTCATTATATCCTTGGCACGGCTGCAGGCCCTGCGCCATTCCCAGAAATGGTGCGCGATTTCCAAGCCATTATCGGGCGTGAGGCGCGGGCGCAAATTCTTGAAAAAGAGGGTAAACTTCCTGCGGCTGTTGTTGCTTGTGTTGGCGGCGGTTCAAATGCTGCCGGACTTTTCTACCCCTTTGTCAATGATGAAACGGTTGCCATGATTGGGGTTGAGGCTGCAGGTCGTGGTCTTGATAGTGGCGAAACGGCTGCCTCTATCAATCGCGGGTCTGACGGTGTCCTCCATGGCAATATCATGCGACTGCTTCAAGATGAAAACGGTCAAGTTCAAGAGGCCTACAGTATCTCTGCCGGGCTTGATTACCCTGGCTTGGGGCCTGAGCACTGCCACTGGAACGAAACGGGACGAGCAGAGTATATCTCAGCGACTGACGATGAAGCATTAGCAGGGTTTAAGATGCTATGCGTCACTGAAGGCATCATCCCCGCACTCGAAAGCTCACACGCCATTTCCCAACTGCCGAAACTGGTCAAACGCTATGGCAAGGATGAGAGCATCATCGTCTGCCTCAGCGGTCGCGGGGACAAGGATGTCGCGCAGATTAAAGAACGTGCAGAAAAAGGAGAATTTTGAGATGAAAAGCTTGCGACAACATTTGGAAAACCTGAAAGCTGACGGCAAAACTTTGCTCGTACCATACATCATGGCGGGCGACCATGCAGATGGCATCGCAGGACTCCCTAAAACCATTGATTTTTTGGCGGAAAATGGTGCTAGCGCCATTGAAGTCGGTATTCCCTTTTCAGATCCAGTGGCTGACGGCCCTGTGATTGAATTGGCGGGGATCCGTTCCTTGAAAAATGGGACGACTTTAAGAAAGGTTATCGACACCCTGAAAACAGTCAAAACGGATATCCCACTTGTCATCATGTCTTATTTTAATCCTATCTATAAATACGGCATTGAACAATTTGTCAATGACCTCAAAGCAACGCCAGTCAAAGGCTTGATTTTACCAGATGTGCCACGGGAACATGAAAATATGATTGCACCGTTTTTGACAAACACTGATATTGCTTTGGTGCCACTTGTAACTTTAACTAGCATCCCAGAACGCCAAGCTGAATTGGTCAATGGAGCGGAAGGTTTTATTTATGCTGTGACGGTCAATGGAGTCACAGGTGCAGATCGCGATTATCGGGCAGATTTGAATCAACATTTAGCGAAATTAGCTGAGATTTCTGATGCCCCCGTTTTAGCAGGTTTTGGCGTGTCCTCAATCGCACACGTTGAAAAATTCAGACAAGCAGTCGATGGTGTCATTGTTGGCTCCTACATTGTTAAAGGATTACACGAAGGCAAAACAGCTGAAATTGCAGAATTTTTACAAAAATCAAGTCAAATATAAAATAAAAAGCGATTTCTATACAAAAATCGCTTTCTTTTTAGGAATAATTATGGTAAGATAAACATTAGGACTGTATCTATCGTAAAAGATGTGTACCAGTCAAATTGTTGGAGGAAACTTTTTAAAAAATGAACGAATTTGAAGAACTATTGAACAGCGTCGGTGACGTTAAAGTCGGTGACGTCGTAAGCGGTGAAATCCTCACTGTCGAAGGTGATCAAGCTACTGTAGCTATTGTTGGTACAGGTGTTGAAGGTGTTTTGACACTTCGCGAACTCACTAACGAACGTGACGCTGATATAAATGACTTCGTCAAAGCTGGTGAAGTTAAGGAACTCTTGGTTGTTAAGCAAATCGTGGGTAAAGAATCAGAAGGTGCTAATGTTTACTTGCTTTCTGAAAAACGTCTTGCTGCACGTAAAGCTTTTGCTGACCTTGAAGGTAAAGAAGGCGAAGTTGTCACTGTTAAAGTCTTAAAAGACGTTAAAGGTGGCTTGTCAGTAGACTTCAATGGTGTTCGTGGTTTCATCCCAGCATCTATGATTGACACTTACTTTGTACGCGATACTAAGAAATTTGTCGGTGAAGAATTTGATGCTAAAATCATCGAAGTTAACGCTGCTGAAAAACGTTTCATCTTGAGCCGTCGTGCGGTTATTGAAGAAGAATCTAAAGCACAACGTGCTGAAGCTTTTGCTAACTTGCATGAAGGTGATATTGTTGAAGGTACTGTTGCACGTACAACTGATTTTGGTGCTTTTATCAACCTTGGTGGTGTTGACGGACTCGTTCACGTGACTGAATTAGCTCACGGACGCGTTAAAAAACCTAGCGATGTTGTTAAAGTTGGTGAAACTGTTCAAGTTAAAGTCTTGAAAGTTGATGAAGAAGCTGGTCGTGTATCACTTTCTCTTAAAGCGACACAGCCTGGCCCATGGGATGACATCGATGAAAAAGCACCAGTTGGTTCTGTTCTCGACGGTACTGTTAAACGTATTACTGACTTCGGTGCCTTCGTTGAAATCTTCCCTGGTGTTGAAGGTTTAGTTCACATTTCTCAAATCTCTTGGGAACGTGTTGAAAACGCTAAGGATGTCTTGTCAGTAGGGCAAGCCGTTCAAGTTAAAGTACTTGACGTGAAACCAGCTGAAGAGCGTATCTCATTGTCTATCAAAGCTTTGACTGAAGCGCCTGCACGTAAAGAACGTTCAAATGATTCAGGTAACGCTGCACAAGGTGGACAACGTCGTGATGCTAAACCACGTGCACCACGTCGCAATACTAAACCAGAATACACATTACCAGAAACACAAGAAGGATTCTCACTTGCTGACTTCTTAGGTGATGATTTCGATATTAACAACTTTTAATTAAAGGTTTCCAAAACGTCCGAAAGGGCGTTTTTTTGATATAATGGAAAGAAAGTGGTGCCAAAAACGGCTTTAATTATGATTTCGTAGTTGAAAAAATGTACACAAGAATAGCAATAAGTATAGTGGCTACGAATTAAAAGGAGAACGTATCAAAATGGTCAAATTGAAATTTTTGAGGTCGACCTCAGTATGAATGATACCATTAAGGCAAAACTTGCCATACTGCCAGACAATCCTGGCTGTTATTTGCATAAAGATAAAAACGGAACGATTATTTATGTCGGTAAAGCCAAAAATCTAAAAAATCGGGTACGCTCATATTTTCGTGGTTCACATGACACTAAGACTGAATTATTAGTGTCAGAAATTGTTGATTTTGAATTCATTGTCACAGAGTCGAATATCGAGGCATTACTCTTGGAAATTAATCTTATTCAAGAAAATATGCCCAAGTATAATATCATGCTCAAGGATGATAAGTCCTACCCTTTTATCAAAATCACACGCGAGAAGTACCCACGTCTTTTGATTACGCGACAAGTTAAGAAGGATCAGGCTCATTATTTTGGCCCTTATCCAGATGTTGGGGCGGCTAATGAAATCAAGCATTTGCTCGACCGAATTTTTCCTTTGCGTAAGTGTAATGTCCTGCCTAATCAAGTTTGTTTGTACTATCATATGCATCAGTGTCTGGCGCCATGTGTTTTTGATGTTGATCCTAAAGTTTATGAAGGAATGACTGAGGAAATCACTAAGTTTCTCAATGGTGGTGAGGACAAAATTGTCAAAGAGTTAGAGTCAAAAATGCATGAGGCCGCGGCTGGCTTTGAATTTGAAAAAGCTGCTGAATACCGGGATTTAGTTAAGAGCATCGGAACGCTTAGAACTAAGCAGCGGGTTATGAATCATGATTTACAAGATCGAGATGTGTTTGGTTATGCGGTAGACAAGGGGTGGATGTGTGTGCAAGTTTTCTTTGTGCGTCAAGGAAAACTCATTCAACGCGATGTGAATTTATTTCCCTACTATAATGATGCAGATGAAGACTTCTTGACTTACATTGGTCAATTTTATAAAGGAGCTGAACACTTTATTCCCAAGGAAATTTTTATTCCGTCGGATATTGACTTGGCATCAGTTCAAGCTTTGACACAAACGAAAGTGATTCAACCGTCTCGTGGTGAAAAGAAACAGCTAGTAAATCTCGCGACGAAAAATGCGCGTGTTAGCCTACAGCAAAAATTCGAATTGGCTGAGAAAAACATCGAAAAAACACACGGTGCGATAGAAAATCTAGGAACTATCATGAATATCCCGACTCCCCGACGGATTGAAAGTTTTGATAACTCTAACATCATGGGGACAAGTCCGGTTAGTGCCATGGTTGTCTTTGTTGACGGAAAACCTTCTAAAAAGGATTATCGTAAATTTAAAATTAAGACTGTCGTTGGACCGGATGATTATGCTAGTATGCGAGAAGTTATCTTGCGGCGTTATAGTCGTGCCATTAAAGAAGATGGTATTTTACCAGATTTAATCATCATGGATGGTGGTGTTGGTCAGATTAATGCAGCTAAGGACATTCTTGATAGCTTAGGGCTTGATATACCAATAGCAGGTTTAGCGAAAAATGATAAGCACCAAACGCAAGAGTTGCTATTTGGAGACCCTTTGGAAGTTGTCCCATTGAGTCGGCAAAGTCAGGAATTCTTCTTGTTGCAGCGAATTCAAGACGAAGTCCACAGATTTGCCATTACCTTTCACCGACAAGTTCGTTCAAAAAATTCATTTTCTAGCAAATTGGACGGTATTGACGGTTTAGGCCCGAAACGTAAGCAGAAATTAATGCGCACGTTTAAATCTCTGACAAACATCCAGGCGGCAACACCTGAAGCAATTCATGAGGCAGGCATTCCATATGAAGTCGCACGTCGTATCAAAGAAACGCTGTCGTCAACAGAGGATGAACAAAAATAGGGATGGCCCCAATTCGCAAAAGGATGAGCCCAGATCGCAATTTTGCCCATTTTTTTGATAAAATAGTGATGATAGCAAATAAAGTGGTACTAATTCATACTTGGAATAGTATCAGGATATGACGAGATGAAAAGAGGTGACAAATGACAAACAAAGCCCAGCTTTGGACAGCTGATGAGATGTATCGCTTTGCGCGAGAAAATAAACTTGGTTTTAACATTTGGGGCGCATGGTTGCAGAAATTACATTTTAAGGTTGTCGCAGAAAGTTTGTTGGATGACGAATACGCTGTTTCTAGTTTTATTGGTAGACATACAGACTACGATGATGACGAAGGCGAGGAAAATGAAGGTGCGCAAGCAGACCCGAAATTTTTTAACACGCAAGGTTATTATGCCTACATCATTACGAATGAGAATCGGCTAGTTTACGCCCGTTGGCGACCCTTTTTTCACAAAGTATCCTCTATTCCGCTTAATGATATTAAAAATATCGAGCCGATCACTCACATTATTTGGGGACATGTTCGAGTGGAATCTTTAGGTGATAATTTTTCGGTCTTTTGGACGAAAAGTGTCGTTAGAAGAATTGCCAAACGAATCCAAGAAGGTGTGAGTGACATCAAAAATAGTCACATGTATGGTGGATATCAAACAAATACACCTGTGCAAGAGCCACCACAACAACAGCCTATGCCTGAAAAAACGGCAGAGCCAAGAGTTGTCTATGACACATCCACCATGTATGAAAAATTGTCATCTGCTAAGCTTTCAATGGAAGAGGGATTGATTACAGCAGAAGAATATGACGAGTATAAAGAAAGGTTATTAGGAAGAAAATGACACAGATTGATTTTAAAGCAGAGGTTGCAGCACGTAAAGATGATTTATTGACAGACTTGTTTTCACTTTTGAAAATTAACTCAGAACGTGATGACAGCCAAGTAACACCAGAAACACCGTTTGGACCAGGTCCAGTTGCTGCACTCAAACAATTTTTGAGTTTAGCTGAGCGTGATGGCTATGCGACGAAAAATGTTGACAACTATGCTGGTCATTTTACTTATGGTGATGACCTACCTGAAGATGCAGAAGTTCTTGGTATTTTTGCACACATGGATGTTGTCCCTGCAGGAACGGGCTGGGATAGCAATCCTTATGAACCTGAAATTCGCGATGGCAATATTTATGCTCGTGGCGCATCAGATGATAAAGGCCCTACAATGGCGTGTTACTATGGTTTAAAAATCTTAAAAGAATTGAATGTACCATTGACTAAAAAAATTCGCTTTATCGCAGGAACTGATGAAGAATCAGGTTGGGGCGACATGGATTACTATTTCGCGCATGTAGGATTACCAGAGCCTGACTTCGGTTTCTCACCAGATGCGGAATTTCCAATTATCAATGGTGAAAAAGGTAATATCACTGAGTATCTACATATCTCGGGTGACAATTCAGGTGCTGTTCACTTGCATCGCTTTACAGGTGGTTTGCGCGAAAATATGGTACCAGAATCAGCAACAGCCGTGATTTCAGGTAATGTAGCAGATTTAAACACCAAACTTGAAGCATTTGTGAGTGCACATGCAGACAAAAAACTTAGATTTGAGACTGAAGTCAATTCAGATGGTCGAGTAACGGTTGTTCTTCATGGTCGTTCAGCTCACGGTGCTATGCCAGAAAAAGGTATTAATGGTGCCACTTACCTTGCTAAATTCCTTGATGAAATCGGTGTTGTATCACCATTCACTAAAATTGCGGGAATGATCTTAATTGAAGACCATACTGGTGATAAAACAGGTGTTGCCTTCGAAGACCCTAAAATGGGTGCTTTGTCTATGAATGCGGGTGTCTTTAACTTTGACGATAAATCATCTGATAATACCATTGCCTTGAATTTCCGTTACCCACAAGGAACAGATTCTGATGCGATTTATCAAGTACTCACAGCACTTGAAGGTGTTGAAAACGTTACTAAATCAGCGCATGAGCACACGCCGCATTATGTCCCAATGGATGACGAATTGGTGAGCACTTTACTTGCCGTTTATGAAAAACAAACAGGTCTTAAAGGTCACGAGCAAATTATCGGTGGTGGGACTTTTGGTAGATTACTTAAACGCGGTGTAGCCTTCGGTGCTATGTTCCCTGGTGACATTGATACGATGCACCAAGCCAATGAATTTATTCCAGTCGATGTCTTATTACGTGCGGCGGCAATTTATGCTGAAGCAATTTATGAATTAGCGAAATAAGCTGTTAAATCTGTAAACATCTCTGAATTGGAGGTGTTTTTTTGTTGTCAATCGTATGGCTATTAGCATTTTAGATATTTTTATCGCGGATATAAATTTTTGATATATCAGATGATAAAATAGCATGAGAAAATAGGTCTATATTAATTTAAAGGGGAACTCATGTCTATTTTATCACTACTTATTATACTATCAGGTTTTATTGGTAGTTTGCTATGGCTTTTTCAATTGCAGGTAAAGCATATTAGCTTTAACAAGCGGGTGCTTTTTGGCTTATTTGGCGGTATTATTTTCGGTCTAGTGATTCGACTTTTGTTCGAAAAGGCTTCTAATTTTTCTACGAGTCTATCATGGATTTCTTTGGTGGCAGATGCTTATGTGGCACTGTTGCAAATGCTAGTCATGCCACTTGTTTTTATCTCTATTGTTGGGGCTTTTACGAAGTTAGAAGTTTCGAAAAACTTGGGTAAAATGGCGCGTAACGTTCTAGCTATTTTATTAGGGACAACTGCGATATCAGCTGCTGTTGGTTATTTATCAGCTATCGCTTTTGGTCTGAATGGTGCAGTCTTTTCTGAGGGAGCGGCTGAAAAAGAAAGAATTGCGGCGCTCGCAGAAAAGCAACTTCAGGTTAAGGGGGTGCCAATCACTGAGCAGTTGCTCAACCTGATTCCTCGTAATGTATTTGCAGATTTTGCTGGAACACGTCCGACCAGCACGATTGCTGTGGTTATCTTTGCTAGTTTTTTGGGTATTGCTTTTCTAGGCATTCAAAGAAAGTACGCGAAGGAATCTCAAACCTTTGCTGATTTAATTCAGTCGCTTGAAAAAATTATCTTGCGCGTGACGACTTTAGTTTTAAGGCTCACACCTTTTGGTATCTTTGCTTTAATGACACGTGTCATGGCAACGAGTGATTTTGAGGCACTTGTCAATCTTGGGCGATTTATCATCGCAAGTTATGCGGCAATTATTGTGATGTTTATCGTTCACTTTGTACTTTTAGTTTGGGTGAAAGTATCACCGAGTGAGTTTTTGAGCAAGGCTTGGTCAACGTTGCTCTTTGCCTTTACCTCAAGGACGAGTGCAGGGACACTGCCGATGAATGTTGAAACGCAAATTCAAAAATTTAGTGTGAACGAGGCAGTTGCTAACTTTTCAGCAAGTTTTGGTTTATCAATTGGTCAAAATGGTTGTGCGGGCATCTATCCAGCCATGCTCGCAACGATTGTTGCACCTACAGTTGGGATTAATATCTTCTCAATTGAATTTATATTATCGCTTATTGCGATTGTGACAATTTCGTCGCTTGGTGTGGCGGGTGTGGGTGGTGGTGCAACATTTGCATCCCTAATTGTTCTATCTTCTATGAATTTACCGATTGCGATTGTAGGGCTTGTCATTAGTGTTGAGCCATTAATTGACATGGCAAGAACAGCGCTCAATGTCAGTGATGCAATGGTAGCAGGGATTGTAACGGATAGATTAATAAAAAAACAAGCTTAACTCAGCATCAAAATGATTAAATCCCCAATCAAGGGGATTTTTTTGTTATAATTAGAATATGATTTATGGTAATGGTGTTGATAATATTGAACTTTCTCGGATTGACAAGGCACTAACTCGAAATCCCAAATTTGCACAACGTGTGCTCACAGAAAATGAATTGGCAAAGTTTAGGTCCTTATCGGGGCAGCGCCAAATTGAGTTTTTAGGCGGACGTTGGGCAGCTAAAGAGGCGTATTCTAAAGCCTACGGCACCGGTATTGGTGGTCAACTCTCTTTTCAGGATATGACCATTTTACCAGATGAGCTAGGCGCACCGAAGTTTATTCAACATCCTTTTTCTGGACAAGGCATGGCGCATTTATCCATTAGTCATAGTCATTTGGAAGCTATTGCTTTCGTCATTTTAGAAAGTCGTGAATAGAAAATGAAACCAAGTACACATCGGCCAACGCAAGCAATTATTAATCTTGCAGCGATTCAGGCAAATATAGAGAACTTCAAGAAGTATACAGGCAACAACACCGATATTTGGGCAGTTGTTAAAGCCAATGGTTATGGTCATGGCGCCAATGATGTGGCGCAATGCGCCAATGACTTAGTCTCAGGTTTTTGTATCTCTAACCTTGATGAGGCGATTGAGCTTAGAAGTCATGGCATTGTCAAACCGATTTTAGTTTTGAGTGGTATCGTGCCAGAAGACATCCATATTGCAGTTAACTTACGCATTACTGTAACAGTTCCTTCATTGAATTGGCTTAAACTCGTCGTACAGCATCTTGAAAATGTCGAAACCGAACATTTAAAATTCCATATTAAGGTAGATTCTGGAATGGGAAGAATTGGTGTGACGACTTTTCGAGAGGCAAATGAAATTATCGCACTGGCGGATCAGTATGGCATGGTCTTTGATGGTATTTTTACACATTTTGCCACAGCGGATGAAGTCGCACAAGAAAAATTTGAGTCGCAATGGACAAAATTTGAATCGATTGTATCAGATTTAAGTCGTCGGCCGCAGTATGTTCATTCTAGTAATTCGGCTGCTGGTATTTGGCATAAGGAAACCATTCAAGATATTGAGCGCTTAGGAGATGCCATGTATGGTTTAAACCCAAGTGGGCAAACACTTGACATGACTTATGAAATAACACCAGCACTTGAGTTGAAATCAGAATTGACACATATCAAGACTGTTGAAAAAGGGGAAACGATTGGTTATGGTGCGACATTTGTCGCAGATCGACCAACAATTGTAGGTACTGTACCAATCGGTTATGCAGATGGTTGGACGCGTGATATGACTGGTTTTTACGTTTTAGTTAATGGAGAAAAATGTCCGATTATCGGTCGAATTTCTATGGACCAGATGACTATCGCTTTAAATGAAAAATTACCAATTGGAACAAAAGTAACTTTGATTGGACATGATGGAGATAAAAAAATAACAGTAGACGATATTGCAGCACATCGTGGGACTATTAATTATGAAGTTGTTTGTTTATTAAGTGATAGGATAAAACGGATATATATATAAATGGGTAGAGAAATATTAAGGGGAGATGTCTTTTTTGCCGATTTGTCACCAGTGACAGGAAGTGAACAAGGGGGAGTTAGGCCTGTCTTAGTGATTCAAAACGATGCAGGTAATACTTTTGCACCAACGACAATCGTTGCGGCTATTACAGCAAAAAAGACAAAAAGAGCTTTACCGACTCATGTTGCGATTTGTAAAGAGGCGGCGGGGGTTGGATCAGATTCAGTTATACTGTGCGAGCAAATGAGAACAATCGATAAGTGCCGTTTACGAGAAAAAACGGGACATCTCAGTAGTGAGATTATGGCACAGGTCGATGTCGCAATCAAAAAAAGCTTATCTTGCTAAAAAGATAAGCTTTTTGTTATATAATCGTAATAAAAAATAACATAAAAATAACATTTAATTATAGTTAAATCCATTTACAAAGGCATTTAATTACGATATAATAATTTTATAAATGAATTAAATAACAAATTTATTTAAGTTGTCGTAGTTTTTTAATATTATTTAAAGATAAGAGGGTTATGATTAAGATATACACAGTTGCCTACAGTTCGTCTTGTGATAAGGCTAAAGCGTGGTTGAACGAACACAATTTAGAATATGAAGAAATTAATTTGATGAAGGCTGAGCTGACAGATGAAGAAATTCTGCAGCTACTAACATTAACTGAGAACGGAACTGAAGAGATTATCTCTAAACGTGGTAAGGCTTATAAAAAATTAAATGTTAATTTAGACGATTTATCTATGAGTTGCTTGATTGAAGTGATTGAAAAAAATAGAAGTTTATTGAGACGACCTTTAATCGTTGATGAAAAAAGACTTCAAGTTGGCTATAACGAAGATGACATCAGAAAGTTTTTACCACGTTCTGTTCGAAAGATTGCCTTTCAAACAGCAGAAAGTAGAATTAAGCGTGACTTGCTGTTGCATGGCGTCATTTGAACTGATACATAGTAATACCGAACATTTTACATATTAAGCATTAAAAACAGTAGAGAAACAGCGGTAAAATCGCTGTTTTTTTGTTAAAATAGTTTCATACCTCGCTTTTTTGCTAACAATAAAAGTGCTAATGATGAGGTAAAAAAGAAAGACGGAGAACAACATGACCTTAATTGACGGCAAAGCATTAGCCGATAAAATGGCAATTGAATTGAAAACAAAAGTTGATGACTTAAAGTCTGCCGGTGTCACACCAGGTCTGGTTGTGATTCTAGTTGGCGAAAACCCAGCAAGTCAAGTCTATGTCAGAAATAAAGAACGTCGCGCCTCTGCAGCAGGCTTTCATTCGGAAGTCATTCGTTTGCCAGAAGAAACGACAGAAATAGCACTACTCAACTTGATTGCACAACTCAATCAAGACGATAAATGGCATGGGATACTCGTGCAACTCCCTTTGCCTGCTCATATTTCAGAAGAAAAAATCCTACTCGCTATTGAACCAAATAAGGATGTTGATGGCTTTCACCCAACCAATATGGGCCGCCTCTGGTCAGGTAATCCTGTCATGATTCCCTCAACACCAGCGGGCATCATGGTCATGCTAGAGACTTATGGCGTTGACCTATCAGGCAAGAACGCGCTAGTGATTGGACGCTCTAATATTGTAGGGAAACCAATGGCACAGATGTTGCTAGACAAACACGCAACAGTTACAATCGCCCACTCGAGAACAAAAAATCTGCCAGCATTAGCCAAACAAGCTGATATTTTAGTGGTAGCAATCGGGCGTGGCAATTTTGTCACGTCAGATTTTGTGAAACCAGGAGCTGTTGTTATTGATGTCGGTATGAATCGTGATGAAAATGGCAAATTAATCGGTGACGTCAAATTTGATGAAGTTGAACCAATTGCTAGCCTCATCACACCAGTACCAGGCGGTGTCGGACCAATGACAATCACCATGCTAATGGAGCAAACCTATGAGGCCGCTAAACGGACTTTAAACAAATAAACACTAAATTCAGACGGGGAAAATTTCCCGTTTTTTTGGTACAATAGTAACATGACAGAATATTTGAGTGTGTCAACATTAACTAAATATTTAAAGACTAAATTTGACCGTGACCCTTACTTGGAGCGGGTTTTTCTGACGGGCGAAATTTCCAATTTTAGACGCCGTCCCAAGCACCAATACTTTGCAATCAAGGATGAAAAATCCGTGATTCAAGCGACCATGTGGGCAGGGGCTTTCTCTAAACTCAACTTTGAATTAGAAGAAGGCATGAAAGTCAACCTTGTTGGCCGCGTTCAGCTCTATGAACCTGGTGGCTCTTATTCGATTATCATCGAAAAAATGATGCCCGATGGCATTGGCGCTCTTGCGATTCAACTTGAGCAACTCAAGAAAAAACTAACTGCCGAGGGACTCTTCAATCCTGACTTCAAGCAAGCTATCCCGGCCTTTTCTCGAAAAATCGGTGTCGTTACAAGTCCCAGTGGTGCAGTCATTCGTGACATTATTACCACTGTCAATCGTCGCTTTCCGATGACAGAGATTTTACTATTTCCTGCTAAGGTGCAGGGCAATGGTGCAGCCGAAGAAGTTGCCAGTCGCATACGCGAAGCCAATGGACGTACAGACTTGGATGTTCTAATTATCGGTCGAGGTGGTGGGGCTATTGAAGACCTCTGGGCTTTTAATGAAGAAATTGTCGTCCGTACAATTTTTGAATCAAGAATTCCGGTCATTTCCTCAGTTGGACATGAAACGGATACGACATTAGCGGATTTTGTGGCGGATAGACGGGCTGCAACACCTACCGCCGCTGCAGAGTTGGCAACACCAAACACGAGATTAGATATTTTACAGTATTTGACAAACAGTGAAATACGACTTAGCACCAGTGTACAACGCAGTGTCAATCAAGGACAAGAAAGATTCATTAGACTTCAAAATTCAGTGATTTTTCGGCAACCTGAACGTTTATATGATGGTTATCTTCAAAAATTAGACCAGTTAACAGGTACATTGACCCAGAATTTACAACAACATTACCAAAAAAATCAACAAACCCAAGTACTTTTGACAAGTCGTTTGACAAGTTTACGATTGTCGCAAAAGATAATAGAATCGAGTCGATATTTAGACCGCGAAATAGCGAGTTTAAAAATTAATTTTACCAACTTTTTTGAGCAACAAAAAATACGAGCAGAAAAAGCTTATGACAGTTTGAGCTTGATTGACCCAGAGAAAATTATTAAACGTGGTTTTGCGATTGTAAGAACGGCAGAACAAAAAGTAGTTAAGTCTACTCAAGATGTTAAAACAGGTGATTTTCTGAGCTTAGAGGTTTCAGATGGCCAGATAGATGTAGAGGTGAAAAATGGTTAAAGCAGTAACTTTTGAAGAAAATTTAGCAGCATTAGAGGATATCGTTAAGCGTTTAGAAAATGGTGATGTTCCCTTGGAAGAAGCAATCGCAGAATTTCAAAAAGGCATGAAGCTATCTAAAGCTCTACAAAAAACCTTGAAAGATGCCGAGGCAACCATGGTAAAAGTCATGGCAGACGATGGAACAGAGCAAGTATTTGATGAACAATAAAGCATTTTTGACCAGATTGACAAGTATTTTTGATGACTTTTATGATGCGGATGACTTGGTGTCACATCTGACGCAGAGTATCCAATACTCAATTCAGGCAGGTGGCAAGCGGATTCGACCTTTGTTTCTACTTGAAACCTTGCAGGCCTTTGGCGTGAGCATCACGACAGAACATCTCAAAGTAGCTGGTGCTGTGGAGCTAATCCATACTAGCTCACTCATCCACGATGACTTACCGGCCATGGATAATGACGATTTTCGTCGTGGTAAACCGACTAATCACAAAGTTTTCGGAGAAGCACAGGCAATTTTGGCAGGAGATGCCCTCTTACTTGATCCCTATCTTTTACTGGCAAATGCCGACCTACCTTCAGGAGTCGTTGTTGCATTGGTAAGAGAATTAGCACTAGCCTCAGGCAGTCACGGAATGGTTGCAGGTCAAGTCCTGGATATGGATGGAGAGACGCAAACTCTTACTTTTGAGCAGCTGAAACAAATTCATGCTCTGAAAACGGGTAAAATGCTAACATTTCCTTTCGTTGCCGCAGGCCTTATCGCGCAGCAGTCAGATGAAGTCATCTTATCACTCCGCAATCTAGGGGAAAAAGTCGGTCAAGCCTTCCAAATCAGAGATGACATTTTAGATGTTACAGCAACATTTGACCAAATCGGGAAAACGCCTGGTAAAGATGAAGCTGCAGACAAGTCGACCTATATTAAATTATTAGATTTGGCGGGTGCCAAAGCAGAATTATCAGCCAATCTGGTGGCAGCTGAAAATATTTTGGCGGAGCTTTCACGCACAACGCAGCTAGTGCCTGACAGCATTTTGAAACAAATTGAAAGATTAAAAATTGACTAAAGAACGAGTAGATGTCCTAGCCTATAATCAGGGACTATTTGATACACGCGAGCAGGCAAAACGCGGTGTAATGGCTGGTATTGTCATCAATGCCCTCAACGGAGAGCGCTTTGATAAGCCAGGGGAGAAAGTTTCCGATGATTTAGAGTTGATGATTAAGGGTGAAAAGTTACCTTATGTCAGCCGAGGTGGTTTGAAACTGGCGCGAGCACTTGATATATTTAAGATTTCGGTTTTAGATCAAACTGCTATTGACATTGGCTCATCAACAGGTGGTTTTACTGACGTCATGCTCCAAAATGGTGCCAAAATGGTCTATGCTGTTGATGTTGGAACGAACCAGCTAGCTTGGAAAATTCGACAAGATAATCGTGTTGTGGTTATGGAGCAGTTTAATTTTCGTTATGCCAAATCAGAGGACTTTAACCATGATTTGCCGACTTTTGCATCAATTGATGTTTCTTTTATCAGTTTGGCTTTGATTTTACCAGCTTTATTCGATATTTTACTTGAAGGTGGTCATGTTGTCGCGTTGATTAAACCACAATTTGAGGCGGGGCGTGAACAAATCGGTAAAAATGGCATTATTAAAGATGCCAAAATTCAAGAAACAGTGATTGAAACGGTTGTCAATATGGCAAATGGTCTAGGCTTTTCGACCATTGGTTTGACAAGTTCACCGATAAAAGGTGGTCATGGCAATATTGAATTTCTATTGCATTTGACAAAAAACGCAGAAGTGATAGACCACGTAACATCACGGATTAAAACGGTGGTTGCAGATGCGCATGGAGAATTAGATGAAAAAAAGTGAACGGATTGATTTAATCAAAAAAATACTGGTTGAGCAAGACATCATGACACAAGATGACTTAGTAAACGCTCTTTTGGATTTAAATATTGAAGTCACACAGGCTACTGTTTCACGCGATATGAGAGAACTTCGTTTAGTAAAAGTACCGGCAAAAACAGGTGGTTATCGCTATGCCTTGCCTGAAAGTAATCGACTCAATACAGATGCAGAGTTTTTTCAATCAGTTGTTGAAGAAATTAAAAAACAGGGTAATCAATTGGCGATTAGAACAAGCCCTGGGTCAGCTATGCTGCTTAAACATCGCTTGTTGACACGCTTTGAACCGTTGATTTTTACAGTGCTGTCAGATGATGATACGATTTTATTAATCGCCACTACGGCTGCAACTGCTGAAAAAATTTACACAAGTTTATCAAATTGATGGTGTGATAAAGGAAAGCCTAGGCACCTTGATGGAGGGAAATTGATGTTACAAGAAATATCTATCAAAAATTTTGCCATTATCGATACAATTGCCATGCAGTTCGAACAAGGCATGTCGATTTTGACAGGTGAAACAGGTGCTGGAAAATCGATTATTATTGATGCCATGAACCTGCTATTAGGGTCGCGGGCACAGACGTCATTTGTCCGACATGGTGCTGATAAAGCGGAAATAGAAGGTTTATTTTTCTATCAGCAAGACAACCCAGAAATTGCCCAGCAACTTGAGAAACTTGGCTTTGAAAATACAGGCGAGCTGATTTTGCGTCGGGAAATTTTTGCCAATGGTAGGTCATCTTGTCGAATTAATGGTGTTTTGACACCTTTGTCAAATCTTCAAGCGATTAGTAGCTTTTTGGTTGACATTCATGGTCAACATGACCACCAGGAGCTGATGAGTCCAACTCATCATTTAGCGATGCTCGATGAGTTTGGTGACCAAAAATTTCTAAAAATTAAACAAGACTATGCGCAGAAATTTTCAGATTATAAAACGTTACGCCAAAAATTGCTCACACTCAAAAAAAATCAAGCTGAATTTGCGCAACGTATTGATATTTTGAGATTCCAAATTGATGAAATCACTTCGGCTGAGATAGATATCAAAATAGATGGGGAAATTTATCAAAGACGCGAGCGGCTCACGCATGCTAATCATATTGCAGAACACTTAAACGCAGCTTTTTATTCATTAGATGATGATGCATCAGATTATTCCAGTCTTTCTATGGTAAGAAATGCGATGAATGAGCTAGAGTCGGCGAGCCAGTTTGATGCCCCAAGCTATGCTAAATTGTCTGAAAAAATTGCAGATGCCTACTACCTATTAGAAGATGCTGCGGCAGATTTAGAAAAGCGAATTGATGATTTAGAATTCAATCCGTCAGAGTTGGCGATGATTGAAGACCGAATTTCGGTTTTGACAACCCTCAAGAAAAAATACGGTCCTGAATTAACAGACATCCTCGCTTACTTGGTAAATTGTCAAAAGGAGCTGGACGCACTAACTGGGGATGAGAACTCTTCAGAAAATCTGGAAACCTCATTTAAAGTGGCTGAAAAATCACTTTTAATCAGTGCTCAGACCCTTTCAGATTCCAGAGTAACGATTGCCGAAAGGCTTGCAAAAGATGTCAAAGGTGAGTTGGCCGACCTCTACATGGCAAAAGCAGATTTTAAAGTTCAGTTTGAGCCTGCGAAGTTTTCAGTTAATGGTAATCAGCATGTCGAGTTTTTCATTCAGACCAATCCAGGGGAAGGTTTTAAGCCTCTTGCCAAGACAGCATCGGGTGGGGAAATGAGTCGGATTATGCTTGCAATTAAGTCAAGTTTTGCTAGACGTGAAAATAAAACAGCAATTGTTTTTGATGAAGTTGATACAGGTGTTTCAGGACGTGTCGCCCAAGCAATAGCTAATAAAATATATAAAATTTCTCAAAATGGTCAGGTCTTGTGTATCTCACATTTACCGCAAGTTGTCGCGATTGCGGATAGCCAATACCATATAGAGAAAATTCAAATGGCTGATAGCACCACATCATCAGTTAGAAAATTAACATTTGAAGAACGGGAAATCGAAATTGCTAAAATGCTTGCTGGCGATGATTTAACACCTGAAGCATTAGCACAAGCCAAAAAATTACTGGAAAAATAAGAAGATGAATCGAGAAAAACTAAAAACTGCTAAAAGAATCGTTGTTAAAATTGGGACCTCAAGTCTGATTTTGTCGAATGGTCAAATCAATTTAAAAAATATGGATGACTTGGCTTTTACCCTGTCAAGTTTAAGAAATGAGGGCTATGAGATTATTTTGGTGACATCTGGCGCCATCGGTGTTGGCTTAAATGTCTTAGGCCTAGATAAAAGACCACCAGAAATTGCACAACAGCAAGCATTGGCGTCAATCGGTCAGGTTGAGTTAATGAGTCTTTACAATCATATTTTTGCGCGCTATCAGCAAAAAGTGTCGCAAATTTTGTTGACCAATGATGTGATTGAATATCCTGAGAGTCGTCAAAATGCGTCTATGTCACTACAGGCAATCTTAAGCCTAGGTATCATTCCAATTATTAATGAAAATGATGCAGTTAGTGTCGATGAAATGGATCATAAGACTAAATTTGGTGATAATGATCGATTAGGTGCCATTGTGACAAATTTGGCAGATGCAGATTTGTTAATCATGCTTTCAGATATCGATGGGCTTTATGATAAAAATCCCAATATATTTGACGATGCCAAGCTCATTGACAATGTGTCTGAAATTACTGATACATTGATGAAGGTAGCTGGAGGGGCTGGTAGTCGCTTTGGGACTGGTGGCATGACTAGCAAATTAGAGGCAGCTAAGCTGATTTTTGACAATGATAAGCAAATGGTGTTGACGAATGGTGCTCGAATTTGTGAGATTCGGGATATCATTGCCGGCAAAAAGAAGGGGACATATTTTGGACAGTAGTCAATTTACAGTCATCACAGCAGCCGAATTTTCGGATTTTGTGGCGACACGGGATGACATCCATTTCCAGCAAACTAAAGCATTTGGCGAGTTACAAGCTGCTTTAGGACATCAGCCATTTTATTTGGCGGTAAAAACAAACCAAACAATCGTGGCTGCTATGCTTGTGACACTTGCAAAAGTTAGGTTTGGTTATTTGGCAGAGGCACATGGTAATCCTTACTTTTCAACAGTAGAAAATGACAATCAAGTGCTGATTTCTGGTGCCAAAGCTTTGCTGAAAAAACAAGGTGTCTTGAAACTCATCATCCATTCTAATCAAATGATTGAAAAGTATGATGATAACTGGGAAAAAGTGGGCGAGTTTCACCAAGGGTTAGATGCTTTTTATCAAGATTTAGGCTTTTTACAAGGTCGGTTGAGCGATTTTGAAAAAGGCTTTAATTACAATTATAGTAAAGCTTTGACGGGTTTTGAAAATTTTGCTAAACTTGAAAAATCATATAAGAAAAATGGTCTTCAAACAATTAAAAAGGCGCGTAAACTAGGTATTCAAGTCTATGAAGCGAGCTATGATGAATTGGCTGATTTTAAAAAAGTAGTTGATGAAGCAGGCGAGCGTAGGAATTTCTCAACTCGAGAGTTGTCTTACTATCAGACTGTCTATCGCACTTTTGGTGAACGTGTTAAATTTGTCTTGGCTAAGCTTAATTTCCAGAAAGAATTAGCAGCAAATCAGCTAGAACTAGCTGGCGTCTATCAGGAAATTGAGCAGGCTGAAGCTCAAAATAAGAAAAAAAGCATTGATACACTGCATCAGAGAGTGTCGCGTCTTGAAAAATTTCAATCGGAACTTCAAACGTTGGCGGAAAAACATGGCGACCAAGATGTTATCTTAGCTGCGTCACAATTCTTTATCATGCCCAATGATATCCTCTATATGTTTAGTGGGATGTATGATGTGTATAGAGAATTTTCTGCACCTTTCTTGATTCAAGATTACATGTTACAATTTGCTTTTGAGCATCACATTGAACACTACCATTTTATGGGGGTTAATGCGCCTGATCATCCAGATCAAGGTGTTTTGAAATTCAAACAAAACTTTAAGGGCTATATTTGGCGGTCCTCTGGCAACTTTGAATTGACAATCAAGCCAGTTTTGAACAAAGTAACAACTATGTTGAAAAAAATAATGAACCGATAAATGGTTTCAAAATGATACCTTTTAAGTGTGTTATCGTGTAATTTAAGTGTTTATAGACGTAGAAATTATCCATAGAGCAAGCTTACTGCTCTTTTTTTTGATATAATGTAAACATGTATACAGTAAAAATTGGTCTACCGGCAGCTGAACATGATGCCTTTATTAAGGCATCGAATTCGACAAATCTATTGCAATCGTCAAACTGGGTAAAGGTTAAAGATAATTGGCGGCATGAACGTATCGGATTTTACAAGGATAATGACCTCAAATCAAGCGTGAGTATCTTGATTAAGCCGCTACCATTAGGCTTGACAATGCTTTATATTCCGCGAGGGATTGTCCTTGACTACTCAGATACTGAGCTACTGACATTTGTCTTATCAGAGCTTAAAAAATATGGGAAGTCACAACACGCTTTATTCATCAAGTTTGATCCCCCCATTTTAGCTGATCAGTCAGAAATGTTGATAAAGAGGTTAGAAAATCTAGGCGTTAAATGGTCAGGATTGACCACTGATATGGGTGATACCATTCAACCGCGCTATAATGCTGTGATTCATCAAGAATCATTTTCTGAGGATGCTTTGAGTAAAAAAACGCGTCAATTTTTACGAAAAGCACGTCATTCACAACCTATTTTTGAAATTGGCGGTACAGAACTTGTCGCTGACTTTGCTGAATTGATGAAAAAAACAGAATCACGTAAAAATGTGAGTCTGAGGAATGCTGCTTACTACACGAAATTGCTTGAAACCTATGGTGGTGATGCATTCATTAATCTTGTCAAAATGGATTTTGGCAAGCTCTTATCAGAAGCAAAAGAAAATCGGGAAAAATTGACAGATAATCTGAGTAAAGCTAAAAATGAAAAGCGTGTCAAATCTTTAACAAGTGACCTTGAGATGATGGACAAAAATATTGTCGCATTAACAGAGGCTGTTACAACTCACGGTGCTGTTATTCCTGTTGCAGGTACGTTGACAGTGAATTTTGGAGGTGCTGCGGAAACGTTATATGCCGGTACTGATACAGCTTTTCAAAAGTACTACCCATCTTATCTGGCTTGGTATGAGGCTATTCATCACGCTTTTGAAATGGGGGCACAGACCCTGAATATGGGTGGGCTTGAAAATTCATTGTCTGAATCAGATGGTCTTTTGAAATTTAAGAAACATTTTAATCCGAAAATCGAAATTTATGTAGGTGAATTTGATTTACCGGTTAACCGATTCTTGTTCAACTTGAGTAAGTTAGCCTACAAATTGCGTAAAAAAATGAAATAATGTGAGGAAACCAGATGATTGAGACACTTGGAAAAAACGCTAAAAGCGCTACTTTCGAACTTGCGAAATATGCCACACTTCAAAAAAATCAGTTTTTGCAACAATTAGCGCAAGCTCTTATTGATCAGACTGATACAATCATTACCGAAAATGCAAAAGATTTAGCCAACGCGGAGGCTAATGGGATTAATCGGATTATGATGGATCGCCTTCGTTTGACACCAGAGCGAATCATTGACATTGCTGAGGGTGTCCGTCAAGTGGCTGCGTTGCCTGACCCAGTAGGACAAGTGATTAGTGGCTATACCAATATTGATGGTTTAAGAATCCTTCAAAAACGTGTGCCTTTAGGTGTCGTTGGGATGATTTTTGAAAGTCGGCCAAATGTTGGAGTAGATGCTTTTGCTCTATGCTTTAAAACAAATAATGCGGTTATTTTGCGCGGAGGAAAAGATGCCATTCATTCTAATCAGGCGCTCGTTCAAGTCATCAAAACGACTCTAACAGCTACAGGTATCACGGAACATGCGGTAGGACTCGTGACGGACACAAGCCATGAAGTAGCAAGAGAAATGATGCAGGCCACTGAATATTTGGACGTACTGATTCCACGAGGTGGTGCAGGACTTATCAAGACAGTCAAGGAACAGTCTCGCGTCCCAATTATTGAGACTGGGACTGGTAATGTTAGTATATATGTTGATGAATTTGCAAATTTAGATATGGCAACAAAAATCGTCATTAACGCTAAAACACAACGACCAAGTGTTTGTAATGCAGCCGAAAGTTTGGTTGTCCATGAAAAAATTGCAGCTGAATTTTTACCAAAACTTCAGACTGCGATTAATGCGGTACAGGAAATTGACTTTAAAGTTGATGAGTTAGCCGCTGCTTTGATGAAGGGTGAGCCTGCAACGGAAGCGGACTTCGGGACTGAATATTTGGATTACAAGATGTCAGTTAAGGTTGTCTCAAATATTGATCAGGCGATTGCGCATATTAATCGGTACAGTACGAAACATTCAGAGAGTATCATTACGGATAACTTAGTTCACGCCGATCAATTCCAAGCACAAATTGACTCAGCTGCGGTTTATGTCAATGCCTCTACAAGATTTACAGACGGTTTTGTTTTTGGGTTAGGTGCCGAAATTGGTATTTCAACTCAAAAATTACATGCGAGAGGCCCAATGGGACTTGAGGCGCTTACATCTTATAAATATTTGATTAATGGTAATGGTCAAACAAGAAGCTAAAGATCAGGCTGTTATTGGTAGAATCTTTTATGGTATTGATAAACACGAATCTGATGATGTGATTTAGAGATCCGCCATGATTTCATGACTAAAATATGACAATTCAGTAAAAATCTAGAAATTGCTAGATTTTTTTGGTATAATAAGATTTGTTTAGGTGATGCGTCAATCAAAGCGTCAACTGATTTTAAAGTCATAACATTAAAATCAGCACTAAACACTAGAAAGTGAGTAGACATGTCAGACCAGACAACTTTTAAGCATGATACCGTTCTGCTACATGAAACCGTTGATATGCTTGAAGTCAAGCCTGATGGCATCTACGTCGACGCCACACTGGGTGGTGCAGGTCATAGCGCGTATTTACTGAGCCAACTCACTACTGGGCACCTGTATGCTTTTGACCAAGATGAAACAGCCCACCAAAATGCTAAAATAAAACTAAAAACACAGCTTGAAGCTGGACGTGTGACGTTGATTAAAAATAATTTTCGACATCTAAGAGTGGCACTGGCAGAGCACGGTATCACTGAATTTGATGGCATTCTCTATGATTTGGGTGTCTCAAGCCCTCAGTTTGATGATAGTCAACGTGGTTTCTCTTATAAAAAAGAGGCGAGATTAGATATGCGCATGGATCAATCACAGGCATTGACCGCGCACGATGTTATTAATACATATGCTTTTAACGATTTAATGCGAATTTTTAGCCGTTATGGTGAAGAAAAATTTTCTAAACAAATTGCGCGAAAAATTGAAAAAGCACGAGAAATTGCACCAATAGATACGACACTGCAGTTAGCAGATATCATTAAATCTGCATTACCTCAAAAAGAATTGAAGAAAAAAGGTCATCCAGCTAAACGAATTTTTCAAGCCATTCGTATTGAAGTGAATGATGAACTGGGTGCTGCTGCCGAATCAATTGAAACAGCCATTCATATGCTTAAAAAAGATGGCAGAATATCAGTTATTACATTCCATTCTTTAGAAGATAAGTTAACAAAATCACTCTTTAAAGAGTATGCAACGGTTGACATCCCTCGTGGTTTACCCATGGTACCGGAGGAAATGAAACCCCTTTTAACGGTGGTTAACCGAAAACCAATTCTTGCATCCGAGAATGAATTGGTCAATAATAATCGGGCACACTCTGCTAAATTAAGGGTGGCACAAAAAAATTAAAATACCTGTCGGGAAGTGAATGATAGTGGCTTTGAGCAGAGCGGTAGCAAGGTCAAGTTTCTATTACTTAACGCAGTTAAATTATAGAAAGGTAAAATCATGGCAGCCAAACCAAAAGAATATTTTGATATTAAAACCGCCAACCAAAATGGTAGCTATAATATCTCTGCGGATTCAATTGCGCCAGAGCTTTTGACGCGAAAATTTAAAAAACTGTCAACTGTTGAAAAAGTATTTTACCTTTCAGTGATTGTGACAACGATTGTACTTGCGATTGGCATGGTATTTGTCAGAACTAAAATTATTGAAGTTGAGCAAAACACTTTGACAATTCAAGCAGAAGTTTCAACAAAAGAAGACCAACTCAAGGCTTATGATCAGCAAATCAATGAGTTGATGGGCGACGATAGAGTTATGAAACAAGCGAGAGACAGTGGTCTTAAACAGAATAATGATAATGTGATAAAGGCAACGAAATAAATGATAAATTTTTTGAAAAAACTTGTACTTTTGCCATTTAGAAAAGTAGCAAAAAATGCCGCTAAAACGCATTTAAGCCCACAAGCCAACCGTAAACGGATTGCGCAGGACATCTTGATTCTCGCTATCTTTGTGTTTACGGTTTTTATCGTTAGATTTTCTTGGATTATCGTGACCGATTCTAGTAATGGGGTGAAATTATCCGAGCGTGCTAAATCGAATTATTCAGAAACGACGACAATTTATGCGAAACGTGGCACGATTTTTGACCGAAATGGGACGGCGATTGCGACGGATTCAAGTGATTACTCCATTTATGTCATTCTTGATACGACTTATGTATCGGGTGAGGGAAAGAAACTCTATGCCGCGCCAAAAGATTTTACAGCGATTGCGCAATTGTTCAAGGAAAAATTAGGCATAGACGAAAAATATACCTTGGCACAACTTCAACGTAAAGGCGCTAGTCAAGTCGAATTTGGTACTGCTGGTAAACATATCTCATTCACGCAAAAAGAAGAGATTGCAAATGCAGCCAAGGAAAAAGGACTTGCAGGTATTGGCTTTACTTCGCATTTAGCACGTTCTTACCCTAATGGTAATTTTGCATCGAATTTCATCGGGCTTGCGGGTCTTAAAGATGGGGATGATGATACCAAAGGATTGATAGGACAATTCGGCCTAGAGGCATCATTAAATGGCATATTATCAGGTAAAAACGGTGTTGAAACGCTGGAAAAAGATAAGAATGGACAAGCACTACAAGGTGTCGCTAAGTCAGTGACGCCAGCTAAAGATGGTCAAGATGTCTATACGACAATTGATGCCAATATGCAAGGCTACTTAGAAACATTGATGGATACGACCGGTATAAAAGATGCTGGTGCACAAAATGTTGTGGCTACCCTCGTCAAAGCTGATACAGGCGAGATTTTAGCGACGACACAACGTCCAACATTCAATCCAGCTACTCAAACTGTTATTGGTCCTAAAGATGATAATAAATCTGATAAAGAAAATCTCTTTGGCCAGAACAACCTGCTCTATCAGGCTGCATTTGAACCAGGGTCAACCTTCAAACTGTTTACTGTGGCGGCCGGTATTGAAACTAAAACCTTTAATCCTAATGCAACCTATGTTTCAAAACCTATTATGGTTGTTGATGCACCTGTTAGTGACTGGGATGTTAAAGATTTCCCTGATGGTCGTGCTATGACATTTGCGCAGGGTTTTGCGCATTCATCAAATGTCGGGATGTCTAAACTTCAGATTGCTATGGGTGATAAATCTTGGGATGATTACTTGAAACGTTTTAGATTTGGTGTACCAACCCGTATGGGTGTAGGTGGTGAAAGTTTCGGTAATCTACCTGATGAAAATGTCGTCTCACAAGTGAACTCATCATTTGGTCAAGGGATTAGTGTGACAGAAGTTCAGATGCTAAGGGGCTACACTGCCTTTGCCAATGGTGGTAAGATGTTAGAGCCACATTTTATCTCTAAAATTGCCGATATTGATGCTGGCACAGAACGTGTGAGTCAGCCAGAAATCGTTGGGAAACCGATTGAGAAATCAACGGCAGACGATGTGCTTAAATATATGGTCAATGTTGGTACGGATCCTACTTTCGGTACAGCCTATGACTGGAAAAATAATCAACCTTACTTCCGTGTAGACGGTAAAGATGTCTCAATTAAGACAGGTACAGCCCAAGTTGCTAAGCCTACGGGAGGTTACTACGAAGGTGATACATCTTATCTCTATTCAGCAGTTGCCATGGTACCGTCGGAGAATCCAGATTTTATTTTCTATATGACGGTGACATTACCGGAACATTGGACCTTATCTTATATCTCAGATGTTGCTAATCCATTATTGGAACGAGCTTATGAGCTAAAATCAACAATTGATGAAACATCACTGGCAACAACAAACAATGAAAATGTTAAAGAAGCCAAGGTCACTTTGGGAGATTATAAAGGTAAAAGTCCTGGTAATACATTGGATCAATTACGCCAACAAATTTTACAACCAGTCGTTGTCGGCAGTGGGTCAGTCATTACGAAACAATCAATTGAGGCAGGGACTAAACTTGGTGCCAATGCCCGTATCTTATTATTGACCGATGGTGATGTGGCTATGCCAGACATCTATGATTGGTCCAAGGAAGATGTTGCAACCTTAGCTAAATGGACGGGGATAACAGTCACTTATAACGGCTCTGAAACTGGAAAAGTAACAGAACAAAGTATCAAGATGAATTCAAGCTTGAAAAAAGGTCAAAAATTAACAGTGACACTTAATTAACTCGTGGCAAAAATGAATACGCAAGAGAGAGAATGAGTTGACTTCCTTTTAAGCTAACGTTTTTGTTTTGTTAAAATCAAGACAAACGTCATTTATAATTGACGCATCATTTGATTCTATAGAAAATTACGGAAATGGATATGATTTTAAATTCTATTATTGCTGGACTTGTCGCGTTTATCGTGACAGTTCTTACAATTCCCGCCTTTATCCGCTTTTACCATAAAGCAAAAATTGGTGGGCAACAAATGCACGAAGATGTTAAACAGCATGCTGCAAAAGCGGGGACACCTACTATGGGTGGCTTTGTTTTTGTTGTGGTGAGTTTGATCGTTTCGCTCGTATTTGCGCTTATTTTTGGTAAACTGACTGCTGCTTTTATGGTCATTTGGTTTGTCTTTGCTATCTATGCTGTTGTCGGATTCCTAGATGACTTCTTGAAAATTTTTAAACAAATTAATCAAGGGTTGACAAGCTGGCAAAAACTGATAGCTCAAGTCGCAACGGGTATTATTGCCTACCTTATTTATACACACGAAACTGCCGCTAATTTTTTAAATATTTTTGGTTTTCGTGTAAATCTCGGTGTTTTCTTTGTTGTCTTTCTTGTCTTTTGGTTAGTTGGCTTCTCAAACGCTGTTAATTTAACGGATGGTATTGATGGTTTGGCGTCTATTTCAGTTGCGATTTCTCTGCTTGCCTATGCAGTGATTGCCGTACACCAAAATCGTTTTGATGTGTTAATTTTAATCGTTGATGTTATTGGTAGTTTACTTGGTTTTTTCATCTTCAACCATAAACCGGCTAAGATTTTTATGGGGGATGTCGGAAGTTTAGCGCTTGGTGGTTTACTCGGTATCATTTCGATTATTTTAAATGTTGAGTGGACTTTGCTTTTGATAGGGATTGTCTATGTCTTTGAGACCGTTAGTGTGATGATGCAGGTGACTTACTTTAAAGTCACACATGGTAAACGTATCTTCCGAATGACGCCTGTTCATCATCACTTTGAACTTGGTGGCATTTCGGGGCATGGTAAGCCTTGGTCAGAGTGGCGTGTTGATTTCTTTTTTTGGAGTATTTCCTTGATAGGGTCAATTTTGGCACTTGTTATCTATTTTATTGAAAATTAAGTTTTACTATATGATATTAGAAAAGGTTCCGATTTTCGGACCTTTTTCTTTATCTCATAAATAATAAGTTGTATAATAAAAGTATAAAAAAATTAAGCGCTTTCACATTTTTGGATGTCATGTTGACTTAGATAATGAGTTATTAGTTTGATTAGTAACTTAGTAAGAAGGAGCTAGAATAATGGATAAAATTAATGCAGGTGTTGCAGCCGTAAAAGTTTTAGAAGAATGGGGTGTGAAACACATCTATGGGATTCCCAGTGGCTCTATCAATTCTTTGATGGATGCTTTATTGCATGAAAAAGATAAGATTGACTATATTCAAGTGCGTCATGAGGAAGTTGGCGCACTAGCAGCAGCTATGCATGCTAAATATACGGGGCATATCGGTGTTGCTTTTGGATCAGCAGGACCTGGAGGTACTCACTTGCTGAACGGTCTATATGATGCACGTGAGGATCATGTACCTGTCTTAGCAATTGTGGGGCAATTTGCGACTAATGGGATGAACATGGATACTTTCCAAGAAATGAACGAAAATCCAATTTATGCGGATGTTGCCATTTATAATCGGACAATTACAACTGCTGAACAAATCCCTCATGTCATTGATGAGGCTATTCGTCAAGCCTATGCCAAAAATGGTGTCGCTGTTGTCCAATTACCAGTCAATCTAGGGACCTTTGATATTCCAGCTAAACCGTTTTATTCTGCAGCGAATGCGCACCGAACATTTCCAAATCCTACCCTGCATTTTGGGGACATAGAGGCGGCTGCTCAGATACTAGACGCATCTGAGAAAACAATTATCTATGCTGGCATTGGCATACGAGGTTCAGGTCAAGATATCGTTGACCTATCCCGTAAAATCAAAGCACCAGTAGCAGTGACAGGCATCAATTTTGATGAATTTGATGCTAATTTTGAAGCTCTGCTAGGTTCTGCTAATCGCGTGGCAACTAAGCCAGCTAATGAAGCATTTCCAAATGCTGAGACAGTCGTTTTTGTTGGTAATAATTATCCTTTTGCAGAAGTCACTAACCTTTTTGAAAATGTCAAAAACTTCATCCAGATTGACATCAATCCTGCTAATCTCGGTAAGCGTAATTATAATGATGTCACGATTTTAGGTGATGCAGGTGAAGCCATTCGTGAGTTGACGAAGTTGACCAAAGAAAAACCAGAAACAGGCTGGTGGCGTGCCAATCTCGCCAACATTAAAAATTGGAATGATTACGTTCACAAACTTGAGACTAAAACAGAAGGGGATTTGCAGCTTTATCAAGTCTATCATCAAATCAATACCCACGCCGAAGATGATGCTATTTTCTCAATTGATGTCGGTGATGTGACGCAAACTTCAGTTCGCCATTTACACCTCAATCCCAAACAACTGTGGCGGACATCTAATCTCTTTGCGACCATGGGGATTGGCATCCCGGGTGCCTTGACTGCTAAACTTGACTTTCCAGCGCGTCAAGTCTGGAATTTAGCGGGTGATGGTGGCTTTAATATGGTCATGCAAGACCTCGCCACAGAAGTTCAGTACAAGCTACCGATTATCAACGTTGTTTTCAGCAATAACCAGTTTGGCTTTATCAAAGATGAGCAAGAAGAAACAAACTCCGGCTACATCGGTGTTGAGTTCATGGGGGTAGATTTTGCGAAAATTGCGGAAGGTATGGGGGCAAAAGGTTATACTTTAACAAGTATAGGGGATGCTAAATCTGTCTTTGATACAGCATTAGCAGATATTGCCAAAGGTAAAACTGTCTTGATAGATGCTAAAATCTCTGGTGACAGACCAATTCCAGTTGAAGCGCTTGTTTTAGATGAAAAGATTCATGACAAGGCAGTAATCGCAACTTATCGTGAACGGTATGAAGCAGAAGACTTAGTGCCATTGGCCGTTTACTTGAAGGCAGAGGGTATCGAGCCTAGGTACAAGGCAATTGATTTAGGTGGGTTCTGATAAAAATACAAGTTTATGATATAATAATCTCGTTGCTAACAATGGGGTTATTTTTATTTGAGACATGGGAGAAGGGAAACGATGAAGAAAAAAAGCTTTATATATCAGACATGGTGGATTGGCTTAATACCTATGCTGGTTGGCTTTATTTTTATAATCGTAGCGACGGTTATACAACTTGTCCCAATGGACGGTATTGACATTAATGGTGTTTATACTGAAAATATATCCGCAATCAGCGATTTTCGTTTTATCTTTTTAGCGGTTTTTGGTGGTTCTGGTCTCTTTATTTTCATGATAGGATTACTTCTTATTGGTTACTCTAAGCACCAAAAAGTTAAAAATAAATGGTTAAAAGAACAAGGTATTAAAATGAGTGCTGAGGTGATTGATTTTCAGGGGACAGCACGCACTGTTAATAATAATAGGTTGACAAGATTAACATGCACAGCTAAAATCAATGGTACAGATTACATTTTTAAAAGTCAGCCCCTACGCCTGAATCCTGTACCATTTTTAAAAAATGGTTTGGTTGATGTTTATTATGATTTAGGAAATATGAAGCGATATTTCATTGATGTGGACGGTAGTGTACGTGATGTTGTAGAGCTTTGAATTAAGTCGGTAGTATAGTAGTTCAATGGAGATAAGATGACGATTAAAACAATTTTTTTCGATTTGGATAACACTTTATTGTCAGATGAGCAGGCGGTTCAATTAGCGATAGATAGGACGACTGCTTTTTTGGTCAGTAAATACCCAAGGGTTCAGGCACAAGAGTTTGAGGTAGCCCTTAAAAGTCGAGCAGTAATGCTTTTTGATACCTATGCGATTTATGATTTTACAGTACAGATTGGCATCAGCCCTTTTGAAGCTTTATGGGGAGAGTTTACAGATGAGACCCTACGGTTCCCTGAGTTATCTGAAGTCGTCAGGGCTTATCGTCAGCAAGTTTGGACCATGGTATTGGCAGACGTGGGTATTTCGGATAACCGATTGGCCAAGTTAATTTCTTTGATGTTTATTGTCATTAGAACTGAAAATTCAGTGCCTTATGAGGATACTTACACCGCCTTGGATGCCTTGTATGAGCGTTATCAATTAGTTCTTTTGACTAATGGAGCGCCTTCTTTACAGAAATTGAAATTAGAAAAAGCACCAAAACTAGGAAAATACTTTAAGAAAGTGATTATTTCTGGAGATTTCGGTCAGGGAAAACCGGCGCCAGAACTTTTTAATTTTGCTTTGTCCCGTGCCCAAGCGAATAGAGAAACAAGCCTCATGGTAGGTGACCAGTTATTTACCGATATTTTAGGTGCTAACACAGTTGGTATGAAATCTGTCTGGATCAATCGTAAAAATGACGCTAAAAGTGAAGTTGCACAACCAGATTATACGGTAAAAAGTTTGACAGAAGTTGTTGGATTACTTGAGAAAGAGGATATTTGATGGAGATTTCAGAAAATTATTTGACTAACCGTGTGACTGGAGAAATTGGTCAAGCGACTGCGATTTATTTTCCAACATCGCAAGAAGATGTAGTTGAGTTGATGCAAGCAGTCAGAAAAAATCATCAGAAATTGATCACAATTGGTGGGCATACGGGACTTTCGGGTGCGACCTTCCCTGATAACAATCAGGTTTTAATGAGTCTTGAAAAAATGAATCGGATCATTAAACTGGATACTGAAACAATGACCTTAACTGTTGAGGCGGGCGTGACAATTGCAGAAATCTCAGAATTTCTGGCGGAGACTCCTTACTTCTATGCACCTGACCCGGGGAGTAAAGCAGCGAGTATTGGTGGGAATGCAGCGACCAATGCAGGTGGGATGCGAGCTGTTAAATATGGTGTCACTCGAGACAATATTCGAGCGATGCGCGTGATATTGGCTGATAGTCGCAAACTTCGAGTCGGTTCTATCAACCGAAAAGACAGCTCAGGCTATGATCTTAAAGATATTTTTATTGGCAGCGAAGGCACGCTAGGTGTCATTACTGAACTTGATTTGAAAATTCAGCCTAAACCGAAATTCAGTCGAGATATTTTGTTGGGCTTTGAAAGTTTGATGCAGTTATCTCCTAAAGTCTTCGAAATCCTAGCATCAGGTCTCGTGCCAGCAACCTTAGAATTTTTTGAGCGAGACAGTATGGCTTATTCTGAGCGCGCATTACAGCTAAATTTCCCTGATTTATCGGGTCAAGCATTTCTACTCATTACCTTGGATGGCAATGCTGAGCAGCAACTAGAAAATGAGCTGGACTATTTAGCAAGTCTAAGTGACGAGGCTCTGATTTTGAAGGATGAGCAGACACGTCATGCTGTCTGGCAACTTCGGGGGGCAATTGTCTCCTCAGTAGAACTTGAGAGTATCCAAGAACCACTGGATGTGGTTGTTCCCGTTAATCAAATAGCACCAACGATTATCGCGCTGAAGCAAATGGCAATAGCAGCGAATCTATCCGCTATCTTTTTCGGTCATGCAGGCGATGGTAATATCCATGCCAACATTATCAAAAACGATTTGACGGATGAGGAATGGACGGAAAAACTTGAAGCTTATCTGGATGAGCTATATGCCTATGTCGCAAAAGTCGGTGGCAAGCCTTCTGCAGAACACGGTATTGGGTTGTTGAAAAAGCCATATTTTCAGAAATATATCGGAACTAGTGAGTTGGTGGCTATGAAGGCGATTAAGCGCGCCTTCGACCCAGAAAATATCTTGAATCCTGGTAAGATTTTTGATTTGTGATAGGTTGATAAACTAATTTCAGCAAAATGCTTGAATAATCAAGGTATTCTGGTATAATAGATAGGTGCGTAATGGACGCATACAAACCGCTCATCCGCTGAGGCGTGTGCTAAGGGCACGAATACTTAGGTAAGTCTTAAGATGAGTAGAATAGGAGAATAATAATGAATCCATTAATCGAAGCTATCAATGAAGGTCAACTTCGCAGTGACATCCCTGCTTTCCGTCCTGGTGACTCTGTGCGTGTTCACGCTAAAGTTGTCGAAGGAACTCGGGAACGTGTCCAAATTTTCGAAGGTGTTGTAATTGCCCGTAAAGGTCAAGGCATCTCAGAAACTTATACAGTTCGTAAAATTTCAAACGGTGTTGGTGTAGAGCGTATCTTCCCAATCCACACACCACGTGTTGAACAAATCGAAGTAGTACGTTACGGTAAAGTCCGTCGTGCGAAACTTTACTACTTGCGTGCCCTTCAAGGTAAAGCAGCTCGTATTAAAGAAATCCGTCGTTAATTTGATGGTAGGAAACCCTTATTTGATAAGGGTTTTTCTTATGTCTGGAGTTTGGATAGAAAGACTTGTAAGTCATAAAATATCGTTTGGTGGGCGAAAAGTGGGCGAGTTTTTTATGAGTCGCGAATTGTAAAATTAAGTTAGAAAAATAA
>NZ_JXJT01000013.1 GCF_002441885.1 Pseudolactococcus chungangensis CAU 28 = DSM 22330 | reverse complement strand
CTGATTTACCCACGATCTTCCACGATAAGGATATGAAAAAAGTCACGGTTAACGTGGGCACGCTAAAAGCGGGTGACGCGAAAACGTATCAAGTCAGTCGGAAAACTGATGGCACGGTCACGACAACACCATTGCCAACGACAGGCAACTTACCAACAACAGGTGCTACTAACACAGCAACAAAAACTAGCACACCATTACCGTCAACTGGTGAAAAAATGACCCCAGTTTTGATGGTGCTTGGTCTGGGCGTATTAGCAGCAGTGCTTATTATCGCCATCAAACATCGTAAAGCCACTAAAAATGTACTGGCATTAGTCTTGCTTATCGTAGGACTGGGCAGCGCCACAACTGTCAATGCGGCAGAAGAGACCTATCATCATCGTGATGAAGTACGTAATCATGCGGTTGAGCTGGCTGGTACAACCCATGTGTTCCACTTAGCCGCCGAGGGTGATTTTGAGGGCGACAAAGGTGAGCCAGGTGTCTCTAACAACTTCACGATTACTTATTATATCAATGATAAAGAAGTCAAAGGTGAGAAGTATAAGCCAGATGGCTACATTGCAGGTGTCAAAACGACTTACTTACCAATTCCAACAGACGTGACTGAAATCTTCTCAGGCTGGTATGACAATAAGGATTGTACAGGTGATGTCATCACAAGTATCGCCAAAGATGACAAAGGTGACAAAACCTTTTATGGTAAAACAACGCCTAAAACATACACTGTGACATTTGAAAGTAATGGCGGTTCAGATGTACCATCAGCAACAGTGAATCATGGTGACACGGTTTCAAAACCATCTGATCCAGCAAAAGATGATGCCACACCAAACGTCACAGCTGCTGGGGATGCATCAGCACATGATTTTATTTTGAAAGGTTGGTATACAGATGAGGCATTGACAACGCCTTTCGATTTTGACACCCCAATTACAGCAGATATCACGCTCTATGCGAAATGGGGCTTACCGATTGTAGAGTTAGCAGGCCATGACGATGGGACGCTTGGCACACAATTTGATAGGGTCTGGCTTTCTAATAGCTGGTGGCGCATTCTAAAAGCAGATATGGATACAGATGCTACTAATGACAATCAAACACTCATCATCAAAGAACAAGCCCTAACTGACCAAGAAACTGGTGATGGCAGTATTGATGTACAGTTTGACACCACAGCAACAAATAGTACTAGTCCATATTTCCACGATGATTCGACCTCAACAGGTTATGGTGAAAGTCATCTCAAAGCCGTGATTGACAGCTACTATAACACGGCTATCTCGCCAATTAACAGCAATTACGTCCTCCCCGTTGATTTAGATTTACCGAATTGGTCACGTTATCAGAATGCTGGCCTTGGCCCAAATAGCGGTACCTCACTAGCTTACAATAACTGGTACTGGCAAGATTGGCAGCCTTACTGTACAGATAATCGTTTTCCAACTTCTTTGACACCTTTAACAACTCTAAAACAACAAGCCTTTGCTTTAAGCTTTGGCGATATCCAAAGTCTGGATAAAAGCACGTTTAGCGCCACAGGGGATTACAGTACTTTGTTAGACTTTACAGCTATTGATGCCAACTACCCTTACTTTTGGCTTCGGTCGGCCGGTGGCAACTGTTATGATGTGGGTGCGGTCTTTGATGGCAGCATAGACTTTGCTGGTGTGTACGTCAGCCAGCCGGTTCGTCCCGCTTTAGCCATCCAATTAGATTGACAATCTAGTAAGATTACCTAGGCTAGTCACAACAATGTACTAAAATTCAATTTAAAAGCAAGTGACCTCACCTGAGGTTGCTTGCTTTTTTGTACGAGTTATCACTAAAAATTAAAAAAGGGAATAGGCCATTTCAGTCCACAAAAAAACGCCAAATGAGGCGGTTTTAATAACTTTAATTGACAAGTTTACTCTCCAAAGTCATAAAGGAAAGTAGAGAGATAGCGTTCCCCATTGTCAGGGGCGACAGCTAGCACTTTTTTACCTTTGCCGAGTTTCTTGGCGACTTGTTTGGCTGCGTGAACAGCTGCACCGCCTGAAATGCCGAGCAAGAAGCCTTCTTGTCCGCCAATGACACGACCAGCAGCAATGGCATCGTCAGAGGTTACACGGATAATTTCATCGTAAGATTTGGTATCCAGTGTGCCAGGGATGAAACCTGGTGAGATGCCTTGAATTTTATGTGGTCCCGGTTTCTCACCAGAAAAGACCGCTGATTCATCAGCTTCTACGACATAGATCCCGATATTCGGATTAGCTTTTTTGAGGATATGTGACACACCTGATATAGTGCCGCCAGTGCCAGCACCTGCCACAAAGGCATCTAAACCATTTTCGCCAAAGGCGGCGATGATTTCAGGGCCGGTTGTTTCTTCGTGAATGCGTGGATTGGCTGGGTTTTCAAATTGTAAGGGTAAGAAGTAGCCGTTATCTTCAGCCAGTTCTTTGGCTTTGGCAATGGCAGCGCCCATGCCACCAGCAGCAGGGGTTAAGACGAGTTCTGCGCCGTAAGCTTGGATGAGGCGACGGCGTTCGATTGAGAAGGTTTCAGGGAGGACGATGATGACCTTGTAGCCAAGTGCTGCGCCAACGAAAGCGAGTCCAATCCCAGTGTTCCCAGAAGTTGGTTCTACGATGGTGCCGCCAGGTTTGAGGGAACCATCAGCCTCAGCGGCACGAATCATGTTCAAGGCGATACGGTCTTTGACAGATCCGCCAGGATTAAAGGCCTCTAACTTGAGATAAACATCAGCCGAGTCGTCGTCGACATGATGCAATTTGACGATGGGTGTATCGCCAATTAAATCTGTAATATTGTCGTAAATTTTTGACATGTCAGTGTCCTCCAAAATGTTAGGAAATAGTTTATAATACTATTATACAGCTTAAAAAAATTTTCGGCTTATCAAAAAACGAAAACGGGTATAAAAAAATTTTATGAAGATTAAACATATCACGCCTATGGGCTATTGTTACGGTGTTATCGACGCTATGGTTATTGCCAAGAATGTTGCGAAAAGTCCAGATTTACCGCGCCCTATTTATATTTTAGGCATGATTGTGCACAACCACCATGTGACGGAAAGTTTCGAAAAAATCGGGGTGCAGACGATAGACGGTGAAAACCGCCTAGCGATTTTAGAGACTATTGACCATGGGACGGTGATTTTTACAGCACATGGTATTTCTGACGCCGTGAGACAGCGAGCCGCTGAAAAAGGCTTAACGGTAGTCGATGCGAGTTGTCCTGATGTTTTGATTACGCATGAAATTGTCAAGAAACGCTTGGCAGATGGTTATGAGGTCATCTACATTGGCAAGAAAGGACATCCGGAACCAGAAGGCGTATTAGGGATTGATCCAGACCGTATTCATCTCTTGTCTAATTTACAAGATTTAGAAGCGCTCGAGCTAACGGGTAAAGTTTTCATGACTAATCAGACGACAATGAGCATGTGGGATGTGTCGGATATCATGGCAGCGGTGCATGAGAAATTTCCGCAAGTCGTGGCACATAGTGATATTTGTCAAGCAACATCTGAACGTCAAGAGGCTGTTGCTGAGCAGGCGGTCGGGTGTGATTTAACAATCGTCGTTGGTGACCCACGTTCGAATAATACAAATCGCCTAGCAGAAGTCTCTCGAAATCAAGCAGGTGTGCCTGCTCACCGTGTGGCAGATGTATCGGAGATTAAGCCAGAATGGCTAACACAGTTGCCAGAAGATGCGACAGTCGCGGTAACTGCTGGTGCCTCAACACCAACTGCCATTGTACGGGAGGTCATGGATTATTTGAAACAGTTTGATGGACAGAGCGCTGAAAGTCAGGTTTCTTATGAAGATATTATCCCACGTGGTGCCGTTCGTGATTTGACAAAAAAACGGGAAAATCGCTTGCAAAAATTGCGGGAACAGGCATTTAAGGGTGAAGATTGATACAGGGGATAGACATGTCGTGTAGCACATAGCACATGGGAAATATAAGTAATAGAAGAGACAGGGCTATTGTATCCCTGCCTCTTATTTCATTAACAAGTGTGATTTTACCGATTTCGTATTATTTTGAAAAAATAAAGCTATCATTCAAAGATAGAGAATGCATCGTCTAGAAAACTATTGGGACAGAAGTCGTTAATTTAAAAGTTTATTATTTTCAGAAAATTCAGTTGACAAATTCTGTGAAATATTTTACAATAGCTACTAATACCGAAAAATAAACAGTGTTTAGATGCCGTTTTGTTTTAGAGGTAAGTACAAAGGAGAAGTTATGAGTGAAATTACAAATTATAAGTATTATGTTGGTGGCCAATTTGTCCAGTCTACTTCCGGTAATTTGATTGAGATTATCTGTCCATATGACCAAAGTGTTATTGGTCGTGTTCAAGCTATTTCAAAAGAAGAGGCTGATGTAGCTATCGCTGCCACAAAAGCAGCGCAAAAAGTTTGGGCAGATACTGATTTATTTAAACGGGCAGACCTTTTAAATAAATGGGCGGATCAACTAGAAATAGATGCAGAAGAGATTGCTCAGATGATTATGCGGGAAGTCGGTAAAACCTGGAATGATGCGGTGAAAGAAGTGACAAGAACGGCCGAATTCATCCGTTATACCGTACAAGAATTCATTCATACTAATGATGCTGCGATGTCAGGTGCCAACTACCCAGGAGGCTCTAAAAATAAATTCGCCATCATCAAAAGGATTCCTCTTGGGACGGTGCTTGCGATTTCTCCTTTTAACTATCCGGTTAATTTATCCGTTGCGAAACTCGCACCCGCATTAATCGCCGGTAACGCCGTTGTCTTTAAACCAGCGACACAAGGTGCAATTTCTGCAGTGAAACTCATTGAGTCTTTCGACAAAGTTGGTTTTCCAGCGGATATTTTGCAGTTAATCACTGGTAAGGGCTCAGACATTGGCGATTACGTTAGCGAACATGATGGGATTGACATGATTTCATTTACTGGTGGTGCGACGACTGGGCGTCATTTGTCGAGCTTTTCAACCATGAAACCGATGGTTCTTGAGTTGGGTGGTAAGGATCCAGCTATCGTCTGTGAGGATGCGGATATTGATAAGACCGTATCTGAAATCATGAGTGGCGCTTTTAGCTACTCAGGTCAGAGATGTACAGCGATTAAGCGCGTTTTGGTCCATGCTACTGTGGCTGATGAACTTTCTGAAAAATTGAAAGTGGAAGTAGAAAAACTCTCAGTCGGCATGCCGATAGATAACCCTGTTATTGTACCATTGATTAACGAAGGGGCGGCTGATTACGTCCAAGGTCTCATTACAGATACCATTGCTGCAGGTGCTGAGTTACTTGTTGGCAATAAGCGTGAAGATAATTTGATTTATCCGACCCTCTTTGATCATGTGACGACAGATATGCGTTTGGCTTGGGAAGAACCTTTCGGTCCAGTGTTGCCGATTATTCGTGTGGCATCAGACGACGAAGCCATTGAGATTGCCAATGCCTCTGAATATGGCTTGCAGGCATCAGTCTTTACACAAAACTTTTCACGTGCTGTTGCCATTGCTGAAAAAATTGAGGCGGGTTCTGTCCAAATTAACGGCCGGACAGAACGTGGCCCTGACCATTTTCCATTCTTAGGTGTTAAAAATTCAGGCATGGGCGTGCATGGCATTTCTCGAACGATTGAATCAATGACGCGTGAGAAATTACTGATTATTAATGTTTAAAATAAAAACGCTGCTTTCAGCGTTTTTTTTCTAGGGGTCAAACGGACTTTGTATCGGAAAAAAAGGATGACTTTTGCTATAATAAGGAAAGCATAACGCAGGTACGGCATGCGGTCTAAATCTTTGACCATTTTTGACCAATGCGCTATAATAGAATTCATAATAAAGAAAATAAAGGAGTTAATCACATGGCACTCATTCCTACAGTCATTGAACAATCAAGCCGCGGTGAACGCGCGTATGATATCTACTCACGTCTTTTGAAAGACAGAATCATTATGTTGACAGGTGAAGTAGAAGACAATATGGCTAATGCAGTCATTGCGCAACTTTTATTCCTAGATGCACAAGATTCAACTAAAGACATTTATCTCTATATCAATTCACCTGGTGGGTCAGTCTCTGCAGGTCTTGCGATTGTAGATACGATGAATTTCATCAAATCAGATGTTCAGACAATTGTCATGGGCGTTGCTGCGTCTATGGGAACAATTATCGCATCTTCAGGGGCTAAAGGTAAACGGTTCATGTTGCCGAATGCTGAATACTTGATTCACCAACCAATGGGTGGTACTGGTGGCGGTACGCAACAAACAGATATGCAAATCGTTGCTGACCACTTGTCAAGAACTCGTAAAACATTGGAAAGAATTTTGGCTGAAAATTCTGGTCAAACGATTAGTAAAATCCATAAAGATGCTGAACGTGATCGTTGGATGTCAGCAGAAGAAACTTTAGAATACGGTTTTATTGATGAAATCATGAATCGTAATGATTTAAAATAAGAGATATGAAGAGATGCTGGGATAAAAGGCCTCAGTCATTAAAAGAGAAAAGTAACCTTGCTTGGTTACTTTTCTCTTTTTGTGTATTATTCGCTGAAAAAACACGAGTTTATCACGACAACAACTTATTTTTACCGATGATGTATTGTTTTCAATGAATCATCAGGTTGTTTGACAAGTTTTGTCTCAAACTCTTTTGATGGTTGGTCAGAATCACCAATTTTTGATATAATGAAACTAATGTTGATAATTGATGAAAAAATAATAGAATTAGATGAGCTGGCGGATAGGGTGTCAGATGCCTTCATAAAATTGACTGTAGTGGCTGATTTTAAGGCTCGAAAGCTAGCCTTTGAATCAGATGCTGCGCTACAACAAAAATTACAGACCTTAGAAGAAAACAGAGCTTACATCACCTACCGACCAGAAATTCGCGCTTTGCAGCAGGAAATCTTGATGACTGATACCATTTACCAGTATAAAATAGCAGAAAATGATGTGCAGATGTCGCTTTCTGATTTAGCTAAGGCGATTTCGGGTGTGATTTCTGATGCAATTGTTGTTGACGAAAATCTTCCCTTAAAGAAAGGAGGTCACCATGGCCATCACCACTGAGTTTGAAAAGACGGCGATTCCTCCGCTTGATATTGTAGGTAGGACTGCCATTTATGTTTTTTACAGTAGTTATAAATATGTGCGTCAGCTAAGTCGATTTGGAGATTTGAGTTATAGCAGTAAAAAAGCTCGTTACGCACTTTTGTATATCGATACGGCAATGCTTGACGAGGTTGTACCTAAATTGATGGATTTGCATTTTGTAAAAGCTGTTAAGGTTTCTGAATTTGATCAGTTGAATCGAGATTTTTCAAGTGCTTTTCAAGAAACGATAAAAGAAGTTAAAAATGAAGAGATAAAAAAAGCAGTTGAACTTTAAAGTTCAACTGCTTTTTGATCTAAATAATCAAAAATTTGACTTTGCGGGCGTTGCTCGATTTTGATGGCATCGTCTTTAAAGTAAATGAAAGTTGTCGGTAGCGTGCTTAGTTTTTCTGAATGGAAATTACGTTGATTACGTACTAGGCTTGCCCTAGCGTAGGGAAAATGTTTGACAAAATCGGAGATGCTGAAGTCGATTTGATGTAGGATTTTGAAAAGCACTTGATTATTATAATCAAGTGGGGTTTTGCCAACCATTTCAGCTTGAAGTGCGAGAAGGAAACGACGTCCTGTATGTCGCCCAGCAAAACTGACAGTCAGAAAATCTAAAGTAGCCTTATAAACTCGGTCAAGGACGGCATTATAAGTCGTGACATCTTTAGTTAATTGGTAGGTGTCACGAATTTTTCTTATCGTTTTTGGTGTAACAACGGGGTTTAGGAACCAGTCGTGTAGCTCTGTTTCAAAATAGCTGAAATCGTCATTAAATAGTGTAAAGTAGTGTTGGATTTCACTTGTCATGATCATACCTGAATTTCTTAATAGTCTGTCATCTGAAAAAGTATAAAATTCCAATAAAATGTTTAAGCTAGTTATACTCGTTTAACTGAAAAAAGTCGAAAGTGTATTACTTTTTTGGTTAAACGAGTATATCAATAAGGCAGATGAACCATGTCACTGCCCTAAGATATAGCGTGTCAAAGAGAAGGGAATAGAAAAAAAGTTTTTCGATGTATATACTACTATTATTTTACCAGAATATCGGCTAATACTAAAGTAATTTGATATGGAAATAAGTGAGAAAACGATCGCAACGCTTCTGTTAAAGGGGTTAGGGAAGGAAAGGTGTTATTTTGATGTTATTTATAAATTTAAGACATTTTACCGATAGATTCTAAAAATCTGACCACTTTGCTACGGGCGTAACGATATTCAATCTGATTGTCTTTTAAAAAATGATTGAAGTTTTTTTCGCCACTTAGTGCATCGGCGACTTCTAATTCCAATTCGTAATCCAATCTACCTGAATATTCATTTTTGTCTAGTGCCATGAGACCAATATTGGTCTTATATTCGCGTCGCGTTGTTGTGAGCGAGCCTAGAACATGAATATCAGAGAGATTAATCTCGTAGCTTTTTAAAATCTCAAGGATGCTTTGGATATTGACACAGTTCTGAGGGAGTGTTTTGGTCGCTAAAATCGCCATAGCCTCTTCTGAGGTCAAAGCGATATTATGCTCTAAATTACCAACTTTTTGTGGGATTTTGAGCGTCATTTCAGCTGCATTATCAAAAGTGCGAATGCGTAAGGATAATTTATTGCCTCGTAATCCAAGCTCAGGTGTATCAAAGTAATGATTGGTTTGGCGGACGGGGGCAATGTGGCTAAACCGTTTACCTAGCTGATCAAACTCGGATAAGCTGAGTAATGTTTTATATTCAATTTCAAGATTAGTTTGCATGGCACTCCTCTTTTTTATGGTTTAGGGTTGAATTGGGTATTATCTAAAAAAACCGATAAATAGTAGTTTAGAGCTATTTTAAAATTTGTTAGCTTTTTTGTCAACTACCATTATAGCTTGTATCAGGTAAACTGACGCATTGCGCGAACTGTAGGGTGTATCGGGCTCCTTTCAAATTCAAGCTTAAGCCTTAATTGTCTTAGTTAATTCGTTAGATTGTCTGCGCTTGAAAGGGTACTCCGGCGTTGGCGCTTGTATTTATTTTATGGTAAAATAAGTAAGAAATATTGAATTTATTGTACTAAAAAAGGAGAGATAGCAAGTTTTACCACTAGGATATGGGGGAATTTAGAGCTAGTCATTTGTGATTGAAGGACACAGACAGCGTCTGTATCTATCTAGCTGTTTCACAAGTCATGTCATGAGTTCAGAATAGCTTGATAAGAAATGTCAGCAATCAAGTCATATCTAGTAAAAATGCGCTATCCAGACCACATTATGACAGAAAAATTTAACTGGGAAGCCTTTCTTGATCCGTATATTCAAGCGGTCGGAGAACTTAAAATTAAACTACGTGGCGCGCGTAAACAATATCAAAAGCAAAATCGTCATTCGCCGATTGAATTTGTGACGGGTCGTGTCAAACCTGCTGAATCTATCAAGAACAAGGCACGTTTGCGCGGATTTAAACCTGAGAATATTGCAGAAATGCAAGATATTGCAGGTGTGCGCGTGATGGTGCAATTTGTAGAAGATGTAGAAGAAGTATTAAATTTGTTGCGCCAGCGTAAAGATTTTAAAATTGTTCAAGAACGTGATTATATCAATAATCAAAAGGAATCGGGCTATCGCAGTTATCATGTGATTATTGAGTATCCAGTTGAAATGGTTGACGGTCGAAAACATATATTGGCAGAAATTCAGATTAGGACCTTGGCTATGAATTTTTGGGCGACAATTGAACATTCGCTTAATTATAAATATCAAGGTGCTTTTCCTGATGAACTTCGGAAACGTTTAGCTGTCTCAGCTAAAATTGCTTATGCTTTAGACGAAGAAATGAGTACCATTCGAGAAGAAATTCAAGAAGCTCAGCTTTTGTTTAATCCATCACGGCGTAAAGTTGATGATGGTGTAGAAAATCGGGATGATTTTGATGAAGAACACAACTGGTAAAAAGATTTGGATTGTTAAGAATGCTTATAAAAAAACCCAGGCCATTGCATCAGCATTGGAAGCTTTATGCCTAGAAGCCGGGTTTATTTTTGATGAAGAAAATCCAGAGATTATTATCTCTGTCGGTGGCGATGGCACGCTACTTGCAGCACTTCATTATTATGAATCAAAATTAGAAACAGTCCGATTTATTGGTGTTCACACCGGCCACCTAGGCTTTTATGCAGACTTTCAAGAGCATGAATTGGAACAGGTCGTTGCAGCAATTCAAAATGAAAAACCAGAAGAAGCCTTCAAATACCAACTCTTGAAGGTACAAATTCATTTTACTGATGGTCGTCTCAAGACGCATTTAGCCTTGAACGAATCAGTTATTAAGCGAGCTTCCAAGACCTTGGTCGCGGATGTCAAGATTTCAGATTTTCTTTTTGAAAAATTCCGCGGTGACGGTTTGTCTGTCTCAACGCCGACAGGTTCAACAGCTTATAACAAGTCAATTGGTGGCGCGGTCATGCATCCTCGGGTTCACGCCTTTCAAGTGACGGAGGTTGCCTCTCTGAATAATCTGGTCTACCGCACACTGGGGGCACCGATGATTATTGCTGAAAAAGATACAGTCACGATTGAGCTTGAAAATGCTGATGATTATTTATTAACGGTGGATCAGCTAGAATATTTTTATGATCAAATCGCTTCTGTGACATATAGTCTGGACGGCGGCGAGATTTCCTTTGTCAATGGGAGGCATACTGGTTTCTGGCACCGTGTCAAAAATTCCTTCATTGGTGAAGTCAAATGAGATTCGATTTCACAGTCAATGCGATGCAAGACGGTATCTTATTAAAAACTTTGCTCAAACAACACGGTATTTCTAAAAATTTATTAGCTAAAATCAAGTTTGACGGTGGTGATTTATGGGTCAATGGTGTCAAACAAAACGCTATTTATAGCGTATCTGAGGGCGAAGTCATAAGTATCCATATTCCTGCTGAAACAGCCACAGTGACCTTGAAACAGCAAGAAATGCCCTTGACTATTGTCTATGAAGATGACCATTTTCTTGTACTTGATAAGCCCGCAGGGGTTGCTAGTGTCACTGGGGTGAATTATCCAGATAGTACGATGAGTAATTATGTTGCCGGCTATTTAAAAGCACAAGATTATGAAAACCAAAAAGTACACGTGGTTACAAGACTAGATAAAGATACATCGGGTCTCATGCTTTTTGCTAAACACGGTTATGCTCACAGTTTGCTAGATAAGATGTTACAGAAAAAAAGCGTGACGAAGCGCTATTTTGCTTTAGTCCATACATCGGAGAAACTTGAACAATCTGCTGAAATTCAACTGCCAATTGGTCGTAAAGAGGGGTCAATTATTGAGCGTGCAGTAGTAGATGTCGAACATCCAACTGCTAAATTCGCACATACATCTTACGAGATTGTTCGCTCACAGCCACATTTTACTCTAGTAGATATTCAACTACATACAGGTCGGACGCACCAAATTCGGGTTCATTTCGCGCATTTGGGTGCGCCTTTATTGGGAGACGATTTATATGGGGGCAAGCGTGATAAGATGTCACGTCAAGCTTTGCATTGTCACTTTCTTAGTTTTAAACATCCATTTACAGATGAAATGATTGTGTTAGAATCATCATTACCGCGGGATATGCGGTTACTTTTAGAATAGACTTAAAAGAATGTTAATCACCAAAAGGACTTCTCGTCATTGTAAGCGAGAGTTTTTTTGTCTATGTGAATCCATTTTTATGGTGTCGACAGTTTTAGATAATCACTTCACTTAGATTATCATTTAGAGAATCCTTTTTCACAAAAAATGATGTTTGATATTTTTGATTGCGGTAGTGTTGTTAGGAGGTCTCAAACTAATTTCTTTTAGGAAGTGGCAGTGAGATGATGCTTGTGGATCAGTAGTTAAATTAAGTTTTTTTGAAAATAGCCCTTATTTTTAAACTTGATAAAACAAGGGTTAGTAAAGAGGTGAGAATGCGAATACTGTCATGATATTTCAAGGGATGACAAATGCTCTGAACGGTAGCCAAACATATTCTATTTCAGTAAAAAATGAATTTTCTCATGTAAATATCTAGCCAAGCAGAATGGAAAGTGATACAATAAAAAGGTATCTAGGTAGTCAGATAAGACACAAAGGTCTATGTATTAGACCTAATACCTAAAATGCATGAGTTGCCCATTTTTTCAGAGTATAGTTAACTATACTTTGTTTCAAATACAATCATTGTTAGATGAGGCTCCTATACTGGAAATATGCTACAGCCGCGAAATGTCGAGAGACGCCAAGCAGGTTAAACAGATGTGATCGGGAAGGTCAATGTCAATGTAGCTAGAATTTTTCTTACGCCGTATAGTGCTAAAGTTCAACGATAGGCCAATGTACAAAGTAATTAAAACTGTACATCAACTTATGGTTGATGTACAGTTTTAATTTGTTTAATTGGTAATACAACTAACAAATAGGAAAGACTTTGAGCGGACCAAAGTTCGTGATTGACCTCGTTTGGTAAGAGCGCTAGCGTGGGTCGAGTTTCAAGATATCACAAGAAGTGAAATCGTAGAAAGGGGTCCTTAATATAAATGAATAATGAAGATTTGATGACACAAGATGTTTTCGAAAATTTACAAGAACTCCTAGAGCATAATGAAATTAGGGAGTTCCGAGAAGCTTTTCTGGATCACCATATTTATGATCAGACGCAATTTTATCTGGATTTTGCAGATGACGAGCGTATAGAGCTTTATAGTATTTTGTCACCTCAGGAATTGTCAGAGATTTTTGAGAATATTGATTTTGATGAAGTTGATATTAAACCTTATCTCAAGGAAATTTCACCTGAATATTTATCAGCGATGTTTGATGACATGTCGTCAGATAATGCAGCAGATATCTTAACCAATCTGACTAAACGAGAACGCAGAGCTATCTTTTCACAGATGACCCCAGAAAATGTGACTGAGATTCGTAACCTCATGCATTATGATGAGGAAACTGCCGGTTCATTGATGACAACGGAGTTCGTTGCTGTTGTGGCCAATCAAACTGTTAGCTCTGCCATGACGGTTATCAAAGCAACAGCTGAAGATGCGGAAACGATTTATTATGTCTATGTGTTGGATAATGGCAAACAACTCCTGGGGGTGATTTCTTTACGGAGTCTCTTGATTTCTCATGATGACACATTGATTTCAGATATTGTCAATGAACATATTATTAAAGTTGATGTTGAAGAGCCACAAGAACGAGTCGCTCGCTATTTTAGGGATTATGACCTGCTTGCATTACCAGTTGTTAGCCATGATAATATCATGTTGGGAATTGTTACTGTCGATGACATCATCGACGTTATTGATGATGAAGCGCAAAGTGACTACTCAGGTTTGGCAGGTGTTAATACAGATAATGTCAATCAAAATCCAGTTCAGTCTGCCGCAAAACGCTTACCTTGGCTTGTCGCACTCTTATTTTTGGGAATGGGAACGGCAAGTCTGATTGACCACTTTGATGGCTTGGTGAGCAAGGCCTCTGTTCTGGCAATTTTTATCAGTTTGATTACCGGAACAGCCGGGAATGCTGGGACGCAGTCCCTCGCAGTCTCTGTTCGTAGAATATCACTCAATGATGAGGGTAATCGGTCCTTCTTTAGTTTGATTTTGGCAGAAATTGCGACGGGGTTAGTGACTGGAGCAGTGACCGGTCTGACAGTTTTTCTCGTGGTCAGTCTATGGAAAGGCAATATGATTCTTGGCCTCGCGGTTGGTGTTGCCATGTTCTGTGCGATTACCGTTGCAAATTTAGCAGGCTCTTTGATTCCCGTTGCTATGGATCGGTTAGGGTTCGACCCTGCTGTTGCTTCGGGACCTTTTATTTCAACCATGTCAGATTTAACCAGTGTTTTTATCTATTTTTCTATCGCTGGGATTTTTATTCATTTCTTTTGAATGAGTAAGTGAAATTAAAAATGACAGGTTAGCGGATAGCTAACCTGTCATTTTAATTTTGAAACGTCGGGGATCTTATTTTTTAGAAATGATTTCGACAACGAATTCAAGTGGGCCAGATGTTTCAGCTGATGGTGCTTGGTTACCGTAAGCCATATCTGCTGGGATTGTCAATTTGTAGATACCGCCCACTTTTTTACCAGACAAGCCTTTTGTCCAACCAGGAATAACACCTGTTAATGGAAACTCGATCGGCGCAAGTGGTGCATCTGCAGATTTTTTAGTTGAGTCAAAGATGACACCCTTAGCGTTCCAACCAGTGTAGTTAGCTTTAATCGTGTCAGTTTCAGCAACCACATCGCCGTTTCCAGCTTTAAGTTCTTCAACTTTCAATTCTTTTACTTTCGTAGCATCAAATTTCTTAGCTTTGGCGAGTTTAGTGAAGACTTGCATACCGTTTGTTGCTTGAGCAGCAGGTTTATCTGCCGTTGAGCTTTTACTAGGTTTGTTTGCGACAAAGACCAGTCCCACAGTGATAGCTGTAAAAGCTATCACTAGGAGGACAAGCCATAAAGAATTATTTTTAGTTTTCATACTCATTATTTTACCATATTTCCTCTGTTTTTTCTAAAGAAAAGCTATTTTAGGATAAATAAGAAAATCTGTCACAATTTTCAGAAATCATGATATAATTGAATATATTACAAAATGGAGAGAATATGTCCTATATCACAGAAATTTTACCACAATTATTGGATGGGCTGAAATTAACGGTTCTAGTCTTTATTTTAACGCTTATCCTATCAATTCCCCTAGGCATGGTCTTGGCTTTCCTACTTAGGATTCCAATCGTCAAATGGTTTGTTAACCTTTACGTTTGGATCATGCGCGGCACACCGCTCTTGGTACAACTCATTATCATCTTCTACGCCCTCCCCATGGTTGGCCCAACTTTGCCACGCTTTCCAGCAGCTCTACTTGCCTTTACTTTGAATTACGCCGCTTATTTTGCTGAGATATTCCGAGGGGGTATTAAGGCTGTTCCCAATGGTCAATTAGAGGCAGCAAAAGTGTTGAAACTGAGCAAGTGGCAGACGATTCGATACATTCAAATGCCACAAGTGGTGAAAATTGTTTTACCGTCAGTCTTTAATGAAATCATCACCCTTGTCAAAGACTCATCTTTGATTTATGTTGTCGGACTTGGTGACTTATTGCGGGCAGGTAAAATTGCCATGAGTCGAGATGTATCACTTGTACCGATTATGATGGCAGCTTTGATTTATTTGATTTTTATTGGTATTTTGACCATTCTATCGAAGAAAATCGAACAACGTTTTGATTACTATAAATAGGAGGTCAGATGCTAGAATTAAAAAATATTACTAAAAAATTTGGTGATAAAGTGATTTTTGATGGTTTTGATTTGACTATCACAAGTGGTGAAGTTGTCGCCATTGCTGGCCCCTCAGGTGGCGGTAAGACAACCTTGCTGAGAATGCTTGCAGGTCTTGAAACGATAGATGCCGGACAAGTGATTTTTGACGGTGAGGTAGTTGAGTTAGACGCACTGATTACTCGCAATCTATTAGGCTTTGTTTTCCAAGATTTCCAGCTTTTTCCGCATATGACGGTATTAGAGAATCTTATTCTCTCACCTATGAAAACCATGCAAGTCTCAAAAGAGGTAGCAATTGCTAAAGCTGAGGAACTTTTGAGTAATTTAGAGGTTATTGAGCAAAAAAATGCCTATCCTTTTAGCTTATCGGGTGGACAAAAACAACGGGTCGCACTGGCTCGTGCCATGATGATTGATCCTAAAATTATTGGTTATGATGAACCAACCTCAGCGCTTGACCCCGCCTTGCGAGATCAAGTCGCCAATCTTATTTTGGAAAATAAAAAATTGGGCATGACGCAAATCGTCGTGACTCATGATATGGACTTTGCCGAGAAAATCGCGGATACTATCATCAAGGTTAATGCTAAATTAGATTGATTTTAGTTAAATAATATTAGGAGAAATGACGTAAATGAAATTGAAAAAATTTTTAGGGATGATGGCTGTTTTAACAGCTTGTGTCACATTAGCAGCTTGTGGTCAAAAGACTGAAAAAGACAGTTGGCCTGAGATTCAGAAGAAAAAAGAAGTCGTGATTGGCTTTGATAATACCTTTGTTCCGATGGGATTTAAAGATGAGAACGGGAAAAATATTGGTTTTGATATTGATCTCGCCAATGCTGTCTTTAAAAAATATGATGTCAAAGTGAAGATGCAGCCGATTGATTGGGATATGAAAGAAACTGAGCTAAAAAATAGGTCAATTGATCTTATTTGGAATGGTTATTCCGTGACGCAAGAACGGGAGAAAAAAGTGCTGTTTACCAATCCCTATATGAAAAATGAACAAGTACTCGTGACTAAAAAATCAAGTAAAATTGAGGATGTTGCAGGTATGAAAAACAAGGCTCTAGGTGCTCAGCAAGGGTCTTCAGGCTATGATGCCTTTACCAAACAGCCCAAGATTCTTATGGATATCGTCAAAGACAATGATGCGACGTTATACGATGATTTTAACTCAGCTTTACTAGACTTAAAGGCTGACCGCATTGACGGCTTGTTGATTGATAATGTTTACGCCAATTATTATCTGACTAAAAATGGTGAGATTAAGGACTACAATATCCTGACAACTGGGTATGATTCTGAAAATTTTGCAGTTGGTGCACGCAAATCAGACAAAACATTGGTTGACAATATTAACAAAGCATTTAAAGAACTGCATACTGCGGGTGAATTCCAGAAAATCTCTGAAAAATGGTTCTCTGAGGATGTTTATCCAGGAAAATAAAAATAATGAAAGCAAACTCCTCTCAATTAACGTATAAAGTTAATAAGAGGAGTTTTTTTATTGTTGCGTTTATCATGAGAAATTGTTAAACTTTAGGTAATCATAGTCATGTTATCGCTGTGTCAAAAGCTATAAGTGAGTTACAAATCAAAAAAAGAAAATCAAAAAAGGAACGAATTATGAAGAAAATATTAGTGCTGTTGACGATGTTAGTCATGATTTTTGGTGTGACAGTTGCTCATGCTGAGGCAAACTATGTCAAAGATGATGCGAAAGTTTTAAACCAGTCACAAGTTCAAAATTTAAATGAGATGTTGCGTGAGCTTGCGAACAGCCAGACTAAATCGGGTGAAATGGCTCACCTGGAATATGCGATCATGACGGTTAAATCACTTAATGGGGATGATGTTGAAGATTATGCGCGCGATGTTTTCAATAAAAAACAAATAGGTGATAGTCAGCATAACTTAGGGGTCTTGTTTCTCATTTCGATTAAAGACCATGAGTATCGCATTCAATTAGGTGATGGCTGGGAAAAGACTAAGTATGTCAATGAAAACAACATTAAAAAGTGGGTTTATACGGACAATGTGACAAGGATGCTACGCGCAGAGAATTATGGTGGGGCAATTGAGACGATAACAGAGAATATGATAGCGCTTGTGGGTCAAGATGTTGTGTTACCGCAGTCACAAGCGGCATTTGCTAAGTCATTAGGTGTTCGAATTGCCAAGTCAGAGGCAGCGCATGCTAAGCGCTTAGCAAATTTGAAAACGTTTGGCCTAGGAACAGTTATCGTTTTATTAGGGGGTGGCATCAGTTTTTTTAGTGTAAACAGTTGGCGAAAATTTGCCAAAAAACGCTATCTCAACAAAAATCGTGCCTTAGTCCTATCAATTTTAGAGCTGGAACTTGGCTTTTACGCTGAAAAAGAACGCTTATCTATTTCAGATGAAAGTTTAGCAGATGCCTTTAATGAAACAAAATTACCACCAACGATTGAAAATGTTCAGATGTTCCTTGACAATTTTAAATGGCATAACGCTTTAGTCAAGCAAGGTGATGCACAATACAAGGAAGATCGTCAACCTCGGGAACAAGAGGAGATGGCGCTTAGAATTACGAAAAAGAAACCTAGCAGACGCTATCATGATTTTAATGACATGAATGATAACTTCAGACACGATAGATTCTGGCGCGGATATTACTATGGCACATTGCTCTACCCAGTAGCTGCACCTCAAACGGCTTTTGCTGATCATGATAGCTCTGATTCAAATTCTGGTAATGACACTTGGACTGGATTTGGTGGTGGAGGTGGGTTTTCATCAGGTGGTGGTGCTTCTGGCAGTTGGTAAGGCAATCGAAATAAGTTGGAAATTATCTAACAATTCAAAAATTTTCTGCTTTTTTCTTGACAAGTGTCATATAAAACGATAGAATATAATAAAAATAAGAAAGGTTCTACGGTTGATCGAATGAAAACGTCAAACACAAACTTGCGATTGTTGGTGAAGGGCACACGCTAAGAGATGACTCTTACTGTTGTGTCCTGTTTGGCGTTCATTCATCAAGTAGGACAGGTTCAGCGTCTTGCTTAATAAGTGAGACGCTTTTCTTTTATCAACTATTATTAGACAATTTAAGGAGAATATCATGCGTAAAATAGAGTTTTTAGACACTAGCCTTCGGGATGGGGAACAAACACCAGGCGTCAACTTTTCAATCAAAGAAAAAGTCGCCATTGCCAAGCAACTTGAAAAATGGGGCATCTCAGCTATTGAAGCGGGTTTTCCTGCAGCTAGTCCTGATTCATTTGAAGCAGTTAAGCAAATTGCGGAGACGCTCACGAAAACGTCAGTTACGGGTCTTGCACGGGCTGTCAAATCAGATATTGATGCAGCTTATGATGCCCTGAAAAATGCCAAATATCCACAGATCCATGTCTTTATTGCGACAAGTCCGGTACATATGAAGTACAAGCTTAAAAAGACACCAGATGAAGTTATTGCCTCAATCACGGAACATGTAACTTATGCTAAAAGTCTCGTTGATATTGTTGAGTTTTCACCAGAAGATGCGACGCGGACTGAGAAAGGTTTCCTCCTCAAAGCAGTTCAGACGGCGGTGGATGCGGGGGCAACCTACATCAATATCCCAGACACAGTCGGCTATACAACGCCGACAGAATACTATGAGACCTTCAAATTCTTGATTGAAAATGTCACATCTGACCGAGACATCATTTTCAGCCCTCATTGTCACGATGACCTTGGAATGGCGACTGCAAATACTTTGGCGGCAATTAAAGGTGGTGCGGGACGTGTCGAGGGGACGATCAATGGAATCGGCGAGCGAGCGGGTAATGTGGCACTAGAAGAAGTTGCGGTGGCGCTTAAAATTCGTGAAGAATACTACCAAGCGACGTCGGATATCGTACTTAATGAAACCTTCGCAACATCTGAGCTTGTTTCACGCTTCTCAGGGATTCCGGTTCCTAAAAATAAGGCTGTTATTGGTGGTAACGCCTTTGCGCATGAGTCTGGGATTCATCAAGATGGTGTGCTTAAAAATCCTGAAACCTATGAAATCATCACACCAGAACTAGTTGGGGTTCAGAAAAACTCTCTGCCACTGGGTAAACTGTCGGGTCGTCATGCTTTTGTGACAAAACTTCAGGATCTTGGCTTCGACGAGGTGATAGAAGATGACATGAAAGAGCTTTTCTCTAAATTTAAGGTTCTGGCTGACAAGAAACATGAAATTACAGATACTGATATTCGTGCATTAGTCGCTGGAACGACAGTTGAAAATCCTGAAGGCTTTCAATTTGATAATCTTGCGATTACGTCTAATGAAGATGGTACGCAAACAGTTACGATTAGCTTAAAAAATGAAGGCGAGGAAATTATCGAAACGATTGCTAATGGTAGTGGCTCGGTAGAGGCAACCTTCAATGCCATTGACCAATTCTTCAATCAGTCTGTTAAACTCGATAGTTATAACATTATCGCAGTAACTGAAGGAATTGATGCTCAGGCAGAAGTACACGTTACGGTTGAAAACAATGATACGGGTACAATCTTTAATGCCAATGGTCTTGACTTTGACGTACTACGGGCGAGTGCGATTGCGTATGCTAATGCCAATACCTTGGTTCAACGTGAAAATGCTGGCATCATTACCAAGAAAATTTCTGAAAAAGCAAATCCAGAAGACTAATTGAGGCAAATCAAACCAAGTTAGCTGACATAGAATGGCAAACGGTCGTAACAAGTATTTTCAAATTTAGAAAGATTAAATTAAAACATGACGAAAAAAATTGTAACTTTAGCAGGTGATGGCATTGGCCCAGAAATCATGGCAGCGGGGCTTGAAGTTTTAGCAGCTGTTGCATCGAAAATTAATTTTGATTATACAGTAGAGGCGCATCCCTTTGGTGGTGCTGCTATTGACGAAACTGGTCATCCACTGCCAGAAAAAACTCTGACAGCTGCTAAAGAGGCAGATGCCATTCTTTTAGCAGCTATTGGTGGACCGCAATATAACGATGCAACCGTTCGACCAGAACAAGGTTTGCTAGCCTTGCGAAAAGCGCTAGGGTTGTTTGCCAATATCCGGCCTGTACAAATTTTCGATGCGCTCAAACACTTGTCACCTCTTAAACCTGAAATCATTGAAGGGGTTGACTTTGTGGTTGTCCGTGAATTGACTGGCGGCATCTACTTTGGCGAACATACTTTGAATGACCGTAGTGCGCGTGACATTAACGACTACACATACGAAGAAATTGAGCGTATTATCAAGATTGCCTTTGAGATTGCGCGTGGTCGTGGTAAAAAAGTGACATCTGTCGATAAGCAAAACGTGCTTGCGACCTCGAAACTCTGGCGTATCGTCGCTGAAGATGTCGCAAAAGCGTATCCAGATGTGATGCTTGAACATGCGCTAGTTGATAGCCTTGCGATGAAAATGATTACCAATCCTAGCGATTTTGATGTCATCGTCACAGAAAACCTCTTTGGCGATATTTTGTCAGATGAATCAAGCGTTCTCCCAGGTACCTTAGGTGTTATGCCTTCAGCCTCTCATGCGGCTAATGGTCCTAGTCTTTATGAACCGATCCACGGCTCAGCGCCTGATATAGCGGGGTTAGGCATTGCTAATCCCATCTCGATGATTTTATCAGTGGCTATGATGTTACGTGAAAGTTTTAAAGCAACAGCTGGGGCTCAGTACATTGAAAATGCTGTCAATAAAACATTATTAGAGGGTGTTTTAACAAAAGATTTGGGCGGCACAGCGAGTTTATCAGAAATGACAGCAGCGATTATTGATAATCTATGATGAAAGAGATATGGCTTGGACTATTAATCCTTTGGAATCTGGTGGTTTTCGGGCTCTATGCTGAAGACAAACGCCGTGCCAAGCGTGGTCTCTGGCGAATTAGCGAAAAAGCCTTGTTACTCTCAGCTTTCATGTTTGGGGGTATCGGAGCTATTATTTCAGCACATATTTGCCACCATAAAACGAGAAAATGGTATTTCCAAGTCGTTTGGTGGATAGGCGTTATACTAGATGTTTTAATCATCGTGTTCATATTAAAAAGTAAATGATATTACATTAGTTAGATAGAAAGAAGTAGTTTATGGGACAAACAATATTTGATAAACTGTGGGATCGCCACGTGATTACAGGTGAGGTTGGCGAGCCGCAACTCCTTTATGTGGATTTCCACATGATTCATGAAGTAACGAGTCCGCAAGCCTTTCAAGGCTTACGTGAAGCCGGACGCAAAGTACGCCGGCCGGATTTGACCTTCGGGACAACTGATCATAATGTACCGACGGTTGATATTTTTAATATCTCAGACTTGATTTCGAAAAATCAAATTGATACGTTAGCGCGTAATGTCGAAGAATTCGGGATTGATGCTGCGACGCATGGATCAGAACGTCAAGGGATTGTCCACATGGTGGGACCTGAGACTGGGAATTCACAGCCTGGTAAGGTTATTGTTTGTGGTGACTCTCACACAGCGACAAACGGGGCATTTGGCGCCATTGCTTTTGGGATTGGCACAAGTGAAGTTGAACATGTTTTTGCGACACAAACACTTTGGCAAGTGAAACCAAAACAGATGAAAGTTAACTTTGTTGGCAAACCTGCTAACGGGGTCTATTCTAAGGACTTTATCTTAGCATTGATTGCCAAGCATGGGGTTGATGCTGGCGTTGGTTATGCTGTTGAATTTACAGGTGAGGCGATTGCAGCACTTGAAATGGAAGAACGCATGACGATTTGTAATATGGCTATTGAATTTGGTTCAAAAATGGGTTTGATGAATCCTGACCAAAAAACATATGATTATGTGGCTGGTCGTGAATTTGCGCCGAAAGATATGGTGGCAGCAATCGCAGACTGGCAAACTTTACCGTCTGATGCCGATGCTGTCTATGATAAGGTTATCACAATTGATGTCTCAAAACTTGCACCTATGGTGACTTGGGGAACTAACCCGGAAATGGGGATTGAATTTACAGAAACGTTCCCAGAAATCAAAGATTTCAATGATGAACGTGCTTATCAATATATGGATTTAACGCCTGGTGGTAAGCCAAGTGATATTGATTTAGGTTATGTTTTTATTGGCTCTTGTACCAACGCCCGTCTCAGCGATTTACAACTGGCAGCTGAGATTGTCAAAGGTCATAAAATTTCTGACAAGCTGACAGCTATTGTCGTACCAGGTAGCCGGCCTGTTAAAAAAGCAGCGGAAGCACTTGGTTTGGATAAAATCTTTATCGATGCAGGTTTTGAATGGCGTGAGCCAGGTTGCTCAATGTGTCTGGGTATGAATCCTGACCATGTGCCAGAAGGCGTTCATTGTGCGTCAACGTCAAACCGTAATTTTGAGGGACGTCAAGGTCATGGCGCACGGACACACCTTTGTAGTCCAGTTATGGCAGCACTTGCGGCAATCAATGGTAAATTTGTAGATGCACGGGAGGTGCTTGCCTAATGGAAAAATTTACAGTTTATAAAGGTACAACCGTGCCACTGATGAATGATAATATAGATACCGACCAAATCATTCCCAAACAGTTTTTGAAAGCAACGGATAAAACAGGTTTTGGTAAAAATATGTTTTTTGAATGGCGTTATCTAAATGATGGTGAGGCAGAAAACCCTGACTTTATCCTCAATCATCCAGAGTATCGTCAGGCAACGATTTTGATTTCAGGAGATAACTTTGGCTCTGGGTCATCTCGTGAGCATGCGGCTTGGGCGATTAAGGATTATGGTTTTCGCGCAGTCATTGCCGGTTCGTTTTCCGATATTCACTATAATAATGAGCTAAAAAATGGGATTCTCCCTATCGTGCAGCCTCTAGAAACGCGTGAAATTCTAGCAGCTTTATCGCCAGATGAAGCGATTGAGATTGACTTGCCTAATCAAGTCATCAAAACATCAAAAGGTGATTTTACTTTTGACATTGATGCAGAATGGAAACGTAAGCTTGTCAATGGCCTTGATGATATCGGTATTACATTACAATATGAAGAACTGATTACAGCTTATGAAAAGCAACGACCAGCCTATTGGCAATAAAATGACCAACAGAACTCTTTATCTTTTGATAGAGAGTTTTTGCTATTTTTGATAGTTTTCTAATAAAAAACATAGAAATATAAACTTAAAATGTAAAATACATCCGACAAAACCGTACTGCTATTGTAATCAGGGACATTAATTTTTTTAATTAAAATATAAAAAGTAATAGAAAAGTGGCGGAAAAGTGATATAATAGACCTATACCAGAAATGTAAGCGCTTGCTTATTTCTGTTTGAGAAATTAGGTAAGTGGACAGGTCATTAATTAATAATCATGAAGGGAGTAACAGTAGTGATTGAAAGAAAGATTGTTCAAGCTGATTTTGTCGAAACCACAAGTCAAAAAGAAGAATTTGAGCTAGCTTTATCCCGTTTAAGACAGCAACGAGGCGCACAGATGCCCTTGTTACAAGAAACGCAGCGTATCTATGGCTATCTACCCAAAGAAGTACTAGAACGGATGGCGAAAAGTTTGGATGTGCCATTAGAAGAGCTTTACAGCACTGCAACATTCTATTCGCAATTTTCTTTTATACCAAAAGGAGAGTATACGATTAGTATTTGCATGGGAACAGCGTGTTATGTTAAAGGCGCTGGTGATATTTTGGATGATTTAGCCATGCGATTAGAGATTAAGTCTGGTGAAACGACAGAAGACAAAAAATTTACTTTGGAGTCTTGTCGCTGCATTGGCGCCTGTGGTTTGGCGCCTGTACTAAAAGTTAATGAAGAAGTTTACGGCCGATTAAACAAGAAGAAAAGTGAAAAGGTACTTGCGACCTATCAAAAAGAAGCATCAAGTGTTTAAAGCACAGATTGATGTCAAGTTTCAAGATTTCATGGAGTGGAATCGCAGAAAGGAGTGAGTTGGTTTGATCAAAAATTGGAAGCAATTAACTGATTTACGAAATGTCAATCGGCAATCTGTCGCTATGCGGATGGAAGAAGTTGGAGAACATCTGTTTGATTTTGAAATCATGGTCTGTGCAGGAACGGGATGTCTTTCATCAAAAAGTAATGATTTTGTCGCAGCGGTAAAAGAAGAATTAGCTAAAAATGACATGACGGACAAAGTTAATATTGTTCGGACGGGGTGTTTTGGTCTTTGTGCGCAAGGACCGATTGTTATCGTCTATCCAGATGGTGTTTTTTATCATCAAGTTAAATCAAAAGATGCCAAGAAAATTGTGAGTCAACATTTGATAAAGGGTGAATATGTTGAAAAGCTCTTATATCATGATCATAAAACAAAAGAAGTTGTCAATAAGCTAATGGATACACCGTTTTATCATAAACAAAAACGGATTGCGCTTGATAACTGTGGTCGAATTGATCCAGAAAAAATCTCAGATTATATCGCCTTTGATGGCTACCAAGCCTTGGCAAAAGTTGTCAATGATTACACGGCAGATGATATCATCAAAATACTAGAAATTTCGGGATTGCGTGGCCGTGGTGGTGGTGGTTTTCCGACTTTTCGAAAATGGGCATTTGCTAAGGCTAGTGTTTCAAATCAGAAATATGTCATTTGTAACGCCGATGAGGGTGATCCAGGCGCTTTTATGGATCGTTCTGTTTTAGAGGGTAATCCGCATGCTGTGCTTGAAGCAATGGCGATTGCAGGCTTTACGATTGGCGCCAATCAAGGCTATATTTATGTGCGTGCCGAATATCCAACGGCAGTTGAGCGTTTAGAGATTGCCATTGAGCAAGCTCGGGCTCTCGGTCTACTTGGTCGAAATATATTTGGTTCAGGCTTTGATTTCGATATTGACTTGCGTTTAGGTGCAGGCGCCTTTGTTTGTGGTGAAGAAACAGCTCTTCTTGAAAGTATTGAGGGGCGTCGAGGGGAACCACGACCGAAACCACCGTTTCCAGCAGTAAAAGGCTTATTTGGCCAACCGACGATTGTCAATAATGTCGAAACTTACGCTAATATTCCCAAAATCATCCTTGAGGGGCCAGAATGGTTTGCAAGTATGGGCACTGAAAAATCAAAAGGTACCAAAGTCTTTGCGCTTGGTGGCAAAATTGAAAATACAGGCTTGGTTGAAATTCCATTAGGCACGACACTCAGAGAAATCGTTGAAGATATTGGTGGTGGGATTCCAGATGGTAAGCAATTTAAGGCAGCGCAAACAGGTGGTCCATCTGGTGGTTGTATACCGATGCAACATTACGATATTCCAATTGACTATGATAATTTGATTGAAATTGGCTCAATGATGGGCTCTGGTGGTTTAATTGTCATGGATGAGGGGAACTGTATGGTTGACATTGCCAAGTTTTTCCTTGAATTTACAGTTGAGGAAAGCTGTGGCAAATGTGTACCTTGTCGTATCGGTACGAAACGGCTACTTGAAATTCTTGACAAGATTACCATGGGTAGCGCGACGCTGGAAGATTTGGATAAAATGGAAGAGCTTTGTGACCATATCAAAGGTAATTCCTTGTGTGGTCTAGGACAAACGGCACCAAATCCAGTCTTGTCAACTCTACGTTATTTCCGTGATGAATATGTCGCACACGTTGTAGATAAACGGTGTCCAGCAGGCGTTTGTAAGCATCTCATTCGCTATGAGATTCAACCTGATAAATGTACAGGTTGTACAGCTTGCGCTAGAAATTGTCCGGTAGCGGCGATCAATGGCGAGGTCAAAAAAGTGCATGAAATTGATCAAAAAATCTGTATAAAATGTGGCGTATGTTATGACACTTGTCGCTTTGATGCGATTAACATTGTCTAAAAGGAGGTGTGTCAGTGAAAGAAGTAACGATTAAAATCAATGGCAAAACTTACACGGCGCCAGAGGGAACAACGATTCTTGAGGCTGCGCGCCTGAATAATATTGACATCCCTACACTCTGTTTTTTAAAGGAAATCAACGAAATCGGAGCTTGTCGCATCTGTCTAACAGAAGTTGAAGGGATGAATAACCTCGTGACTTCATGTGTCTATCCGATTACTGAGGGCATGTCAATAAAGACGAACTCTGATCGTGTTTTCAAATCAAGAAAAACAAATCTTGAACTCATCCTATCGACACATGAGCGTAAGTGCTTGTCGTGTATTCGAAATGGTAACTGTGAACTTCAAAAACTCTGTAAAGCGTTCAACGTTGATGATGAAGACTATTACAACGGTGAAAACTGCGAATATGAATTTGATGATAGTTCAGTTCATATGTATCGCAATAACAACAAATGTATTTTGTGCAGGCGTTGTGTCGCTGTTTGTAAAAAAATACAATCGGTTGGCGTCATTGGTGCCAATGATCGTGGGTTCAACACCCACATAGGTAGTGCTTATGAGCAAGATCTCGGCGATGTTGATTGTATCTCTTGCGGACAGTGTATCGTTGTCTGCCCGACGGGTGCTATTGCTGAAAAAGACCAGACCCAAGAAGTTTGGGAGGCACTGCAAGATCCAACGAAACACGTCGTCGTTCAAACGGCACCAAGTGTGCGCGTGACGCTAGGTGAGGCATTCCAACTACCTGTTGGTACCAATGTCGAAGGTAAAATGGTTGCAGCCCTGCGCCGTATTGGCTTTGACAGAGTTTTTGATACCAACGTTGCGGCTGATTTCACCATTATGGAAGAAGCAACAGAATTTTTGCAGCGTGTCGAAAATAATGGCCCGTTCCCGATGTTTACCTCATGCTCCCCAGGCTGGGTAAAATATTGTGAGGCATATCATCCAGAGCTTATTCCTAATCTATCAAGCTGTAAATCACCACAGCAAATGTTTGGCGCGCTCATTAAAACCTGGTATGCGCAAAAAAATAATATCGATCCCGAAGATATTTTCGTTGTCGGCATTATGCCCTGTACTGCGAAGAAATTCGAAGTCACACGTGAAAATCAAGCAGCAGCAGGTTATACCGATGTGGATATCGCCTTGACAACCCGAGAGTTGGCACGGATGATTGAAAAAGTCGGCATTCGATTTAATGAACTGCCAGATGAAACATTTGACCAGCCACTCGGCGATGCGACAGGTGCAGGTTATATATTTGGCGCCACAGGTGGCGTCATGGAGGCAGCCTTGCGGACAGCTAGTGAAACTTTAGCAGGTCATGCACTTGAAGCCGTTGATTTTGTAGAAGTTCGTGGCACAAAAGGCATCAAAGAGGCGACTTATGAGATGAGCGGACAAACCGTTAAAGTTGCTGTAGCATCCGGTATTAATAACGCAAAACGTTTGATTGAACAAATTGAAAAGGGGGAAGCTTTCTATCATTTTGTTGAAATCATGGCCTGTCCTGGTGGCTGTGTCAATGGTGGCGGTCAGCCCGTACAGCCTGGTTCTGTTCGCAACTTTGTGGATTTGCAATCCAAGCGCGCACAAGCACTCTATGTTGAGGACAAGGGGAAGGGGTTGCGACGTTCACACGAAAATCCTGTCCTACAAAAAATTTATCAAGAATTTCTTGAAAAACCAGGTAGTCATAAAGCACATCATATCTTGCATACGAGCTTTCAGAACCCCAATCTTAATCTTATAGAGGATTAAGGATAAGAAGTAGGCCATCTCGTCAGGCAAGCATCACTTAGAAAATAGGAGAAAATCATGTCAGATTTTGAAAAAACATTAGCGTTGATTAAAAATGGAGAATTGACAAAATTAGAATTGCAAGAACTCAGTACGGCAATTCAGTCCAGAATTTTAAGTAAACCATCTGTGCAAGCAGATATTAGTGTCTAATCATCCTAAATAGAAAGAGAGAAATGGTAGTTGTTATACTTGACTTGAAGTGAATTGAGTATAAGACCTATAAGCTATCAAATCATTATGAGTAAAAAAGCCTTAACGCTTACCCAAACAGCTGTTTTATTAGCTCTGATTGTCGTCATTGAGTATTTGATGGTAGGACCCCAGTATATCCTAATCAAAGGGTCAATTGTAAATTTAATTTTAGTAGTTGCGACCCTTTTAGTTGGGTTGCCAACGGGTATATTAATCAGTATTTTTACCCCACTGTTAGCAGTCGTAACAGGACATCTGGCAATGCCGGTTTTAGCCCCTGTTGTGGCAATTGGTAATCTTGTTTTTGTTATATTGTGGTGGTTAATTGTTCGCCATGTTAAGGTAAATCAATCCTTGATGAGCTATGTTACGGCAACGATTGTCTCATCACTTGCAAAATTTGCTTTTCTCTATTTAGCTGTTGGTTGGTATATTTTGCCCGTCATGCTAAAAGGGATTGTCGCTAAAAAACCACAAATCAAAGTTGCTTTACTCGCACAATTTGGTATGCCGCAACTCATCACCGCAGTAATCGGTGGTGTGATTGCCATGCTTATCTTGCCACGTTTAGCGAAAGCTATCCAAACGATAGCAAAAAATTAATGATTTAGTAAAAAAAGAAAGGTCGTAGAAAACATGACAGTTGTAAAAATTGTATTTTCAAGTGCAACAGGGAACATCGAAATGATTTCAGAAATTTTAGAGGAAGAATTTGTTGCACTAGGCGCTGATGTAGAAGTATTGGATGCCGATGATGATGTAGATGAGGATGTCTTTGAGGACGCAGATATCTGTGTTGTCGCAACGTATACGGATGGTGATGGTGAAATTCCATTTAACTTGCAAGAGTTTTATGAAGAACTGCCAGAGATTGATTTATCAGGTAAGGTATTTGGTGTTGTCGGTAGTGGTGACAGTGACCTGTATCCAGATGCGTTTTGTCAAGCGGCGATTGATTTTGAAACGGCTTTTGCTGAAACAGGTGCGACAAAAGGGGCTGATACTGTGAAAATAGAGAATGCCGCTGAAGATGAAGATATTGTAACTTTAAAAGCTTTTGCTGCTGCCCTGCTTGAAGGTTAAAAATAAGATGATTCGCAAGCATTAAGCCAGTATAAAAGAGGTGAAAAATAAATGAAGAAAACCAAAACAATGGATGGGAACGCTGCTGCGGCATATATTTCTTATGCGTTTACAGAAGTTGCTGCCATTTATCCGATTACACCAAGCTCGACCATGGCAGAATATGTGGATGAATGGGCTGAGCAGGGGCAAGAAAATATCTTTGGTGAGCCAGTTCGGGTCATTGAAATGCAAAGTGAGGGCGGTGCAGCTGGTACTGTGCATGGTTCATTAAAAACAGGTGTTTTGACGTCAACTTATACGGCGAGTCAAGGCTTGCTCTTGATGATTCCGAATATGTTCAAAATCGCAGGTGAGTTATTGCCAAGTGTCTTTCATGTGGCAGCGCGTGCTGTAACGACGAATGCGCTGAGTATCTTCGGTGATCATAGCGATGTGATGGCAGCACGTCAGACAGGTTTTTGTATGCTGGCGGAGGCGAGTGTTCAAGAAGTCATGGACTTATCTGCTGTCGCACATCTGGCAAGTATTGAGGGCAAACTGCCTTTCATGAATTTCTTTGATGGGTTTAGAACGAGCCATGAGTTGCAAAAAATCGAAGTCCTAGACTACGATGACTTGAAAGCCATGGTGGATTGGGATGCCTTGTCAGAATTTCGTGCGCAAGGAATGAATCCCAATCACCCGACTGTGTCAGGGACGGCGCAAAATCCAGACATCTATTTCCAACAACGGGAAACGGTCAATCAATTTTATGACCGCATGCCTGCGATTGTTCAAAAATATATGCAACAAATTAATGCCTTGCGTGGGACATCTTATGACTTGACTGACTACTATGGTGACCCAGAAGCGACAGAAGTTATCATTTCGATGGGGTCAGTTTCGCCGACTATCCAGCAAACAGTCGATTATTTGAACCAACAAGGTCGCAAGGTTGGACATATTAATATTCATTTGTATCGCCCGTTTCCTGCGGAAAACTTGCTTGACAAATTACCAAAAACAGTGAAAACGGTGGCTGTTTTGGATCGGACAAAAGAACCAGGTTCAGACGGTGAGCCACTCTTACTAGATGTGCAAAGCGTCCTCTATCGACATGAGAATCGTCCGACAGTTATCGGTGGTCGTTATGGTATTGCGTCAAAAAACATTACGCCAGACCAGATTGTAGCTGTTTATGACCATATGCTTTTGCCAGCTGACCAGTTAAAATTACGTTTTACAGTCGGCATTGTGGACGATGTGACGAACTTGTCACTGCCAATGGGAGAAGTGCTGGACTTGACACCGGATAGCACTTTCCAAGCCAAGTTCTGGGGGCTGGGTTCAGACGGTACCGTTGGTGCCAATAAACAAGCGATTAAAATCATTGGTAACAACACCGACTATTATGCCCAAGCGTATTTTGCCTATGATTCTAAGAAATCAGGTGGCTTGACGATTTCGCATATCCGTTTCGGTCAAGAACCGATTTTATCGACTTATAATGTCGATCGCAGCGACTTTATCGGCTGCCACAATAGTGCCTATCTGCATAAATATGACTTGATTAAAGGCCTGAAAGACGGCGGAACTTTTCTCTTAAATACCGTTTGGGATGAAGAAAAAGTCAAACAACATTTGCCAATTCGACTGAAACGTTATTTGAGCGAACACAATATCAAGTTCTATACCATCAATGCCGCAGGAATTGCCCAAAGGCTGGGCTTGCATGGTCGGATTAACACCATCATGTCAGCAGCTTTCTTTGAACTGTCAAACATTATGGATAGAGAGACTTTCTTGCCCTTGATGCGCGATGAAATCAAGGCAGCCTATGGCAAGAAATCCATGAAAATTGTTGAGATTAATTGGCAAGCCATTGATGCCACTTTTGATGCCTTGACACAAGTCCAAGTACCCGCTGAATGGGCAACGCTTGATCTGCCAGAAGAAAAATGCGAGACATCTGACAAACCAAGCTATATCACCAATATCTTGGAGCCAATCAACCGTCAAGAAGGTAATGATTTGTCAGTTGGCGATTTGATTGATAACGGCATGCTGGGTGGCTTTATGCCAATGGGGACAGCTGCTTATGAAAAACGTGGCGTCGCCCTAGAAGTACCTGAATGGTCAGTTGACAAATGTACCATGTGTAATGAGTGTGCCTTTATTTGTCCGCATGCTGCCATTCGTCCTTTCTTGGCTGATGAGGTTGAACTGAAAGGTGCACCAGAAGGCTTTATCACACGAGAAATGCGTGGTGCAGATGGCTTGCAATATCGGATTCAGGTGTCACTTGAGGACTGTACAGGTTGTGGGCTCTGTGTTGAAGTGTGTCCTGCCAAAGAAAAAGCCTTGGCATTACAGCCTTACGATACGCAAAAGGAACAGGCAATCAACTGGGCATTTGCCATGACCTTGAGTCACAAAGTGAACCCTGTCAAGAAATTCTCAGTGAAAGGCTCTCAGTTTGAAAAACCATTGCTCGAGTTCTCAGGGGCTTGTAGTGGATGTGGTGAGACGCCTTATGTCAAACTTTTGACCCAGCTTTATGGGGATCGGATGATGATTGCGAATACGACGGGTTGCTCGTCTATTTGGGGTGCCTCTTCACCAGCGACACCATATACGACAAATGATGCAGGGCAAGGTCCGGCATGGAGTAACTCGCTCTTTGAGGATAATGCTGAATATGGTTTAGGGATGCATGTTGCCAATCAAACTAAGCGAGATCGCTTAGCCAAAAAAGTGACTGCTGCGCTTGCGGCAGAGGTGGGGGCTGATGATACCAAAGCCTTGCTTGCTGATTGGTTAGCGAATAAAGACGAGGGTGACGGTAGTCGTCAGCGTGCAACGAAACTCGCTGCAGCTTTGCGTGATGAAACGGATGAGCGTTTGCAAGCCATTCTGGCTGATGAAGATATGCTTGTGAAACCAAGTCAATGGATCATAGGTGGTGATGGCTGGGCTTATGATATTGGTTATGCAGGGATTGACCATATCCTGGCGACGAATGAAGATGTGAACATCCTAGTCATGGATAATGAACTTTATGCTAATACTGGCGGTCAAATGTCTAAAGCCACACCAACTTCAGCGATTGCTAAATTTGCAGCTGGTGGTAAAAAGACTAAGAAAAAAGATTTGGGTATGATGGCGATTGCTTACAATGATGTCTATGTGGCACAGATTGCCATTGAGGCAAATCCGATGCAAGCCATTAAAGCTATTTCGGAGGCAGAAAGCTATCCTGGACCTTCTGTCATCATTGGTTATACACCATGTATCAACCATGGCTTACGTGGTGGTATGAGTCAAACTATTAAGGAATCAAAAGAGGCAGTCGAGTCTGGCTACTGGCAGCTCTATCGCTACGATCCACGCCTAGCAGCTAAAGGCAAGGATCCGATGCGAATTGACTACAAAAAAGCCGACTTTAGCAAAATGTCAGATTTCCTTGAACAGCAAACACGTTTCTCTGCTTTGCGTAGCGTTAAGAAAGACGAGCAAGAAGTTCAAGATATGCTGCATCAGACAGTCGATGCGATGATGGCGCGTAGTGAAAATTACAACCGTCTAGCAGCTTATAAAAAGAATAAAGTTTAATGTTGGTTAACTATCTGGTTATTGATAATCGAAAATCGCCTAAATTGGCGATTTTTTTATGGTATAATAGAAGAACGACTACTAGAAAAACGAGAAAAATATGCAATTCACAGATTTTAATTTTAAACCATTTATTAACGACACTTTAGAAAGCATTCACTTTAAAACGGCGACACCCGTCCAAGAAAAGCTGATTCCGATTGCCCTTGACGGGCGTGATATTGTTGGTGAATCTAAAACAGGTTCTGGTAAAACACATACCTTTTTACTGCCGATTTTCCAAAAATTAGATACAACGATTAACGGTGTACAAGCAGTGATTACAGCCCCCTCACGTGAGCTTGCAACGCAGATTTACAATGCGGCACAAGCCTTTACAAAGTTTGATGAAAACATCCGTATCTCAAACTTTGTGGGTGGCACAGATAAAAAACGTCAGATTGAAAAATTATCTGGCAACCAGCCTCATATCGTCATTGGGACGCCAGGTCGTATTTTAGACTTGATTAATGCGCAAGCCTTGAAAACTTATACGGCGAACATTTTCGTTATTGATGAAGCAGACATGACTTTGGACATGGGATTTTTAAACGAAGTGGACCAAATCGCAGGTACTTTTGACAAAAAGGTGCAGATGCTGGTGTTCTCAGCAACCATTCCGCAAAAGCTCCAACCTTTCCTCAAGAAATATCTCAACAATCCTGTTATGGAAAAAATCGCAACTAAAACGGTCATTAGCGATACGATTGACAACTGGTTGATTTCGACCAAGGGACGTGGTAATAATAGCGCGATTCTTGAAGTATTACAAACGCTTAATCCATATTTGGCGATGATTTTTGCCAATACCAAGGATAGAGCCGATGAAATTCATAGCTTTTTAGCTAATAATGGCTTTAAAGTTGCGAAGATTCATGGCGGCGTGCCACCGCGTGAGCGGAAGCGAATCATGAAAGCTGTGCAAAATCTGGACTACCAATACGTGGTGGCGACAGATTTGGCGGCGCGTGGGATTGATATTGAGGGTGTCAGTCATATTATCAATGATGGCATTCCGCGTGATTTGGAATTTTTCGTCCATCGTGTGGGGCGGACTGGCAGAAATGGGATGACTGGGACAGCGATTACGCTTTACCAACCGTCTGATGATGCTGCGATTCATGAGCTTGAAAAAACAGGTATCAAATTCACACCAAAAGTGATCAAAAATGGTGAAATCGTGGAGTCTTATGACCGTGATCGTCGTGAAAAACGTGAGAAAACGAAAGAAGCGCTAGATATTACCATGATCGGGCTTGTCAAGAAGAAAAAGAAACACATCAAGCCAGCCTACAAGAAAAAAATCGGCTGGGAAATTGACAAGCAGAAGAAAGCTAAGAAACGGATTGAGGGTCGTGCGCAAGGTCGCGCGGAACGGAAATCTAAACGTCAATCTTTTTAAGCAAGGACTAAAGATGTCTGACCTATTAAAATGGGTCAGGCTTTTTTTGTTGAAAATTATACCAATTTAGCAGGACAGTTTAGCATATCATTTTGTCGTTCTTGGAAAAGAGGTTATACTATAAATATAAGATAATAACATGTAAATGTGACATAAAAATTTAATTTAACGAATTGTTTTGTATATTACCGAAAATAGTGTATAATAAACTTATGGGTTATTTTTAATTAAATGATAAAAATAAGTCATTTTTATATCATAAAAAAAGAAGATTAAATTATAAAAAACACTTGACAAGAGAGGAGGACAGGCATATGATGAGCAGAGCAGAGCAGAGCAGAGCAGAGCAGAGCAGAGCAGAGCAGAGCAGAGCAGAGCAGAGCAGAGCAGAGCAGAGCAGAGCAGAGCAGAGCAGAGCAGAGCAGAGCAGAGCAGAGCAGAGCAGAGCAGAGCAGAGCAGAGCAGAGCAGAGCAGAGCAGAGCAGAGCAGAGCAGAGCAGAGCAGAGCAGAGCAGAGCAGAGCAGAGCAGAGCAGAGCAGAGCAGAGCAGAGCAGAGCAGAGCAGAGCAGAGCAGAGCAGAGCAGAGCAGAGCAGAGCAGAGCAGAGCAGAGCAGAGCAGAGCAGAGCAGAGCAGAGCAGAGCAGAGCAGGCTAGTTTTGTTGCGCTTTTTAATAGATTAAATGAACTGAACTTGATATCGAGGGTCGGGCTTTTTGGCTTACCTTGAGATAAGGTTCAGTTCTTTGTGTTTTGCGAACGTTTTCAAAAAGCGTCTATCCATTAGAATATGAGGAGTATCTTATGAGACTTAACGCCTATAACAGTCTACGCCCGCCGTAGACTTACCGCTCTTATCACCCCCCCATAATGATATTACATATTAACTAACTGAGTTTCGGCTCCTTGGGGTTAGGAAAATAGATGATTTGTCCGCACGACTTTCAGTCGCTTACGGCAAATCCCTAATTTTCTACACCCCAAAGCAGTCGCCTCAACATCTTAAAGGAGGAAACAATTATGACACACGCACAAGAAAAACACAACAAACGTAAAGTCGTCTTGATTATCGCTACGATTTTGGTCGCGATAGGTATCATCACAGGCGGTATCTCGGCATTCTTCAGTGATTTCGTGACAGGGAACAGCACGATTACAGCTGGGACACTTGACTTGGTTCAGGGAACTGACACTATCACGCAAAACGGGACTGACATCACAAACATCGGTAATAACAATAAAATCGTTGAGAACTTCAACCCTGGCGATGTCGTAACGGTTAGCGTTCCTGTTACCAATAGCGGGAGTAAATCTGCCTATCTTCGTGGCAAATTTGAGCTGACAGGGACAGCCTTTACCAATGCTAGCGCAGCCGCAGATTTTACTAAAGATTTCAGCGTTTTTAAAGGTACTTTAACGCAAGCAGAAGCAGAAACACAAAATGGCACAACGACTGACCTAGCACAGGATGCCACAAATGTGACTTGGGATGGCACGGCTAAAAGCCTGACATGGGTTGATCCAACGTCAGAGATTATCAATGGTAACAGCGCCAAGGCTGATTTTGAAACAGAAACGGGTGGGGCAGACAAGCGCACCTTGACTTACACCATTTACTTCAAAAAGAGCGGAAAAAATGAGTGGCAAGACAAGACCGTTGCCCTTAGCTACGCAGCGCAAGCAATCCAATATCGCAACAACACGACTGCGGACTGGACAGACTTGACAACAACTGAGGTAACCAATCCTTAAACTTTTATAAAGGGCAAGTCGCCCTTTGTTCTGGAAATTTGTGTGGACATCAAGCAGGTTCAAGCCCTGCAATTTCCATATGACTGACATGATATAGAGGAGGGAAACTTATGGCTTATAAACATAGACGTATTTTAACCGCACTTGCCGCAGCACTCATTTTATTTTCTGCGAAACCGGCACTGGCGGAAGATTACCAGATTAACATCAAGGACGATGCGGCGACGCGCACGCAGGAGCTGATTTTTGAGGAACATGGTGTTGGCTCGGGAGATAGCGAAACCTACACCATCCACGTTGACAATCAGACCTCAAGCACACACGCCATCCGTCTGAAAAATATCGACATCCTTGAGGACAGTATCCTACTAGACAAGCTCGCCTTTGCTTTTAATCAAAGTGAGGACAACCTCCTCTTTCGAAAAGCAGATATGACAGCGATTTTAAACAAGGAACTCTATCAGATTGCGCCAAACAAGAGCGGTTCATTTGAGCTGACGATGACTGTCGATGATAACTTGACAAATGCCTATCAGGGCAAGTCTTGTACGCTAGGGTTCAACTTTGACATTATCAATCTGAATCACAAAGACCCTGCGCCGTCAGCCAGCACACCCCAAACCGGTGGCAATCTGCCAACGACCAATACAGCAGGTCAAACCACTGGGCGGTTACCAAACACAGGCGAAGTAATCATGTTTACTAGTGCCGGCGTGCTTGTTCTCCTAGGTTTCTTCCTATTACTAGGTAAACGTCAAAAAGACAAATCTGAGGAGGGTCGTCAATCATGAGATTTTTTAAAAAACAAACCACCCCAAAATCAGAAAATCCTTGGCAAAAAGCCACCCGCATTGTTCTCAATGTCTTGTTGGTCTTAGCGCTAGGGCTTGCGATACTCGCCGCGGTCTATGCCAAATCTTTCAAGCAGGCGGACACTTTCGTCTTTGGCTACAAGCCATTCGTGGTCGCATCCGATAGTATGGCGCCCAAGTACCGCAAGTACAGTCTGGTTTTGGTGAAGAAAGACGCTTTCAAAACGGTCAAGGTGGGCGAATTGATTGCCTTTAAGGCACAAGCCTTGGGCGGGCAACCCGCCTTTCACCGAGTGCGTCAAATCACGGACGCGGGTATCTTGACCAAGGGCGATGCCAATAAACAGGCGGATACACAGTTGATTAACGCGGATAGCTACTTAGGTAGCGAAGTCTGGCATACCAATCTGACGGCTTACCTCGTGCCAGTTTTGAAAACGCCAAAAGGTATTTTCTTTCTCGTAGTCTCACCGCTGGTCTTGGTAATATTGCTCATCATGGCAATTAAGATTTTGGAAGCTAATGTCAGAAAGAAAGACACAGTAAAATCGCAGAAAGGAGGTAGTTATGAAATTCAAACATAAATTAAAAAGCGTATGGACGACCATCAGCCGACCGCAGGTCAAACTCAGTTTAACGGCTGGACTCATTATCTTAGCAGGTGCGCTATTAGCACCTCAGTCTATCACGTCCTATATGAGTGACATCACTAGAAGTCAGACGGACATGACCCTGAATATTCCCAAGGTCATGCAAATTCAGAACTTGAAACTTGACACGCACACAGGTGTCAAGACCGACCCGACCGTGACCGACCCAGCGACGGGCGATGTCATGCATGCGGGAAATGAATTAGTCACTTTCGATCATATGGTGCTGAGTGACATTGTCACGCTGAGCTTTGACCTTACCAATACAGGTAATGAAGCGCTGACTGTCTCTGATGGTGTGATTAAACTCGCTTGGGATAAGGATACATTACCAGAAAAGGGCTATGTCTATCTCTATCCTGCGACGACATCTGACGATACCATTCGCAGCGACATCAACTCAGGTGGCGCCAGCGCCCTGACGAAAAACCTGTCTGAGGATACCGTGTTGCTCAATGACAACACGACCCGAACAGGGCTTGAACTTCCAATTTCTGGGTCAACCCTCACAGCACAGGACGCCAAAAATTATCAGTTTAAGGTCGTCTATGCACGACGCAACAGTACGCAAGAACACGCTGATTTTCTCCAGTTTAATGGTGAAAACCTCAAGCTAGACCTCTACTTTGAGGGTGAAACGCCTCGCTATCGTATTCTGCGGGACGAGGCATCAGCTATCATGACGGCTGAGACTATGCCTATGATGATGGCGACCTCGGGGACTGCCGCAACTGCGAAATTCTGGGGACAACCCGCGACCATGTCGGTCACGAAACAACAAGTCCAAAACATCCAGTTTGTCGACCGAGATGTTAAAACCAATCCCCTAGCGACAGGCGACACTTATAATAGTGAGCAGGTCGTCTATGCTTGGGACGTCTCAGCAGCGCAGGACAAGACAGTGCAAGCGTGGCTTGTCTACACAGCAGACACACCGACCCAACCGATAGTAGATGGTAATGGAGATCCAACGGGTGATACGGAGGTTATCACAGATGGCAGAGCGAGATACAAGCTCTACGTCGGCGGGCAAAATGGCGTGCTGGGCAATGCAGGTGGCACCAATAATGCTTACTTCTCAGATTTCAGAAACGCTAAAACGATAGACGTTGACAAGTTTGAAGTCTGCGAATCAAGAAGTCTCTACCGTTACTTTTTCGGCACGACTGCCCTGACAAGTCTGACAGGACAGGAAAATTGGCATACCCGCAATGCGACCACCATGAGCGAAATGTTCCGAAATTCTACCATCCCGACCCTCAATGCCAGTGGCTGGGACGTGTCGAATGTCGCCAGTATGGCAAGTATGTTTTATGAGGCTTACAAGCTGACGACGCTCAATGCGCCCAACTGGACGCCAGGAGTCTTGACCGCTGGTTGTAATATGTCCTATATGTTCTACGATGCTGATGCGATAACAAGCGCAGGGTTGCAGGATATTAACACATGGGACACGAGTAAGGTCACAAACATGGGCTATATGTTCCAATATGCGGGGACCACCACACCTGGTTTGAGCGCTCCGCTTGACGTGAGTGGCTGGGACGTGTCAAATGTCGCAAACATGGATCATATGTTCCAATACTCTGGCATTAGCTCAGTCAATGCTCGTGGTTGGCATACAGGCAAAGTCACGAATATGAGTTATATGTTTGATGGCGCAACGCGTCTCGTTGACATTGATACGACAGGCTGGCACACAGTTGCGCTTACTAGCACCTATAAGATGTTTGCAGGTACTCAATCCCTCAACACCGTCACTGGTATTAACACATGGGACGTGTCTAATGTGACGAGTATGCAAGAAATGTTCGCACGTGGTGGTCCATATGGTAATCTTAATTCGGGTGTTAAGAGCCTAGATATTAGCACATGGGATGTGTCGAAAGTTACCAACATGACGAGTATGTTTGCCTATGCGGACAAACTGTTAACCCTGACAACGACATCTGACTTCGAACCGGGTGCCTCAACAGGTGGTGCTAATTTGAGCTACATGTTCCACTATACAAGTTCCCTTGATACGATTAATGGCATTACGGATTGGAACACCAGCAAGGTAACCAATATGAGCTACATGTTCCAATTCTCAGGCATTAAAAGCTCTGATGGTTCGTCAATTCTCGACTTGCACACAGACGGCACCTCTTGGGACGTATCGAAAGTCACCAACATGAGCAACATGTTTGACGGCGCAACACGTCTCGTTGACATTGACACCACAGACTGGGACACAGTTGCGCTTACTAGCACCTATAAGATGTTTGCAGGTACTCAATCCCTCAACACCGTCACTGGTATTAACACATGGGACGTGTCTAATGTGACGAGTATGCAAGAAATGTTCGCACGTGGTGGTCCATATGGTAATCTTAATTCGGGTGTTAAGAGCCTAGATATTAGCACATGGAATGTGTCTAAAGTCACGAACATGACAAGTATGTTTGCCTATGCGGACAAACTGTTAACCTTGACAACGACAGCTGACTTCGAACCGGGTGTCTCTACTAGTGGTGCTAATTTGAGCTACATGTTCCACTATACAAGTTCCCTTGATACGATTAATGGTATTACAGATTGGAACACCAGCAAGGTTACCAATATGAGCTACATGTTCCAATTCTCAGGCATTAAAAGCTCTGATGGTTTGGCAATTCTCGACTTGCACACAGACGGTACCTCTTGGGACGTGTCAAAAGTGACCAACATGAGCAACATGTTTGATGGCGCAACGCGTCTCGTTGACATTGACACGACAGACTGGGACACAGTTGCGCTTACTAGCACCTATAAGATGTTCGCAGGTACTCAGTCCCTCAACACCGTCACCGGTATCAGCACATGGGATGTGTCTAATGTGACAAGTATGCAAGAAATGTTCGCACGTGGCGGTTATTACACTAATATTAATTCAGGTGTTAAGACACTGGATATTAGTACATGGGATGTGTCAAAGGTAACAAACATGGTAGAGATGTTTGGTTATGCGAATCAATTGACATACCTATTGACAGATCCTAGCTTTGAACCCGGTGTGTCAAATACTGGCACCAATATGAGTCGAATGTTTGTGGGCACTAGCAACCTTGATAACGTTGAGGGCCTCACCTATTGGAATACAAGCAATGTCACCAATATGTCTCAAATGTTCATGGACTCAGGTATTAAAAGGTCTGGTGGCGGTTGGACGCTCCTTTACTTGCCAACCAATGGCAACGCTTGGAATGTGTCTAATGTCACGAACATGGCAGGTATGTTTAGCGGTGCCAACCGCCTGACTGGACTTGATACGACAGGCTGGGACACTAGTAAGGTCACATCACTGAACAGCATGTTCTACAACGCAACTGCCTTGCAAAACATCGCAGGTATTGCCAACTGGAACACCTCAGCCGTGACGAATATGGGCGCTACTTTCCGAAATGCCAGCAAGCTGACTAGTCTCGATTTGAGTGGTTGGGACACCGCTGCTGTGACGGATATGACCTATCTGTTCAACGGCACGTCTAACTTGCTCACAAGCATTGACATGCGAAACGCAACTTTCGCGCAATCTATCGGAGTCTATGGTAGTATGTTTACCAACAATAACCTCGGCTTGACTATGACAGTCAAAGATGCGGATGCGCAGGCATTGATCAATAGTCTCAATCCTCATCCTAATGCGGTGGTGATTGCGACACCTTAGGTATGACGGTAAAAAATAAGAATAGGCTAGGACTTGTCTTAATGGCAGTCCTAGCTTATTTTTTGATGATTTTAAAGACAATTTGTATACAAAAAATAGGCAGTTTGACCATCTTGTATTGAAAACGTTTTCGGTATAATGAACTTATCAAAAAAAAGAGGTAAACATAATGACAACCCTTAAATTGGAACACGTAGACAAAGTATATCCTAATGCCAAAATCAAGGCAGTAGAAGATTTTAACCTTGATGTGAAAGATAAAGAATTTATCGTTTTTGTTGGACCATCTGGCTGTGGTAAATCAACAACTCTGCGGATGATTGCAGGTCTTGAGGACATCACAAATGGAGAGTTCACGATTGATGGTGTGCGCATGAATGATGTCGCGCCTAAAGACCGTGACATCGCCATGGTTTTCCAAAACTATGCCCTTTATCCGCACATGACGGTCTTTGACAATATGGCATTTGGCTTGAAATTGCGCAAATACAAAAAAGATGAAATCAAAAAACGTGTAGAAGAAGCGGCTGCTATTCTTGGCTTGACCGAACTCTTGGATCGTAAACCAGCTGACATGTCCGGCGGTCAACGCCAACGTGTGGCGATGGGACGTGCCATTGTCCGTGATGCCAAGGTCTTCCTCATGGATGAACCTTTGTCAAACTTGGATGCCAAACTCCGGGTGTCCATGCGTGCTGAAATTGCGAAAATTCACCGTCGGATTGGCGCAACAACAATTTACGTAACCCATGACCAAACAGAAGCGATGACACTAGCGGATCGTATCGTTATCATGAGTGCGTCTAAAAGTGCTGATGGCACAACTGGTCGTATTGAGCAAATTGGTGCGCCGAAAGAACTCTATAACGAACCTGCTAACAAATTCGTCGCCGGCTTTATCGGTAGCCCTGCTATGAACTTCTTTGAAGTCACGGTTGATGGTAGCTGCATGACAAATGGTGCTGGGCTTGATATTGCGATTCCAGAAGGTCAACAAAAAGTCCTTAAAAATGCTGGCTATGACAAGAAAAAAGTCTGGTTTGGTATTCGTCCAGAAGATATCTCCGCAGATGGTCTTGTTCAAGAAGTCTTCCCAAATCAAAATGTTAAAGCTGAAGTTGTTGTTTCTGAATTGCTTGGCGCTGAAACAATGCTCTATTCTAAAATTGGCGACACTGAATTTGTCTCAAAAGTAGATGCACGTGACTTCCGTCAACCTGGTGATGAAGTTGATTTGACATTCAATGTCAATAAAGGACACTTCTTCGACTTTGACACTGAGCAACGTATTGTCGGCTAAAATGACTCTCCTCGAAAAAACGCTAATGGCGTTTTTTTGTTCTATTTTATCTTTCTCTCAAGATGTAAAGGTAAGTTGATCTATATTTGGCACTAGAACACATTTTTTTGATAAAATAGTCTTATGAAAAAATTTGTATTCAGTTTATTTTGTATCCTATCCGTTATTATCTTATCTTCCTGCCACAAAGCTGTTAAATCTGAACAGCATGGCACAGCAACATTAATCGTCAAATACGATGAGGCAACAGTTAAGACTTATCAAGATATACCAATTCAGGCTGATGAAACAGTATTAGAGTTACTGCAATCAAGGACAAGAGTAACCCTAAAATCAGGTATCATCACTGAAATTGATGGCATTACTCAAATTGAGTCATCCAATCTTTATTGGCTCTTTAAAGTCAATGATAAACTAGCTGATAAGGGAGTCGCAGAAACCAAAGTGAAGGCGGGCAGTAAAATTGAATTTTATCTGGGAGAATTTAAATAAAGGACTAACATAATGTGATATAATAAAAGATATTACTATACTCATTTAACGATATAAAGCAGACACTTTATATCGTTAAGCAAGTATATTTTCAGAAAGTAGAGTCTTATGAGTTTTAATTTTATCGATAAATTCCTGCCTTATTTTAATGATGGCTTAATTGTTACCCTGATGATTTCGGCTTTTGTTGTCGTAATCGGTACCGTACTTGGGACACTGATTGCCCTAGCAAAGTTATCAAAGATACGTATTTTACGTTGGTTGGCTAATGTTTACATCGAAGTTTTTCGAGGGACACCGATGTTGGTGCAGATTATGATAGGTTTCCAAGTACTTGGGAAAATGCCACTGCCGGAGTTTCAATTGGGTATTTTAACGGAAGATTTATCACGTTTGGTGCCAGGGATTATCGTGTTGTCAATGAACTCAGGGGCTTATGTTGCTGAAATCGTTCGTAGTGGGATTAATGCGGTACCTAAAGGACAGACAGAGGCTGCTTATTCACTCGGTATTCGGCCTCATCAGACGATGATGAAAGTCATTCTACCACAAGCCGTTCGTAATATCTTACCTGCTTTAGGAAATGAATTTGTGACCATTATCAAAGATAGCTCGCTTTTGGCAACGATTGGTGTTATGGAACTCTTCAATGGTGCGCAAACAACAAGTTCAACAACTTATCAAAGTTTGTCACCTTGGTTATTAGTTGCGGGTTATTATTTTGTGGTAACCTTTATCACAAGTCGACTCATCAATCTACTTGAGAAAAAACTTGGGAAAGGATATGCAAAATGAGCACATATAATTTGATTGAAATTAAAGATCTGCATAAATATTTCGGTAAAAATGAAGTGTTGAAAGGCTTGGATATTCAGATTAAACGCGGTGAAGTTGTGGTCATGATTGGTCCTTCTGGGTCTGGTAAATCGACTTTTCTTCGAACGATGAATTTACTTGAAACGCCGACTAAAGGTGATGTTTACTTTGAAGGCACTAATATTGCGGACAAGTCAGTTGATGTCTTTAAGCATCGCGAAAAAATGGGCATGGTTTTCCAGCAGTTTAACCTTTTTCCAAATATGACCGTGCTTGATAATCTAACTTTGGCACCCATGACGACTGGCAAACTATCAAAAGAAGAGGCAGTTGAAGTTGCCATTGAGTTATTAGCTAAGGTTGGGCTGTCTGAGAAAGCTGATGCTTATCCTCAAAGTTTATCAGGGGGACAACAACAACGGGTAGCGATTGCTCGGGCATTAGCGATGAACCCTGACGTCATGCTTTTCGATGAGCCTACATCTGCTCTCGATCCTGAAATGGTCGGGGATGTCTTAAATGTCATGCAAGATTTGGCAAAAGACGGGATGACGATGGTTATCGTGACGCATGAGATGGGATTTGCTAAAGAAGTTGCGGATCGTGTGATCTTCATGGCGGATGGTAAAATTGTTGAGAGCGGTACGCCAAACGAGTTGTTTGATCATCCTAAGGAGCCGCGAACTCAGGAATTTTTGGCACAGGTTTTATAAGATTGATAGAACATCGCAATCACTCAAAAGCGCTATTTTTAGCGCTTTTATGATATAATAGATGTTCAGGGAATCCAAAGGAGATGACTTCCCTGAAACGAAACGTGAGGTTAGTACGATGGAATATAAACAAATTAATGATAAAACGATAAAAATTTCCTTGACTTTTGAAGATTTAAAGGCACACGATATTAAAATGAGTGATTTTTTAGTCAATCAAGGCATGGTTGAAAAGTTATTCTATGAGTTGGTTAGCGAATTAGAAATTGAAGATAAATTTGCTAATACGGGCATGATGACGTTTCAAGTTCGCCCGCATCCACAAGGTGTGGATTTGCTAGTGACAGAAGAAGTCAACATAGATAACATGAAATTTCCTGAGGGATCAGAAGGCTTACAAGAAATGATGGACGAGGCCATGGAGCAGATGGGGGATATGGCAAATCTCATGGATAGCTTATCGTCAAGTAAACCAAATTTTGATGTGATGGATGATCACGCTGACTTCGTCTACTTCATCCTTAAATTCAACAAAATATCAGATGCGGTGAAACTGAGCCAAGCTGTGATTGATGATGTGGAGGAGTCCGAACTTTTCCAATTTCAAGATAATTTCTACCTGACGATTCTTGACAACCAAAAACGTAAAGGCTTTAAAGAAGTGAGCCTGTTACGTGCTAGAATGTTAGAGTATGGTGAGCCGTCTGATTTTTCACGTGAGGCTTTGCTAGAACATGCTAAGACGATTTTCCGTGAGGAAGCACTTGAAAGTCTGCAACAAATTTAATTGATAAGAAACAACGAAGTAAAGACGACTTTGTTGTTTTTTTCAATATATGGAAAAGCGATTAAATGGAGGCATCGCGAGACAGATTGACTGTTATAAAAATAAAAGAATATGGTATAATACTAGTATATGCATAACTTATCTGAATTTCCTTTTACGGTTAAATATATTATTATTTTATTAGTAACGGCTATCATTGCCTTGATTCTGACGCCTATTATGGTGGTGGTATCTCGAAAAATTGGTGCAGTTGATCATCCAAACGCCCGTCGTATTAATGTCAAGCCAATGCCATCTGCTGGAGGTGTTGCTATTTTTGTTGCTTTTTCAGCAATCGTGTTGCTTGTCTTGCCACGTTTTGTGTCATTACCAAATTATCCAGGCATTACAGATTCTTATCTCAGCTATGTCTGGCCTTTTGTTTTAGGTGGTGGTATTGTGGCTGCGACAGGACTGATCGATGATATTGTAGAACTTGGTGCAAAAAGTAAATTATTAGGTCAAATTGCGGGTGCTTGTATTATCTGGTTTTTCACGACGAGTCATTTTGATAATTTCAAGATACCTTTTGGCGGACCACTCCTAGTCTTTCCAGATTGGTTGTCTTTTTTAGCCACTATTTTCTGGATTTTAGCGATTACCAACGCTGTTAATTTGATTGATGGGCTAGATGGTTTAGCAAGTGGTGTATCAATTATTAGTCTGACAACTATGGGATTGGTGGCGTATTTCTTCTTGGGGACGACGAATGTCTATCTTCCGATTACAATTTTCGTTTTGGTTTTTGCTATCGTTGGTTTTTTTCCCTATAATTTTCCACCTGCCATTATTTATCTTGGAGACACGGGTGCCTTATTCTTGGGATTCATGATTTCAGTCTTGTCCTTGCAAGGTTTGAAAAATGCGACAGCTGTGGCTGTCGTCACACCAATGCTGATTCTAGGGGTACCATTGACCGATACGGTCGTAGCGATGATTCGCCGTAAACTCAATGGTGGTAGTATGGTTGAGGCCGATCGGATGCACTTGCATCATCGTCTATTGAGTTTGGGTCTAACCCAGCATGCGGCTGTTTTAGTCATCTATGGGATTGCAGGGATATTTTCATTTATCGCATTGATTCTTAATGTGTCATCACGTTGGGGCGGTACCTTTTTGCTTGTCTTTAGTCTGATCGGGTTAGAAGTGCTGATTGAGCTGATTGGTGTGTTGGGCGAGAATCGGACACCTCTTTTAAATGTCGTTAAATTTATTGGCAATAGTGAGTATCGCCAAGAGGTTAAAAAACGGCGGAAAATGTAAAAGTTTATAGACAGAATAATGTTATTTTGTCTTTTATTTTGATAAAATAGTGGTTAGAACAATAATTGGAGGAACCTATGTCTACATTAGAAATTAAAGATTTATATGTCCGTGTTGAGGAAAAAGAAATCCTTAAAGGTGTGAACCTGACAATCAATACAAACGAGATTCATGCCATCATGGGACCAAATGGTACCGGAAAATCAACACTTTCTGCTGCGATTATGGGTAACCCTAATTTTGAAGTCACCCAAGGCGAAATTTTGCTTGACGGTATTAATGTGTTAGAACTTGAAGTAGACGAACGCGCGCGTTTAGGTCTTTTCTTGGCCATGCAATATCCAAGTGAAATTGCTGGGATCACAAATGCTGAATTTATGCGTGCTGCAATGAATGCTGGCCGTGAAGAAGATGACAAAATTGGCGTCATGGACTTCTTGAAAAAATTGGACAGCAAAATGGACTTGCTTAATATGGACGAAGCCATGGCTGAGCGTTACCTCAATGAAGGCTTTTCAGGTGGTGAGAAAAAACGTAACGAAATTCTACAATTGCTCATGCTTGAACCTAAATTTGCTATCCTAGATGAAATCGACTCAGGTCTTGATATTGATGCCCTAAAAGTCGTTTCTAAAGGTGTGAATGCTATCCGTGGTGAAAACTTCGGTGCCTTGATCATCACTCACTACCAACGTCTCTTGAACTACATCACACCAGATGTGGTGCACGTGATGATGGAAGGCCGCGTTGTCATGACAGGTGGCCCTGAATTAGCAGCACGCTTGGAAACTGAAGGTTACCATGGCATCGCTAAAGACCTTGGTATCGAGTACAAAGAAGAAGCTTAAGAAGGAGCATAATATGGCGAAAGAAAATATTATTGCTTTTTCACAGGCACATGCGGAACCAGAATGGTTGCAAGTGCGCCGTCAAACGGCATTTGATAAAATCAGTGAATTGAAACTCCCTTTAATTCAGCGTGTCAAGCTTGACCGTTGGAACTTTGGTAACAATGATATCACTGAATCTCTTGACAGTTCAAATGTGCCAGATTTTACAAACTTAGGTGAAAATCCTAAATTGATTCAAGTCGGCACGACAACTGTTTTCCAACAGTTATCACCAGATTTGGCTAATAAAGGTGTGATTTTCACAGACTTTTATTCAGCTTTGGAAGAAATTCCAGAAATCGTCGAACAGTATTTTGGAACAGCTTTGCCTTTTGATGAAGACAAATTAACAGCTTACCATACCGCTTACTTTAACTCAGCGGCAGTTTTATATGTGCCAGATAACGTTGAAGTGAATGTACCAGTCGAAGGACTCTTTTATCAAGATTCTGACGAAGCGGTACCTTTCAATAAGCACGTTTTGATTATCGTTGGGAAACATGCCAAGTTGTCATACTTGGAACGTTTTGAGAGCCTTGGCAAAGATAATGTTAAAAACACAGCCAACATTGCGGTTGAAGTAATCGCACTTGAAGGCGCACAAGTTAAGTTTTCAGCGATTGACCGTTTAGGTAGCAATTTGACAACTTTCATCAGTCGTCGTGGTCGCTTAAATAAAAATGCACAAATCGACTGGAACCTTGGTGTGATGAACGAAGGTAATGTCGTTGCTGATTTTGACAGCGACTTGGTCGGTGAAGGCAGTCACGCAGAACTTAAAGCGGTGGCGATTTCTTCAGGTAAACAAATTCAAGGTATTGATACACGTGTTACCAACTATGCGCCACATTCGATTGGGCATATTTTGCAACACGGTGTCATCTTAGAAGCCGGAACCTTGACGTTCAACGGCATTGGTCACATCATCCGTGGTGCTAAAGGTGCAGATGCGCAACAAGAATCACGTGTCTTGATGTTGTCTGATAAGGCACGTTCGGATGCTAATCCAATTCTTTTGATCGATGAAAATGATGTGACTGCGGGTCACGCGGCGTCAATCGGTCAAGTTGACCCAGAAGATATGTACTACCTTATGAGTCGCGGTCTGGATCAAGATACTGCTGAACGTTTGGTCGTTCGTGGCTTTTTGGGCGCTGTTATCGGTGAAATTCCGGTTAAGGCAGTTCGTCAAGAAATGATTGATGTGATCGAAAGTAAACTAGATAAACGTTAAGTTTTTTTGCATAAGTGAGTATCAACAGTTTAATGTAGGAGTGAGACTAGATGACCATAGAAATCGAAAAAATCCGGAGTGATTTTCAAATTCTGGATCAAATCGTCAACGATGAGCCTTTGGTTTATCTGGATAGTGCGGCAACAACACAGAAACCTCAGCAAGTCTTAGATGTCATTCGTGCTTATTATGAGCATGACAATGCCAATGTTCACCGTGGTGTGCATACTTTGGCAGAGCGTGCAACAGCTGATTATGAAGCGAGTCGCGATAAAGTACGTGCTTTCATCAACGCTAGTTCTCGTAAAGAAGTACTGTTCACGCGTGGGACAACGACTGCCTTAAACTGTGTGGCAAAATTTGCGGAGCAGATTTTACAGCCTGAAGATGAAATTGTTATCTCAATCATGGAGCACCATTCTAATATGATTCCTTGGCAACAAGCGGCAGCTAAAACAGGTGCAATCCTGAAATTCGTTTACCTTAAAGATGGTGAACTGGATATGGCTGACTTGCGGGCTAAGGTCACAAATCGGACGAAATTTGTCAGTATTACCCATGTCTCAAATGTCTTAGGTGTGATTAATCCTGTCAAAGAGATTGCCCAAATTGCCCATGAACATGGTGCAATAATGGTTGTAGATGGTGCCCAATCGACACCACATATGTCCGTAGACGTGCAAGACTTAGATTGTGATTTCTTTGCATTTTCTGGTCATAAAATGGCCGGACCTACGGGTATCGGTGTTTTATATGGTAAAGAAGCCTTGCTTAATCAGATGAATCCGATTGAGTTTGGTGGTGAAATGATTGACTTTGTCTACGAACAGAGCGCAACCTGGAAAGAATTACCCTGGAAATTTGAAGCGGGAACGCCAAATATCGCAGGCTCTATCGGACTTGGTGCCGCAGTTGACTATCTGACTGAGATAGGCATTGACAATATCCATCAACATGAGCAAGATTTGCTGAACTATGTCATGCCAAAATTGCGTGAGATAGAAGGCTTAACCATTTACGGTCCAGAAGATAATCACCGCCGTGGCGGTGTGATTGCCTTTAATTTGGACGGTCTTCATCCTCATGATGTGGCTACTGCGCTTGACATGGAAGGTGTTGCTGTCCGTGCAGGACATCACTGTGCACAGCCGTTGATTGATTATCTAGACTTGCCTGCAACAGCTCGCGCTAGTTTTTATATCTATAACACTTTTGCTGACTGTGATAAGTTAGTCGAAGCGATCAAGTTAACCAAGGCGTTCTTTGGCGTTTAATATCGTATACTTAAACAGTTGTGCCAAACGACTTCGCTAACTTATGACCAAAGGAGTAACCATGGCCCTTTCTAAATTAGATAACCTCTACCGTCAGGTGATTCTTGATCATTCAAGTCACCCACATCACCACGGTCAATTACAGGACGGTGAAACGGTAGATTTGAATAACCCAACCTGTGGCGACGTGATTAAACTTTCGTTGAAACTGGATGGTGGTACCATCACTGATATCGCCTTTGATGGTTCAGGTTGTAGTATTTCAACAGCTTCAGCCTCAATGATGACGGATACAGTGATTGGCAAAAAATCAGAAGAAGCTCTCGAGTTAGCAGATATTTTCTCTGAAATGGTTCAAGGTAAAACAGATGATCGTCAAGAAAAATTGGGCGATGGCGCCTTGTTATCTGGTGTTGCCAAGTTTCCACAACGTATTAAATGTGCAACTTTAGCTTGGAATGCTTTGAAAAAAGCCTTGGAAAATAGTAATGGCAGCTCTGAGGTTGCCAATTTATCAGGACACTGTGAAATTTAAATGACTCAAAATAAAGAAGCTTTAACGTTTGATATTAAACGTAAAATTCCCAATACCTTGGCACGCAGTGGCACGATTTCAACGCCACATGGAGACATCCAAACGCCAGCTTATATTGGTGCTGCAACAGCCGCAACTATGAAAACTTTGACAAATGCTGAGATTGATGCCCTTGGGGCCCAGTCAATTTTGGCAAACACCTATCACTTAATGTTACGACCAGGTGCTGATTTGCTAGAAAAGGCGGGTGGTATTCACAAATTTATGAACTACCACAAACCTATGTATACCGATTCAGGTGGTTTTCAAGTTTATTCACTCGGCATGGCCTTTAAAAAAGGTTTGGATGCGACTAGTCATACGACTAGGGGATCATCTGAGAATGCCGTCATGAGTGCTGACCAGTTAACCAAGGTTGAGAAGGAAGGCGTCTGGTTCAAGAGTCATCTCAATGGTGATAAGATTTACATGACACCGGAATATTCGATGGAGTTACAACATCAGATTGCAGCGGATATCCATATGGCTTTTGATGAATTAACCTCTCCTTTGGCAGGTCGTGAGCAGATTAAATCAGCACTCGACACAACGCATGCCTGGGCAGAACGTTCATTGCGTCGTCATGCAGAGCTGAATACCCTTCATGCAGAAAAAGGTGAACTGCAACAAGCTCTCTTTGGTGTCGTACAAGGTGCACGTGAAGAAGATTATCGCCGCGAAAGTGCTAGTTTCCTAGGAAATCTCACTCTTGAAAATGGTGAGCAGTTTGACGGTTTCGGGATTGGTGGGACTTTTCAGCCAGAGGAATTGCCAGATGTGTTAACTTGGATTAATGAAACCCTTCCAGAAGAGAAACCAAGACATTTATTGGGGATGGGCGCACAGCCTGCTGATTTATTCCTCGGTGTTGAATCTGGGTGTGACACGTTCGACTGTGTTGCACCAACTCGTCAAGCCAGAAATGGGGCCATCTTTACGTATGATGGTCGCATCAATATTAAAAACAAAAAATTTGAAGATGATTTCACACCACTTGATCGAGATTGTGATTGCTATACTTGTGAGAACCATACCAAAGCTTATCTTCGTCATTTGTTCAAGGCAAATGAAGTGACAGGCATGGTTCTGGCAAGTATTCACAATGAACGCTTTGTGGTGAGGACAGTAGAAGAGATTCGTCAGAAATTAAACGACTCTGAACCTGCCTTCTGGGCTTATAAACGTGACTTTTTAGTTCGTTATTATGGTGAGGAACGCGCTCGGGATTTCCTTTATACCAGTCCAACAGAATGGCAATAAATAGACGTTTACCTCTATACTCATTTAACTATCTATAGCATACACTTTCTGATGGCAACTAATGTTGCCTCTATTGGTTAATTGAAAGGATTGCTTTCAACTATGTTTGCGCTTCAGCGCATTATGTACCGTGCTATATACAGTAGATTTGATTTTTGAAAAAAATCTTAGTCGCTGGA
>NZ_JXJT01000012.1 GCF_002441885.1 Pseudolactococcus chungangensis CAU 28 = DSM 22330 | reverse complement strand
GATTTTGACACACCAATTACAGCAGATATCAAGCTCTATGCGAAATGGGGCTTACCGATTGCAGAGCTAGCAGGCCATGAAGATGGGATGCTTGGCACACAATTTGATAGAGTTTGGCTTTCTAATAGCTGGTGGCGTATTCTAAAAGCAGATATGGCAGACCCTAGCAACGGCAATCAAGCACTTATCCTCAAAGAACAAGCCTTAACCGCTCAAGAAAATGGCACTGGCGATGTTGTGGTGCAGTTTGATACCACAGCAACAAATTGGGATAGTCCATACTTCCATGATGATACGACATCAACTGGTTATGGTGAAAGTCATCTCAAAGCCGTGATTGACAGCTACTACAAAGGCTTTATCGCCCCATCCTATAGTAGTTACGTCCTACCCGTTGATTTAGACCTGCCAAATTGGCCACGTTATCAGAATGCTGGTCTTGCCTCAACTAACAGTAAACCACTGGATTACAATAACTGGTACTGGCAAAATTCGCAGTCTTACTATAGAGATAACCGTTTTCCAACCTCTTTGACTCCTTTAACAACTCTAAAACAACAAGCCTTTGCTTTAAGCTATGGCGATATTCAAACTTTGGATAAGAGCACATTTTATGAAGGTAAAGGTGGATCACCAAGCGCTACCGGTTATTATAGTACTTTGTTAGACTTTACAGCTTATCCTTACTTTTGGCATCGGTCTGCCGGCAATGGCTATTTTGATGCGGGTGCGGTCAACAATGGCAACTTCTCCTATGACTATTCTGTGCGCAACAGCCTTCCGGTTCGTCCCGCTTTAGCCATCCAATTAGATTAGCAATCTAGCATTACTATGCTAGTCATAGAAAGATGTTAAACCTCAATTTAAAAGCAAGTCACAGATTAATGTGGCTTGCTTTTTACACGTAAAGTAAGACATTCTTACACGGGCTGTAACGCAATAGATGATTACAATTGATTTAGCTCACCCCAGCTACCCAGCCAGTCGCAAGCGCCGAGGTGATGTTGTAGCCACCAGTGTGTGCATTAATATCCAAGACCTCACCTGCGAAATGCAAGTTTTCTACAGATTTACTCATCAACGTTTTGGGCTTGAGTTCACTTAAATCAACGCCACCTGCTGTGACAAAAGATTTTGCTAGACTCATGGTACCAGTGACTTTTATCGAGAAATACTTCATGAGATGAAAGAGCTCGGATAATTTTTTAGCAGAGACTTGCTTGACTTTAGCCTCTAAGCTGATTCCTGCTGTGTTGATGAGAAACTCAGCCAAACGTTCTTGGAGGAGTAACTTTGCAACATTTTTGACGGACTTGTCTCGCAGCTGTTCAAATTTGTCAGAGATATCATCCTCAGACATTGTCGGAAGAAAATCGAGTGTCACATCATCAGTCCCATTTCCCGTCACAAAAGTAGAGGCGCGCAAGGCAGCAGGTCCAGACAGGCCAAAGTGGGTGAATAGCAGATCGTGGGTGATGGGATGTTGGTTAATCGTCAAAGTAATGTCGCGCAGGGAAATGCCTTGCAGGGTTTTGTGGGGAAAGTCTGTCGTCAAAGGACTTTCAGCGGGCTTTAAATCGGTGACTTTTAACTTGAAATGTCGTGCGATGTCATGACCGTATCCGGTTGAGCCGGTCGACGGGTAAGATTTTCCGCCGGTTGTGACGATGAGTTTACGGCAAGTAAAGGTGGTGTCAGCTGTTTTTACCAAAAAGTCGCCGTTTTCTGCTTTGGTCGTTGATAAGACTTCGGAGTTGGTCGAAATGGTGACACCTTGTTCAACCATTTTAGCTTGTAAGGCGGAAATAATTGTTTGTGATTTGTCAGTCGTTGGAAAGACGCGACCGTGGTCTTCAATTTTGAGGGGCGTGCCGTTGTCTTCAAAGAAATTGATAATATCATGGTTGTCAAACTGGGCGAAGGTGCTATAGAGAAATTTACCACCGTGTGGAATATTTTCTAGAATCTCTTCTAAGGTACCATTATTAGTCACATTGCAGCGTCCACCGCCTGTCATAGAGAGTTTTTTTCCGAGTTTTTTATTTTTTTCTAGCATCAGTGTTTTGTGTCCATAGTAACTGCTGGCAATTGCTGCCATCATGCCTGCGGGTCCGCCACCGATGATAATTGTATCGTAATTTGTTTTCATATCTTTTATTGTAGCATATCTTTGAAAGTCTTGTTTGCATCATAAATTGATAAAAATATAAGTTTATTAGTGTTGGAAATTTAGAATTATGTTATGATTGAGATATAAATGACAACTGGATTAAGGATTAAGAAGTTTTTTGGTGCCATTTTGGCATTCGAGGTGTTTTTTATGTCAAATATTAAAACGCCTGTTACAGATTTCTATTGCCTAACAAGTCTGAATAATCCGACGTTAATTACACAATAACCTCTTAGCTAATAGCTAATACTCATACTAATTAAAGGAGAATTATGAATTTTTTTAACCGCGCCATTCGCTCTGTGACACGACAAAAATCAAAATCATTGATTTTATTTGCTGTTATTTTCGTACTTGGCAATATTTTAGCAGGTAGTGTCATTATTCAGCAATCTACCCAGAATGTTGAAAAAACGACCAAAGAACAAATGGGGGCTATCGCAACAGTTGGGATAGACTGGAGCGATACTAAGAGACAAAAAGAAATGGAAAGCATGACGAATGCGGACTATTCGGCATTAACTGAAAAAATCATCCAAAAAATTGCGGCTAGTCCTTATGTTAAAAACTATGATTATTCTGAGCAGACTGGCTTTGAGTCCAAACTGTTGAAGCCCTATGACCCAGTGGCGGACAAAAAAGCTGAGGATAAAAAGCTGACTGATAACGAGGTGGACGGTAGTTTTATCAATACCTATATGCCGATTAGGGGTGTTCAAGATCCTAAAATGATGGATATTGCATTGGGAAAAATCAAATTAGCTGAAGGCAGTGTCTTCACCGCAGATGACGTGAAAAAAGGGACAAATGTTGTATTGATTTCTAAGAAATTTGCTGACAAAAATGGGTTTCATGTCGGGGATGAGATGACTATCGACCAAAGTACGCAAGGTCTAGACGATGCAGATAATGCTGAAAGTCAACCAGAAAATACGAAGTCATTTGACACAAAAGTCAAGATTATTGGGACTTATGATGTGCTAGAAGCAGTTCAGAAAAAATCAGGTCAATCTGGTAAAGCGTCAAGTGATTCCGTTGTCTATGCAGCAGCTTTCCCAGGTGGTTCAGGGCAAGAAGCCTTTGATTTTGATAATTATAACACGATCTATATGCCTAATAAAGCCGTTCATCAGATGACTCAAGGTTTTAGACAGATGCTAATGGCTGACTACCCTGAAATGACGGCTGGGATGAGTGAGGAGGATGCAGAAGCTGCTTCTAAGCCTTACTACACACCGATTTTTCAGTTGAAATCAGTGGATGATCTTGAAAAATTTAAGGCTGATACGAAGCCAATGCTACCAAAATTCTTTTCGGTAATGGCATCTACAGATGAATTTGACAACATTGCGGGGCAATTTAACAAATTATCTAAGATTGCAAAGGCGGTGATTATCGCTGCGGTGCTCCTATCGATTGTCTTAATCTTGTTGGTTATTTTACTCTTTATGCGGGATCGAAAACGTGAATTGGGCATTTATCTGTCACTTGGTGACAAAAAATCGAATGTTATTTTGCAAATTATGGTTGAAGTTTTAACCGTAGCGATCATTGCCTTAGTTATTTCGCTGATTACTGGGAAATTCTTGGGAAGTTTCGCATCGGAAGCCTTTCTAAGTTCAGATAATAGTGAATCTGTAAATGGTAGCATGATGAGTGGTAGCATGATGAGTTCATCTGCTATGTTTAGTACAGGTGTAGCGGTTGATGCGACGACAATAGCGGCTAATTATGCTGTTTCATTTACGCCGTTCTATATTGTCACTTATCTGCTTGTAGGTTTAGGTACGGTTATTGTGTCAGTCCTTTTATCAACGCTTTATATCTTTAAATTAAAGCCAAAGAAAATTTTGTTGGGGTAATGAGCTATGTCAATTATTGAAACTAAGAAACTGAATTATTACTACCAAGATGGTGATATGCAACGCTATATTTTACGAGATGTATCGATTAGCTTTGAAAAAGGGCAATTCTATACGATTGTTGGTGAATCCGGTTCTGGTAAAACAACTTTTCTAGCCATGGTGGCTGGTTTAGATGTGCCAAAAGAGGGGCAAGTTCTGTTCGAAGAAACAGATATCCAGACTATTGGACTTGAAAATTATCGTCGCAATAAAATCTCGATTGTCTTTCAAAATAATAATCTAGTACCATATTTAACGGCGATTGAAAATGTCCTTGTGGCAATGGCTATCACAGATAACACACTCCCTGATGACCAAAAAACGGTGGCTTATAATCTACTAGATTATATCGGGATTACACGTGAGAAAGCAGACCGTTTAGTAAGCGAGTTATCAGGTGGTGAACAACAACGGATTGCGATAGCTCGAGCACTTGCAACCAATAGTGATGTCATCTTAGCAGATGAGCCAACTGGGAACCTTGATGAAGAACGAGAAGGTGAGATTGTCGAAATATTTAAACGTTTGGCACATGACAGTCAAAAAGCGGTCATTGTTGTGACACATTCTCAAGAGGTGGCAGAAAAATCTGATGTGACTTACCGTTTGAAAAAAGGAAATTTAATTAATGAGTGATTTTTTATCAAATTTTACGAGCGATAAATACAAGAAGGATGCCGAAGAGCAGGAGCTTGTAACGCCCGACACAGAAATACCAGAGACGGCTATGGAAAATGTGACACCTGACCTATCTGAAGTTGCTAACTATGATGCTGTGTCTGATGATGACGTGTTAGCAGATACCACCGTTAGAGGTCTCTCTTGTGAGATGCTAGATGAAGAAACAGATGCTGAAGACTTTAATGAGATAACAGATGTCAAAGATTTTAATGATACGTCAGAAGATAAATTAGATAATGAAAACTTTAATGATGTATCAGACGATGAATTAGCGTCATTTCTGAGGGAACTGGCTGATGTTTCTTCAGAAGATGACTTGGTAGTCAAAGACCAATTTTTTGCTAAAAAGCAAAAAATAAAGCGAGGCATTATCGCAGGTTCTGGTCTTTTGGCGGTAATTGTGATTACGTGGTTCTACTACGGTCAAACACATGTTAAACTACCTGATTTTATAGGAAAGTCTGTGAGTACAGCACAAACTTGGGCAGATGAACATAAGGTCAAATTAGAAGTGAAGCGTGTTTATGATTTTGACAAAGAAGCCAATATTGTCATCAAAGAATCTGATAAAAATAGGACAATTTCTAAGAAAAAAACAGTTAATCTGACAGCTAGTTTAGGGGCAAACCCAAAAGAAAAAATTGAACTTCCCGATTTTTCTAAGATGCCAGTTGCTGAGGCGCGGGAGTTTATCAAGAAAAATAAACTAGAAAATACATCTGTACAGCTTGATTACTCGGAGACGGTAGCAAAAGATACTTATCTCAAACAAACTTTCGCCAATCAATCTGTCACACCTGAAACATTCAAGCGTGAGGACAATCTGACACTCTATTACTCTAAAGGGAAAGAGCCAGTCGTTCAAAATATCGATGTGCCAGATTTTTCAAGTCAAACTAAGGAGCAAATTAACACTTGGAGTAAAGAGAAGGGTGTTAAAGTCGCTTTTGAAACCGCTGGAAGTGAGACGATTGAGGCAGATAAGGTGATTTCTCAATCAGTTGCTAAGGGTCAGAAAGTTTCGAAAGCAGATATAATGATAATTAAGCTTTCACTAGGTAAGCCAATGACTGTGCCAGATTTTTCACGGTTTACTTTTGATGAATCTAGCGGCGCAGCTAAAAATCTACCTGTTATTTCAAAACAAGTTTATAACGATACAGTTCCTTACGGTGGCTTTATCAGCCAGTCGATACCAGCAGGTACCCAGTATTTCGCAAAAGATACAATACCTGATATTATGGCGGTTTACTCACTTGGACGAGTCTATATTAAGGATTTGAAAGGACAAACTGAGGGTGACTTGCAGGGAACTTTTTATAATGACTATACATCGAAAGGTGCGAATATTGCCTATCGCGTGCAGTATGTTAACAGTCCTGAAACCAAAGGGACTGTTGTCGGTCAGAGTTCACTTAATGAGTTTGTCCCACTGTCTTGCACAATCTTTATTCAAATCAGTAATGGTCACGAAAAATAACTAAAAATGAGGCTGGGATAAAGATCTTGTAACAAAAAGACTATAAATAATTTCGATGTTAATCTGTATTGTTATAGTCTTTTTGTATAATTTTTGGTAGTTGTAAAAAAAGAATACGAAATTTGTAATAGAACGGCTAATTTTGTCATCAGGGTGATTTTGGAAAATGGTTGCTGCACCATTGAAAAATAAGTCACAAATTCATGACAAAATCCTTGAAAAAAACACTAAAAAGCGGTAAAATGAATCAAATTGATTTTTTAGTGAAAACGATAACAGTTTGCTAGAAAATGCAAACTTGACGCATGAGCGTTAAGAAAACGTGTGTTCCCACACCAATTAATTAAGGAGAAAACATGTCACACATTAAATTTGATTACAAAACAGCTTTACCATTCGTTGCTCAGCACGAATTTGACTACTTACAGCCAGCAGTGACAGCATTTGACGCTGCTTTGCGTGATGGTTCTGGACAAGGGTCAGATTTCACAGGCTGGATTGATCTGCCGAAAGATTACGATAAAGCAGAATTTGCGCGTATTTTGAAATCAGCTGAAAAAATCAAATCTGACAGTGATGTTTTAATCGTCATTGGGATTGGTGGGTCATACCTTGGTGCGAAAGCAGCGATTGACTTTTTGAACAGCTCATTTGTTAATTTAGAATCTAAAGAAAAACGCCAAGCACCACAAATTTTGTACGCTGGTAACTCAATTTCGTCAACTTATTTGTCACAATTAGTTGAATATGTCGGCGATAAAGATTTCTCTGTTAATGTCATTTCAAAATCTGGTACAACAACAGAGCCTGCTATCGCTTTCCGTGTCTTCAAAGAACTCTTGATTAAAAAATATGGTCAAGAAGAAGCTAATAAACGTATCTATGCAACAACTGATAAAGCTAAAGGTGCAGTTAAAGTCCAAGCTGATGCAGAAGGTTGGGAATCATTTGTTGTACCAGATGCTGTTGGTGGTCGTTTTACAGTCTTGACACCGGTTGGTCTTTTACCGATCGCGGCAAGCGGTGCAGATATCCAAGCTTTGATGAATGGTGCCGCAGCAGCCCGTGAAGAATATAGCACACCAGACTTGAAAGTCAACCAAGCTTACCAATACGCAGTCCTTCGCAACATCCTTTACCGTAAAGGTAAAACAATCGAAATCTTGGCTAACTATGAACCGTCATTGCAATACTTCAGCGAATGGTGGAAACAATTAGCCGGCGAGTCAGAAGGTAAAGACTATAAAGGGATTTACCCAACATCAGCTAACTTCTCAACAGATTTGCACTCAATCGGTCAATCTATCCAAGAAGGTAGCCGTAACCTCTTTGAAACAGTGATTAAAATTGAAGAACCAACATTGAATATTAATATCCCAACAGAAGCTGAAGATTTAGACGGTCTTGGTTACCTTGAAGGAAAAGATGTTGACTTCGTCAATACTAAAGCTTTCCAAGGTGTGCTCCTTGCTCATACTGATGGTGGTGTCCCTAACTCAGTTGTAACGATTAAAAAACAAGATGAGTTTACATTGGGGTACCTTATCTATTTCTTCGAAATCGCTATCGGACTTTCTGGTTACCTTAATGGTGTCAATCCATTTGACCAACCAGGTGTTGAAGCTTATAAGAAAAATATGTTTGCCTTGCTTGGTAAACCAGGCTTTGAAGAACTTGGCGCAGAATTAAACGCCCGTCTATAAAATTGAGTCGTTTAAGTATGACATCTATTTTGATTTGATGCTTGAGTAAAAAAGTAAGTCGTTTGAGTGTAGACTCAAGCGATTTTTTATTATAATGAAATCAAAGAGAATAAAGGAGCGAGTAAAACATGATTATTACAAGAAATGGTGAAGATTTCTCAGAGATTAACCCACTAATAACAGGTCAAGCACCTGATTTTAGCCTAAAGGACCAGCACGGGAATGCTGTGACTTTGTCAAAATTGCCTAGTCCGATTATTATGAGTGTTTTTCCAAATATTAATACCAGTGTCTGCTCAGTTCAAACACGTCGGTTTAACCAAGAAGCTGCAGCACACAAAGAAATTACTTTCCTATCAATTTCAAATAATACACCAGAAGAACAAGCTAACTGGTGTGCGGCTGAAGGCGTAGATATGACGATCGTATCTGATGCCAAAAATGAATTTGGTCAACTTTATGGTCTTGTGATGGCTGAGGCTAACCTCTTGGCTCGTAGTGTTTTTGTTATCAAAGATGGTCAGATCATTTATGCTGAAATCTTACCTGAGATGACTGATGAGCCTAATTACGAAAAAGCTTTGCAAGTTGCGGATGCAGCAATTTAAAATAAGATAAAAAAGTGAGCTGAGAGTCTCACTTTTTTATCTTATTTTAAGCAATCAAGGTCAACTGACGTGACACGCAATACCAGTCTGTCTGTCTACGCCAAATGCTGGTAACGGCAAATTTTTGTTCTTTTTCAAAATAATGATAGGTAATAACAAAGGTTTTTTTAGAAATACGGTCAGGTTTGAAACCACGAATGGCAAGGTTTTCATGATATTCCAAAAGTTTTTGTGCTTTGTCAATTTCGACACCGTTTGCTTTGATTTCTGTGAAATATTCAGAAAGCAGGCTGGGGTCTGAGCCATTCAATACTTTTTCTTCCAATCCTAAAATGATTAAAGCAAGGCTAGCATCTCGTGCCTCATCAGGTAATATCGCAGGCTCAACATGCACATCCACATCAAAGACATCGTAGTCCTGTTTTAAAGCTTTTTCAATCACTTCCGTTGCTTCGTGGCTTTCGTAAACGGAAAGGTCAGGCGACATTTCGACGACGACATCGAGGAAAATATTACTGCCGTAGGTTCTGCCACGAATGAATTTAACTGTTATAACTTTAGGTAATTTGGCAATGGCGGCTGTATAAATACTGATTTTTGTTTCATCAAAGCCGTCTGAGAGGCTAAAGACGGCCTCTGCAAAAATATCGTAGGCTGTTTTGAAGATAAAGATTGTGATGATAACTGCCATGAGTCGGTCAATGATTGTGAGGTTAAAGCTAGATGCGAAGATAGCAATAGATGTTGCGATGGATGATACGGCATCGGATAAGTTATCTTTAGCAGCGCTCATAAGGCTAGAGCTTTTAGATTTGAGTGCTAGATTACGGTTATAAAAATAAATGATCAACATAACAATAGCAGAGAAGATGCCAACAATGGAACCAGATAAATCGACAGGCGTATGCTCGTTATTGATGATGGCCGTAATTGTATCTTTTAAAACGAAGAAACCAACAGCAAACATGATAAAGCTAGTAATAAGAGACGCGACAGATTCGACTTTCCAATGGCCGTAGGTATGATCATCATCTGCAGGACGACGTGCGATTTTTAGACCAATCAGGACGGCGATATTCCCCAGAATATCGGTGATATTATTAAAGCCATCTGCTTGCAAACTTTCGGAATGTGTTGTGTTGGCAATGACGAGTTTTAAGATAGAAAGGACGACATAGGCCCAGATACTGATGAGGGCACCACGTTCCGCTAATTTAAAATCTTGATAGCGTGTATTTTTCATCCTCTTATTATAACAGATTTTGGGCGCTTAAGACAGAAAAAATTCATAGAATATGTTAGAATGAAAAAGATACTGCGGGTGTCTATGCAAAAAAATATTTTTGATGGAGATGCCTAATACTGAAAGTCAGAAGGGAAAAGTATGCTCATTAAAGCAATTAAACAATACAAGTTTTGGGCACTAGGTTCACTTGCCATGGTCATTTTGGTAGTTGGGACGACACTTTGGCAGCCACAAATCTTAACAAAAGTCCTTGTGGCTGTCTCTAATGACGATAAAGAGAAGATCACCAATTACGGGATTCAATTGATTGTTATCGCGGGGATTGGCCTTTTAGCTGGTGTGGTGAATACAATTTTTGCAGCCAAGATTGCTCAAGGCGTTTCGGCTGATTTACGGGAACAGACTTTCCGAAAAATCCAGAGTTTTTCATATGCTAATATTGAGAAATTTAACGCCGGAAATCTCGTTGTTCGCATGACCAATGACGTCAACCAAGTTATGAATTTGATTATGATTTTATTTCAAGTCTTACTTCGTGTTCCGCTTTTATTTGTCGGCTCATTCATTTTAGCCATTCAGACTTTACCTAAGCTATGGTGGATCATTGTTCTTTTGGTTGTCGTTATTGTCCTGATTACAGGTGTTTCCATGGGTAGCATGGGCAAACATTTCAGCGCTTTTCAAACCTTGATGGATAAGCTCAACGGCATTGCCAAAGAAAATCTTCGTGGCACGCGTGTGGTGAAATCGTTCGTTCAAGAAAAAGAACAAGCTGCTAAATTTGATAGCAATTCGGATGAATTGCTTGGTCATAACTTGATTGTTAGCTACATCTTTTCTGTCATGATTCCAGCCTTTACCTTTGCGGCTTACCTGGCAATCTTTGGTGCGATTTGGTTTGTTGCAACTTATGTTCAAAAAGAACCTAAAGATTTAGCAAGTATCGCCTCATTTATGACTTACATGATGCAAATCATGTTTGCCATTATCATGGGTGGTATGATGTCAATGATGGCATCACGTGCTTTCATCTCACTTAAACGGGTTGGTGAAGTCATTCACACTGAACCAGCCATGACTTTTAAAGATGTCCCTGATGAAGATTTGACTGGTAATCTTGAATTTGAACATGTGACTTTTACTTATCCGACAGATGATGAGCCCACTTTGAAGGATGTTTCTTTCAGCATCAAGGCTGGCGAATTTGTCGGTGTTGTTGGGGCAACAGGTGCTGGTAAATCAACACTTGCTCAACTCATTCCACGTTTATTTGACCCAACTGAAGGGTCAATCAAAATAGATGGTCATGATCTACGCGATCTCAGCCGAAATACCATACGTGAGAATGTCTCTATCGTTTTACAACGTGCGATTCTCTTTTCAGGAACAATTGCTCAGAACTTGAAACACGGGAAAGCTGATGCCACTGTTGATGATATGAAACATGCCAGTGCTATCTCGCAAGCTCGTGAGTTCATTGAAAAAATGTCGGATGTCTTTGAGAGTCCGGTTGAAGAACGTGGCACCAACTTCTCAGGTGGTCAAAAACAACGGATGTCTATAGCTAGAGGCGTTATTGGAGATCCTAAAATTTTGATCTTAGATGATTCAACCTCAGCACTAGATGCCAAGTCTGAAAAATTAGTCCAAGAGGGTTTGGCGGGGGAACTGCCAAACACTACTAAAATTATCATTGCTCAAAAAATTTCATCAGTTGTTCATGCAGATAAGATACTTGTTCTGGATGCCGGTAAATTAATCGGCGTCGGAACGCATAAAGAGCTTGTTGAAAATAATGCGACCTACCGTGAAATCTATGAAACACAGAAAGGAAGTGATGATTAATGAAAGAATATAGTAAAGCGATTAAGTTTTTCTGGAATTATTTCAAGAAATTCAAAATCTCACTTCTCATCATCACACTAACGATTATCATCGCCACTTATTTACAGGTTAAAGTGCCTGTCTTTATTGGTGATGCCTTGACACAGTTGGGTGAATGGGTCACAGCTTACTTTAAACATCAAGGTGCTGAAAAAATCGTCGCATCCTTTAACGGTCATATGCCAGCAGAACTTCCTCAGGCTATGATTGGTGAATTAACTAAAAATGGGATGCCGACGGATGTAACTGCTTTGGTTGATTTAGCCAAACATACACCGGAAAAAACAGTCTTTTTCAGCATCATGTGGAAATTGTTTATGTCTTATGTTTTCATGACGATTGCCATGCTAATGTATGAAGTGCTATTTGGACGAATCGTTTCTCGTGCAACCAATTCAATGCGTAAAGGCTTATTTGGTAAACTCGAACGTTTGACGATTTCATTCTTTGACCGCCATCAAGATGGCGATATCCTCAGCCGTTTCACATCAGACTTGGATAATATCCAAAACTCTCTCAACCAATCACTCGCGCTTGTTGCGACACAGGTTGCCATGTTTATCGGTGTGATTATCATGATGTTTCGTCAAAATGTCTCTCTAGCGTGGGTAACCATTGCCTCAACGCCAGTTGCCATTTTACTGGTTGTGATTATCATCCGTCAGGCTAAGAAATACATTGACTTACAACAAGATGAAGTCGGTAAACTCAACGCCTATATGGATGAGAAAATTTCAGGGCAAAAAGTCATCATTGTTGAGGGATTGGAAGAAGATGCTATAGACGGTTTTGTCAAACAAAATAACAAAGTGCGTCAAGCGACTTTTAAAGGTCAAGTCTATTCGGGTATGCTAATGCCAGTTATGAACGGGATGAGCTTTGTCAATTTGGCAATCGTTATTTTTGCAGGGTCTATGATTGCGCTCAATGATAAATCCATGTCAACAGCTGCAGCACTTGGTTTGGTTGTCGTGTTCGTACAGTATTCACAACAATATTATCAGCCCGTGATGCAAATTTCATCGTCATTTTCACAGCTCCAAATGGCAGTGACGGGCGCGCGTCGTTTGCAAGAAATGTTTGATGAACCAGAAGAAGTCCGGCCTGAAAATGGTGTCATCTTCGACGAAATTAAAGATGAAGTCCAAATCGACCACGTTGATTTCAGTTACCTGCCAGGTAAACCTATCCTAAAAGATGTCAGTATCAATGTTAAAAAAGGCCAAATGGTCGCTGTTGTTGGTCCGACTGGATCGGGTAAAACGACAATTATGAACTTGATGAATCGTTTTTATGACGTGGACAATGGCAGTATTAAATTTGACGGCGTTGATATCCGGGATATGGACTTGGACTCGTTACGCCGTGGCGTTGGGATTGTGCTACAAGATTCAGTTCTGTTTAGTGGCACTATCAAGGATAATATCAAGTTTGGCTTTGATGCAACGGATGAAGAAATCATCACAGCCGCTAAAACAACGCATATCCATGAGTTTATTGATAGCCTACCTGATAAGTACGACACCATCGTTGATGATGATGAAAATGTCTTCTCAACTGGTCAGAAACAGCAGATTTCGATTGCTCGGACGATTTTAACCAATCCAAAACTTTTGATTTTGGATGAAGCAACGTCAAACGTTGATACCGTAACAGAGCAACAAATTCAATGGGCGATGGAAGCAGCGATTGCAGGACGGACAAGTTTTGTCATTGCACATCGGCTAAAAACGATTCTAAACGCAGACAAAATTGTCGTGCTAAAAGATGGTGTTGTCATTGAAGAAGGTAGTCATCACGAGCTTTTACACGTGCCAAACGGTTTCTATGCAGAGCTCTATCATAATCAATTCGTGTTCGAATAAAAGAGATAAATGACTGAAAAAGTAGATCATCATGGTCTGCTTTTTTGCTGGTCTGGTAGGTGTCAAATTTTTATATTTTATGGTAAAATAGATAAGCATGAATTTGACATTTGAGAATTGGATATAATAAAAAATGAAAAAAATAGTAATTAATGGTGGGAAACGTATTTCAGGGGAAGTGATGATTTCCGGCGCAAAAAATTCAGTCGTTGCCTTGATTCCTGCAACCATTTTAGCGGATGATGTGGTGACCTTAGAAGGTGTTCCGGATATTTCCGATGTTGCAAGTTTAATTGAAATTTTAGAGATTATGGGCGCTAAGATTGAGCGCGATATTGAAGCAGGGGTTGTTGTTATTGATCCGCGCGGTGTTGAGTCTAAACCTCTTCCCTATGGTAAAATTAACTCTTTGCGTGCTTCATACTACTTTAATGGCTCTTTGTTAGGTAAATTTGGTGAGGCGACTGTTGGTTTGCCTGGGGGTTGCGATTTAGGACCTCGTCCGATTGACCTGCATATTAAGGCATTTGAAGCCTTAGGTGCACGCATGACCTTTAAAGAAAATGCCATGCATTTAACGACAGATGGTGCGCCTTTGCACGCTGCGACTATCTTCATGGATATGGTTTCAGTTGGTGCGACGATTAATACGATGTTAGCAGCTGTTAAGGCTGAGGGGCGGACGATCATTGAGAATGCCGCACGTGAACCTGAGATTATTGATGTGGCAACTCTGCTCAATAACATGGGGGCAAAAGTGCGTGGTGCTGGGACAGATGTTATCCGGATTGATGGTGTTCAAAAATTAGGTGGTGCACGTCATACGGTCATTCCTGACCGTATTGAGGCAGGCACTTATCTGAGCCTTGCTGCAGCTTTTGGTGACGGTGTCGTGGTTAATAACGTGATTTATGAACATCTGGAGTCTTTCATTGCCAAGCTTGAAGAGATGGGCGTTCAGATGATTGTCCGCGATGATTCAATTGAAGTGTTGAAATCGGAAAATCTTAGGGCTGTTAACATTAAAACCGTACCTTATCCAGGCTTTGCGACAGACTTGCAACAGCCCATTACACCTCTTCTTTTGATGACGACTGGTCGTGGTAAAGTTATCGATACTATCTATGAAAAAAGGATTAACCATGCAGCGGAACTGGCACGTATGGGGGCAAATATTGTTGCGAATAACGGTGAAATTACCTATCATGCGCCGAATGACTTGCATGGCGCAGAAGTGATGGCGACAGACTTGCGTGCAGGAGCTGCGTTGGTCAATGCCGGTGTGATGGCAACAGGTGAAACAAAAATCTCAAATGTTGAGTTCATTTTGCGTGGTTACGATAATATCATTGAAAAAATGACGTCGTTAGGTGTTGATATCAAGTTAGTTGATGAAAATTAAACTAAAAGTCTTTAAAAATAATAGGAAAAAAAAGCAAGCTATTCAAGCAAATTAATTGAATGGCTTGCTTTTCTTTTTGATGATAGATGATTTTTGTATCAACTACTTTTATTATCGCACATCATCAGTTCCTATTATTACCCAAAGCGGTATCAGCTTTAGAAATATGTTTGCTGCTGTTTGTTTTAAAATCAGATTTTTTTTGAATCCATTGCGTGACGCTTGTTAATTCTGAGGAGGCATCCTGTTCTCGGATGATTAAATAAAACTGACGACTATATTTTTCTGATAGTTTTTGATAAACTAGCCCTTTAGCTGCACGTTGAGAGATAATAGAACAGCCAAACCCTTTTTTAAGAAGTGCAATAATGATTTCATTATTTTGGACGGTCATGGTTTCTTTTTGAATATCGTTTTCTTCTAAGTACCGTTGTGTGTAATAGTAGACACCAGATGTTTTTTCTCGGATAAGCCAAGGTCCTATCGTAGGATTGCCTGCTAAGACGAGCTGATCGTTAAACAAAGGCAATCGACGTATATTTTTGGCCGATAAGGGCTTTTCAATAAAACCAAAGTCAATGTCATGATGTTCTAGTGCATTTAGAACCTCTAGTGAGTTCATCATTTTAATACTAAAAGAAATGTTTGGAAAGCACTGTTTTAAATTGATGATTAAATCGGGTAATAAATAAATAGAAAATGTATGAGATGCAGCGATGTTACAATTTGTTAGTTTATCTTTTCGATTTTGTATCTCGAATTTTAAGTCTTCCCAATCATCTAATAGATTTCCTGTTTTCTGATATAGTAAATCAGCTTGTGGCGTCGCTAAGACTTCTTTTCTGCCATTACGTATGAAAAGTGTCGTTCCTAATTCATTCTCTAATTGTTTAATTTGCGCAGAAACCGTAGGCTGTACGACGAATAAGAGCTCAGCGGCTTTGGAAAAATTTTTTGTTTCATAAACTACCTTAAAAGTTGATAATTTTTTGAACATTGATCCGCTCCCATCATTTTTTTTGATTAAAGCTATTATATCAATTAATCAAAATAATGGAAGTATTGTTTTATAATAGTAATAGAAATTAATTATTTATCGGAACAGAAGGAGAAAAAATATGATGAGACATGAGTCATTACATCAATATAAAACAATTCTACCAGGATTAGGCTTATCCATCTTAGTAGCAATCATTGCCAAAATATGTGCTATTTTTTTACCAGATTTAGGTGGCGCAACGCTTGCGATTCTTTTCGGCATTGTATTAGGTAATATTTTTTTTAAGCAAGAAGTTTTAGAAGTTGGGACGAAATTTTCTGAGAGCGTTTTGCTAGAATATTCAGTCGTCTTGTTAGGCTTTACTGTAACTTTTCAAACAATTAGTCGTTTGGGATTGAATGGTTTAGGCTATATTATGGCGATGATGGCAACTGTAATTATTTCGGCCATTTTAATTGGCAAACGTTTAGGTTTTTCTGACAATATGTCAACGATGATGGCTGGTGGGAACGCCGTCTGTGGGTCTTCAGCAATTGGTGCCATTGCCCCAAGTATTGGTGCAAAAGATGAAGAAAAAGGCCAAGTCATTACACTTGTTAATTTGTTAGGAACGGTCATGATGCTGACTTTACCATTGTTGGGGGCAATGCTATATGGGAATCACTTATTAGCGAATAGTGCCTTATTGGGAGGCACTTTACAATCTGTTGGACAAGTTGTTGCAGGTGCCAGTTTAGTCAATCAAGAAACAGTTAGTTATGCCATGTTATTTAAAATCACTCGAATACTATTTTTAGTTGTTGTTGTTTTTGTGTTTCAACAACGGGCGAAAAAGAAAGGGACGATGCAAGTTAAAAATCTAAAAAAAGTCTCAATTCCCTGGTATGTTATCGCATTTTTAATTGTTTGTATCCTAAATAGTGGTGTCAAACTACCACATTTTTTCAATGATGGTGCACATCAAATTGGTACATGGTTTGAAACAATCGCATTGGCTGCGATTGGCTTGAGACTGGATTTCAAAAAATTCATGAAAGAAGGGCTTAGCTTTTTAACTTATGGGGTACTCGTCGGCCTAGTTCAAACACTTGCGGCACTTTTATTTATTTATTTGTTTAAGATTAGTTAATTAAAAAGATAGCATCTGTAATAGTGTAAAAAAACTCCAGACTAATCGACCTTTGGACTTGAAAACATGTTGGAATTTTGGTAGAATAATCTAGTATTGATTACTTTGGACTGGCAAACAGCCCAAGGCAGAAAGGAAATATCGAACATGAAAGCAGACATCCATCCTAATTATGGACCAGTTGTATTTATGGATACTTCAACAGGCTTCAAATTCTTGAGCGGCTCTACAAAAAGCTCAAAAGAAACTGTTGAATGGGAAGATGGCAACACATACCCATTAATCCGTGTGGAAACATCATCAGACTCACACCCATTCTACACTGGTAAAGCTAAATTCACACAAGCCGATGGCCGTGTGGACCGTTTCAACAAGAAATATGGCTTATAAGAAAGTACGCGAAAGCGTGCTTTTTTATAAGCCATATTTCTCTGCGACGAGCGAAAGCGAGAAAGCAAGAATTAAAGTCTATAAGAAAGTACGCGAAAGCGTGCTTTTTTATAAGCCATATTTCTCTGCGACGAGCGAAAGCGAGAAAGCAAGAATTAAAGTTCATAAGAAAGTACGCGAAAGCGTGCTTTTTTTATAAGCCATATTTCTCTGCGACGAGCGAAAGCGAGAAAGCAAGAATTAAAGTCGTCAGCCTTCTCTGCGACGAGCATAGCGAGAAAGCAAAATTCAGAAACGTTAGGGATTCTTTTCTAAGGTAGTTAGAATCGTACTTATATATTATTTTTATATAATAAGAAAGACAACAAAACTGGAAAAAATTTGGTATAATGAGAATTATGACCTTACGACTAAAACCAGCTGACCTACTGTTTGTCAAAACAATCCCTAATGATGGGGATGAATTTGCTGCCGCTATCTCGGAGTCTACCGGTGCTTATAGCCATGTTGCCATTGTAACTAGTGAAACGACCATCATCCATGCAACGCTTAAATATGGCGTTATAGAGGAAACTCTAGCAGATTTTTTATCTGAACATACGCAAGTTGAGTGTTTTAGAATGTTAGATATTGATGCACCAACCGTGGTAGTTGAAGCCAAGAAGCATCTAGGGAAGCCGTATAACAATAGCTTTTATCCAGATGCGGATGGATTTTACTGTTCGCAGTTAGTTGTCACCACTTTTGCCAATCAGGTCAAACTACCAGAGTCGGCCATGTCTTTTGGCAGCGAAGAGATTCTTATCTCGGACTATTGGCAAGCCTATTTTGATCAACTCGGACTGACTGTACCACTAGGAAAGTTAGGAAGCAACCCAGATGAATTAGCGACATATTCAGGTTTAGACTATATAGGAATGCTATCAGATGCAAATTAAAATTTTCAATCATAATCGCTTAACTGAGCGACCATTTTTTCAAGAATTAATCAATTTTTTGATTAATCATGATGATGTGACCTTACGGAAAATAAAAGCGGCATTTGGAAATGAACAAAATTTAGAACGTCAGATTGAAGACTTTGTTCAAGCAGGGTTTATCTCACGTCTTGATAAACGCTATACCATTCAATTCCAAGTGTTTACTGATGGTGACTTTGACTTGACGTTACCTGCAACAGAACCGCAACATCTAAATTTTGAGCAGCCCTTTTTTGTGGCAGAGGATTCGGAACTCGTCTCAAAACTTCAAGGCTCACAAATTCAGCAGACCCTAACGAATCAGACAAATGCCATTGAACTACATTTTTCGTCTGATTTTGCTAGAACGGCTAATAATTTAGCCAATTATTTTTATCATGTGGCAAAACGTGTAGCCCTGACGCCCTTTGAGCAAAAAATATTTAAGCTTATAGGTGATGTTGATTCGGATTACGCTCTTAAATATATGACAACATTTTTACTCAAATTTGCCAAAAAAGATGTCGTGAAGCAGAAACGACCAGATATTTTTGTTCAGACACTTGAAGCATATGGTTATATTGTGAAACATGAGGAGGAGAGCTACCGTTTTAATTTGACATTTGATGAAAGTGAGTTCGAAACAGTCGTTTTTAGGGATGCACATGATTTTATTGCCGCTCAAATTCGGCAATGTGAGGCAGTGCCAAGTTTTGTTAAGTTAGGAGTAGGAACATGAAACAAAAAAATCAAATTTTATATCAAAAAGTTTTTGATGCTTTAAAATCAGATATTATTAATGGCAAGTATGAAGTGGGGAGTTTCTTTCCAACAGAAAATGAGTTAGAAGTACGCTTTGAAGTGAGTAAAATCACAGTTCGTAAGGCACTAGATTTATTAGTTGAAGGTGGTTACTTACATCGTCAAAGCGGTATGGGAACTAAAGTTATCAGTAATCAACCGATAAATGTTTTTAATAAAGCAAAAACATTTACAAAAATTTTAAAGGACCATGGCGTAGATGTCCAAACTGCCGTTGTTTACATTGGTAAGTCTAAAGATGCTACGATAAATGAAAAATTTGATGTTGATAATATCTATGAAATTCATCGTGTGTATCAGTTAGATGGTATTGCGAGTATCTTTGTTAAGCATTATTTCCCTTTGACAAAATCGGAGTTCTTACCTGAAAAAGGGACTAATCAATTCTCATTTTATTCGTTTTTAGTTAAGCAAGGGTTTGAAATTTTCAATATGGAAGATGCTTTTTGTGCTGGAAAAACACCAAAACAACTGAGTAAAATATTACCAAAAGTTTCAGATGTTATCTTGAATCGGACTCGTTCAGCTTATACTGAAATGGGCCAACTTGTAGAGTATACAATGTCATATTATGATTCTGGGACGACACCTTATTTAATAGATTATCAAGTTTGAGAAAACTTGATTTTCTTTTTTTTATTGACAAAATAATATTATAATGTTATGCTTTAAATCAAGGAAGCGCTTCCATGTGTGTTTTATACCTCTAATCGATAGTCGATACTTTGGGAACAAGTCTTGCCTAATATTATAACGAATACGTTCGTTTGAGACTTATGCCAAAATTTATAGACAAAGTAGTCGACTCAATATCTTACTTATAAGGAGTCTGTATGAACGGATTGATTACATTTTTAGAGCAAAAGGTTTCACCTATTGCTGCTAAAATCTGTGGACAGAGGCATATGCTTGCTGTCAGAAAAGGGATTATCTCGACTTTGCCATTGACCTTGGTCGGCTCATTCTTCGTTATTTTCCTAAATTTTCCAATTCCAGCGGTGGCTGAAAAATTAACCCCCTTCTTGCCCATTTTGGATATCCCCTATCGTTTTACGGTTGGTATTCTGGCACTTTATGCAACATTTGGGATTGCAAGTTCACTGGCTCAGAGTTATAAGCTAGACCAGTTAACGGCTGGGATTATTGCAGTGATGTCATTTATTGTTACAAGTATCGCTCCTGCTCGTTTGTGGGCGGAAGTATCAACAACTAATCTCACTAACAATAAACTTGAAATTGTTGCAGCTGGTCGTTATCTTAACATTGCAAATCTTGGAGCACAATCTCTATTTGGCGCGATTGTCACTGCTCTTATTTCTGTTGAAATTTATCGCTTTATGAAAGTTAAAAATATTACGATTAAAATGCCAGAGGGTGTGCCACCAGAAGTTGCCAATTCATTTATCGCATTATTCCCAGCGGGTGCTTGTTTAATTCTTTTTTGGGTGATTCGTCATATGCTTGGCTTTGATATCAATGCAACGCTTTCGAATCTACTGATGCCATTACAAGGTTTCCTTGCGGGGAATAGCCTACTTGGAGGACTTGTAACAGTATTCTTAATCTGTTTCTTCTGGATTTTAGGGATTCATGGTCCTGCAATTATGGGACCTGTCATACGGCCTTTCTGGGAAAGTTCGATTGCTGATAATATGGAGGCTTTTTCAAATCATGTGGCAGCGACTGAAATGCCTAACATCTTTACGGAAATGTTTTTACAATGGTTTGTTTGGATAGGTGGCGCGGGTGCAACTTTAGCGCTTGTCTGCTTATTCTTGACATCTAAATCTGCTTATCTGAAAGAATTAGGAAAAATTGGTTTCTTGCCAGGTCTATTTAATATTAATGAACCGATTATTTTTGGAGCACCGATTGTCATGAATCCAACGCTAACGATTCCTTTTATTCTGTCGCCAATGGTCATGACAGTTATTGCCTATCTTGCGACCATCACACATCTTGTACCAATGACAGTTTCTCGGACTGTCTTTACAGTGCCTTCGCCAATTGGTGCGATGATGGTAACAAACTGGCATATTATGGCTGGTGTTCTTGTCGTGATTAACTTCTTAGTGAGTTTAGTGATCTACTATCCGTTTTTCAAAGTATTTGAAAAAGAACAGATTGCCTCTGAACTTGCGGAAGGTTAAAAAATAACTTTGGCGAAAGCCAAAGTTACATAGTTATTCAATTTGTTCACTTTTAAATGTCATTGATTGGCCTAAAAATAGGATGTGAGTTAGTGAGCAAAAGAACATAATGAACAAAATTTAAAGGAGTTACCATGACATATGATGTAGCGATTATTTCAGTCATAACTTTTATCATCAGTATGATTTGTTTGGAGAAAAATCATGTCCCGATGTTTGTTAAGACACTATCTATGTTAAAAATAGTCCCGCTTTGTTTACTTGTGATTTTGCTTAGCATGGGGTTAACTGTTTTGACCCACTTGCTTTACTTCGTAATTGTCGTGTCAATTATGAGTGCCTGTCTTATTTTCTGGCGCTATCATAAACATACCGAGACATGGGGACAAATGGAGGAGAAAAAATAATGTTTAGAAGACTAGGTTTATCAGTTTATCCAGATAGTAGTGTATTTGAAGAAGATTTAGCTTATATCACGTTTGCCAAATCACAAGGTTTTGAACGTATTTTTATGTCTATGCTTGAAGTGACTCAAGGTAAGGGAGTAGTTGCTGAAAAATTTTCTAAGCTTATTTCAGCAGCTAAAAAATTAGGTTACGAAGTGATTTTAGATATTGCACCTAATATTTTTGATGAGTTACAAATCTCATATGATGATTTGAGTTTCTTTGCTGAATTGGGTGCAGACGGATTGCGCTTGGACGCTGGTTTTGACGGTAACAAGGAGGCTACCTTATCATTTAATCCATATGGCTTGATTATCGAGTTAAATATGTCAAATGATGTTGCTTATTTGGATAATATTTTGACTTATCAAGCAAATGAACCTTATATTTATGGTTGTCATAATTTTTATCCGCAAGAGGGAAGTGCATTACCGTTTGATTTCTTTGTATCATGCTCAAAGCGTTTTAAAAAGCATGGCATCAGAACAGCGGCGTTTGTATCTAGTCAAGTTGCGACAGGCGGTCCTTGGGATATCAATGACGGTTTACCAACACTAGAATTGCACCGTCACTTACCAGTTGAGGTGCAAGCTAAACATTTATTTGCGACAGGTCTGATTGATGATGTCATTATTGGGAATGCCTATGCGAGTGAAGCAGAGCTTGAGGCGCTGGGCGATATCAATCGCTATCAAATTGAGTTAACAGTTGATTTTTTACCGTCTGCTAATCCTGTGGAGCGTGAGATTGTACTTGATAATCAGCATTTTAGACGAGGTGATATCACATCGCAAATGGTTCGCTCAACACAAGTTCGAAAAGATTATAAGCAAGAAAATCCATTACACGATAATCAACAGATTTTCCAATTTGGTGATGTTGTTGTGGGAAATGATGATTTTGGTAAATATAAAAACGAATTACAAATTGTTCTAGAACCTCATACAGATTCACGAAAAAATAAAGTAGCTCAGATTCAAGAAAATGAGCTGATGTTACTGGATTATATTCAACCTTGGACAAAATTTCGTTTTAAACAATAAGATGGAAAGGAGGATATAGGATGTATGATTTGATTTTAAAAAATGCTAGAACGTTAGACCATCAAACAATTGATGTGGCGATTAAGGATAGTAAAATTTCAGAGATTTGCGCTGCGATTACAGCGGAGAGTCAGGAAGTATTTGATGCCAAAGGACAGTTTATATCTGCTGGTTGGATTGATGCACATGTGCATTGCTATGAAAAAATGTCACTTTATTATGACTATCCAGATGAGGTTGGCGTTAAAAATGGTGTCACAACCATTGTTGATGCAGGATCAACTGGTGAAAATAATATAGATGAATTTTACAAAATTGCTAAAAAATCGAAAACAAATGTCTATGCGCTTTTAAATATTTCAAAAGACGGTATTGTTTTTCAGGATGAGTTAGCTGATTTGACAAAAGTAAATGAGTCTAAGAATTTAGAGCGTATCCAAGAGTTAAGCGAGTTTATTATTGGCATTAAAGCGCGAATGAGTAAAAGTGTCATTGGGCAAAATGGTGTTAGACCTTTGATTATGGCAAAGGCACTTCAAAAAAAAGCGAACTTACCACTCATGGTACATATTGGGACAGCGCCAGTTGAGTTAGAGGAATTAATGACTTACCTGGATGCTGGCGATATTGTCACACACTGTTTTAATGGCAAAGACAATGGTATTTTAGATAGAGCTGGTCGGATTAAAGATTTTGCTAAAAAGGCTTATGAGGCAGGCGTTCATTTTGATATTGGACATGGGACAGAAAGTTTTAATTTCCAAGTAGCCATGCAAGCAAAAGCTGAAAATATTTTAGCAAACTCTATTTCAACGGATATTTATTCGAGAAATCGCCTAGATGGACCAGTCTATAATCTAGCTACAACAATGGAAAAATTGATGTATGTTGGTTATTCACTTGAACAAGTCATTCATCGTGTCACACAGACACCAGCAAAAGCTTTGAGACTTGGCAGTAAAGGTGAGTTGGTTGTCGGTTACGATGCAGACATTACTTTATTTAAAGTGACAGATGATAGATCTAAACAGTTAATTGATTCAAATCAGGAAACGGTTAAAACTTCTGTCCAAATTCAGCCGACAGCTGCGATTATTGCTGGAAAAGTCTATGAGATAGATTGAGGAGAAAAAATGACAATTCATCAAAAATTTAACTTAAAGCAAGTCATCAATGCCTCTGGTAAAATGACAATTTTAGGTGTTTCAAAAGTTAGTGACAAAGTCGCACAAGCTCAAAAAGAGGCAGGACAAACCTTTTTTGAAATGGCTGATTTGACGGTTAAGACAGGTTGGTATATTGCCAAGTTATTAGACGTAGAAAATGCAACAGTTGTTTCAAGCGCAAGTAGCGGTATCGCTTTGTCAACCGCTGCAGTGATTGGTCAAGGAGATATTTATCACGCCTATCATCATTTGACGAATCGGATAACTAAACGCGAAATCATCATACCAAAAGGCCATAATGTCAATTATGGTACAGGTGTTGAAGTCATGGTCACACTAGGTGGTGGACAATTGGTAGAAGCTGGCTGGGCAAATGAATGTACACCAGAGCAAGTGGAAATTGAGATAACCGACAAGACGGCAGCTTTACTCTATATCAAAAGTCATCATACCGTTCAAAAAAGTATGCTGACGATTCCGCAGATGTCTGAAATCGCTAAAAAGCACAATTTACCTTTGATTGTTGACGCAGCCGCTGAAGAAGACTTGAAAAAATATTATGCAGCCGGTGCTGACCTCATCATTTATTCAGGTGCTAAAGCAATTGAGGCACCGTCAAGTGCTATGGTAATTGGTCGAGACCCTTATATTCCTTGGATTCAACTTCAAAATAAAGGCATTGGACGTGCCATGAAAATTGGTAAAGATAATATCATCGGTTTTGTCACTGCTTTGGAAGACTATTTAGACAATGGTAGTGAAACTGGAGATAGTATGAAAGCACGTCTCGCGCCATTTATTACAGCACTTAATGCGATTTCAGGCTTATCAGCAAAAGAAGTTCAAGATTCAGCAGGACGAGACATTTACAGAGCGAATGTTAAAGTAACCTCAGATAAAATCACAGCTTTACAAGTTATTGCAGCCTTAAAAGAAGGTGATTTGGCAGTCTACACACGTGAATATCAAGCCAATAATGGCATCATTGAATTTGATATTCGTGCAGTTAATCGGACAGAAATGTCCGCAATTGTCAATAAATTACAGACAGTGATGGAGTCTTAATCATGAAAAATATTTTAGCTTTTGGTGAGGTGATGTTGCGGCTATGTCCACAACACTATAAAATGCTTGATCAAACAGATACACTTGATATGAGTTATAGTGGTACAGGGTTGAATATCTTATCTGGTTTGGCAAGAAATGGGGTACAGACGAGTTTGCTTACGGTATTACCAGAAAATCCAGTTGGTCATGCTGCTGCGGCAAGTATTAGGAAATTAGGTGTTCAAGATAATCACTTAATTTTTAAAGGTAGTCATATTGGCACTTATCTTTTAGAGATGGGATATGGCAATCGTCCGAGTCAAGTGACTTATCTTAATCGAAGTGAAAGTGCTTTTTGTACAACTGAAATTTCAGATAGTCAGATGAAAGCAGCCCTAGCCAATGTAGATTTAGTGCATATTTGTGGTATCGCTTTATCTACTTCAAAAATCGGTCGAGAAAATGCTTTACGTCTTGCTAAGATAACGACTACCATGTCGATACCGCTTTGTTTTGATTTTAATTATCGGATGAGTTTGGTAAAACCAGAAGAACGCTCGAGCTTAATTGCAGACTATAAGCAGATTCTTAACGAGGCTAGCATTGTTATTGGTGGTAAGAAAGATTTAACTTTGCTTTTAGAGATGCCTTTTGATGAAGAGCATGAATCGCTCGCAGATTTATATCAACGCTTTGTGCATGATTATGATTTGACTTATTTTTGTGGCACTGAAAAATCTGCTCAAGGACATTTCAAACTTGTTCGTGGTTTTCTTGCAGATAAGGAAAATATTGTTTTTTCAGATGATAAAGTTGTGACGACTTATGATCGAATCGGTACAGGAGATGCATTTGCAGCGGGTATTATTCAAGGCTTGATTGATCAGTGCTCATTACAAGAGATGGTTGACTTTGCAATAACAAGTACTCAATTAGCACATACGACATATGGCGATAGCCCAATATTAACCAAAAGTTTTATACAAGAAAAAATGAAATATGACGACCTGGATGTCATGAGATAAATCATTAAAATAGATAATGGAGAAAAATAAAATGAAAAAAACACCTAACTACCTTGAAGACCGTCTTTGTCTAAATGTTCTAGCCAACTCAGTTGAGAATGCCAAAGCTTGTTATGCGGCAGCACAAGGTCATGTTGTCCTTGGCGTTCTGTCAAAAAATTATGATACAGATGAAGCAGCTATTGCAGATATGCAACGTTATATTGAGGCGACTGACAATGCTTTATCAGTAGGTCTTGGTGCAGGCGATCCAAACCAGTCAGCAATGGTTGCACGTCTCTCAAAAGTATTACAACCACAACATGTTAACCAAGTCTTTACTGGTGTCGGCGCAAGCCGTGCGCTTTTGGGGCAAGATGATACGATCATTAACGGACTTGTTTCAACAACTGGAACTGTCGGCATGGTTAATTTAGCGACAGGTCCTTTATCATCTCAAGCACCAGCAGCGATTGTTCCGATTGAAACAGCGATTGCATTATTAAAAGATATGGGCGGTAGCTCAATCAAGTTCTTCAATATGAAAGGTCTTGACCATATCGAAGAATACAAAGCAGTTGCTAAAGCTTGTGCGGAAAATGATTTTTATTTGGAACCAACTGGTGGGATTGATTTGGAAAACTTCCAAGAAATCGTTCAAATTGCAGTAGATGCAGGTGTTAAGAAGATTATTCCTCACGTTTATTCCTCAATCATTGACAAAACAACAGGTGATACAAAAGTTGAAGATGTTAAAGCATTACATGCGATGATGGCAGAAACATTGAAATAATACTGGGATAAAGCTAGGGTTGAGTTTATATCTACTTGAGAATGAAAAAATCCCTTTAACTTTCGAAAGTTAAAGGGATTTTTTATGATAAGCAGTCATAGTGCTTAATAGAATGGACATAAGGAGATGATTAGTGTTGCACGAGTTAATCGTGCAATTTAACTGTATTTTCAAACAAGTCAATCCATTGTATACTAATAAAGTAAGGAGAAAATTAAATGCAATTAACGAAAAGGGAGATTGACACGACGATAGAATTACTATCATCTCGATCATCTAAAACAGCGGTAGAATTAGCTGCTTTAAATAAAATCAGTCCCAGGACGTTAAAAAGTGACATTGCAAATATTAGAAGATGGTTAAAAAGCGAACAGGTGTTGCTTGTCTCTAAGCCTGGTCTTGGTTATTTTGTAGAGGGGGATGATGTTACCTGTAAAAAATTGCTCAGCCAACTATTAGGTACTGAACGTCTATGTGCGCCAATTGATGCTGAAATGCGCAAAAAACAAATGATGATTCAGCTGCTATTGTTTGAAAAGCCGATTAGCTCAACCTCATTTTCAGATGAATATGGTGTCGTTAAAAATACAATTATTTTTGACTTACAGCAAATCAAAGCGCTATTCACTGCCAATGAGATTCAACTCGTTGCCAATCATTTAGGGTTTCGCGTTAAAGGTGAAGAACGTAAACGGCGATTGTTGTTAGAAAAATTAATTCAAGAAAATTTTACTGATTATGATTTATTTATGATGATGTCGAAATTAAATCATTTGGAAAAAGAAGAAGTTATCAATTATTTTGAATCTATTCTACCACAAGCCTTTTCGGTTTATTATGAATCCATTTTGAAATTAATCGCGATGCGTCTTTCTGAGCAAATGAGCCATAACACCCCTTATTTTGAACTCTTCACCCTAGCGCTTAGGTTGACGATTTCACTAGTTCGACTCATCGAGGATTGTTCAATTGGCAACGGTAAAGTGTTAGACGTGACCAACTGCTCTGGCTTAACTGTTTCTCTGTTTTGCGAAATTGGAAAAATCTATCATCAGCCTTTACTTCAAGCGGAGTACGATTATGTTTATAGCGATTTAAGCTTTTCTAATACGTCTATCAATGTTCTAGACTTGACGAGTCGAATGATAGCATTTGTGACGGAAGCAGCACAAATCCCGTTTAATGAAGATAGTATTCTATTTCAAAATTTGGCAGCACATTTGACTTTAAGTCTGGAACGAACACACCATTACATTAATGGTTACAATCCATTTTTAAAGGAAATTAAAGAAAATGAACGCTTGTTATTTACGAGAGTCAGACAATTTGTCGGTCGAGAATTAAATCTTGATATTGCAAGAGATGGTTCGTTTATCTCTTACATTACACTTCATTTTATGACCTCAAAAGAACGAGTAGGTAATGGGGAGAGAAAAATTCGTGTCGTATATGTCTGTGCTACAGGATTAGGTGTCACATCATTTTTACAACAAAAGATAAACGGTATGATTTCAGAAATAGAGATTGTTGGCTTTGCGAGTGTGTTAAATTATCCTCGGATTGTCACACAGACTGAGCCAGACTTAATTATCAGCGCTTTTCCGGTTGACAGTCAAGATATTCCGGTTTTACAGGTCAAACCATTAACTTCTGAAAAAGATATACAGCTGATTCAAAAAACGGTGGCAAGTTTGTTAGCGCAAGGAAAAGGTCATTTTCCAATCATAAAATCTACGAGTGTACCTCAAGCTGTTTCAGCCCAAGACATTAATCAGGAAACAATTGTCAAAGGGTTTATGGTCTATGAAGCTTTAAAACAATCATTTCAAGATAGACTACGCTCAGAGTTTAGTGAGGGATTTTTATTGCATATTTTACTAACTGTTCATCGGATTATGTTTGATGCGCAATATGAAGAAACAGCAACGGTTGCTGTTTCAAATCAAGTGTTAGATGATATTGAAGTGATTTTCAGTCAACATGATTTGCCAATCAATGACTATGAAATACGTGCGATCACTGAATATTTTATCAAATCATGACCTTGTATTCTGAGCCTTTTGGTCTATTGATGAAAGTAAAAAAAGGCTATGAGTGTTTTATAAATACCATTGAAAGGAGGAGTGGATATGAACGACATATTAGTCGCATTATACCGTGAATTAGAGATTTCGCAAGAAGTTCAAGAGGTCATTCAAAAAATAAATATTGTGCTTAAAGGCATGGGCATTGCGCCTAGCGAGTTGCAATGGCGGATTTTGCTCAATCATGTTAACGAGATGGTCGAGCGGTCTAAAACTGGGGGAACAATACCAGAAGTAGACACGCAATTATTTTCGGAGGTTTCTCCGACATCGCTGCAATTAGCAGAGAAAATTGTTTCAGGAATTGGTCATCTATCACCAGATGAAAAATATTTATTATCGATTCATTTTGAATCAGCAAAATTAAATTAAAAAAAGGAGATATAAAATGGTAAAAGTAGTGATTGCAGACAGATTAGGTAAAGGTCAAAATGTTGCAAAAGGTGTTGAGGCAGCAGGTGGTGTGGCCGTTGTAGTGCCGGGAATGGGAGCAGATATGCGTCTAGGCGATGTCATGAAATCAGAGGATGCAGATTTCGGTATTTCATTTTGTGGGAGTGGTGGCGCAGGGTCAATTACTGCTAAAACAAAATATGGCTACCCAGAAAGACATAGTATGCGCTCAGTTGGTGAGGGTGTGACAGCGATTAATGATGGTATTAAAGCACTAGGCTTTGGATTTATGGATACAGAAGAGCTGGGTCAAGCATTGGCAGATGCCTATATTAAGAAATTCGGAGCGTAGACATTTGGCAACAATGACAAGGATAAGAGAGGAAAGTGTGACTGTATCCGGAAAAGGGGCGACGAAACAAAGTGCTTTTTCAGATGCTATTTCACAAGTTCAAAGAAAAATAATGGCTGGGAGTGACGATGTCTTTTTACAGATTACTCCGACGGGCATTGATGTCCTTTCAGCAACAGCAGAATCTTACATAGAAAAATTTTGTTTGTTCTTTTTACCAAGAAAGAAAACAAAGTATACTGTAACGTTGTTGGTTCATGTATCAATGACTGTTATTGCAATGTCAGATGTCAGGTTTGTTGAAAATCAAAAAGTCACGACGAAACATCAAAAAGATATCAAAAAAGCTGACTATAAAAGAACGTGATACTAAACCTTAGTATAATGTTCGAACATAAGGAGGAAAGACGTTGGAGATTATAATTGTAATATTTAAATCCGTTATTATCGGTGGATTAATGGGGTTTGCGGCAGCATTGGGTGCAGCAAGAATGTTTCATTCACCTACGGTTCAAGCCCTAGGTGCTTTTAGAACATTGGGTGAAATGAATGCTTGTGAAGGTGATGCTGCCTCTCACTTTTCATTCGGTTTAGGGTTCTTCTTTAATGCCTGGGCATCAGCAGTTGGTGCGGGGGCTTATACGCAGGATGTGACTCACCGTATTTTGCCCAACTGGGCAGCGGCAGCTTTGCTTTCAAGAAATAAAAATATTTCAGAAACAGTGCATAATCCTAAAAGGATGGCGATTGTTGGTGCTGTTATTGGTGCGGTGATTGTGACTTTCCTAAATGCGACATCATCAGCCATTCCATCAAGTCTACAAGTCACAGCGGTGGATGTTTTGGTGCCAGCCGCAACTTTGCTGATTAGTACTGTGATGCCGATTGTCTTTTGGTTGGCTGCTCTAGATGCAGGAAAAAGAACAGGTTTCTGGGGAACTTTATTTGGTGGACTTGCACAGTTAATCATGGGTAATGCTGTACCAGGTGTTGTATTAGGGATTCTTGTTGGTAAAGGTATTGACGAGTTAGGATGGAGTAAATTAACTAAAATTTTATTCGTTACAGTCATTGTCCTCTTTGTTTTGAGTGCTTTCTTCCGTGGTTTCGATTTAAATCTGATTGAGCAGTTTAAACTTGGTGTTCCTAACTGGTTACAAAATTTTCACAATCTATTTACAGTGAAACAATAGACAATTAGAAGTTATCCGTAATATAAAAATGGAGGTAAAAAATGGAATCAAAAGAACAGTGGGAAATTGAACAGCGTGAAATAGAAGCCCAAAAAACAACGAGTTTTTGGTATGCAGATTGGGCTTTTCCGATTATAGTAGCCCTGATGGGAGCAGCAGCTTTTGCAGGGACACATATGTATGTGACTTATGGTGTTGGTGCTTTTAATGAAGTATCAGTCGTTGCCATGTTAAAAGCTGGTATGGACGGTGAGGGTTATGGCGCGGCAGCTGCTTTTGGCGCAAGTTTCTTGTTTGCACGTATATTGGAAGGCTCTCTAGTCGGCATATTAGACTTAGGTGGTTCGCTATTGACAGGTGTTGGGATTGGGATTCCAGCGCTATTGATGAGTATGGGGATTGATGCACCGATTAAGAATTTTCCGTTAGCTTTACTAACTGGAGGAGGAATTGGTCTACTTATTGGTGCAATCATCATTGCGATTAGGAAATTTACCGTAAACTCAGCCAACTGTACATTTGGTGCAGATATTATGATGGGGGCTGGAAATTCAGCAGGTAGATTTTTAGGACCACTCATCATTTTATCGGCAACAATTGCCTCTATTCCAGTCGGGATTGGTGCAATAATCGGTGCGTTAATTTTTTATAAATGGGAGAAACCAATCGCTGGTGGTGCTATCTTAGGGGCCATGGTATTAGGAGCGTTCTTTCCAGTTATTCATGAAAATGCTACGCGTGCGATTGAATTATTACTGGTTGCTTGAGTAAAAATATAAAGATAGGTAAAAATGCTATCTTTATTTTTTTTTGTTAAAATTCTTGTCAAATAGTTGATTTTTGGGTAAAATAGAAAGGTGGGGTTTGAAAGCGCTAATAAAAAATGATTTTATGTTTCTTGTTGCTCTTTCAAGAAAGGCAACGTCTCTAAAATTTCTTATATAAAATCAAATTTAATGACGCTGGAATAGCTCAGTCGGTAGAGTTCAAAGCACTGCTTTGAATCTGCGGATAAAGAAATTCTCAGAATTTCCACCGCTTGTTGCTCTTTCAAGAAAAGCAACGTCTCTAAAATTTCTTATATAAAATCAAATTTAATCACGCTGGAATAGCTCAGTCGGTAGAGTTCAAAGCACTGCTTTGAATCTGCGGATAAAGAAATTCTCAGAATTTCCACCGCTTGTTGCTCTTTCAAGAAAAGCAACGTCTCTAAAATTTCTTATATAAAATCAAATTTAATCACGCTGGAATAGCTCAGTCGGTAGAGCAACGCACTCGTAACGCGTAGGTCGCAGGTTCAATTCCTGTTTCCAGCACTAGTGTAAGGTGATATTTTTAATTAAAAAATTACAAACACGCCGGAATCGCTCAGTCGGTAGAGTTCGGGGCACTGCGTTGAATCTTTGGATAAGGGAATTCGAAGCATTCCTACCTCACGCTGCTCTTTCTACAAAAAACAGATAGGACAATAATTCTAACTATTTTAAATTACAAATACGCCGGAATAGCTCAGTCGGTAGAGTTCGGGGCACTGCGCCGAATCTTTGGATAAGGGAATTCGAAGCATTCCCACCTCACGCTGCTCTTTCTACAAAAAAACAGATAGGACAATAATTCTAACTATTTTAAATTACAAATACGCCGGAATAGCTCAGTCGGTAGAGCAGCACCATGGTAAGGTGAAGGTCGTCGGTTCGATTCCGATTTCTGGCATAAAGGTCTTGGAGACTAGTATAAAGCTGTTTATAGGCTTTTTTTATTTTTGATATTCTTGCATAACCACGCTGCGTTTTGGGTGTGCTTTATAAAAATCATTTGATGGGACTTAAGTTATCCGATGTTTTCTTCGCATCCAGAGAAAAATTAATCTATTTCACTTTTTTTGTTTTAGAAAATATGATAAAATAGATATTATAAGATTATTAAGTTCATTGATAATTTTTTTGTAATCGGTTACCTGACTGTGACCGATATGATACATCATATATGATTTTATAATAACAGCTTATTTATGCTCGTAATTGGTCGAGCGTCTCTACTTGGCACCGAAATGCCAAACAATAAGCAAGGGGTCAGGCTCTTTGCGAACTTTCTTACGCAAGGCCTTTTTTAATTGATAGAAAGTTGAACATGGAAGCATTAATTTCAAGAATTAAACACGACGGTACAGTTTTAGGGGATGATATCCTTAAAGTCGATAGTTTTTTAACACACCAAGTTGACCCTAAATTGATGCGTCAAATTGGACAAGCCTTTGCGCAAAAATTTTCGGATAGTGGGATTACAAAAGTTGTGACAATTGAAGCCAGTGGGAATGTGCCTGCAGCTTATGTTGCCGAAGAACTTAATATCCCGATGATTTTCGCTAAAAAAGCGAAAAACGTGACGATGAATGACGAATTGCTAACTGCTGAAGTCTACTCATTTACTAAAAAAATCACGTCTACCGTTCAGATTTCACGTAAATTCTTGTCAGAAAATGATAAAGTTTTGATTATTGATGATTTCTTGGCAAATGGGCAAGCGGCACTTGGCTTGATAACTATTTTAAAAGAAGCCGGTGCGCAAATCGCTGGTGTCGGCATTGTGATTGAAAAATCATTTCAGACGGGACGAACTTTGGTCGAAGAAACAGGCATCCCTGTTGTTAGCCTAGCTAGAATCGCAGGATTTGAACAAGGACAAGTCGTCTTTGCGGAGGCGGATTTATAAGATGCAAATTAAAGAAATCAAACATTCCAAATCAGCAGTCCTTGGTCTACAACACTTGCTAGCCATGTATTCTGGCTCTATCTTAGTGCCAATCATGATTGCAGGTGCACTCGGCTACTCAACGAAAGAGCTAACTTATCTGATCTCGACAGATATTTTCATGTGTGGCGTTGCGACATTCCTACAATTACAAGTTAATAAATACTTCGGTATTGGCTTGCCAGTTGTTCTAGGTGTTGCCTTTCAATCCGTTGCCCCCCTATCTATTATTGGGGCTAAACTCGGTTCAGGTGCCATCTTTGGCTCAATCATTGTTTCAGGCTTGATTGTCATTTTAATCTCAGGTTTTTTCTCGAAAATTCGCAAGTTCTTTCCACCGCTTGTAACAGGTAGCGTCATTACAACGATTGGTCTAACGCTTATTCCAGTCGCCATCGGCAACATGGGGAATAACATCGCTAAACCAGAACTTTCGAGTGTGATTTTAGCGGTCGTGACGATTCTTGTCATTTTGCTCATTCACGCCGTTACAACAGGGTTTGTCCGCTCTATTGCCATCCTTATCGGCCTCATCATCGGTACTGTCGTAGCTGGCTTCATGGGTATCGTTGACTTCTCACCAATTGCACAAGCACCGCTGATTCATATTCCGACACCATTTTTCTTCGGAAAACCGATTTTTGATTTCTCATCGATCTTGATGATGACCATCATTTCTTTGGTGTCCATGGTTGAGTCTACTGGCGTTTACCTAGCGCTTTCAGATATTACTGGGGACGAAATCTCTGAAACACGATTGAGAAATGGTTACCGAGCAGAAGGCTTGGCAGTCGCATTAGGTGGGATTTTCAACACCTTCCCTTATACAGGATTTTCGCAAAATGTCGGTTTGGTTCAGTTATCAGGAATCAAAACGCGCCGTCCGATTTTCTACACGGCAGGTTTCCTCGTGATTTTAGGTCTACTGCCTAAATTTGGTGCCTGTGCACAGATTATCCCAGCTCCTGTTTTGGGCGGTGCCATGCTCGTCATGTTTGGGATGGTAACGATTCAAGGGATTCGGATGTTGGGTCGTGTTAATTTTGAAAATGAACATAATTTGCTTATTGCTGCAATGGCAGTCGCAGCAGGTGTCGGTTTTAATGGGACAACGCTCTTTCAGGCTTTGCCAAATACAGTTGAAATGTTTTTAAATAACGGCATTGTCATGGCAACGCTCGTTGCGATTATCTTGAACATGATTTTTAATCGTAAACAAGATAACTAACTATTATACTTTTTTAGTTAAACGAGTATATATCATTCAAGAAAGATATTCGTAATATGTGGATATTTTTTCTTTTTGGTCTCAAACGTGATAAAATGGCGATATATTAAGCAGTTCAAAGGAGTAAACATGACCAATTGGATTACAAAAATAAATGGCTCAGATGTGCAGCATGCAACTGATGTACATTTTATCTTAAATGGACAAGCTGCTGAGAGCGCTGAGGCTGTTGGCTTCAGTGTGATAAACTATGCGCCTTATCAGTTGCGGGATGCTGCGGATGAGGATGTCGAGACCCGGGTTACAACGCTTTTATCTGGTGTGCAACCTGATGATTTATTAATTGTTCAGTGGCCAATGTGGCAGGCTGATGCTAGATTTGAAAAAATCTTTATCGAGAAAATTCGGTTGATCCCAAGGGTCAAAATTGCTGCTTTACTTTGGGAAGTTATGCCTTGGCTGATGACTGATGATTTGTCCGATGGGACGCATCCTGAGATGACAAAATTACGTGATTTTGATTTATTGCTTGTGGGGAATCCCAAACTTGCTGTACAGCTACGAGATAGTGGCAACATAGCTTTACCAATGCTTGCAATAGGACTGATAGATTTTAAATGCCAGGGGTTGCTCAAAGCTAAAACAGACTTTAAAGACCTGGTATTTATAGACTCTAATGGCACTGAAGAAGAGATGTCTTATCATGGGCAGCCACCATTTATTGCAATGGCAGATGGTGGCTTTGGTGTCGTGCCGGCTGCTAGGTCACAATATGAGGCTCATACGAATTCACTTGAGCTTTCTAAGTATTTGTCAATGGGACTGCCTGTCGTCATTAGGGCGAACATGGCGCAAGCGGAACTTGTACGCCTTCATAATTTGGGTATTGTCCTAGATGATTTAAACGCTATTGATGCGGTGTTGGCTGATATGACGATAATGGACTATCAGGAAAAATTGACGGCTGTTGGGGCGTGGTCTGAGGCTGTCCGGTCTGGTTATTTTGTCAAGCGTGCTTGTTTGGAAAGCATTCGTATTTTAAAGCTTAGAGAGGTAGATTATCTAGCAGAAATTTGACAGATTTGCTGAAATTTAGTATGATTTGATTATGTATTGAAAAGAGTAGCAAGCTGATAAGTTGACAGGGAAAATGGTCATGACTGAAAACCATTTAGCGGCAGGTTTGTGAAGTTCACTTCAATGGGATGTTGAGGCGAGTTATCTGTAGGCAACTGGGTTGCCTACATTCATGGCTTGAAAGTAGTGCTTTCAACTATCTTGGCGCTTTAGTGCTTAGATAAGTAGCTATGTACTATATGCCTTGGCGGTTTTGCCGCTTAGGTGTGAGACACCTAACTCTGTAGAAAATTAGAGATTTGCCGTAAGTGAGCGTAGCTCCGTTCGGAAAAATCATCCATTTTCCTAGGAGCTAGGAGTCGAAATTCACTTCAATTTATAATTAAATAATGAAATTAAGCTAGAGATAATCTAGGAATTAGGATGGTACCGCGGTTTTCGCTCCTTGACATTGGAGTGATGACGGCGGTATTTTTTCTTGTCATTACTTAATTACCAAAAGTAAATGCCAACTATAGAAAGAAGATAAAAAAATTGACTTTACAAGAAAAAATCGCTGATTTGCGTACGCGTGCACTTGAAACATTGCCCAAAATCGCTGATGAAAAAACTTTGAATGACTTCCGCATTTCAGTTCTCGGGAAAAAAGGTGAGTTGACGGATATTCTCAAAGGAATGAAGGACTTATCAAATGAAGAACGCCCTAAATTAGGTGCCTTGGCTAATGAATTCAGAGATGAAATTACCGGTCTTTTAGAATGTAAAAAGTCTGAGATTGAAGCCGCTATCATTGCCAAAAAGCTTGAAAATGAAACGCTTGATGTGACGTTGCCGGGTAAAAAAGTAGCCAAAGGTAATCGTCATATTTTGACACAAACAACGGAAGAAATCGAAGATATTTTCCTTGGCATGGGTTACCAAATCGTTGATGGCTATGAAGTTGAGACGGATTACTATAACTTTGAGCGTATGAACTTGCCTAAAGACCATCCAGCGCGTGATATGCAAGATACTTTTTATATCACTTCTGACATCTTGTTACGGACGCACACAAGTCCAGTTCAAGCGCGGACAATGGATGCGCACGACTTTACCAAAGGGCCACTTAAAATGATTTCACCAGGACGTGTTTACCGTCGTGATACGGATGATGCGACCCACAGTCATCAATTCCACCAAATCGAGGGGCTTGTCGTTGACAACAATATCGCCATGAGTGACCTTAAAGGGACATTGGATACGTTGGTTAAGAAAATGTTTGGTGCAGAACGTAAAATTCGTCTGCGTCCAAGCTATTTCCCGTTTACAGAACCGTCTGTTGAGGCAGATATCTCATGTTTCAAATGTGGCGGTAAAGGCTGTAACGTTTGCAAAATGACCGGTTGGATTGAAGTGCTTGGTGCAGGCATGGTACATCCGAATGTCCTTGAAATGGCTGGTATTGACAGCACCAAGTACTCAGGTTTTGCCTTTGGCTTAGGTCAAGAACGGATTGCCATGCTAAGATACGGGATTAACGATATTCGTGGTTTTTATCTGGGTGATACACGTATGAGTGAGCAGTTTAAATAACATGATACAGAAAGCTGTGCGACATGGTCATAAGCTTTCGTAGAAAAATAGGATTTAAGGGTTCTGCGCTTACGCAGGTCCGTAAGATCTCTTTTTTCCTAGGAAGTTAGCTTGAAGTTCAAATAAGGAGAAAGTCTAAAAAATGCAAGTATCATATAATTGGTTAAAAGAGCTCGTCAACATTGACGTAACATCTCATGACCTATCAGAAAAAATGTCAACTAGTGGGATAGAAGTTGAGGGTGTTGAAACTCGTGCTGAGGGCCTTTCTAAGCTGGTCGTTGGTGAAGTTTTGAGCACACAAGCAATTCCAGAGACACACTTGAATATCTGTCAAGTCAATGTTGGTGAAGCTGAACCGACACAAATCGTCTGCGGTGCGCCAAATATTAAAGCCGGTATCAAAGTTATCGTTGCCTTGCCGGGTGCACGAATTGCAGGCAATTACAAAATCAAAAAAGGTAAAATCCGTGGCGTTGAAAGTCTAGGTATGATTTGTAGCCTACAAGAAATTGGTTTTCCAGAAAGCATCGTGCCTAAAGCATATGCTGAAGGGATTTACTATCTACCAACTGATGCCGAAAATGGTGCAGAAATTTTTGATTACCTAGAAATGAATGATGAAGTGTTGGAACTTTCCATCACACCCAACCGTGCAGATGCACTTTCTATGCGTGGTGTGGCTCATGAAGTCGCAGCAATCTATGACAATAAACAAGTCAAATTTGACGAAAAGGTTGTCACAGAATCTGACACTAACACAGCAGAAAAAATTGCAGTTGAGGTCACAACAGACAAAGTCTTGACTTATAAAATGCGTATTATTGAGGGCATCACCGTTGCCCCAAGTCCTCAGTGGCTACAAAACCGCCTCATGAATGAAGGTATACGCCCAATCAACAATGTTGTGGATGTCACCAACTTCGTCCTACTCTACTTCGGACAACCTCTTCACGCCTTTGATTATGCGAAATTTGACGAGAAAAAAATCCTCGTCCGTCAAGCTGAAAATGGTGAAAAACTCACAACATTGGATGGCGTGGTGCGCGATTTAACAGCAGAAGACATTGTCATCACAGTTGGTGGTCAGCCAGTGGCACTTGCGGGTGTCATGGGAGGGGAAAACACTGAAATCACTGATAGTTCGACCAGTGTTGCCCTTGAATCAGCGATTTTTGACGGCACAAGTATCCGTAAAACCTCTCAAAAATTCAATTTGCGTTCTGAATCAAGTGCGCGTTTCGAAAAAGACATTAACCATGCTGACGTTGAGTTGGCGCTAGATTATGCAGCAGCTATGATTGTTGAACTTGCTGGTGGTACCATCACATCAGGCATAGTTTCAAGCAATGATTTCGTTGCGCAAGATGTGACGGTATCTATCACACTTGATAAAATCAACCGATCGCTTGGTTTGACCCTCAACTCGACAGATGTTGTAGCGATTTTTGATAAACTTGGCTTTACAACAAGTGTCGCTGGTGAAAAGTTTGATGTAACTGTACCACCACGTCGTTGGGATATTACAATCGAAGCTGACCTTGTCGAAGAAGTCGCTCGAATCTATGGGTACGACAATATCCCGAATACCTTGCCACAAGCTGGGAATACGATTGGTGAATTGACACCTATGCAAGCCTTCCGTCGTGATGTTCGCACTAATCTTGAAGGTGCTGGTTTATCAGAAGTTATCTCTTATTCATTGACGACAGCTGAAAAAGCAGTGCAGTTCACGAAATTACCAAAAGACAACTTGACAGCGCTTGCCATGCCAATGAGTGAAGAACGTAGCACACTTCGCTTGAATCTTATCAGTGGCATGCTTGATATCGTGCGCTATAACTTGGCGCGTGGTAATGATACGCTTGCAGTCTACGAAATTGGTCAGGTCTTTGCTAAATTTGGTAACGAAACAGACAACCGTCCAACAGAATTACCACAAGTCGCGCTTGCCATGACTGGTAAAAGTTATGATTTCTATGCTGCCAAAGGTGTGGTCGAAAACCTACTTGTTAAGTTTGACAATGTCCGCTTTGAAGCAGATAATACAATTGCTGAACTCCACCCAGGTCGCACAGCACGTGTCTTAGTTGATGATGTTGAAGTCGGTTTCATTGGTCAAGTTCATCCAACGATTGCCAAAGCCTACGACATTTCAGAAGCTTATGTGGCGAATCTTGATTTGACAGCTTTATTGGCACAACAACCAGCTCAAATCATTTTTACGGATATTCCAAAATTCCAAGCCTCTAAACGGGATGTTGCACTTTTGGTTGACCGGACAGTGACTAACCAAGAAATTCTTGATGTGATTACGTCAAGCAAGGTAAAAACTTTGATTAAAGCAGAACTTTTCGATGTCTATACTGGTGACAATGTTGCAGCAGATAAAAAATCATTGGCCTATACGTTGACCTTCCAGTCTGCTGAAAATCAATTGACAGATGATGAAATCACAGCAGCTGTAACTAAAATCACGAAGAAATTGGTTGAATTTGGTGCTGAGATTAGATAATCATTTCCTACGCTGAAAAGTTAAACAAAGGTTTGAGAGAATTCGTTAAAATATATCATAAACCGCAAGGTAACGTCGTTTTTAATTCGACATTACCTTGCGGTTTTTCGTTTTAATACCATATCACTGGATTAGTTAGTGGTTTACGTTTCTATCTGTGATATTTCTTGACAGGATGTCGTTTAAGATAAGAATATAAATTTTGAAACCTATGTTAAAGATAAAATTGTGAAATAATTTAAATAAATTTCTTGACAGTTACTAACGAATAAATTAAAATAAACTATACTATTTAATTTATAACACGGCTATCGCGGAGTGAACTTAGATAGATTTTGATATTGGAGGAACATGGAAAAGAAAAAAATAATGACAATATTTGGGACACGACCAGAGGCAATAAAAATGGCACCCATTATAAAAGAAATTGAGAAGGATGTGCGATTTGAGTCTTGTGTGGTTGTGACTGCACAACATCGAGAAATGCTTGATCAGGTGTTAGAAACATTTGCCATCAAAACAGATTATGACTTGAATATCATGACGCCAAATCAAACCTTAGCTGCAATTACAAGTCGTTCAATCGCTTTATTAGATGATGTCTTTGATCAAGTCAAACCAGACATGGTATTGGTTCATGGGGACACGACAACGACTTTTGCGGCAGCACTTACGGCTTTTTATCATCAGATACCTATTGGTCATGTTGAGGCTGGGTTAAGGACTTATGATAAATATTCACCCTTTCCTGAAGAAATGAACCGTCAAATGACAGATGCATTAGCGGACCTTTATTTTGCACCGACAAGTTTAAGCCGAGATAATTTACTAAAAGCAAATTATGATGCTTCACAAATATATGTGACGGGTAATTCTGCGATTGATGCGTTGGCTTACACAGTGACACCAGAATTTAGTCATGAGGCGTTAAAAAACTCAGAGGCGAAAAAAATTCTAATTACCATGCATCGTCGAGAGAATTTAGGACAGAATATGATGCAAGTTTTTCGGGCCATCAATCAAATTTTGGATAATCATGCAAATATTGAAATTATTTTTCCAATGCACAAAAATCCAAAAATTCGTGCTCTAATCTCTACACATCTGAAGCCCTCTAGTCGTCTACATTTAATTGAGCCCTTGGATGTTTTTGAATTTCATAATCTCGCTAAAAGGTCTGACCTCATTTTGACGGATTCTGGTGGGATTCAAGAGGAGGCACCGTCATTAGGTGTACCTGTTTTAGTGTTGAGAGAGTCAACGGAGCGACCGGAAGGTGTTGCTGCGGGTACTTTGAAGGTCGTTGGTACATTTGAGGAGGACGTGGTAAGTGCAGTTGATGGGTTATTAAGTGATCCGGTCGCCTACGAAAAAATGGCAACAGCACAAAATCCATATGGTGATGGTAAAACGAGCGAGAGAATTGTCTCGATCATCGCACGGTATTTTGATTCCACAGTAGAGATTTTGCCTGAATTTAGTGACAAAACTAACCCCAATAGAAAAGGAAATCCAGATGAAAAAAAATTGGTTGACTAAATTGGACTATCGTATTTCGCTAGAGGTTTTGGTCGGTATGACGCTTGCGCTTTATTTGTTGCAGCAAATTGCTTTTTATGAATTATTGAGTGAGAAAGTATTCATTGTTTTGACTTTAGTGACATTTCTAGGTTTAGTATTGGGGCTTTTAAGTACGTCTTTAATTCTTTTGATTGCTAATTTGCTGCTTGTCTCTATAGGTGCATTTTTACTTTACTTTGATCCCGTTATCATGCTCACAAAAATTAAACTTTTATTGATTTTCGCGATCCCTATGTATAGTGTTATTGCCTTTTTTATCAAAAGAACGCTCTATATTAGAAGACTTCTTTCATTTAGGGAAGAAGACATTCATAGTTACTTAAAATTTAGAGATCCTTTGACAGGATATCGGACAATTGACTCTTTTTTTAGTAAGTATCAACAGTTTGTTGATAGTTTGTCACAATCTAGAGATGCGTCAACAAGACTAGTTGTCGTGAGTTTATTTTATGTTGATTTTTATGATCAATATTTTTATCGGAATCCCGAAGCAACCGATCAGATGGTACGGGATATGGCAGAAACTCTGCTTTTCACGAGAAATCCTGAAGAATTATTCTTTTACTTAAAAAAAGGGACTTTCATTATCCTATCAGCCATTTATGACAATGAGCTGGAAAGAGAAAAATTTGAGAAATTAAATGATTTAACTAAACTAAAGCTAAGTGAAATTGTCTTTAAGACAGAACAAGTTCAGAATATCACGATTCGTAAAAGTGACTGTTATATCAGCAGAAAAACAACCTATACAGCGGATCAGGTGTTGGAATACTTAAACCGTCGTTCTGAGACTGATTTAGCTGTTGAGTATATTTAGCATGGAGAAAAAATGACAGATATTTTAAACCTATTCATCTATGTCAGTTATATCATCACGATTCTTTTTGCAGTAGCTGTCGTGGTACTATTGGTATGTTCTATTATCATTAATACGTTAGTTTGGCAGAACTATAAAAAGAGGAGTGATTTATGAGTGAAGCAGTTATGATTTTTGCGTTAATATCCATCTGGTTTTCAATTTTTATCACACTTGTGGTACTTTTTGGTGCTGTTCATGCCTTAATTAAAAATTTTCGCTTGGAATCTCCTTCCAAATATGAGCCGCTTAGTAGATACCCCAAAGTGACAATTATTGTGCCGGCGCATAATGAGGCAATCGTTATTCAGGATACAGTTTATGCCTTGTTACACTTGGAATATCCTAAAGAAGCTATGGAAATACGTGTCGTTGCTGATAATTGTTCTGATAATACTTATGCTATCGCTAAAGACATGATTAGTCGGCCTGAGTATCAGGGGTTTGATATTGAAATTATCAAGCGAACTGGTACAGGTGGTAAAGCAGGGGTACTTAATGATCTTTTAGAGGTCGCAACGGGTGAGTGGATTTGTGTCTATGATGCTGATGCCATGCCTCAGGAAAATGCCCTTTACTTTTTAATTAAAAAAGCGCTAGAAGATGAAGAACGATATGCTGCTGTTTTTGGGAGAAATAAGACGCGAAATTATCGTCAAAATTTCCTAACGCGTTGTATCAATTTAGAAATTATTACAACGCAAAGGATTCATCATATTGGCCTTTGGCACTTATTTAAAATTGGGCGGATACCTGGTACAAATTTCATTATCAAAACAAATTTTGTCCGTTCAATTGGGGGCTGGGATAATGGAGCATTGACAGAAGACACAGCTATTTCTTTCAAAATTATGCAACAAAATAAACTGATTGCTTTGGCACAAAATTCTGAAGCCTTCCAACAAGAACCCGAAACGATTCAAGCTTATTTCTATCAGCGCAAGCGTTGGGCAAAAGGAAATTACGAAGTTATTTTAGATAATATTCATCATGTTTTTAAAAGGAAAAGTAACTGGCGCATTAAGTTAGAGGTACTTTATTATACAAGTACTTTCTTTTGGTTTAATTTTGCTATTATCATTTCAAATTTTTTGTTTATTGTTAATTTATTTGCGATGATTATCCGATTATTTAATGGACAATTCGTGATTCCGTTTACCTTTGCTAGTTCTAATCGACAAATTGCAGCTATTTTGCTTGTCAATTGGGTTTTGATGTTCTTTATTTATTTGTTGCAGATCAATATCGGCTTAGTGAGTCAATATGGTCAAGCGACATCAAGAAATTTGCTATATTCAATTGCATCTTACTTTACTTATTCACAACTTTTTATCCTTGTCGCAACTAATGCCTTTTTCTCTCTCATGTTTGATAAATTACTACATCGTGATGGATCTAAGTGGTATAAAACGCAACGATTTTAAGACGAAAGAGGAGTTTAAATATGTCAAAAAAACGACTAATAAAATATTTTTTTCTAGTGCTTATTTTAGTGTCTTATATTGGCTTAGTACTATTTAGTATTTCAACAAATAAAGAGGCATTACAAAAAGATACCTATTGGGATTGGTATCGTAATTATGTGGGTCAATCCACTAAAGGTGCTTATGTCAATACAGGTTCTAAAGAAAAGCCAATTGCGCTTTCAGAGAGTCAAGGATATGGCATGTTGATTACGCTACTAGCAGCGCAAAAAGGGTATGCAAAAGAAACGCAATTTATGCGGCTCTTTTATTATTACAAATCATTCCAGATTAGTGAAGAAAATACGTTGATGAAGTGGAAACAAGAGAAGACCGATAAAGGCTGGGAATCTGTTGACGATAATAATGCCACAGATGGTGATTTAGACATTGCCTATGCTTTAATTCAAGCAGAGAAATTATGGCCAGATTCAATTGAGCATTATGGTGACGCTGCTCAGAAACTTTTAGAGTCTATCAAAAACAATAATTATAGTGAGAAAACAGGTTTATTGACTGTCGGTAATTGGGCAACGGTTGATCCAAAAGCAGAAATGTTAATTCGTTTTTCTGATATTATGCCAACTTACTATAAAGCCTTTGCAGATTTTACAGATGATCCATTTTGGACTAAATTAGAGATAAATGCGACGAAAGCGCTGACGCAAATGAGTCAAGAAACGTCAACTGGCTTGTTGCCAGATTTTGCTTGGGTGGGGGAAAATAGCATTGCACCTGTTAAACCATATGAAGTTGCTGGAAAAAATGATGGTGATTATGCTTATAATTCTGCTAGAGTTCCTTTGAGATTAGCAGATTCTGACAATCCTCAAGTGAAAGCGGTATTAGATAAGATGCTCATTTTTTTTGACAAACAACCTGTTATCTATGGTGGCTATACGCTAAAAGGTAAACCTTTAGTAAAAAATCAATCTAACAGCTTTTCTGCACCACTACTTTACGCGGCAAAAGGTCATGGAAATTTCTCTAATCTATATGCGTCTCAAAGATGGATTTTTGACTATTCAATCGTAGGAAAAGACTATTATGGTGACACTTTGAAAACGCTCGCTTTACTGAAACTGTATTAAATCGTGTTGTAGGTAGAATAAAGCATGACTTAGCTGTCTTTACTGTTGGGTCTGCTTTTTCTTATCCTGAAGATTTTTATTTCAAGTATTTTTAGGCTGATAATTTCAGAATCAAGTCAACAGAAATATGGTATGATAGAGTTATTATAACAACAAGTAAAATGATAGTTGTCAAAAAGATGATGACGCAACATGAAATGAGGACCTATGATGACTTATTACGACCAACATTTGCATACCCACTATTCCTATGATTCACAAGCAGATTTTACAGACTATCTTGATAATTCTACTGGTTTTGTCGTGACAACAGAACATTTTGATGTCGCAAATCCAGTCACAGGTCAGACAGATGCACCAGATTATGCGACCTATTCGGCTGAAATTGATCAATTGAACCTCAAGTATGGGAATCGGATTTTAAAAGGCATTGAAATTGGTTATTATCAACCCAAAGAAGCAGAAATTTTAGCCTACCTAGCAGATAAAACTTATGATTTGAAACTACTCTCAGTTCATCATAATGGTGAATTTGATTATTTGGATGATTTTGTTGTCGAGATGGACTTTGATACCATTTTCAGTCGCTATCTGGATGAATTAAGTGTTGCCATCGATCAAAATGATAAACTCCAAGCGCACGTATTAGCACATTTTGACTATGGTATTCGTTTATTTGATGTCACACCAGCTGAACTTGATAAACATAAAAGTAAATTAATCGAAATATTTCAGAAAATGATTGCTGCAGATTTAGCTTTTGAAATTAACGCTAAGTCAACGCATTTATATCATCATTTACCTCTCTATACTTACGCTCTGAAAATGGTACTAGAACTTGGTGGGACGTTGTTTACATTAGGATCGGATGGCCATAAACTCGAACACTATGAATTGGCTTTCGATGAGCTAAAGACTTGGCTCAAAGCTCAGGGTGTTCATCAATTGGTCACGTTTCATGGCGGTAGCCGCCACCTTGTTACAATTTAGCAACATTTGACGCCAAAATGCAATGTTTTGGTGTCTTTTTTGTGGTAGAATAACAAGATATGAGAAAACGATTACTAGGAATGACCCTGTGTCTGATACTTTTAGTACCGTCTATTGGGACGGTTTTTGCTGAGGACAAAAAAACAGATTACGATGCCGAGATTAAGGCAGCACAGAATAAGGCTAGTGGGATTCAATCAGAGTTGGAAACCTCATTGACAGCTGTCAATGAAGTCTATAAAAAGGCATATGCGAGTAAGCAAGCTGTTGCGAATGGGCAAAGCAAAATTGATGATTTAACTCATCAGATGACTCAAACTGATGAGGAATTAAAGGCGCGTGAGTCCGTTATGGCGGAACAAATGCGTCAGGCACAGGCAGAAAATGTGACGTCTAGCTTTATCACAACGATTATGTCGTCAAATAATCTGTCCGATATGATTACGCGCATGGTGAGTTTAAACACTTACCGTCAAATGCAAAATGAGAAAGTTGAAAAACTAGACCAGCTAAAAATAGTGTCAGCCAAATTGAAATCTGATTTGGAAAGCCAGCAAGCTCAACTACAAGCAGATGCGAAAGCCTACGATGAGGAATATACACAATTAGAATCTAAATTGTCTAGCCTTAGGACGCAGATTGCAGAGAGTCAAGCACAAATTTCTGATTTATCTAGTTCAAAAGCTGCAGAAGAAAAACGTCAAGCAGATGCTACGGCACGAGAAAAAGCTAAGGCAGTGGCTGAACCTAAACCTAGTCAACCAACATCATCAGAGCAGCCAAGTGCACCCGCTGGTACAAGAAACACAGGAGGTAGCAGTCCTGCGCCCATTATGCCAGATACGCCGTCAGGCAATAGCTTGACGGTATCAACAACAGGCTATTCATCAGATGGTGCCGATGGTATGACGCCTGGCCATATCACTGCAACTGGTATTGATCTTTGGGTTAATCCCATGTGTCTGGCTGTCGATCCGAGTGTTATTCCGTTGGGCTCAATGGTGGAAGTAGCTGGTTATGGTATTGCGATTGCTGGTGATACTGGCGGTGCTATCAAAGGGTACAAGGTTGATTTACATTTTAAAACAACCAAAGAAGCGATTAATTGGGGTCGACGCACGGTAACAATTAAAGTATTAAGCTAACCGCAAGCTATTTGCGGTTTTTTGTTGCTTTGAGAGAGATTGCATTAATATGGTGTTTCAGTATTGAGTAGCTGTTTTTAATATTGGATGATGATAGTTATAGCTACTGTCGTTTTAAGGAATGTGATATAATTGAGATATGATAAAATTTGGCAGAATATTAAAATCATTGAGTGGCTTTTATTATATTAAAGACGAGAAAGACGGTCTTGTCTATCAAACAAGGGCTAGAGGGAATTTTCGTCAAAAAGGGACTAAACCAATTGTTGGGGACTTTGCAGAGTTTTCTGCTGAGGAAAATTCGGAAGGTTATGTCCTGGCTTTAAGGGCGCGCGAGAATATGCTAGTGAGACCACCGATTGCCAACATTGACCAAGCAGTGGTTGTAATTTCAGCAGTTGAACCAAATTTTTCACTGAATTTATTAGATCGTTTTTTGGTTTTATTGACCAATAAAGGGATTGAGCCCTTGATTTATTTATCTAAACTAGATTTGGTGCCAGATTTAAAAACATTTAAAAAGACGCAGGCAGATTATGAAAAAATTGGCTACCAGTTTTTCATGAATGATTGGGAAAAAATTCTACCAAAGTTTTCTAACAAGGTCACAGTTTTTATGGGACAAACAGGTGTTGGAAAATCAACCTTGTTAAATAAAATAGCACCTAAGATGTTACTTGCAACTCAAGAAATTTCTGATAAACTTGGTCGTGGTCGTCACACAACACGACATGTGGAGTTGTTTGAGGTATATGATGGCTTGATTGCAGATACGCCAGGCTTTTCGTCTTTGGACTATGAGATTGATAATCAGCCAGATTTAAATGCTGCTTTTCCAGAGATTTTACGTCAGTCTTTTGGCTGTAAATTCCGGGAGTGTACGCATACGCATGAACCTAAATGTCAGGTCAAGCCTGCTGTTGCAGCAGGCGATATTTTACAATCCAGATATGATAATTACTTGCTATTTCTAGCAGAAATACAAGGCAAACGAGAAACCTATAAGAAAGTGGTGAAAAAATGAAACTAGCACCTTCAATTTTAGCAGCGGATTTTGGACATTTTGCGCGGGATGCCAAACGACTTGAGGTGGCTGGCGCTGATTATCTGCATATTGATATTATGGACGGTCACTTCGTGGAAAATATTACCTTTGGCTCAGACGTTGTCAAGGCAATTCGTCCAGTGACCAAGTGTCTTTTGGATTGCCACTTGATGGTTGAGAAACCTGAAAAATACGTGGATAGTTTTGCTCAAGCCGGCGCTGATAGTATGACCATTCATGTTGAGGCGACCCACCATAGTCATGGTGCACTTCAAAAAATCAAGGCTGCTGGTATGAGAGCTGCCATTGCTATTAATCCTGGAACAGATATTTCAGCTATTAAGCACGTGCTGAATCTTGTTGATATGGTCTTAGTGATGACGGTCAATCCAGGTTTTGGCGGTCAAAAGTTTTTGCCTGAGTGTCTAGAAAAAGTACGAGAACTAGTAGACATTCGTGATTTTCAAGGACTTGACTTTGAAATTGAAGTTGATGGTGGTGTAGATGACCAGACAATTGTTGCCTGTCGCGAGGCTGGTGCAGATGTTTTTGTGGCAGGGTCTTTCATTTTTAATGGCAATATTGAAGAAAATATGGAAAAATTGCGAGCAAAGTTGCTTTAAAAACGTATACTCTTGTAAGTATAAAATCGAAACAAAAGACAAGAATATAGTTTTAGACAGATCTCAAAAAATTAATTACCAACTTGTAGGCATACAAGCTGGTAATTGACGAAACAGTGTTTGAAACTAACCTCATGTGTTTTGATTTTGTGCTAGCATGAACAGAGGTTAAGAGGGGATGTTAGCTTACTTACCTAGTGAATAGAAAGTCAGTTATGAAATTTATACATACAGCAGATTTACACTTGGATCGGGAATTTGAAGGTTTGGTACAAGAAACGCCTTTTCAACCCTATCATATACTAGAAAAAATTATTGATTTAGCCATTTCTGAAGCAGTCGAAGTGGTGCTTTTTGCAGGTGATAATTTTCACCAATCGCAACCTAGCATCAAAATTCAAAATTATTTTGTTGAGCAATTGATGCGTTTAAAAAGCTATGATATTCAAGCAGTGATTATTTTCGGAAATCATGATTATTACAGAGAATCTGTTTATTGGATTGATTTCCCTGATAATGTGACAGTCTTCAAGTCTGAGACTGTTTCAACACAAAAATTGGCTTTGAAAACAGGGGAAACACTTGCAGTATCAGGTTTTTCATATCAACATCCGCATCTATCAGTGAATAAAATTGTAGATTATCCTGAAAGAGATGATACATGTGATTATCATATTGGTCTTTTTCATGGTGAATTTTCAGGGGAGTCTTTTGCACCAGCAAACTTAACAGATATGCTCGCTAAAGACTATAATTATTGGGCTTTAGGACATATTCATCTGGCTAATCAAGTTGCAGATAATGTCATTTATCCAGGTACACCGCAAGGTCGAAATAAAAAAGAAACAACTAATTTAGTCGTTCTTGGCGAAATGGCACCGACGGGTAATTTAATCTATTTCCGTGATTTGGCAGAAGTTCATTTTGAAACGCTGACCATTGATTTGTCAGCCTGCCAGACTTTAGTCCAAGCCTTGACTTTCATCAAATCCAACTTGAATGATACGGCTACTTTTTATAGCTTGAATCTAGAAAATTATGAGGTTATTTCTGATAATTTACAAGAAGCAGTAGACAATGACGAACTGTTAGAAGAATTACGTAACGGTCATGTGATTGTAAAACTGAAATTAATCCCGCTTTCATCTGAAAATGGAGAAATTTCAAAAATTGTTGTACCCGATTTGGCTTTACCTACTATTGATTTGGAACAAGTTTACAGCCTTTTGCCACATAAGCAAGAAATTCGCTCAGTATTTGAAGATGCTGATTTTCAACAGGAGGTGCAAGAAAATTTAACTTTATTTGCCAGTCAACACTTTGAGTTTGGAGGAACTTTAAATGAAAATTAAGCAACTCAGAATCGAAGGTTTCGGCAAACTTGTCAATCAGACCTATGATTTAGAAGATTTCACCACTTTTTTAGGTGAGAATGAGGCGGGAAAATCTACAATTCTTGCCTTTATCAAGTATATGTTGTTTGGCTTTGAAAATGCGACAACTTCAAATCAAGAATTCAACCCTTTAAATTTTAAAACTTATGGTGGTCAGATTTTATTGACGCATACTGGAAAAACAATTCGAATTGAGCGTCTGAAAATTTTACGAAGTGGCAGACCAAGCTTTGTCTGTGAAATAGATGATGGCACTCAAGTTATCACATTAGATGAATCGTCATGGCGTGATTTTATTAGACCGATTACAGTTAAAACGTTTTCTGAAATTTATTCCGTGACGCAAGAAAATCTGCAAATTTCAACGGTTAGAGATTATAACGCTGAGCGATTAGATGATGAGTGGCGGTTGTCTGCAACAACGGGTTCCGTAGCGTTATTTGACCAAATTCAGACCTTATCTAAAGCAAGGGATGAGATTTTTACGACAACGCGGGCAACTAAAAAACCGCTCAATCAGGTCCTAGCTGAAATTGCAACAGTTCAAGTCGAGATTCAAGAAAAAACGACTGAAGAACAGGCTTTACTACCGTTGATGACTGAAAATGATCGACTTCATGACGAGATTATCGCGCGTCGGGCAGCACAAGAAAATTTAGATGCTGAAATCAATCAAATCAGACATCGACTTAGTTTTTTAGCGGAATATCAAGAATATGCAGAGTTAGAAAAGCAAGACTTAACTAATATTTTGTCTGCGGATGAAGCTGAAAATTTACGCCGTAAGCATGCCCTACATGAAAAATATAGTCAGGAAATTAGTGCTTTAAATCAAAAAATTGCTGAAAATGCCATTGCATTAGAGAAATTGGCGACGCTTAAAAATCAATTCTTGCAAGAACCTAAAACGCTTGATTTATTGAAACGGTTAAAAGCAGATTACCCTCGAGCGATTGCTGCTGAACAGCGTATTGATGAGTTGAAATTTACAAAAATTTATCTCATTGTAGCTATTATCAGTCTTGTCTTTATGGGCATCAGTTTTATGTTTAATCTAGTCCTTGCATTTGTCTTTTTGATTATCAGTGTCGGCTTAGGTATCTGGCAAATTAAAACGAGTCGTCAGGATCGTGAAAAATTGAATGAGAACCAAACTATTTTGTCACAATTTGATGATAAATTGGCTTATTTTAAAGACTGGTTGCCTTCTGAAAGTCAAGATGTTGTTGGAAAAGTTGCTGATTTAACGCAACTTGACGAAGAAGCTCAGACCTTGCATTTGACTTTAAGCCGTTATGACCAGGTAGCAGATACAGCTAAACTTAGTGGATTACAAGAGCTAGATGAAGCGATTTTTGCAGAGTTACCAGATATTGATACAGCACCGAAATTATTAGAGCAGTGGGCGCAACAATCACGGGATTTGGTACGTTTGACACGTCTGAAAGAACAGTTATCAGGTATCATTGATCTCACAAAACCTTTTAATGGAAATGCAGAGCAACAGTTGCTGAACCAAAAAACATCAGAAAAGATTCAAAAAGCTGATGAATTAAATCAATTAATTGATAGGCACTCAAAAAACACCGCAGAAATTAATCAGCAAAAAACAGATAATACATTAGCAACATTAGGGGCTAAATTAGCTAGGAAAAAAGAAGAACTTCGTGATTATCTAATCGATTTTGCAACGAAAACAACTGAAATCGCTTTGACTGAGCAAGTTATGGCTGATTTATCTTCAGAAACACTTCCTGATATTTTGAATCGTGCAAGCGATATGTTGGCTCAATTAACAGATCATGCTTGGCAAGAAATCTATTTAGATAAAGAGATTTTGTGGGTAAAAAATGTGCAAAATCAAAGTCTACGCTTGATTGATTTATCAACAGGTACAAGAGATCAACTCCAATTGGCATTGAGATTAGCTTTTATTCAGTCTAAAAATCTTGATTTCCCGATTTTCTTGGATGATAATTTCTTAAGATTTGACCAAAACCGTCGCCGTAACTTTTCAAATATGCTTGCTGAAATTGCCAAAGAACGGCAAGTCATTTTATTAACGAGTGATCAAACTTTAGTACCTGAAACGAAAGGAACGATTAAACTATGACGCAGCTAAAAGATTTACAGGTTGGCGATGCTTTTGAAGGTTTGTATCTAATTAAACAAGCTGACTTACGTCAAACGCGAGCAGGCAAGCCATTCTTGGCGATGATTTTTCAAGATAGAACAGGACAGATTGGCGGTAACTTGTGGGATGCTGATGATCATATGATTGAAACCTTTACTAGGGGTAAAGTCGTCTATATGCGAGCGATTAAAGAGCTTTATCAAGGTTCACCACAAGTCAATAAGATTTTTTTACGCTTACCTGAAAATACAGAGCCTAATAATCCAAAAGATTTTAAGCCTAAATCACCTGTAAATGAACAGGAATTAAGGGAATATATCTCTAAAACAATTTTTAAAATTGAGAATGCCACTTGGAATCGGATTGTGCGTCATATTTTTAAAAAATATGACAAAGAGTTTTTCGAGTATCCAGCCGCTAAAACTAACCACCATGCTTTTGAAGGCGGATTGAGTTTCCATACGGCAACCATGGCGCAACTTGCTGAAAAAATGTGTGAAGTCTATCCTGTTTTAAATGAAAGTTTGATATTGGCTGGTATCTTATTGCATGATATGGCTAAAGTGATTGAGTTCTCGGGTGCTGAAAATACGACTTATACTTTAAAAGGAAATTTGATTGGACATATTGTCTTAATTGATGAAGAAGTTTCAGAAGCGATACGTGAACTTGAAATTGATAATGATAAGGAAGATGTGACAATTTTACGTCATGTTCTCTTGTCTCATCATGGTCTTCAAGAATATGGTAGTCCAGTTAGACCGCAAATCATGGAAGCAGAAGTAATTCATCAAATTGATATGATGGATGCAAGCATTATGATGATGCAGACAGCACTTAGTCAAATCGCTCCAGGTGAAATGACACCACGTATTTTCCCGTTAGATAATCGAAATTTCTACAAACCTGATTTTAAATTGAATTAAAAATACTATCAAAAAACCTCCAAATATTATATTTGAAGGTTTTTTGATAGTATTAGAATGGATTAAGATTTAGAAATTTCCATTTGGAGGACATCATTAATAGCATCCTTTAAGAATGAAATGATTTCAAATTGACTGGGATGGATTGTACTACTCGCAATGAGATTAGCAAAGCCAGTTGAGATAACCCATGTACCAGTTAGGAGCGAATTAATCTGTGTTTCTGTCAATTTAGAATAAGTCGGATCATCCTGGATGAGTGTCCGAAAGATATTGTATGAAAATTCATTGACGGAATGATTATCTTCCCCATGTTTTTCTAAGTAAATTGTCTTGAAAAGCTTAGGATTTTGACAAGCAAAATTAATATAATTCAGACAGAGATTGATGACCGGGTCCTCATGTGTTTTTTTATTAAAAACATCATTCTGAAGCCTGTAGTAAATTTGAGAGAATAGCTCACGTTTAAGTGCTGCCATATTTTCAAATTCTGCGTAAAGCGGTTGCGTCGATATGTTCATATATTTAGACAGACCACGAGCAGTTAGTTCACTTGGACTTTTTTCTGTAATGAACTGTTCAGCTGCTCGTAAAATGTCTTCTTTAAAGATAGTCTTATTTCTAGCCATGTTATTTCACCTTTCTTAGTTATTTATTATATAATATAAATGTCTAATTTACAAGTTATATGAAAATTGTAATCATGGTATAATAAAGCATGACAGGTTTAATTGATTTAAAGCCATTCAGAAACTCATCTGGAGCCCTATTTTTAAAACGATTGCTAAACGTCGATGGTTCATTAAGACCAAGATGAATTAAGTTAAGTGAACAAGACTTTGAGTGGACGAAGTTCACGAATGA
>NZ_JXJT01000011.1 GCF_002441885.1 Pseudolactococcus chungangensis CAU 28 = DSM 22330 | reverse complement strand
AATTTCCCACACGATTTATTATAGAGCCGATCTTTTTTGCAATTAAGTTCAACAAAAATCTTATAAAATTTGATTGCTTTTTATAAAGAACCGCAATATAGGCGGTTCCTTTTGACTTGATAAGAAAGGATAAATAAATGTAAAATTTTAGATTGTATTTTAGCATCTTTCTGTGATAGTTATTCATTTCGTTATAATTACACATTATTAGGACGATTTGTAGTTGAAATTTCAGATAGATTTAGGATATGTAAGCCTTTGCTAGATTTTTTTGTTATAATGAATTAAAGATAAAATACCGATGGAGAAATTTAATGAAAAAAATGACTGTGACGGAATTGTCAGAAGCATTTGGTGTAACGCGTCAAGCAATGAATAACCGTATAAAAAAACTATCAGATGAATATCTGGCAAAAAATGATCGTGGCGTTACGGTAGTCAATGAAGATGGCATCAAGCGTTTGGAAAAGCATTACGGAAAAGTGATCTTAGAAGATCGGACTGATAAAAATCAAGAGGCTGAAAAAAACTCAGTTAATATTGATTTTGACAAGATTATTACACAGTTGATCGAAGACAAAAATACCGAAATTTCAAGATTGTCAGATCAGATTGCGATGAAGGACCATCAAATTGCTGAAAAAGACAAGCAGTTGGATCAGCAGCAGCAGTTAACTGCTAAAGCTTTAACTGAACGTGAACAAACTTTACTTGAATTAGAACAAGAAAAATCAAAAGGTTTCTTTGCCAAATTGTTTAGAAAGTAATCTAGTACAGATGCTTTATAAGTTCTAAAAACACCTAAAATCTAGCGAATTTAAAATCTGTTAGAAAACAAGAATCATCTAAAATTAGTGTTTCTTCTTGCATAAATGTGATAAAAAAGGTATGATTATAATGTAAGTTAAAAGTTTAACTTTCAGTTGTTATAGGTGTTAACACCTAATAAAAAATTACTGAATTCCATAAGGAGGATTTCTACAAAATGGTAGTTAAAGTTGGTATTAACGGTTTCGGCCGTATTGGTCGTCTTGCACTTCGTCGTATCGAAAATGTTGAGGGTGTTGAAGTTGCACGTATCAATGATTTGACAAACCCTGCTATGCTTGCACACTTGTTGAAATACGATACAACTCAAGGTCGTTTCAACGGTACTGTTGAAGTTGAAGAAAACGGTTTTGACGTTAACGGTAAATTCATCAAAGTTTCTCAAGAAGCTAATCCTGCAAACATCGATTGGGCTGCTGATGGCGTAGAAATCGTTCTTGAAGCAACTGGTTTCTTTGCAACTAAAGAAGCTGCTGAAAAACATTTACATGCTAACGGTGCTAAAAAAGTTGTTATCACTGCACCTGGTGGATCAGATGTTAAAACAGTTGTTTTCAACACAAACCACGATATTCTTGATGGTACTGAAACAGTAATTTCTGCTGGTTCATGTACTACTAACTGTCTTGCACCAATGGCTGACGCTTTGAACAAAAACTTTGGTCTTAAAGTTGGTACAATGACAACAGTTCACGGTTTCACTGGTGACCAAATGACGCTTGATGGTCCTCACCGTGGTGGTGACCTTCGTCGTGCGCGTACTGCATCAGAAAACATCGTTCCTAACTCTACTGGTGCTGCTAAAGCTATCGGTCTTGTTATCCCAGAATTGAACGGTAAACTTAAAGGTCATGCACAACGTGTTCCAGTTCCAACTGGTTCATTGACTGAACTTGTAACTGTTCTTGACAAAAAAGTAACTGCTGAAGAAGTAAACGCTGCTATGAAAGCTGCTGCTACTGAATCATACGGTTACAACACAGATGAAATCGTTTCATCTGATATCGTTGGTATTTCATTCGGTTCATTGTTTGACGCAACTCAAACAGAAGTTTCTGAAGCTGCTGACGGTACACAATTGGTTAAAACTGTATCATGGTACGACAACGAAATGTCATACACTTCACAACTTGTTCGTACACTTGAATACTTTGCATCAATCGCTAAATAATTTCATTTAGTTATTGGGAAAACGAGGAATGAAAATTCCCCGTTTTTTTGTACCAATAGAAAGATAAATGTGTTAAAACGTGTTCAACCAGATTTTGTGTGACAAGTCACTCAAAAAATACGGTTTATCTTTGTTACTTTGGTATTATAGTCGCTAATTTAGTGGCTTATGGAAAAACTCATAGTTACTTACTTTCTGATCGATGGTTGAGAAGTTGACTAGGAGTGAAGGTTATAAACTAGATTAAGGAAGAAAAATGACTTTACCTAAATGTCCACATTGTGGCAGTGAATATACTTACGAATTATCTGATACAACATTTGGCTGTTCAGAATGTGGGAATGAATTTACACAAGCCGATATTGATAATGCAAGTGACAAATTTGTCGTACTAGATTCAGTTGGCACTGAACTGGCTGATGGTGATGATGTGATTATCGTTCAAGATTTGCCAGTAAAAGGTATGCCTAAGCCAATCAAAAAAGGTACCAAAGCCAAAAATATCAGAATTAATGAAAATGGCAAGAATGGTCATTTCATTGATGCGAAAATTGATGGATTTGGTGCTATTGGGCTGAAAGGCTCTGTTGTCAAAAAAGGTTAAAATATTGAAGCGTGCATTGGTGCACGCTTTTTTGGTATAATAGAAATACGAGAAGGAGATGCTTATGAATATTTATGACACTATGAATCAATTAGAACGCGAATTACGTGCTTTGCCTGAATATCAAGCTGTGATTATAGCACTTGCTGCGGTTAAAGCAGACGAAACAGCAAATATTTTGTATGCAAAATTTATCGACATTCAAACAAAAATGCAAATGGGTCAACTGACGGAGCCAGAACAGCAAAATGAAGCTCAAACACTTTTTGCTGAATTACAGGCAAATCCGATTATGTCAGAATTGCTAGCTAAAGAACAGGCTTTGCAAACAATCACAAGTGATTTACAAGATATTGTCTTTAAGCCACTTCAAGAATTATACGGTCAATAATAGTACTTAGCGTGAGAAATCAAATTTCTCACTTTTTTGTTAAGGAGGATTTTGGATGAGTTTGATTGTTTTAATCGGTGCACAAGCAGTAGGAAAAATGACAGTTGGCCGGGAACTAGAAAAACAGTTAGAAGGGAAATTGCTTTATAATCATCAGACAATTGATTTATTTGCTGATTTTCTAGGATATACACCAACGACCTTTCAGTTATCGGAGGAACTGAGAAAAAGTCTATTTCAAGCTTTTGTAGACAATCTTGATACTAATCTTATCAAGCATGTGATTTTCACGGTTATGATTGATTTCTCATCGGCCGATGATTTGGATTTTCTTTCTGATATCGCGAGTATTTTTTCAGATGCTGGAGAGCCAGTCTATTTCATTGAATTGGTAGCGGATATTGCTAAACGGCGCGAACGCAATTGTCATCCAGAACGCTTAGCTGCGAAACCTTCTAAACGAGACTTGGCATTTTCGATGCAGGATTTAGAAGATTCAGTTGTTAAGTATCAGTTAGCGTCACAAGATCATCAACTAGCAGAACATTTTCCAGATGTTCAGACACTGAAGATTAATAATACCGAACTGTCGCCCGAAATGACCGTTGAGCAAGTCTTACAAGTATTTCCAAGTCTAAAATGATAAAATAGAGATATGAAACTAACGGATTCAATTCAATTCTTAAAAGGTGTAGGACCAAAATCTGCCGAGCGTTATCATCAGCTGGGAATTTTTACTGTACAAGATTTATTGCTATACTTTCCTTTTCGTTATGATGATTTCTCGTCAAAGTCTATTTTTGAATTGATTGATGGCGAGAAAACAACAATTGTCGGTCGAGTTGTGACGCCACCTAATGTTAGTTACTATGGTGCGCGTCGTAATCGTCTCACCTTTAAAATCAAGCAAGATGAAGCTGTCATTTCAGTCAGCTTTTTTAATCAGCCTTATTTACAAGATAAGGTTGAAATGGATGCTGAGATAGCCATTTATGGTAAATGGGATGCTAAGAAATTAAGTATCACTGGCATGAAAATTTTAGCACAGGTTGACAATAGTTTCCAGCCGGTCTACCATGTCATGCAAGGCGTCAAACAATCGGCTCTAGTCAATCTGTTGCAGTCTGTCTTTGAGACGGGTGTCGGTGAGTTAATCGCTGAGAATTTACCTGATGATTTGATTCAGAAATATCGCTTGATTGACCGCAAAACTGCAGTTCATGATATGCACTTTCCAATTGATGAAATCGCACACCAGCAAGCCTTACGGCGCATGAAATTTGAGGAGTTGTTTTATTTCCAAATGAAATTACAGGCTCTGCGCTATAAAGAAAAGTCTCCGACACAAGGTTTAGCTATCACGTTTAACGCTGCGCAACTAGCTGACAAAATCAATCAACTGCCTTACCATTTGACAAAGGCGCAAGACCAGTCCTTAGATGAAATTTTGGCCGATATGGCGAGTCCTTATCATATGAATCGTTTACTGCAGGGCGATGTGGGGAGTGGGAAGACGGTGGTGGCGAGTCTTGCTATGTACGCAGCGGTCACAGCAGGCTACCAGGCGGCTATGATGGTTCCGACGGAGATTCTAGCGCACCAACACTACGAAAGCCTCCGGACGCTCTTTCCTGAGCTGACAGTGGGTTTGTTGACGAGTGGGATGAAAGCTGCTGCGCGACGTGACGTGTTAGAGGGGCTTGAGAATGGTCGCATTCAGATGATTACGGGTACGCATGCGCTGATACAGGAGGCGGTAGATTATCAGAATCTGGGACTTGTGATTACGGATGAACAGCATCGTTTCGGTGTTAACCAACGGAAGGTCTTTCGTGAGAAAGGACAAAATCCAGATGTGTTGATGATGACCGCAACGCCAATTCCACGAACGCTTGCCATTACAGCATTTGGTGATATGGATGTATCAATTATAGACGAGCTGCCTGCTGGCCGAAAACCGATTACGACACGTTGGGTTAAGCATGAGCAATTAATGCCACAAATTTTGCCATGGATTGCTGATGAGGTCACAAAGGGGGCGCAGGTATATTTTATTTCGCCTTTGATTGAAGAAAGTGAAGCGTTGGACCTGAAAAATGCGACGGAGCTTTTTATGGAGTTGCAAGATTTTTTCGGTTTGACTGCAACTGTGGCATTACTGCATGGTAAGATGAAAAATGCAGAAAAAGATCAGGTGATGACTGATTTTAAGGCTAGAAAGTATGATATTTTAGTCTCAACAACGGTCATTGAAGTAGGGGTTAATGTGCCGAATGCAACGATCATGGTGATTATTGATGCTGACCGCTTTGGTTTATCACAATTACATCAGCTACGTGGCCGTGTCGGGCGTGGTGAGAAAAAATCCTACACCATTTTAGTCGCTAATCCAAAATCGGAAACTGGCAAGCGTCGCATGCAAATCATGACAGAAACGCAAAATGGTTTTATCTTAGCAGAAGAAGATCTCAAATTGCGTGGCAGTGGTGAAATCTTTGGGACGCGCCAATCGGGTCTGCCAGAATTTTCGGTTGCTGACATTGTCAATGATTACAATATTTTAGAAGTTGCTAGGCAAGAGGCAGTGGCTATCTTCAAGGATGCCCACTGGAGCGAAAATCTTAATTATCAGATGATGCTGACAGATTTAGCTGATGTTGCGGGATTTGATTAGTCGTTAAATAGAGGAGAAAAAGATGATAAAAGTAGTCGCTATTACAGGCGCTAGTAATGGTATGGGATTTGCAGCAGCGGAACTTTTTGCGAAAAAAGGATGGATTGTCTATGGTGGTGCGCGACGTGTTGAGAAAATTCCTGTTTCTGAAAATATTCATGCCCTGAAATTAGATGTGACAGACCATGATTCAAATGTTGCTTTTATCAAACAGATTATGGCAACTGAACAAGGGATTGATGTGCTGATTAACAATGCTGGCTATGGCGAATATGGTCCGGTAGAAGATACGCCACTTGACAATGCTAGAAGACAATTTGAGACGAATTTCTTTGGGGCAGCTGATTTGGCACAGCTTGTGCTACCTATCATGCGCGCACAAAAATCTGGACGAATTATCAACATTTCATCGATTGGTGGCGATGTTTACATGCCGTTAGGCGCCTATTACCACGCCACAAAAGCAGCATTACAGCAATGGAGCGACTCGCTTGACATCGAAATCGCGCCCTTTGGTGTCCGTTCCCTCATCATTCAACCTGGCGGGACACAGTCAGCTTGGAGCGACATCGCCATGGCACATGCTAGAAAAAATTTAAAGACGGATTCTGTTTATACAAGATTAGTTGACAAAGTCTCAGCCTTGCTAACAGCGAATGAACATACAAGCGGTGCTAGCTCAAGAGATTTGGCACAAGTCTTTTATAAGGCAGCCACAGATGAACGACCTAAACGACGCTATTTTAATACGCTGGGTGACCGCGCCATGGTCTGGTTAGCACGTAGTTGCCCGCGTGTTTTTAAAAAAGTTTTTATGTGGACGCTGATTTTTTGGGGGAAACGTGCGGAACGAAAATGATAAAAATAAGTGAAACATTAGGCATAATCGTTTAATGTTTTTTATTTTAGGGTGCTATAGTGAGAAAGATACTCTCACATTATAGCGCATTGTCCAGACCTAAGAGTCATTTACGGAAAGGAGAAAGAATGAATTTATTGACAAAAAAGACAATTGGAACTTAGTATTTTGAAGAAGAGTTTGCTGTCCCTCCATGTGGTTGTTGGTGCTGGTGTTGCTGCTCGTTGAATTGGGGAAATTTATTTGGATGATGAGAATATTAAATTTGCCTCTTTAATATTGAAGAGACAAATTTAATTGAAAATCTAGTCGAAATTGGCTAGCATCAGGCTTAACGGTTGTGGTAAAAGTGCTGATTTTCAGCACTTTTTTTGATATAATGAAAACATTACATGAAGGGAAAGGATAGGATAAAGTGGTTAACAACAAACAAGAGGATAAAAGTGTCTCTCAGGTCATGACTAAGGTAGGAGGAACATCTCTTAAAACTTTAGGCATTTATGTACGAAACTACAGTATTCTATTCATAATTGCTGTGGTGCTAGTAATCGTTGCATGGTTTGGTGGGAGACGGTTATTCGGGGCAATGTTTCAAGCGACATCGCCCTTTGCTCAAGAACGTAAAGACATTGCCCAGAAGAATAATATTCGAGATGCCTATTCAAGTATTATTGGCAGTGATGTTGGCGTCATTTCGCAAAATGGGATTATCAAATGGTTCAATTCAAAAGAAGCTAAGGAAATTGATATCTCTATCCCAAAATTAATCAATTATAGTCCACTATTTGATGATGATACTTATCGTAATGAATTAAAGGACGCTTTTAGTGAGTCGCTTAACCTAGATGCACTCAAGCAGTCTACTAAAAACTATAAGGTGTTTTATGATGGGGCAACAATTAGAAATAACGATAATAACTGGTATGATGTGACAGAGACAAATAAAAAAGCTATTGTCAAGGACTTAGAGCGTCAGGTACTTAATTTGAAAAAGATTGAGTTTAAGAAATGGAGTCAAGTTGGTAAATCTGATAATGTTGATTTTACAACTAAAGGTAAAGACACGGTAAAAGTAGATGGCTACTTCAAAACGGGTTATCTGATGCTAGCGAAAAACTACCATCTGACAGCAGAATATAAGTATCAGGGGAACGATTATCAACTTGTAGTGAATACTTTAAAGGTGGAAAAAGTTAAATGAAGAAATATTTAAGTAAACATCGCATATTGTTTGTGATAATTGTATTTTTAGCAATTTTGTTGTCGCTTGGTTTGGGGTACCAAAAGTTTTATGCACAAGAAGTATTGAGACAAGAGTTAAATCTGGATGGGCTTTTCGTGAACATTCAAGGTGTAGAAATCAAGACAGAGGGGAATGTTTGGGGAGAAAAGCCCTATAAAGAAATCCGAATAAAAATCCCTTCACTGGCTTCAAAAGGTGATGATACGCTGAAAGAAGGTGATAGTAAAATTAATCAAATTATTAACCGTGAGGCATTAGATGAAGGTGTGACAAAATGGCTAAAGAATGTTTTTAACAAGAAAGAAGCTAAGAAGTATAGTGACCATATTGAAGTCTGGTATCGAGATGATAAGATAGTCGATGAGTAGTAGAGCAACATTTCAAAAATAAAAAAGTTGTGCCGAAAGTTGGCACAACTTTTTTATTTCCCCAAACAAAACTGGCTAAACAACTGTGTGATTAACTCATCAGGTGCAGCATCCCCAGTAATTTCTCCGAGAATCTCCCAAGTTCGTGTCATATCAACTTGCACCAAATCAACAGGCATCCCTGCATCAAGTCCATCATTAACTGCAGTCAAAGCTTCAAGCGCTTGTTCGATTAAGGCGATGTGACGAGAATTTGACAGATAGGTCGCATCTTGCTCAACAATCCCAGCATTTTCAAAGAAAAGGTCGTTAATTTTAGCTTCGATTTTGTCAATGTTGGTGTCTTCAAGAACAGAAATTTTAATGACATCGTCAGGCAGGTCAACCGTTTCAATGTTTTCAGGCAGATCCGTCTTATTAAGTAAGACAATGCGGTTGCTATCCTCGCTAAGCTTCAATAGTTGATGGTCTTGGTCAGTTAGGGCTTCATTAGCGTTCAGGATGAGTAAGACAAGGTCTGCTTCTTCAAGTGCCTTGTGTGACCGCTCAACACCGATACGCTCCACGATATCATCTGTATCACGAATCCCAGCTGTATCTACAAGTTTCAAAGGCACACCATTGATATTGACATATTCTTCAATAACATCTCGCGTGGTGCCTGCGATATCTGTAACAATAGCTTTTTCTTCACGTAAGAGGTGGTTGAGTAGACTTGATTTACCAACGTTTGGTCGACCGATGATAGCTGTTGACAGACCTTCACGGAGAATTTTGCCCCGTTTAGCCGTTTTCAGTAAATTTTCGAGTAGCGTTTGAAAGGCTGCTGTTTTTTCACGCAGCATTCTTGTCGTCATTTCTTCGACATCATCATATTCTGGATAGTCGATATTAACTTCGACTTGTGCCAATGTTTCAAGAATCTCTTGTCGCGTTTTGTTAATCAAGTTTGATAGACTACCGTCGAGTTGTTTGACAGCGATAGTCATCGCTTGATCTGTTTTAGCACGGATAATATCCATGACAGCTTCAGCCTGTGATAAATCCATACGACCATTTAAGAAGGCACGTTTGGTAAATTCACCGGGCTCTGCCATTCTAGCACCATTTCGGAGCAAGAGTTGGAGAATTTCATTCATGACGGCAATGCCACCGTGGGTGTTAATCTCGACCACGTCTTCGCGTGTGAAAGTTTTCGGCGCTTTCATGACACCGACCATGACCTCGTCAAGAATGCGCGTGTTTTCAGTGATATGCCCATAGTTGAGTGTGTGGCTGTCACAGTTAGCTAGAGATTTTCCCGTAAAAACCTTATCAGCAATGGCAATGGCATCACTGCCTGAGAGTCGGACGATGCCGATAGCACCCTCACCGAGTGGTGTTGAGATAGCTGCGATGGTGTCAAATTCTTTTGTGATCATGTTGTTCCTATTTCTATTTTGAGGCTAAATAAGGTCTGGTTTTATCAAAAGCCATTTCATATTCTTTTATTTTGGTAATTTTTCCGTTATCTGAAAAAGTGACTTGTGATAATCCTTCAAAAACACTAGCCTTGTTTTGATAAACATAACGAAAACGCCAGTTGAAAAAGTCGGTATTTTTGAGACTATCTTCAAATTTAGCGAGAATCTCCCAATTCACCACCTGGTTTTCAGTAGGCGCTGTCCAATGCTGGAACCATTTTTGTGCTTCGGTTTTACTGATATAAGTGGCACCGTAACATTCCGTAATGATAATATCATCAGTTAAGCAAGCTAGAAACTGGGGCAAGTCCTTATTTTCCCAGCTCTGTGTGTATTGCGCAAATAGCGCATCATGTTGGCTAGTCATACCCTTATTTTAACGCAAAATACGAAAAACAGCAATTGTGGGTGCTTAGGGTGGAAGATAGCTAAAAAAGCCCGAACAGGCTTTTTCATTTAATCCAAAATTTGTGCGCCAATCCCAATCAAACCTGGTCCGGTATGAACAACAAGAGCTGGAGAAATTTGACCATATAAGACGTCTATGGCTTGTGGTATTGCTGCTTTAAGCGCTTCTACTAAAATTAAGGCCTCTTTAGCTGCATTGCCGTGAGCAACAAACAAACGAACCTTTTGGTGATTACCAACAAATGCTTTGACTAACTTGACTGATTTTTCAAGGCTTTTTTTACGACCACGTGATTTGGCAACCGTGTAGTAAATGCCGTCATCATTACAAGAAATAATCGGATTGAGGTTGAGCATATTGCCGACAATAGAGCTGACGAGGCCAATACGCCCTCCTTTTTGGAGGTATTCAAGTGTTGCAACGCTGAAGAAAATTTTACTATTTTTAACTTCGTTAGCAAGAACTTTGGCAATGGCGTTAAAACTTGAGCCAGAGGCAATTAATTCCGCTGCGCGAATGGCATGGACACCAGCGCCAATCCCGATGTTTTTTGTATCAAACATGAAAGTTTCGAGCATTGGAAAATCTTGCGCTACCAATCTGACAGAGTTAAAAGTTCCTGACAAACCACTTGAAATGGTAATTGCTAATACTTTTTCATAACCATCAGCCACGATTTGTTCGAAGATTTTTTGAATATAGGCACCTTCTGGTAAAGAAGTTTTAGGGATTTCGATAGGCAATCTATCGTAGATTTCTTCAGCAGTGATATCTAGTTTATCTGTATATTCGGCATCTTTATAGATAATTTTGAGAGGAATAACATAGAAATTATCAGCTTGCGCAATTGTTTCAGGTACATCACAACCTGAGTCAACAAGAATTGCAATTTTTTCAGATGTCATTTGAAATCTCCTTATTTTCCATAATGCTTAAACTTTCAGCAAGTTCAATGTTTTTTTGAGCGAGTAATTTGGCGGCAAGTGAAGATGTCGCTGCGGTAACGATAAAATATTCTGGTGAAATTTGCTTCGAAAATAAGCCAGGTGTGCTAATACCTTGCACCTGTTTGCCAACAACATTTAAAGCTTTTTCTAGTGCATGACAAAAAATATTATAGGCTTCATGTGTACCACTTACGCGTCCTTGGTAGACGATACCTGTTTTAATTTCAGGAATGGTCAAGACTTGTTTCAGCAAGGTAATGGCAATGAGGAAAGCCAAGTGGACACGGGAGTATTTTTTCTTAACAGGTGCAGGAATGAGTTCCAATTTCACATAGTTATTAACCATGGATTTAGTGAGGAGTGCTTGCTCTTGCTTGGGTAAGATGGGCGTCAAATACTTGCCTACCAAGCTAATGACTTGGTCCATATATAGCTCGATATCAGGTAATTCTTTCCATCGAGGTAAGGTAGCGGTCTCGATTTCTTTTCCCCAGTCAATTAATTGTTCAGACATAATGCGTTTTCTTTCTAATACTTAGTATAGGCTTCATCTAGTTTTGGATACTAGATATAGTTTACTACAAAATCAAAATATTGTAAATGCTAGGTGGCGCTATTGTATAGAGATGAATTAAATAAATGCGATAATTAAAGTGGTAAATCTTGAACCATGATATAACTTTTAAAGCAGTTTGGGCTAGTATGGCGTAAGGTTTAATGCTATAATGAATTTATGAATAATCTAAAAAAAATGGTTGGTATTGAGGCGGCGAAATTTGTTAAAGACGGGATGGTTGTTGGACTAGGGACAGGTTCAACAGCAGCATTTTTTGTGGCGGAATTAGGCCGTCGAGTTGCAGAAGAAAATCTTAAGATTGTTGGTGTGACGACATCAAGTGTAACTAATACGCAAGCGCGTGAACTTGGTATTCCGCTGAAAGATATTGATGAAGTGGATGCGATAGATTTAACAGTTGATGGTGCAGATGAAGTTGACCTTGATTTAAACGGTATCAAAGGTGGCGGAGCAGCACTATTAATGGAAAAAATTGTGGCAACTTATAGTCAGGACTACATTTGGATTGCGGATGAATCGAAATTGGTTGAGCATCTAGGTGCTTTTCCACTGCCAGTCGAAGTTGTCTCATTTGGCTGTGGACAGTTATTCCGATTATTTGATAAACTAGGATTTCGACCGACTTTCCGTCTGGACGAGACTGGTGCACGTTTAATAACGGATATGGGTAACCATATTATTGATTTGCATCTGGAGAAAATAGAAGACCCAGCTCGTTTGATTAAGTTACTTGATGAAACAGTGGGAGTTGTCGAGCATGGGCTCTTTAAAGATATGGCAAAAACTGTCATTATTGGCAGTGAAACTAACGGTGTGAAAATTATCACAAAATAACTTGAAATCGTTTCCAAAATAAGGTAAAATTGAGCTTAACAGCCGTGAAAAATGTCACGAACAAGTGAAAACGGTGATGCTAATTTAGAAAAGGTTAAGTTCATTTTATGTACACTCCAGAAGAAATTCTTGAACAAACAGCAACGACTGCAGTTATCAAGGTTAATAAACCACTTCTTACGAAATTCATTTTAGGATTCATTGGCGGTGCCATGATTTCCTTGGGCTACTTAGCATATTTACGTGTGGGAGGCGGATTTGTCGGAGCAGCCGTTTTTCCCGTCGGACTGATTGTCATTCTGCTAGCTGGCGGAGAATTGATTACAGGGAATATGATGGCAGTTGCTGTGGGGTATTTTAAGCAACGCGTGACGCTGACGGAACTCTTAAAAAACTGGGTAGTTATTACATTGGCCAACCTAGTAGGTGCGATTTTTGTAGCTTATGTTTTTGGTGTTCTAGCTGGGACATTAACGACCGGTGATGCGCTAAAAGAGACACTTCATGTCGCTCAAACGAAGTTAAATGCCAACTTTCTTGCGGCCTTTTGTTCAGGTATTGGCTGTAACTGGTTCGTTGGTTTAGCAGTCTGGCTAAGCTATGGCGCAAAAGATTTTTCAGGTAAAATTCTTGGAATCTGGTTTCCGGTGATGACTTTCGTGGTCATCGGCTTTCAGCATAGCGTTGCCAATAGCTTCCTGATCCCTTTTACTATTTTTGTTGGTCATGCATCATGGTTAGACTTCTTGAACAACTTTATCCCCGTTTATCTGGGGAATGTCGTAGGCGGTGCGATATTGATTGCTTTACTTTATAGCTTAGCTTATCGAAAACACTGAAAATGAAATCCAAAATAAAGACCTGTCGTTGGACAGGTCTTTATTATAGTGCGTTCAGATAGTCTTGCCAAGCTGTAACACCCCACTTATGACTACCCCGTTTTAATTTTTTAATGGCAATCTCAACTGGGAACCAATCAATATGATTGAAATCCTCTAAAGGGGCACCTAATACTTCATAGCCCACTGTTTCGTAGATATAGGCAGGATTATAATAGTAAGTATCCCGATGAGAAGAATAAAAATATTCATCAGCTTGCCCAAGAAATTTACCAAGTTTAGCTTTCGCCCCCAGTTCTTCATGCAATTCACGAATGAGTGCTTTTTTATGGTCTTCACCTGCCTCAATTTCTCCACCTGGTAAGAAATAAGCGCCATTTGGTGCTTGAACGAGACAAATTTCAGTGTTATCCTTACGAGCCACGATACCATAGACACCATAGCGCGCTTGATAGTCTTTATTGTCAATTTTTTTGCCAAAAGTTGGAATCATATTTTTCTCCGTCTAAGCTGTTGAGCCGAAACTCAGTTCTTTCGTTAATTTTATTAAGTCCATTCTATCAAATTTCGTTAAAATTTGATAAAATAAACAGTAGAAAATAAAAATTAATCAGAAAAAAAGTACAGAAGTGCTTAAATATTAAGTATAACAACCTAATCAGACTTGGAGATAGTTACACCATTGAAAAAAATAAATATTAGTAAAATCATAATTATTGCACTTATCATGATGATCACAGCTTGTGTCGCTATTTTAATCTCGGCACATCAATTTAATGACAACAAAAAGCCTTCAGAAATGACACTTGTCGTCAATGATACCGTTGGGGGGATAGATGGGATTATTGCAGCTCCATTTAACTTTTTCGAGAATAAGGCAGCAGAAGTTGGTAATTTGTTTTCTACCTATCAACAGAATGCTAAACTGAGCAAGAAAATAACGCAATTGACTGATAATGCAGCTGAATTGGATAGCTTGAAAGCTGAAAATAAAGAGTTAAAGGCAGCGCTTGACTTACAAAATACGTTGACAAACTATGAAAAAGTTGCATCAAACGTTATTGTTCGCAATCCTAATGCTTGGGGTGATACGATGACAATTGATAAAGGTTCATCCGATGGTCTTAAAGATGATATGATTATCATGAGTAATGGCGGTGTAGTGGGGCGGATTACGCAAGTGAATGCAACAACGTCTAAAGTTGCTTTGTTAACCTCAGATAAGGTATTGGAAAATAAAATTCCAGTCAGACTTGGTTCTGCGGAAAATCCAGCTTATGGTCTAATTACAGGTTATGATGCGCAGCAAAATGCCTTTATTATCACACAGATTTCATCGGATAATCAGTTCTCTAAAGGTGATCAGGTTGTGACGTCTGGACTTGGTGGTAAATCACCGTCCGATTTGTTGGTTGGCGACATTATCGGAGAGAAAAAGAACCAAAAAGGGAATGATAGAGAAGTCTATGTGAAACCTGCTAGTCAATTTGATAATATCCGGTTTGTTTTTGCGATTAAGCGTAGCCTGAGTGAGGCAAAATAATTGTGAGACCGTATCGCCCAGTTTTCTTAAACATACGGTAATGTATGAAAGCTCCGAAGAGATAGTCATTTCTTCGGAGTTTTTGGATTAGATTTTTTCTGTGTTTCTAAAAGTGTGATGTCAAAATAATTGTATAGTTGTAAAAAAAAATAGGACCTCTGAAAGAGGCCGTATTTGGATGCAGGTTAATAGTTGTTGTATGATTAGTCTTTTGATGGTGACTAACTTCAAAAGGCTAATTGCACTAAAATAGGATTAATCATTTTCCTTAATCTGGTCTTGTAACGCTTTGAGTTCTTTTTTAGTCTCACTTTGTGCGCTATTGACAATATGTTTAATATCATTTCGTTTAACTGCCCAACCAGTAATGACACCTAAAATATACAAGGCAATAATCAATACTAATAACGGAATATCGAGTGAGAAAAATACAAGATTAAGTGAAACCGAGTTAAGGTTTTGAAAGGCAAAAATTAAGACTAAAATGATGACAATTAATGTCAAAATACGTTTCAGTGTTGCGATTTTTTTAACTTTTCCATAAATCCTCCATTTTGTTTAACGCTGTGAGTTGAGATACACCAAAAGCAGAGTATAGAATAATCTATCTGTCTTATTATAATACATGGCATATTATAACTTGTCAATAAAGTTTATCATTAGTGTTTTAGTTTAATAATATTGACTTTTTACAATAAAAAGAGCGCATAGAAAGTCTTAATTTTCTTGAAACCAAGACAGCAATTTAGAATAGAGATAGAAAAACGAAGTAAGTAGTGATATAATTAAGATATTGACGATTCTCTATTTTGCCATACATTTATAGAAAAGGCGTAGCGTCTAGATACAGCAATAAAAATAGGGAAGTATGGAGGAAAAAAGAATTAGATGTTAGAAAAAAATAAATCAAAACAAAGTTTATCAATAGTAGATAGTAAAGAGTTTAAAAGGGTGAAAAAAATATGAGCAGGTTCTCTTTCCAATTTTTTACGCCATTCATTCTATTAATTATTATGTTACTAGATGGTCAATTGACACGCTTACTCAGTACGAATGTGACAACTGTGACATCTTGTCTTCTTTTAATTTTTTTGACTTATAGTATCTTGCAGCATAGTTACCATTATATTGTTATCGTTGCTTTTGTCATCGGTCTTATCTATGATAGCTACTATATTGGTGTCTATGGTGTTGCAAGCTTGTTGTTTCCATTAATTGCACTTTTTGTATATAATATTAGACAAACAGTTTTTGCAAATCGTTTGACGCGAATTTTTACTGTGATTATCATTGTCACCGCTTTTGAATTTTTATCAGGTGTAATCATCGTAGGGTTTCAGATTTCAAACTTTAATTTTGGTGATTACATTATTTATGAAATAGCGCCTAGTTTATGCCTCAATATTTTCTTTGCCATTGCTTTGCAATCACCCTTGGAAAAATTTTATGGCATCACAAAAGCAAAGAAAGCGTTACAAATGAAAACTAAACTGTAATACAATCGTAACATTAATTGCACTTTGAAAGCGTATAATTAAAGTTGAACCGAAAACGCGTAAGCCTTTGGAGGAAAAAGAAAACTATATGAAGAAAAAATTGATATCGGCTCTTTTGTTATCTACTGTCGTTTTAACATCCGCTTCCACAGTATTAGTTGCTATGGCCGATGAAACAGATGATAAAATCGCAAGTCAAGATGCAAAAATTGCCTCGACAAAATCTGCTGAAGCAACTGCACAATCAGAAGTCGCAGGTATTCAATCACAGGTTAATACATTATCGTCTAAACAAAGTGCTCTTAAAAAAGAGACCGACGATTTGTTAAAAGAGTCTGAAAAACTACAAACCAAAATTGGTGAACTCACTAAAGAAATTAAAGAACGTGATGAAGCACTTAAAGCACAAGCACGTTCAGCTCAGACAGATGGCTCAGCAACATCTTATGTGGATGCTGTCATCAATTCTAAATCTTTATCAGATGTCGTGACACGTGTCTCAGCTATGAGAACCGTTGTTAAAGCGAATAACGACATGATGAAACAACAAGAAACAGCTAAAGCAGATTTAGATAAAGCACAAAAAGAAAATCAGGCTAAAGCAAACGAGGGGTATAAATTGCTTGCTCAAATGAATGATCAAGCTAAAACACTCGAAACACAACAAGCACAGCTTAAAGTTGCGCAGTTGAATTTAGCAGCAGAACGCGCAACGGCAGAGGGCGATAAAGCGTCATTGCTTGAACAGAAAGCAGCAGCTCAAGCAGCAGCAACAGCAGCAGCAGCTCGCGAAAAAGCTTATAATGATCAAGTGCAAGCTTCTCGTGATAAGGCAAACGAACAGGCCAATGGTGGCGGTTCTGCTGTTACACCAGTGACACCAGTGACACCGGTGACACCAGAACCTAGTCAGCCAGTGAGACCAGATGTACCAAATCCAACACCCCCAACACCTCCACCAAGTACGGGCAATACTTATCCAGTCGGCCAGTGTACATGGGGGGCTAAGGAGTTAGCACCATGGGCTGGCAATAACTGGGGTAATGGGGGTCAATGGGCTGCCTCTGCTGCTGTAGCTGGTTTCCGGACGGGTTCTACACCACAAGTCGGTGCCATCGCTGTTTGGCAGGGTGGTTATGGTCACGTTGCGGTTGTTTATGCTGTTGAAGGTGGTCAGATTAAAGTGCAAGAATGTAACTATAATGGTAATAGTGCCATCGGTGATTACCGTGGCTGGTTTACCCCGAGCGGTGTTACATTCATCTATCCAAATTAATGGTTCAATCAAAATCGTCTTAGGACGATTTTTTTGTAATTGAAATTTAAGTTACAAAATGGTAAAATTGATAAGAGTATATTGTTTTAAGACAATGACTACGACGCTTTGGGAGATGAAATGGCTAACATTATTCAAAAAATAATTGAAAATGATAAAAAACAATTAAAAAAATTGCATAAAATGGCAGAAAAGGTAGAAAGCTATGAGACTGCTTGTGCAGCAATGTCTGATACTGAACTTCAAGCTAAAACACCAGAGTTTAAACAACGCTATCAAAATGGCGAAACGCTAGATGATTTGCTTTATGAAGCTTTCGCGGTTGCTCGCGAAGGTGCAAAACGTATTCTAGGTCTTTTTCCATACCATGTTCAAATTATGGGTGGGATTGTCTTGCATAATGGGGATGTCCCTGAGATGCGGACTGGTGAAGGTAAAACCTTAACAGCGACAATGCCAGTTTATTTGAATGCTTTGGCGGGTGAAGGTGTCCACGTTGTCACGGTCAATGAGTATCTGTCAGCGCGTGATGCAACTGAAATGGGTGAGCTTTATAATTGGCTTGGTTTAACTGTTGGAATTAACTCATCAACTAAATCAGCGATTGAAAAACGTGAGGCTTATGCTTGCGATATCACTTATTCAACTAACTCTGAGTTAGGGTTTGACTATCTACGTGATAATATGGTGACGACTTTTGAAGAGATGTCACAACGTCCATTGAATTTTGCATTAGTTGATGAAGTGGATTCGATTTTAATCGATGAAGCGCGGACACCGTTGATTATTTCAGGTCAAGCAGAAAGCTCAAGCGCCCTTTATTATCGTGCAGATCAGTTCGTGAAATCTTTGAATGGTCGTGAAGACTATGAAGAGGGTGATGATTATAAAATTGATGTGCAATCTAAAACAATTAGTTTGACAGAGGAGGGGATTGATAAAGCAGAGAAATTCTTTGCGATTGATAATCTCTATGACCTTGAAAATGCTGCATTGACTCACTTTGTAGATAATTCTCTTCGTGCAAACTATATCATGTCACTTGATTTTGACTACATGGTAGATGACAATCAAGAGGTTTTGATTGTCGATCAATTTACAGGTCGTGCGATGGAGGGCCGTCGGTTCTCTGATGGGCTTCACCAAGCGATTGAGGCCAAAGAAGGCGTGCCAATCCAAGATGAGTCTAAGACCATGGCGTCTATTACTTATCAAAACTATTTCCGGATGTATAAAAAATTGGCAGGGATGTCAGGGACAGCTAAAACAGAAGCGGAAGAATTCCGTGAAATATATAATATGCAAATCATCCCAATTCCAACAAATATGCCTATCATTCGTGTGGATCATCCAGATTTACTTTATCCTACGATTGAATCAAAATTTGCGGCTGTTGTCCGTGATGTCAAAGACCGTCATGAAAAAGGACAACCGATTTTGATTGGGACTGTTGGTGTAGAGACATCGGAGATCATTTCGCAAAAATTAGTCGAATCTGGTATTCCTCACGAAGTCTTGAATGCTAAGAATCACTTCAAAGAAGCTCAAATTATTATGAATGCCGGTCAAAAGGGTGCAGTAACCATTGCGACCAATATGGCTGGACGTGGTACCGATATTAAATTAGGTGCTGGTGTTGTGAATCATCCAGATTCTGAATATCGTGGGCTGGCTGTAATCGGTACAGAGCGTCATGAATCTCGTCGGATTGATAATCAGTTACGTGGCCGTTCTGGGCGTCAAGGAGATCCAGGTGTGTCACAATTCTATCTGTCGCTTGAAGACGATTTGATGCGTCGTTTTGGTAGTGAACGTGTAGCTGCCGTACTTGAGCGTTTCAAAATTGAGGGTGAAGATGCGGTGATTAAATCACGCATGATTACCAATCAGATTGAAGCATCACAAAAACGTGTTGAGGGTAATAACTACGATTCTCGTAAACAAGTCTTACAATATGATGATGTCATTCGTGAGCAACGTGAAGTCATTTATAAACAGCGTTACGAAGTAATCACTGCTCAAGAAAGCTTGACGCCACAGCTTTTGGGTATGTTTGAGCGGACGATTGATCGCATAATTGCGGGACAAGCACCTTTAGGTAAGTTAGATGAAACGGGCACACAGGACTTGATTGTTCAAGTGGAAAGTAGTTTTTTACCTGATGGCGAAATCACTGCATCTGATCTTGAAGGTCTGAGCTTATCTGATGTAAAAACGTTGATTTTTGATAAAGTTAAAGCTATCTATGCTGAACAAATGGAAAAATTGGCTGAACCAGATCGTCAATTAAGTTTCCAACAAGCGGTTATTCTAAGAACGGTTGACACGAATTGGTCAGATCATATCGACCAATTGGATCAAATGCGTCAAAGTGTCGGCTTACGTGGCTACGCGCAAAATAATCCGCTTGTTGAATATCAACAAGAAGCTTTTAATATGTTTAACAACATGGTAGGTGCTATCGAGTTTGAAGTGACACGTTTAATGATGAAAGCGCAAATTCATCCGCAAACAACGATTCAGCAAGATACTGGACCAAAAGTTGTGACAACGGCTTCACTAGAGAATTTGACGGATGTAACCCCATCAGAAGCATCAACAAATGACGAGACATCAGGTTTAGATTTTTCAAATGTGAAACGTAACGATCCATGTCCATGTGGCTCTGGCAAGAAATATAAAAATTGTCATGGTCGTGTTAACATCGCTTAGTAGATAAAGCAAGTTGCAAGTTTTCAAAGTAATTTATAAGTACCGATGTGCATTGAAAACAATTCCTTGAGGGTAGGAAGTCTAAGACGGATTATCCAATTAAAAGATTGAAAGATTGAAAGTAAATAAATGACATTTAAAGAAATTTCTAAAAAACTAGAGATAGAAGAAATAAAAGAATTAGGTAAACTTTCAGCGGCAACTAAAGCTTTGAAAGAAGCCCGTGACCGCGAGTTAGAAGCCATAATCAAAGGAGAAGATGACCGTATTTTATTGGTTATCGGTCCTTGTTCATCTGATAATGAAGAAGCTGCACTTGAATATGCGCGTCGTTTGGCTAAATTGCAAGAAACAGTTAAAGATAAAATTTTCATGGTGATGCGTGTTTATACGGCAAAACCACGGACTAATGGAGATGGCTATAAGGGCTTGATTCATCAGCCAGATGCGACAGCGCAACCTAACCTTTTGAATGGGATTAAAGCTGTTCGTGAATTGCATTATAAAGTCATTACTGAGACTGGTTTAACGACTGCTGATGAGATGCTTTACCCTGAAAATCTTCGCATTATCGATGATTTAGTTAGCTATATTGCAGTTGGTGCGCGTTCTGTTGAAAACCAACAGCATCGTTTTGTAGCTTCGGGCATTGATGTACCAGTTGGCTTGAAAAATCCGACATCTGGTAACCTGAATGTGATGTTCAATGGGATATATGCTGCTCAGGCACCACAAAACTTCCTATTCAACCGTACAGAAGTTGAAACGGAAGGTAATCCTTTGGCACATGCCATTCTCCGAGGCGCTTTGAATGAATATGGCAAAAACATCCCTAACTTTTATACAGATGATTTATTGGGTGCGATTGCAACTTATGAAAAAATGGGTCTTGAAAATCCATTTATTATGATTGATACTAACCATGATAACTCAGGTAAACGTTATTTGGAACAAATTCGAATTGTACGCCAAACTTTAATCAATCGTCAATGGAATCCACTGATTCAGAAATATGTTCGTGGATTCATGATTGAGTCCTATTTGGAAGATGGCCGTCAAGATGAACCGGTCGTTTTCGGAAAATCAATTACAGATCCATGTCTTGGTTGGGATAAAACAGAAAACTTGATTAACGAGATTTATCAAGAACTGTAATAGCGTATCAGACTGATGTCCATAGTCTGAGTTAAGTCAGAAATCTGACGACAAAACTGGAGCATGCTTCAGTTTTTGTTTAAAATATTTTGTCAGAATTTTATAATAATTAGAAAGAAAATTAAAAATGGGAATTCATCAAAAAGGTGCAACAATTGACATCGCATCAGTTAAATCACATGCTAAATTAGAAGGTGATATTTTAGCTAAAAAAGAAGCACGTGATGCTGAGTTAGAACGTATCATCAAAGGAGAAGATGACCGTATTTTGCTGGTCATTGGTCCTTGTTCATCAGATAATGAATCTGCGGTCCTAGAGTACGCCCATCGCTTAGCTAAGTTACAAGAGCAAGTGAAGGATAAGGTCTTTATGGTGATGCGTGTCTACACGGCTAAACCTCGGACCAATGGTGATGGCTACAAAGGCTTAATGCATCAACCAGATACATCAAAATTACCAGATCTCATCAATGGCATTCAGGCTGTTCGTGACCTACATTATAAAGTGATTACGCAGACTGGTTTGACAACCGCTGACGAAATGCTCTACCCTTCTAACTTACGCATGGTCGATGATTTAGTCAGCTACCATGCGATTGGCGCACGGTCTGTAGAGGATCAGGAACATCGTTTTGTAGCTTCAGGTATCGATGCACCAACAGGTATGAAGAATCCAACATCTGGCAACTTGAGTGTGATGTTTAATGCCATTCATGCAGCACAAAACAAACAAAATTTCTTGTTTGGCAACGCTGAAGTAGATACTGATGGTAATCCTTTGGCTCATGTGATTTTGCGCGGTGCAACAAATGAGCACGGTGAAAACGAACCGAATTACTATTACGATAATTTGCTCAAAGCAATTGACACTTATGAAAAAATGGGTCTCAAAAATCCTTTCATCATGGTAGATACTAACCATGATAACTCTGGCAAACAATTTCTTGAACAAATCCGCATTGTACGTCAAACCCTGATTAATCGCGATTGGAATGATAAAATTGAGCAAACAGTACGTGGCTTTATGATTGAATCTTATTTAGAAGATGGTCGTCAAGATGCACCTAAAGTATTTGGTCAATCTATTACTGATCCATGTCTTGGATGGGATAAGACAGAAACATTAGTTAATGAAATTTATGAGACTTTGAAATAATCCGAAGAAAATAGAGGTAAATGCCTCTTTTCTTATGTCAATTTTAAATGATATAAAACAGTTCAGAGATTTATTGATAATTAGAGATAATAAGTCAAGAGTTTTTCATAAAGGTTATACCTCAGTTTGATAGTATTTCAATGAAAAGTAGCAAGTGTCATTGAAAAACTGGTATAGCACACTTTATAAATAATTGTTGCATTTTTATTGCAAACCTTTTCATTTTATGATAAACTATTGTTGTGATGGCTTTGAAATATAACTAAAGTCAAAAATATCGAAAAAACTAAGGAGAATGCAATCATGGCATCTAAAGATTTTCACATCGTAGCTGAAACAGGTATCCACGCACGTCCTGCAACTTTGCTTGTACAAGCAGCTTCAAAATTCACTTCTGACATCAACCTTGAATATAAAGGTAAATCAGTTAACCTTAAATCAATCATGGGCGTTATGTCACTTGGTGTTGGTCAAGGTGCTGACGTTACAATTTCTGCTGAAGGTGCAGACGCTGACGATGCAATCGCTGCGATCACTGAAACAATGACAAAAGAAGGATTGGCTGGAGAATAATCATGGCAGAGAAGCTTACAGGTATTGCCGCGTCTAGCGGTGTTGCAGTTGCCAAAGCTTATCTACTTGTTCAACCGGATTTGTCATTTGAGACAGTTACTGTCGAAAATACTGACAACGAGGAAGCTCGCTTGGATGCTGCTCTTGAAGCAAGCACAGGCGAGCTTAACGTTATCCGTGAGAAAGCTGTAGAAAGCCTAGGAAACGAAGCGGCAGCGGTCTTTGACGCACATTTGATGGTGCTTGCAGATCCAGAAATGATTGGTCAAATTAAAGAAACGATTCGCGCTAAGAAAACAAACGCAGAAACAGCACTTAAAGAAGTGACAGATATGTTTATTGCGATTTTCGAAGGTATGGAAGATAACCCGTACATGCAAGAACGTGCTGCTGACATCAAAGACGTTACAAAACGTGTGCTTGCAAATCTGCTTGGCAAGAAATTGCCAAGTCCTGCAACAATTGATCAAGAAGTGATCGTCGTTGCACATGATTTGACACCATCTGACACAGCGCAACTTGACAAAAAATTTGTTAAAGCCTTTATTACAAATATCGGCGGACGGACAAGTCACTCAGCAATCATGGCTCGTACGCTAGAAATCCCTGCAGTACTTGGTACAAATAACATCACAACACTTGTGACTGATGGTCAACTTTTGGCTGTCAACGGTATCACTGGTGATGTGATCATTGACCCAACAGAAACTGAACAAGCTGAATTTATCGCTGCTGGTAAAGCTTATGCTGATCAAAAAGCAGAATGGGCTTTACTTAAAGACGCTGAAACAATGACTGCTGATGGTAAACACTTTGAATTGGCTGCCAATATTGGGACACCTAAAGACGTCGTCGGTGTGAATGACAATGGTGGTGAAGCAGTCGGTTTATACCGTACTGAGTTCCTTTACATGGACTCACAAGACTTCCCAACTGAAGATGAACAATATGAAGCCTACAAAGCAGTGCTTGAAGGCATGAATGGTAAACCAGTTGTTGTCCGTACGATGGACATCGGTGGTGACAAAGAATTGCCTTATTTCGATCTTCCGAAAGAAATGAACCCATTCCTTGGTTACCGTGCGCTTCGTATCAGCTTGTCTGAAGGTGGCGACGCGATGTTCCGCACACAATTACGTGCTTTGCTTCGTTCATCTGTTCATGGTAAACTTCGGATCATGTTCCCAATGGTTGCACTCGTAACTGAGTTCCGTGCAGCTAAAAAACTTTTCGATGAAGAAAAAGCAAACTTGCTCGCTGAAGGCGTGGCAGTTGCTGATGATATTCAAGTGGGTATCATGATCGAAATCCCAGCAGCAGCAATGCTTGCTGACCAATTTGCTAAAGAAGTAGACTTCTTCTCAATCGGTACAAACGACCTCATCCAATACACGATGGCAGCTGACCGTATGAATGAACAAGTTTCTTACCTTTACCAACCTTATAACCCTTCAATCTTGCGCTTAATCAATAACGTGATTAAAGCAGCGCATGCAGAAGGTAAATGGGCTGGTATGTGTGGCGAAATGGCTGGTGACCAAACTGCTGTACCACTTTTAGTTGGTATGGGACTTGACGAATTCTCAATGTCAGCGACATCAATCCTACAAACACGTAGCTTGATGAAACGTCTTGACACTGCGAAAATGCAAGAATTGGCTAACAAAGCCTTGACTGAATGTGCAACAATGGAAGAAGTTGTTGCTTTGGTTGAAGATTATACAAAATAAACAATAAATAATCAAAACAGAGCTAGTCGCGAAAGTGACTGGCTTTTTTGATTTTCACTTAAATTGAAGTGTGAAATGCCATTTTGGGTATTGAGGCATTTTAGTGGTTGGTTTTGTAATGGGTACAGTAAATGGTTGTTCAAATGCTAAGAAGAAAAAATAATTTTAATTTTATCCATGGGACGATAGCTGTCTTGACAGTGTTGATGTTAGTCTCTGAAATCGTGACACCTATTGTATTTCGTCAATCACTTCATTTGCCTGTTATCATCGGTATTGCTTGTGGTATTTCACTTTTTTTGAATAAGGAAAGGGCAGTTAATATGACATTGATATAAAAAATTCAGCAACTCTTATCAAAGAAAAATAATTTAAACTGACGATACAAGACGCAACTGCACAAAATTGGAGGGAGTATTTTATTTCTGATAATCCGTATAGTTCGAATGATATAGTTGAGATTGGAGATGATTATGTCATAATTGATAAACAAAAACAACAATTACTACTGCCTGAGTGGCGAATATCTGCGGTTATCGTCATGTGATTAAGAAAAGTTTCGAAAATCACAGTCTAATCATTTTCAATAGAAAGATAATAAAACGATCTTGGTTGCCAATCTATTATGCGACATATCTTTTAAATGTCTATACTTATCATATTATTTAGATAGAATAAAGTAAGGAAATGTTCAAATAAAAAGTTTGAACGTTTTTTTGTACTAAATGAGAAATACTGCATGTCATTCGTGGTATATTTTGGTCATTCATACAAATTTTAGGTTATTCGTGGCATATTTTCGTCCGTTTTTGGCATCTTGGAAAAAATAATTTTTTTTCGTGTAAAATAAGAGAATAGAGATGGTTGATGAGGGAGATGCGATGACAACTATTGAGAACACGGTATTCAGACAATTAAATGAGCAAGAATTGACATTTGTTAGTGGTGGTATATTAGGGATAACATTAAACAAGCAAGAGTTGAACACCAGATGACTCAGACGATGTTAGCTCGAGCGCTTTTTGTCAGCAAACAAGCGGTGAGATAGTGGGAAAAAAGGTGCGTGAACCGAGTGTTGCGACGGTGGTACAGCTGGGAGAGATACTTCATGTTTCTTTTGATAAATTATTGAAATAGAATTTGACCGATATAACGAATGAAAGGTGGTGAAAATGTTAAAAAGATATCAATATGTCCGACAAGTTGATACACGAGATTGTGGTGTTGCAGTACTTGCGACGGTTGCTAAACATTACGGTTCACATTTTTTTTAGCGCACCTACGTGAGCTAGCCAAAACTGATATGGAAGGGACTACAGCTCTTGGAATTGTTAAGACGGCTCAAGTGCTTAATTTTGAGACGCGTGTACTTCAAGCAGATATGACGCTTTTTGAGCTAACAGAAATACCTTATCCATTTATTGCGCATGTGACTAAAGATGATAAGTTGTTACATTACTATGTGGTATATGGTGCTAAAAAAGATAAACTCATTATTGCTGATCCGGATCCTGATGTGGGTGTGATGAAAATGTCGAAAGAAAAATTTTCGGCTGAATGGACAGGGGTAGCTATAACTCATTTTGACAGGTCAAATTAAATCAATTGCTAAATCTGCTACCCAAATTAAAGGACATAATTTTTTTCAAGTCAAAGCACAAGTCACTTCTAAGGCACCAGAAAGAAAACAATTAATTTATGGCTTACAAGGAAGAGTTTCTGGTGTCGTTGATAAAAAGACTTTCTTTCAATATTATCTGGATAAATTCTTTGATGGACATTGATGCTAGATAGAGTATAATTGCTTTGTTTGTTTGAAATATGTCCCGATTTTACATTGGCAATAAAAAAGATTTGTGTTAGAATGAAAAGAAATTATCTAAGAAAACGTTTTCTTAGATAGCTATGGACCATTATTTGATGACTGGATTGATATTATCTTGTGATGAAGTAAGGGTGGGGAAGATAAATCACCGTAAAGTGTACGTTGCATTCGGAGAAAGTATAGAAATGGCTAATGCTGTGTCTATATTTAGGAATTCAGGAGAAAAAGAATGAATGAAACAATGCCTAAAGTAAAAAAAGCTGCGATGTTACCTAACAATTTCATCATGCTTGATTTTGACAATGGTGAGCGTCGGTACTTACCTTCTCACTATCTCCAACAATACGAAAACGCCTTAGCTGGAGATAAAGCAGTGACTAAGGGGACGCGTCGAACGATTGCTGTATCGCCGAGCATTACTTTTTTCGGTAATCAGTTTGACATTCAAGATGATGGCACAGTTATCCTCAATGAAAAAGATCGGTATACACATGAGGAATTGTGGCAAAATAGTGTGGCGCGCATCTCGGATGCTAAGCATGCTATACCAGATGCAACGCATTGGAAACGCAATATCGTTATCGCCTTACTTTTAGCATCGCCTTTAGTGATTATGATGATAGTTGCTTTAATTCAAGGGTGGTAAATCTGACATGAGGAACTAGACGGTCGTGTCTAGTTTTCTTTCAGGATGAATTGTTGGACAATTCAATAATTTCTTAGATAATTTGGAAAGGTGACTTGCTAGCGCGAATGTCCAGTATTTTTAAAAATATAATCGTTATTTTCAGGAAATGAGATAAGACAAAAGTTATAAAAGAGTTAGGGGAGCTCAAAAGATGTGATAAAGGGGGAAATTAAATGGATAAAAAAATAAAAGTATTTAAGCAACTTGACAATTTTTTGGAGATGTGTGAACGTGATCTCGCCAATATTCAGGGCGGGAGAAAATGTTTTGTTTTGATACCGTTTTCTAGTTTGTTTCAGGTGATAAAGTGATGTTAGATATACTGTTGCTTGCTTTAACTTTGATTTTATATATGCTAAATGGTTCTTATATTTTATACCATTTTAGTGTACTGAAGATAAAATTTGTGTCGTTCTCGATTTTTTGTATTGTTGAATTACTTATTGTTTTACTGAGTGTTGCGGTTCATCATGGTTGGTTTCGCTTTCTCATAGAACTGGTCATGTATATCTCGCTTTTACAGCATTTCAGAAACAAAGATTTTAAAGTGAATACTTTTCTAACGATGTTTACACTAACGTTCTGCTACTTTGTAAAAATGTTTATTTCTATCTTTATTGTTAGACATATTTTTAAAATCAAAGATGATATCATTTGTGGCGTGATCGGTGATTTTTGTGTCATACCGTCTTATTTTATATTATTAAAGTGTTTGGCAATCAATCCCAAACAGCTTATCATTGCAGATCAAGAGTGGGAGTCGGATTTTGGGGATTCAGAAGACAACCTGGAGGAATTTAAGAGGGAACGTGACTTTGAACAAGAGCAAAATAAGTTGATTGTTTTTTCAGAAATTATTATGATATTTTTTTATCTCTATAACAATTTTGTCAGATTATCAGATTTCGGTAGCCGTTTCAATTTTAGATATGTTGTTTTTATCTACGTATTCTTGTTTTTTATGATGCTTCATTTAATTAATGTCAAGTATAAAGAATGGGAGAACAGCAAATTATTGATTTATAAAGATCGCCTGCTGTCAGGGTTAGCAACTTACACGCAGGAAGTAGATAAATCTTATCAATCTGTTCGTATGTTTCGACATGATTTTACGAATATTCTTGTGTCGATGCGTGAAACAATTGAAACGCAGGAAATAGAGGCAGTTAGAAAAACCTACGGTGAAATTCTGGAAAAGAGTAGCATCATCCTTGAAGAAAATCGAAAAGAAGTTGCGAAACTTTCTAATATCACTGTTTTAGAGTTAAAGAGTGTCCTTTCCGCAAAGATATTACAAGCTGAAATGAGGAATGTTACAGTTGAGTTAGAGATACCAGGGGTCATTGATAATATACGAGTAGAAAAACTGGATATTGTTAGGTTAATTGGTATTGCATTGGATAATGCCATTGATGCAGCAGTTGAAACTGAAGTAGATAAGGCAGTTATTAAAGTAGCTATTTTTAATAAAGGGTTGACGAGATATTACGTGATAGAAAATGATATGGTTCAAGAAAAGTTGCCGATACCTTTGATATTTGAGGAAGGCTATTCAACAAAAGGGGCACATCGCGGTCATGGCCTTGCCAATTTAGATGCTATTACTAGCAATTACCCAAGTGTCAGTTATCGGATACAGGCTAAAAATTATAAATTTAGAATCGAATTAGAGATGAGTTGAGGATGAAAGTTTATATATTGGAAGATGAAATTGTTCAACAATTTCGGTTGGAGAGTTTGATAAAAAACTATTTGCAGCAAAAGAAATACCCGGTTGAAGATATTGTCACGTGTGATCGCTCACGGGATCTTTTAGCATCACTTGAAGAAAGTTCCCGAAATAATATTTATTTCTTGGATATTGCTATAAAAGGCAATCAAAATGCTGGTTTAGAAATTGCTGAAAAGATTCGTAAACTAGACGCAATTGGACAAATTTCTTTTGTCACGACGCACAATGAGTTTGCATCTATTACTTATGAGTATAGGGTGAATGCACATGATTTTATTGATAAAATTTTACCACAAGAAGTTTTTGACGAGAGGATTATAGCAAATATTGATCACTATATCATGATTAATCGCCTTAAACCTTTGAATGAAGTATTTTCTTATAAAACACGAACAGGTAAGGTTATTGAAGCGTTATATGCCGAAATTCGATACTTTGAAACGACTGGAATTGCGCATAAATTACTTTTGCAAATGGATGGTGAAACCTTGACCATGTATGGCAATATGAATGAGATTGAAAAGATGTCTAATCACTTGGTGCGGGTGCATCGTTCTTTTTTGGTAAATCAATCTTTCATTAAAAAAATTTATAAAAGAGAAAAAATCATTGTGCTAGAGGATGATACAGAAATTCCAGTATCTCGAGCAGGTTTTAAACGATTGGAACAAGTTTGGCTAAAAAGATAGGGATAACATTTGTCAACGTTTTCAAAATAACGTAAAATAGAGGTAGGATAACTCTAAAAAAATAGATTCGTGTGAATCTTGACAGGTGTCGTTTTCAGAGGTCTGATTAAGAAAGTGGTGATGAAGATGGAAAATATAGGAAATGTGACAGGACTTGTCCATTCGACAGAAAGTTTCGGTAGTGTTGATGGACCAGGTGTTCGCTTTGTTATTTTTATGCAAGGCTGTAAAATGCGTTGTAAGTTTTGCCACAATCCAGACACATGGGCAATGAGTAATAGCAAGGCAAAAGAGCGAACGGTTGATGAAGTTCTTGCTGAAGCGATGAAGTTTAAATCGTTTTGGGGCAGTCGTGGTGGGATTACGGTCTCTGGCGGCGAGGCCATGTTGCAAATGGACTTTGTGACGGCTTTGTTTACGAAAGCAAAATCCCTTGGCATACATTGCACACTAGATACATGTGGGCAGCCTTTTTCAACCAAACCAGAAACATTAGCGAAAGTGGATAAACTGCTCGCTGTGACTGATTTAGTCTTGCTCGATATTAAAGAGATTAATGAGATCAGACATTATGACTTGACTGGTCATAAGAATGATAATATTATCGCTTTTTCACGTTATTTATCAGATAAGCAGGTTCCTGTATGGATTCGCCATGTTCTGGTACCAGGTGAAACAGATTTTGATGAAGATTTACAAGCATTAGGTGACTATGTCAAGACATTGTCAAATGTTGAAAAATTTGAAGTCTTGCCCTACCATACGATGGGGGAGTTCAAGTGGAGAGAGTTAGGGTGGGATTATCCGCTGATTGGTGTCAAACCACCAAGTAGCGAGCGTGTCGCCAATGCCAATTCACTCTTACAGACAGAAAATTATAAAAAATATCTGGAGCGCGTGAGCAGATAGGTATCCTAAGGTAGTGAACTGGGTTGAAAAATGAGAAATCGAGGTATCTGTTACTTCGATTTTTTAGATGACGTAGGACGCTATTAGTTTATGAAAGCAAAGCGTGATATAATAAAGTTAGACACTTTTTAAAATCAAGCATAGAAAGACAGATTCAATGACAAAAATAATTTTCATGGGAACACCAGCTTTTTCAGTACCTGTTTTAGAGGGGCTAGTTGAGAAAGGCTATGAGGTGTTAGCAGTTGTCACGCAACCGGATCGGGCAGTTGGTCGTAAAAAAGAAATTAAGATGACACCCGTCAAGGAGGCTGCTTTGCGGCATAAGTTGCCAGTTTATCAGCCTGAGAAAATCTCGGGTTCTGAGGAAATGGCAGAGTTGATGACATTAGGTGCAGATATGATCGTGACAGCGGCATTTGGTCAATTTTTACCAGAACGTTTGCTTAATTCTGTTAAACATGCTGTCAATGTTCATGCTAGTCTTTTGCCCAAGTATCGCGGTGGTGCACCTGTCCATTATGCCATCATCAAAGGGGATCAAGAGGCTGGTGTGACAATCATGGAAATGGTAAAAAAAATGGATGCAGGTGATATGATTTCGCAACGTGCCATTCCGATTACCGAAGCTGATAATGTGGGCACGATGTTTGAAAAACTCAGTCTTGTCGGTCGGGAACTTCTGCTAGATACTTTACCAGATTATCTGGCAGGTAATCTCAAACCACAGCCACAGGATGAAACAAAAGTCACCTTTTCACCTAATATCACACCAGAAGAAGAACGGATTGATTGGCAGCTTTCTGCGCGCGATATTTTCAATCAAGTGCGTGGCATGTATCCGTGGCCAGTTGCGCACACGATTTGGCAAGGGATGCGTTTTAAACTTCATGAGGTCGCATTGGCTGATTCAAGTCATGTCAATGGTATTCCAGGTCAAGTGATTGAAAAGACGAAAAAAAGTTTAATCATTGCCACAAAAAAAGGGGCTATCAGCTTAACGATTGTACAGCCAGCAGGTAAGCCTAAGATGCCTATCCAAGATTTCCTAAATGGTTTAGGAAAAAATATAAATATCGGAGATCAATTTGAGTAATAATCCGCGCCGAGTGGCGCTTTCTGTCATTAATGATGTATTAAACAATGGTGCTTATGCCAATATTGCACTTAATGAAAAAATCAAATCAGAGCATTTGACTGAGCTAGATAAAAAGTTGGTGACACAGCTTGTTTATGGTACGATTTCAAAAAAAATCACGTTGGACTGGTATACCAAGCCTTATGTCAAAAAGACTAAGAAATGGGTAAAAAATCTGTTAGCCATGACGGTTTATCAGATGATTTATATGGATCGTATTCCGACATCAGCTGCGGTTGATGAAGCGGTAAAGATTGCGAAAAAACAAGGTGATCAAAGATTATCAGGTTTTGTCAACGGTGTACTCCGTAATTTTACGCGTGCAGACCTCAGGTCTTTTGATGAGATTTCAGATTCAACGGAAAAATTAGGTATTCAATATTCGATGCCAGCTGAGTTAACACAAAAATTTGTGACACAGTTTGGATTTGAAAAGACACGTCAAATTTTTAAGAGTTTGGAAGAGCCGAGTCGTGCGAGTTTGCGCGTGAATACGACATTAACAGATGTCGAAACTGAATTTCACAAGTTATCACAAATGTTTGATATTGAAAAATCAGAACTCTCTCCGACAGGGATTGTGGCAAAATCAGGTCATTTTGCTGACTTGCTTGATTTCAATGATGGGTTAATCACGATTCAAGATGAGTCAAGTCAATTAGTCGCTGTGGCATTAGATGCACAACCGGCTGACAAGATTTTGGATGCTTGTGCGGCACCTGGTGGTAAGACCGTTCATATCGCTGAATATCTGTCAGAACAAGGACATATCGAGGCGCTAGATTTATATACTCATAAGTTGCGTTTGATTCAGCAAAATGCCACGCGTCTTCACCAGGCAGAAAAAATTAGCTTGACGCAACTAGATGCGCGTCAAAGTTTTGAAAAATTTGGTGCAGAACGCTTTGATAAAATTTTGGTTGATGCTCCGTGTTCAGGACTGGGACTAATTCGTCGCAAACCAGATATAAAGTATCGAAAAGAAACGACTGATTTTGTAAATTTACAGAAAGTTCAGCTTGAAATTCTAGAAAATACTTGCAAAACCCTTGTAAGTAGTGGTACTATAGTGTATAGTACATGTACTATTTTTGACGAAGAAAATTTCCAAGTTATTGAAAAATTCTTGGCGAAACATCCTGAATTTGAGCAAGTGCCTTTGACGCATGAAAAAGCCGATATCATAAAAAACGGCTGTATCATGCTCACGCCAGATGCTTATCATACGGATGGTTTCTTCATAGCAAAATTGTGCAAAAAATAAGATGTATGTGGCTTAAGGCACTTCATTTTTTGAAAATGCGATAAGCTGAAATGCACTTAATCTCAAATGAAATTGTTTAAAAATGATAGTGGATGAAACCGTTGTTTTTATAACTTGAATGAGGACTTGAATGAAGTACAGTATTTTGTCAGACGTTGGGCAAAAACGCATGAATAATCAGGATTATGCCGACACCTATGAAAATCAGCAGGGTGAGCGGATTTTTCTGCTTGCAGATGGTATGGGCGGCCATAAGGCCGGTAATGTGGCGAGTAAATTGACAGTTGAGGACCTTGGTAAAGCCTGGGCAGCAACTCATTTTACAGGGGAGAGCCATTCTGATGAGATTGAGTCATGGCTCCGTGCTCAAATTCGCGCTGAAAATGAGAATATCGCAAACCTTGGGAAATTGGATGATTATAAGGGGATGGGGACGACGCTTGAGGCAGTCGTCGTTCAAAAACATCAAATTATTAGTGCTCATGTTGGCGATTCTCGGACACAAGTGATTAAAAATGGAGAATTAATCCGAATCACACGTGACCATTCGCTTGTCCAAGAATTGGTAGATGCTGGTGAGATAACGGCAGATGAGGCTGAAAAACACCCGAATAAGAATATTATTACACGTTCTTTAGGCCAACCGACAGATATTGATGTTGATACCCTGACGCTTGAAATTGACGCAGATGACATTATTATCATGAGCTCTGATGGTTTGACGAATATGGTGTCGGCTGAGACAATCATAGAGACTGTAGATAATGATCAGGATGTGACCGACCAAGCGCAAGCCCTAGTTGCCCTTGCGAATGAAAATGGTGGTCTAGATAATATCACGGTTATTTTAGTCAAATTTGATAAAGGAGATCTGTAAGATGATACAAATTGGAAAAATCTATGCAGATCGTTATCGCGTGATTAGAGAAATCGGTCGTGGCGGTATGGCTAATGTCTATTTGGCAGAAGATACTTATCTAGATAACCGTCAGGTCGCGATTAAAATTTTGCGTTCAAACTTTGAAAATGACAGTTTAGCGATTGCACGTTTTCAACGTGAGGCTTATGCCATGGCAGAATTGAATCATCCGAATATTGTCGGCATCTCTGATGTCGGTGATGCAGATGATCAGCAATACATTGTCATGGAATATATTGACGGCTTGACGCTGAAACAATATATCAATGAACACGCACCGCTTGCCAATGAAGAGGCAATCAGAATTGGTGATGAAATTTTAGCTGCTATGGCTTTAGCGCATAGTAGTGGCATTATTCATCGTGATTTGAAACCGCAAAATATTCTTATCACAAAAGACGGTACAGCTAAGGTAACAGACTTTGGGATTGCTAAGGCGTTGTCTGAAACATCTTTAACACAGACAAACTCTATGTTTGGTTCTGTGCATTACCTCAGTCCGGAACAAGCTCGCGGAGGTAACGCAACACCTCAAAGTGATCTTTATGCGATAGGAATTATCATTTATGAGATGTTGACAGGTTCGATTCCTTTCGATGGCGATAGTGCTGTTACCATTGCTCTCAAGCATTTCCAAGAGAACTTGCCAAGTATCATTAATCAAAATAAAAATGTACCACAGGCTCTTGAAAATGTTGTGATTAAGGCAACGGCTAAAAAATTGTCAGATCGTTATGAGAACGTGACGGATATGCGTCGTGATTTAAATCTTGCTTTGAGTTTGGACCATGCTCATGACCCGAAATTAACTTTTGTCGAAGATGAAGATGCCACAAAGATTCTGCCTAAAATGCTGATTCCGGATAATGGTAATACGGATAAATTGGTAACAAAGGTGACACAAGATACTGCAGGAGATGGTACAACAGGTGGCATTGAGCCACTTGTTGGCACGAGTAAGAAAAAGCGAGTGCCTAGGGGTGTGATAATCGGTGGTGTGGTAGCAATTGTTTTAGCGCTTGCGGTGGTAGCGCTTATTCTGACGACACCTAAAGAAGTGAAAGTACCTGATGTGACGGGGATGACAGTTGCTCAGGCGAAAACAGTGCTCAAAAATAGCAAATTAAAGGTTGGTAGTGAGATTAAAGAAGTCAGCGTTTTGGATGAAGGTAAGGTAACGCGGACAAATCCAGAAGCTAAGACAGTTAAAAAAGAGGGATCAAGTGTCACGCTTTATGTGTCAAAAGGTGGCAATGTTATCAAGTTGAAAGACTATGTCGGTTGGGATGTTGATAAAGCGATTGATGATTTGATTCTCAAATATAATGTGGATGAAAGCCGAATCAATAAAGAATTTGTCAAGTCTGATAGTATTGATGCAGGTAAAATCATCAAGCAAACGCCTAGGAAAGATAAACTATTTGATTTAGACGGCAAGGATGATATTGTTTTCCAAGTTTCTGAAGGTAATCAAGCGGTTATGCCGACCTACCTGAATAATGGTTTGAGTATCAAGACTGTAGCGGCAATTAAGGCTGAACTTCAAAATATGGGCGTACCTGCTACAAATATCACAGTCGAATATACGCAAACGACTGACCAAAATGCAGATGGTTATGTCATTGGTTCAACTCCTGCACAAGGTGATACATTTAAAATCAAAGATACTAAGATTGTTTTGACGGTATTGCAATTTGACTCTGCAACTGCAAGCAAAGCGGCATCTGAGTCAGCGTCTCAATCTAAGTCAGAAAGTGACGCCAGTGCGTCTGCCTCGGTTTCAAAATCAATTGAAGATTCAAAAGCTAAAAGTGATGCGGATGCTAAAGCATCACAATCTGCCAGCTCGACACCTGCAAGTTCAACAACGCAATCAAAACCATAATAAAAAAACGATGTGAGTTGACAGCTCTGAAAAAAGCTGTATAATAGATAAAGTACCAACTGGTTCTGAGCTTAGCGAACGCCAAACGTTTGGCACGGAAACAGCAATAAAATCAATTGAGCACAAGCTCAATCATAAAAAGGAGAAACACAATGGCAATCTCAAAAGAGAAAAAAACTGAAATCATCAAGCAATATGCGCGTACTGAAGGTGACACTGGTTCACCTGAAGTTCAAATCGCTGTTTTGACTTGGGAAATTAACCACCTTAACGAACACATTCAAAATCATAAAAAAGACCACGCAACTTACCGTGGCTTGATGAAAAAAATCGGTCACCGTCGTAACTTGCTCGCTTACTTGCGTCAAAAAGATATCCCACGTTACCGCGAATTGATTTCATCACTTGGTCTTCGTCGTTAATGACAAGAAAAATCCTAATTTTATTGGGATTTTTTGTTTGCCTGAGATTATGGAGCTGAAAGCAAGCTAAAAATATGATAAAATAGGACTATTGAAACAAAAAACGGGGCAACTATCATTTTTGCCCCCAAAGGAGTAGCCGTGGGTCAAATACAAATTACAAATATGCGTTTTTACACGCACAATGGCGTTTTTGCTGAAGAAAAGACGCTGGGTCAACAGATTTCAGTCGATGTGACCGTCGATTATGACATTGAGCATCGGGTCAAGGACGACGACCTCACCACGACGATTTCCTATGCGGATGTGTACGACGCCATCCGAGATTATGTGACACAACATGATTTTAACCTCATGGAGTCGGTGGCAAATGGTGCATTAGACGCCTTATTGTCTGCTTTTCCAATAGCCGAAAAAATTCGACTCTCAGTTAAGAAATACTCGGTTCCGATTGCTGGGGTCTTTGATGACATTATCATTACTGTGGAGGGCAGTCATGCCTAAGGTTTATTTGAGCATCGGGACAAATCTTGGGGATAGACAGGCTAATTTACAGACAGCTGTTAATCACTTAACCAAGCGATACCCTGTGCTAGGTGTTTCTAAAATTTATGAAACACAGCCGGTCGGTGAGGTAGTTCAGGACGATTTTTATAACATTGCACTAGCCTTAGAGGTACCTGATACTTTAAAGCCTGAGGTGTTATTAACACAGACGCAGCAAATCGAAAAAGACATGAAACGGGTCAAGACCATTCATTGGGGGCCAAGAAAGATTGACCTTGATATTTTACTTTTCGGTGATGTGAGACTGGTGAGTGAAACACTCACCATTCCGCATGCTGAAATGGCAAATCGTCGTTTTGTCTTGCAACCCTTGCTGGAAGTGGCTGAACGCATTTCAGATGCTGCGACCGCGACTTTGGCACGACAATTACTTGACAAAACTGCTGACCAAAATTGGGTTCAGCCCACGAAATATGAGATAACACTTATCAATGTTGTTTAGCCCGCTACTTGGTTTTGGAGGCGACATTTTAGATTAGAAAGTATAGCATGAAGAAATTTTCTCAGGAACATCAAGAAATGCTTGAAACAGGCACAAAAAATTTGCTGCAAGCGATTGGGGATAATCCTAATCGAGATGGCTTACTCGAAACACCTAAGCGGGTAGCTAAAGCCTATGCTGAAATTTTTTCGGCAACTGGTGAGACGCAGTTTGACAATTATAAACTCTTTCCGACGGATCAAGACTCAGATATGGTCATCGTCGCAGATATTCCATTCTATGCCATGTGCGAGCACCACTTGTTGCCGTTTTTTGGGATGGTAACCGTTGGTTATGTTCCAGATGGTGAGATTATTGGTTTGAGTAAGATTCCTCGATTAGTCGATTGGGCAGCTCGTAGACCGAGCGTTCAAGAAAATCTAACGGCATTGATTTGCTCAGAAATGCAGCGAATTGTGCATCCTAAGGGTGTCGCTGTTCATATCCAATCGCGCCATATGTGTATGGAAATGCGGGGTATCAATCGTCCAGGCACCTTTACAACGACTAGCCTTTATAAAGGTATCTTGAAAACAGACGCCTTTTTACGCCAAGAATTTATGATGAAAGTGAGTGGCAAATGACTTTACCGCGTCGACTTGTTTTTGCATCAAATAATACAGCTAAGACCGCCGATGTTGCCAAATTTTTCAAACTCTATGGCATCGAGCTGATCAACTATCGTGAGCTTATGCCAGCGCAAGACTTCCCTCCAGAAACGACGAATGACCAAACCTTAAATGCGCGCATCAAAGCCCAGTTTATCCACGGTTTTCTTCCGACAGAGTATGTGTTAGCAGACGATTCAGGCATGTTTTTGCGTGCCTTTCCAGAGCGATTTGGCTTGACAACTGCTCGAGAATTTAGGGCGCTAGGGTTGACAACGGTGGCGGCAGAAAATCAGTATGTACTAGATTTATACGGTGCAGCGGATGAGCGCTCAGCCTATATGGCGGCGATTTTCGTTTTGATAACGCCTGATCATGATGTTATCACCGTCGAGGGGCGTGGTGGCGTGGCGATTTCATCTGAAAGTCGGGGGACATTTGGCAAAGGTCTGGATACGATTTTTCTGACAGAAACGGGTCAAACCATTGCCGAGCTGACGACTGCTGAACAACTCAACTACCACCACCGTGGACGTGCCACCAAACGGTTACTTGCTAAACTGCAGGACGACGACATTATTTGGCAGGCAAATGGTCATGACTTGACGCAAGAGACTGGTATGATTTATGGCGTCTTGAATGTCAGCCCTGAGTCTTTCTATAACGGCGAGCACGTCGGTGGTGTCGCTGATTCTTTGGCGCAAGCGACGCAGCAATTGGCTGATGGTGCCGATGTGATTGAGGTCGGCGGTCAAACGACAAGACCTGGTTTTGTCCCACTCACACCGGAGGAGGAGATTGCGCGGATAGTACCTGTCATTCAAGGTATCAAAAAAGCGCACCCCTACGCTGTGGTGGCTGTCGATACTTATAAGTATGAGGTCATGGTCGCAGCGATAAATGCTGGCGCTGACATTATCAATGACGTCAATGGCTTTACAGATGATACAAGGAAGTTGTCGCTTATGGCAACAACGGCTGTCGGGTTACTCACCATGTTCAACCCGAGGGACAATGAGCTGTCGTCAGATATTGCATCAGATATGATTGCCTTTTTTACGGATAATTTAGCTACTCTTGAGGCAGCGGGGATTGCACGTGAGCGCATCGCGCTTGATCCGGGTGTAGGCTATTCGAAAAATTCGGATGTGTATCAAGACTTGGCGATGATGCGTGCGGTTGAGCGCTTAACAGTTTTCAAACGCCCGATTATGACAGCCGTTTCTAATAAAGGCTGGGCAAAATTTTTATTTGATTTGCCTAAAGATGAGCGATCTGACCTGTCGCTGGTTGCAGCGACCGAAATGTATCGCTTAGGTGCCAAAATTTTACGGGTTCACGATGTCAAATCAGCCCGCCACATGACAAGTTTTGTTGAACTATTAAAAAACGCACATTAAGCCTGATCTGGCTCGATGTGCGTTTTTATTTATTGCGATTGTTCACTTATTTTTGTTACTAGCTTTTTAGAGCTATTTCAGCGTCCAACCGCCATCAATCTTAACGATTTCGCCGTGCATGTAACTTGCTTTTCCGGAGGCTAGAAAGGCTGTCAGGTCGGCAACTTCAGAAGGCTGTGCCCACCGTCCGACTGGTGTTTCACTTGCAACCCAATCTGCCATCATGCCATTATTTGTTTCGAAATCTTGTCGTGTCATGCCAGTTTGAACTGCGCCTGGGGCAATGCCGAAAATCTGTACGCCTGTCCGTGCATAATCGAGAGCAAGTTGCTTGGTAAAGCCAGCCAAGGCATGTTTACTCGTTGTATAAGCAGCGCCTCCACCACCAGCAACAAAACTAGCAATCGAGCACATGGTAACGATGATGCCTGATTTTTGTTCAATCATGTGTGGTAAAAAGTGGCGTGTGAGTTTTATGACAGGACTGAGATTGCTCGCCCAGATTTGAGTAAAGTCATCATCTGATGTCTCAAGCAAAGGCTTGTAATTGTCCAAAATACCTGCTGTATGACAAATCACATCAAAGATTTGGGGTAATTGAGCAAGTAGCGCTGTTAAATCACCTGCTAAATCAGCCTGGTAAAAGAAAAAATTGGGATACTCATGGTGTGTTTGTGGTGTCTGCTTGTCAACGCCATAAACCTGGTCACCATTTTCTAAAAAGAGTTTGCTTTGAGCTAAACCGATACCTGAGGCGCAGCCGGTAATAAGAATTTTTCGGGGGGTGTGTTGTATAACTTGGAACATGAAAATACCTCATCTGAAATTAGATATAAAAAAACGCCTCATAGCTTAGGCGACACACCGGCAACAATGTTATTTCCGGTTAAACTGTCGCTAGAGGTGTTTGACTTGTGCATGGTCGTGTGAAACAGAAAAAAAATCAGTCGACAACTTGCCAGTCATTAGCTAGGACATCGCAAGGCGTTGGACTCCACATAGAGTAGCCTTCGCCTTCTCCTGAGACGTTAATCAAAAAATAAGGTGTGACATCCAACTTCTGACCATCTGCTAATTGAATCGTATCATAGAGTTTGACGAAATTTTCAGCGCCACCCCAGCCCTGTGTTCGAACGGCTTTACCACCGTTTTTGAGAATAGGTAATATTTGTTCAAAATTCATGTCTACATTATACCAAATTTTTGGTATAATGTAGACACTACTAACTTATAATATTAGTGATATACTTGAACGAGTGTATTAGTGAAGTGAGATGATTATGATTAATTTATACTTGTCACCGAGTTGTACGTCTTGCCGAAAGGCACGTTCGTGGCTTGACAGTTACGGGGTGGCTTACGAAGAACACAATATATTAACGCAACCGATGACATCTGATGACTTGAAAGCTATTTTGTCTAAAACTGAAAATGGAACAGAAGATATTATCTCGACTCGGAGTAAAGTCTTTCAAAAATTAAATATTGATGTAGATGATTTGACGATTAATCAACTTATCGTTCTTATTTCGGAGCATCCGAGTCTGTTACGCAGACCTATTATTATGGATGACAAGCGGATGCAAATTGGTTTTAACGAAGATGAAATTCGAGCTTTTTTACCGCGTTCATATCGTCAAGCAGAATTAAGAGATGTCATGAGTTCAGGAGCCTAATAGATGTCAGCTAATAACAGCTATCAATATCCCATAGATTTGAGCTGGACAGGAGAGGAAATGGCTGCAGTCATTTCCTTTTTTAATCAAGTCGAGGATTTTTATGAATCAAAAGTATCACGTGAGGCATTTTTAACAGCCTATCACCAGTTTAAACAAGTCGTGCCATCTAAAATGGCAGAAAAGCAATTGGACCGTGAGTTTGAAAAAGCCTCAGGCTATTCAAGTTATCGTGCCCTTCAGGAGGTGACTAAAAGTGAGCGCCAATTTGTTAAACACCAAGCTTGAGTTCGCCAAAAACGTCGTTAAACAAGCAGGGGCATTTATCAGACAACATCTGTCAGATGACCTTGAAATTTCTGAAAAAACGCATTTCAACGATCTAGTGACCAATCTCGACCGAGAAGTCCAAGAGCAGATTTTGACACAAATCCAGACGACATTTCCCCAAGACCATGTTTTAGCGGAAGAAAATGACGTGAGACACGATATTAAGGATGGCAATGTCTGGGTGCTTGATCCCATTGATGGCACGACGAATTTCATCGTCCAAAGAGATAATTTTGCGGTCATGCTGGCTTACTATGAGTCGGGAATTGGTAAAATTGGTGTCATCCTGGATGTCATGAATGATAATCTTTACTGGGGTGACGGCTCAAGTACGTATAAAAATGATGTGCAGATTCGCTTGACGGCTAAGCCTTTGCGCCAAAGCCTTATCGGCGTTAATACTTATATGTATCGGACAAATGCGGGTGGCTTGTTGGACTTGAGCCACGAGAGTTTGGGCGTGCGAGCGATTGGTAGTGCAGGTATCGAGTATGTGAATATCCTAGAGGGCAAGATATGGGGATATTTCAGCAACTTATCACCATGGGACTATGCGGCGGGTGCGGTTTTAATCGCACCGTTTGGCTATATCACGCAGCAGATTGATGGTCGACCACTTATTTTTGAAGGTCGTCAGATGATAATGTCTGTTCCGAGTAATCAGTTAGACAAAATTAAGGCTTATCTTAAATAAGCCCCAATAATAGCGATAACGTTAGCTTAGCCTAGCGTTTTTTGGACTTGTCCGTATTTTCAACACGAAAAATAGAAATATGATATAATTTTGTATAAGATAAAATGTGAAAGTGAAATGATGGATAAAATAATAGTAAGCGGTGGTCACACACGATTAACAGGTCAAATTGAAATTGAGGGCGCTAAAAATGCAGTTTTGCCGCTTTTAGCTGCAACAATCCTCCCTTCTGAAGGCGAAACGGTGCTTAATAATGTACCAATTCTTAGCGATGTCTACACGATGAATGCTGTGGTGAAACATCTCAATATCCCACTCATCTTTGATGAGTCTGAAAAAAGAGTTGTGACACAAGCCACGACAGAAGTTGCGATTGAGGCGCCCTATGAATACGTCAGCCAAATGCGTGCCTCTATCGTTGTATTAGGCCCAATCCTAGCTCGAAACGGTCATGCTCGCGTATCAATGCCAGGCGGGTGTACGATCGGCTCGCGTCCGATTGATTTACACATCAGAGGCCTACAAGCCATGGGTGCAGAAATTACGCAAAACGGTGGTTTTATTGAGGCGAAAGCGGATGAACTTCATGGCGCGCATTTTTATATGGACTTTCCATCAGTCGGTGCGACACAAAATATTATGATGGCAGCCACTCTTGCCAAAGGAACCATGATTTTGGAAAACGCTGCGCGTGAACCTGAAATCGTTGATCTTGCCAATTTGCTCAATAAAATGGGGGCTAATGTTAAGGGTGCTGGGACGGATACAATCATCATCAAAGGTGTTACGCAGATGCATGGCGCACAACATAACGTCGTGCAAGACCGCATCGAAGCTGGAACATTCATGGTAGCTGCAGCCATTACTCAAGGTAACATCTTGATTTTGGATGCTGTTCGTGAGCACAACCGACCTTTGCTTTCGAAACTTTCAGAAATGGGTGTTGATATAATCCAAGAAGAGGCAGGGATTCGGATTATTGGTCCTGAAAAATTGAAACCTGTCACGGTTAAAACTTTACCGCATCCAGGTTTTCCAACGGATATGCAAGCCCAAATGACAGTTGCTCAGGCTATCGCTGAGGGTGAGTCAATGATGATTGAAACGGTTTTTGAAAACAGGTTCCAACATCTTGAAGAAATGCGTCGGATGGGACTCTTTGTTGATATTTCGAGAAATACGGCTTTGATTCAAGGTGGTGGTAGTCTGTCAGGGGCCGAAGTTCGTTCAACAGACTTGCGTGCCAGCGCTGCACTTATCTTATTAGGTATGGTGGCTGATGGGACGACGACTGTTGGCAATTTAAAACATTTAGATCGTGGCTATTATCAATTTCATGAAAAATTGGCCAGTCTAGGGGCAGATATTAAACGAATCAACGATAAGGAGACTGCTTATGTTTAAGCGGACTGTTAAATTTTTAGGGTTGCGCATTTCATTGATTTTGTTAGTCGTTATTTTAGTCATTTTGGCGATTATTTTAGGGCTCATGCTTGGTTATGGGGGTCTAGGCGGTAAAAATCCAGCTGACATCTTTAAACCAAGTGTTTGGCACGATTTTATCGCTAAATTGAGTGGCAAATAAAAGAAATCGCCTTAAATGTCCAAAAAAAGCGTCCAGAAATGGCGAATAGAGGGGACTGATTCTTGATTTTTAAGTACTTTTATGCTAAAATAAACAAGTTGAATTAAAATAGATTATAAATTTAGGAGAAATACAAATGACTGCAAGTTTTGAAAAAACTGGTGTAAATAACGGGACTTTGACGTTCACAATCGGTCAAGACATGATCGCAAAAGGCCTTGACACAGCGTTTAACAAAGTTAAAAAGAACCTAAACGTACCTGGTTTCCGTAAAGGTAAAGTATCACGTACTGTTTTCAATAAAATGTACGGTGAAGAAGCACTTTACGAAGAAGCTTTGAACGCTGTATTGCCTGAAAGCTATGAAGCAGCTGTTGCTGAAAGTGGTATTGATCCAGTTGCACAACCAAAAATTGACATTAAATCAATGAACAAAGGTGAAGATTGGGAAATCACAGCTGACGTTATCGTTAAACCTGAAGTAAAACTTGGTGACTACAAAAATCTTGAAGTCTCAGTTGATATTGAAAAAGACGTGACAGATGCTGATGTTGACGCTAAAATCGAAGCAGCTCAAAAAAATCTTGCTGAATTAGTGATTAAAGAAGATGCTGCTGAAAATGGCGACACTGTTGTCATTGATTTTGAAGGTAAAGTTGACGGTGTTGCATTTGACGGTGGCACAGCACAAAACCACAGCCTTGAATTAGGTTCAGGGTCATTCATTCCTGGTTATGAAGAACAATTAGTCGGTCATAAAGCTGGTGAAACTGTTGAAGTAACAGTTACTTTCCCAGAAGATTACCAAGCTGAAGATTTAGCTGGTAAAGAAGCTGTTTTCACGACAACAATTCATGAAGTGAAAGCTAAAGAAGTGCCAGAACTTGACGATGAATTAGCAAAAGACATCGACGAAGAAGTTGAAACTTTGGCTGAACTTAAAGCAAAATACAAAGCACAATTAACTGAAGAAAAAGAAACACAATACACTGATGCTGTTGAAACTGCTGCAATTGAAGCTGCAGTTGCTAACGCTGAAATCGTTGAATTGCCAGGCGAAATGGTTCACGATGAAGTTCACCGTGCGATGAACGAATTCCTTGGTAACATGCAACAACAAGGTATCTCAGCTGACATGTACTACCAATTAACGGGTACATCAGAAGAACAACTTCACGCACAATTTGAAGGCGATGCTGACAAACGCGTTCGTACAAACTTGGTGATTGAAGCAGTAGCAGCCGCAGAAAACTTCAAAACAACTCAAGACGAAATTGATACTGAAGTTGCTGAATTGGCTGAAACTTATAACATGCCTAAAGAACAAGTTGAAAAACTCTTGCCTGCTGACATGCTCAAACATGATATCGCAGCTAAAAAAGCAGTTGAAGTGATTACATCTACTGCAGTTGTGAAATAAAATGACTTAAAAAAACGACTTCGCGAGAGGTCGTTTTTTAAGTTTTTCTCGCCAATAAACGGTGCATGGCAATTTATTGCCTATCATAATAGCAAAGGCAAGTAAAGCACTCGGCAAGAGTTTGAACACATCAAGTTGCCACGATATCAATATAATCACATCGATAATAGAGGTAAAAATACCTGTCGAAGTCCCTGACAGCACAGACGGTATAAAGCTGAAAATAGCCAGTCCATGCACTGAAAAAAAGTAAAAGTGAAAATTATTTTGTGACAATCACATTAAAATGAAAAGCAGAGAGTTTTGAAATGGAATGTTTCATTTTCATGGGAAGTCGCTTATGATCTTGTAAGTCAACAAAAAAGCTAGGTATGAAAATCATTTCTTCTAATTCATGTGGCATAAATAGTGATGGAAAAATCAGAATAAAGTCGATTTTAGTCATCTATTGGTTCATTGTATTATTCTTCTCAATCGTCGCCGTAATGGCGTCGATTACTGTAGCAACAAAGTTGTTTTGCTCTAAGCTCACGACGCCTGCAACGGTTGTACCACCTGGGCTTGAAACATTGTCAACCAAGGTCCAAGGATTTTCGTCAGACTTGAGAATCATTTCTGCGCTGGCAAGTACGGTTTCAGCAACGATTTTAGTGCTGGTGTCTTTTGGCATACCGTGTAGGACGCCTGCACGGCTCATGGCGTCAATGAACATATAGATATAAGCAGGTGAACTACCAGCTATAGCTGTGAAAGTACCGAAATCTTTTTCAGCTAATTCGTGAACGCTACCGACACTTTCAAAAACTGCTTTGACAATGTTGAAAATATCATCCGATACATAGGCATTTCTAACAATACCTGTGGTTGATTTTTGGATGGTGGCATTGATATTTGGCATAACTCTGACGAGCGGTTGCTTATCAGATGTCATGGCGCTGAGGTCAGCTAAGGTGATACCTGCTGCAATAGAGACGATTGGTTTCTCAATCTTGTGTTCAGATAAAATATCTGCAACAACATAAGGTTTGACGGCTAGGACGATGATGTCTGAGTTCTGAATCAAGTCGGTATGGCTAGCAGAACCGTTAACACCAAGTACTTTGGCAGTTAACTGTGTCTCCTCAAAATTGCGGCCTGAGATGTGAATGCTAAATTTCTCTTTATTTAGACCTTTAATAATCGCTGACGCCATTTTCCCGGCGCCGATAAAACCAATCGTTATCATGAGTTACTCCTTATGTCTTTTTCATTATTTCTTTTATTTTACCACAATTGTTGTTTGATGTCGGGATATGTTTTTTGAAAAACTGAAAAGTTGGTGACGATTTTGTGTCTGAATGCTGTATAAAAGGGATAGAACCGCATCATTTAAGACAAAATTAAAGTTTATTGGTATAATAGGTTTAAGGATTTTGTTATTTTGACGACTCTGTGTTGTCGAAATGAAAAAATGAGAGTGGCGTGAAACTGAGGCTTTACTTAGTTGTCACAACATTTTAATATAAGGAGCATCACTACGATGAATAAATATGCCATTATTTTAGCCGCCGGAAAAGGAACTCGGATGAAGTCTGACCGACCAAAAGTTCTTCATGAAGTTGCTGGGAAGACGATGCTTGCACATGTGGTTGCGGCGACGAGTGCTATCAAACCTGAGAAAACAATTGCGATTGTCGGGCATGGCGCAACGGATGTTTTAAGCACTTTACCTGAGCATGTCGCTTATGTGAAACAAGAGGAGCAGTTGGGAACGGGTCATGCAGTCAAAATTGCTGAGCCTTTGCTAAAAAACCTGCATGGTATGACGCTTGTCATCGCAGGAGATACACCGTTAATTCGTCCTGAGACTTTGGCAGAGTTATTTGCCTATCATCAAGCTGAAAAAGCAACAGCGACGATTCTGACGGCGATAGCAGATGACCCGACAGGTTATGGTCGGATTATCAGAGAAGATGGTCATGTCTCTAAAATCGTTGAGCAAAAAGATGCTAATGACTTTGAAAAATCTGTGCAGGAAATCAATACTGGGACATATGTTTTTGATAATCGGGCACTCTTTGAGGCGCTTAGCAATATCACAACGGATAATGCGCAAGGCGAGTACTATTTGACAGATGTTATCGAGATTTTTAAAGATGATGCTAAAAAAGTTTCAGCTTTTGTCTTAGACGACTTCAATGAATCTATTGGGGTCAATGACCGTGTGGCATTGTCACAAGCTGAGAACATCATGCGTGAACGGATTAATACAAAGCATATGTTGAATGGTGTAACCTTGATTGACCCTGCAGCGACCTATATTGATGCAGATGTCGAAATTGGTGCAGATACAATTATTGAGCCTAATGTCGTGATTAAAGGGCAGACGGTCATCAGTCAAGGGGTGCATATCACATCAGGTAGTCGAATTGAGAGTTCTAGATTGCACCACAACACAGAAGTGCGTCACTCAACGGTAGAATATGCTGTGCTTGAACCCGGTGCCAATGTCGGTCCTTATGCACATCTTCGGCCAGAGACAATCTTGCATGAAAACGTTCATATTGGTAACTTCGTTGAAGTTAAAGCCTCTACACTTGGTGTTGGGACTAAGGCAGGTCATTTGACTTATATCGGCAATGCCATGGTTGGGGAACATGTTAATTTCGGTGCTGGTACGATTACGGTCAACTACGATGGTAAAAATAAATATAAGACAGAGATTGAGGATTATGCTTTTATCGGCAGTAATTCAAGCTTAATCGCACCGATTTCAATCGGTAGAAATGCGATTACGACTGCTGGTTCAGTTATCACAGATGATGTCCATGAAGACGAGATGGCATTTGGGCGTGCCCGTCAAGTCAATAAAGTTGGGCGTGCAAAACTCATGCCAAGTTACCAGGAGCTTTAATCGCTTTACTGCAGAAAATGTCAAGGTTAGCTTAATAATTATTCTGGGGTGCTAACAGACAAAAGGGGGGGGACACTAATGATGAATTTTGAAGATTTCGAAGAAAAAACGTTGAGTAGGGAAAATATTTTTAAAGGGAAAGTGATCGATGTCAAATATGATACTGTCGCTTTGCCAGGGGACTTGGGGCTTGCTAAACGAGAACTCATTTTTCATAACGGGGGTGTTGCTGTACTTGCGATAACACCAGAGCAAAAAATGATTTTGATTCGTCAGTTTCGTAAGGCTTTGGAAAAAGTGATTTATGAAATTCCAGCAGGTAAACTGGAAAATGGTGAAAATGCTGATCCAACAGCGGCGATGTTACGTGAATTAGAAGAAGAAACAGGCATGACGACTAAGTCTGTCAAAAAAATCTCTGAGTTTTACACAGCGCCTGGTTTCTGTAATGAAAAAATTTATCTTTATAAAGCGGATAATTTAACGAAAGTTGATAAGCCAAGACCACATGATGACGATGAAGTTCTGGAGTGTCACGAAGTCACTTTGGCAGAAGCAAAAGCATTAATCCAAAAAGGGGAGATTAGTGATGCCAAGACGATTTTGGCTATCCAGTATTGGGAGTTAGAGACACATGCCTAAACCTTTATTAACAGATGAAATGATTCAGCAAGCGGCTCGTGAAAAAGAACGCTTGGAGCGAGAAATTGCGCAAGCGAGACAAGATGATACCCAGCTAATCAAGAAATTTGCGCCCCAAAAAGCCCAAATGGAAAAAAATCTGGTTTATAAAAGCCGTCGTATTGAAGCTCAAAAAAGAGAAGAACGCGGGAAAAAAATCACGAAATATATCATGATTTTAGTGGTTTTATTGATTATTATCACGGTGATAGTTTTCAAATTTTAAAAAAGAATAAGTCAAAGAATTGGGCTGTAGTGTTTGAAAATAAGCACATCCTAACAGGATAAGCTATATGAGAAAGTGAGTGAAGATGAAAATAGGTATTATTGCAGCAATGGATGAGGAATTAAAAATCCTTGCAGAAACGCTGCAACATTCCGAAAAAACCAGTCATCACGGGTTTATATTTTACACAGGGATTATCGGACGGCATGATGTTGTCTTAGTTAAGTCAGGTATCGGAAAAGTCATGAGTGCAGTTGCTGTTAGCTTGCTGGTTGACTTTTTCGCTGTTGATGGCATTATTAACAGTGGCTCCGCAGGTGGTGTTGGTACAGGTCTGGCAGTTGGAGATGTCGTGATTGCAGATAAATTAGCCTATCACGATGTTGATGTGACAGCCTTTGGCTATGCTTTTGGGCAAATGGCAGGGCAGGAGCTTTACTATCACAGTAGCGCCTATTTCGTCTCGGAGTTAAAGAAAGCTGCACCCGATGCACAAGTTGGCTTAATCACTTCATCAGATTCTTTTATCTCATCTAAAGCGCAGCAGCTCGCCATTAAAACACATTTTCCTGATGTGCTGGCAGTGGAGATGGAAGGGGCATCGGTTGCTCAAGCGGCGAAAGTACTAGGCAAACCATTTGTGGTGATTCGAAGCCTTTCGGATACAGCTGATGGTCAAGCGGCAGAAAGTTTTGATGAATTTATTATCCAAGCCGGCGAAAAATCTGCGGCGACATTGATTAAAATGTTGGAAATAATGGTGTAAAATATGACAGATAATTTAGTATTGCATACCGATCTCTATCAGATCAATATGATGCAGGTTTATTTTGAACAAGGGATTTCTGAGCGCAACTCAGTGTTCGAAGTTTATTTCCGAGATATGCCTTTTAAAAATGGCTATGTCGTTTTTGCAGGTCTGGAGCGAGTTGTTGACTATCTTCGAGATTTGCATTTTGGTGTTGATGATATTACTTACTTGCGAGAGCTTGGCTATCCAGAAAACTTTTTAGACTACCTCACTGACTTACGCTTTACTTGTGATGTGAGATCGGCGCAGGAGGGGGATCTCGTTTTTGCCAACGAGCCGATTCTTCAAGTTGAAGGTCCATTGGCACAATGCCAGTTGGTCGAAACAGCGATCCTCAACATCGTCAACTTCCAAACCTTAATCGCGACCAAAGCAGCGCGGATCAAGTCGGTGATTGGAGATGAACCTCTACTTGAGTTTGGGACACGGCGGGCTCAGGAAATGGATGCTGCGATTTGGGGGACGCGTGCTGCTGTGATTGGCGGTGCGGATGCAACCTCTAACGTTCGAGCAGGTAAACTTTTTGGTATTCCGGTATCTGGCACACATGCTCACTCGCTTGTTCAAGCTTATGGTAATGACTATGATGCTTTTAAAGCCTATGCAACAACGCATCGAGATTGTGTTTTCCTAGTGGATACTTATGATACACTGAAAATCGGCGTACCTGCAGCCATTAAAGTCGCAAAAGAAATGGGTGATAGTATCAATTTTCAAGGCGTTCGCATCGACTCTGGCGACATGGCCTATATTTCAAAAAAAGTTCGTGAACAATTAGATGATGCTGGTTTTACAGAAGCGAGAATCTATGCGTCTAATGACTTAGATGAAAATACGATTCTCAATCTCAAAATGCAAAAAGCCAAAATTGATGTCTGGGGTGTGGGGACAAAACTCATTACAGCTTATGATCAACCTGCACTTGGTGCCGTTTATAAAATCGTTGCGATTGAAACGGAGACTGGTGACATGCGTGATACGATTAAACTTTCAAGTAATGCAGAGAAGGTTTCAACGCCAGGTAAAAAACAAGTTTGGCGGATTCGCAGTTTGGATAAGAACAAATCTGAGGGTGACTACATCACGTTTGCAACTGTTGACCCGAATGAATCTGATGAAATTTTTATGTTTCATCCGACTTATACGTATATCAATAAAAGATTGACAAATTTCACGGCGCGTCCTTTGTTGGTTCCGATTTTTGAAAAAGGTCACTTAATTTACGAGTTACCTAGCTTGCCCGAAATCAAGGTTTATTTCAAAGAGAAATTAGACGATTTATGGGATGAGTACAAACGTGATTTAAACCCGCAAGACTACCCGGTCGATTTGGCGCAGGATGTCTGGGAAAATAAAATGAAACTAATTGATCAAGTGAGAAGGGATGTTTACAAATGACTTTACAAGATAAAATTATCGCAGAATTAGGGGTTAAACCTGAGATTTCGCCGGAAGCAGAAGTCCGTCGCTCAGTTGATTTTTTGAAGGAGTATCTCAAGCAATATCCTTTCCTGAAGAGCCTAGTCTTGGGTATTTCAGGTGGTCAAGATTCAAGCTTAGCTGGTCGTTTGGCGCAGCTTGCCATTGAGGAATTACGTGCTGAGACAGGTGATACGACCTATCAATTTATCGCTGTTCGTCTGCCTTATGGCGTGCAACAAGATGAAGATGATGCCCAAAGGGCATTAGATTTCATCAAACCAGATGTTAGTTTGACGGTCAATATCAAGCGTGCAGTAGACGGTAAAATTGCTGCCTTGACTGAAGCTGGTCTTGCCATTACTGATTTTAACAAAGGAAATATCAAGGCACGTCAACGCATGATTACGCAGTACGCAATTGCCGGTGAGCACTCAGGGGCTGTGGTTGGAACAGATCACGCATCTGAAAACATTACTGGTTTCTTTACGAAATTTGGTGATGGTGGCGCAGATATTTTACCGCTTTTCCGTCTCAATAAACGTCAAGGCAAGCAGTTATTAGCTTATCTCAATGCAGATGAAGCGCTTTATAACAAAGTGCCAACGGCAGATTTGGAAGATGGGAAACCTGGCTTAGCTGATGAAGTCGCACTAGGTGTGACTTATGATAATATCGACGATTATTTAGAGGGACGCGAAATTGATGCAGCCGCGCGTGCTGTTATCGAAAACTGGTGGTTAAAAACAGAACATAAACGTCATTTGCCAATCACGGTTTTTGACGATTTCTGGCGCGCATGAGAATCGGTATTTTAGGGGGAAACTTTAATCCGGTTCACTATGCGCATTTGTTCATCGCAGACCAAATTCAGCAGTTATTGGCTTTAGATGAAGTGCAACTGATACCAGAAAACGAGCCACCTCATATTGATACAAAGTCAACGATTTCAGCGGAACATCGTATTAAGATGCTGCAGCTTGCCTTGCAAGACTATTCACGGTTGACATTGAACTTGTCAGAAATTGAGCGAGGTGGCAAGTCTTATACGTATGATACGCTCTCAAAATTGACGGCTGACCATCCTGAAAACGACTATTTTTTCATAATCGGTGGTGATATGGTTGATTATTTGGAAAAATGGTACAGGATTGATGAGTTGATGCAATTGGTTAAGTTTGTAGCTGTCAAACGCGACCAAACTGTTTTGACTGAGCCAAAATACCCCGTTCAAATGATTGATTTACCTTTGCTAAATATCTCCTCAAGCTATATCCGAGGGAGTATAAAAGCGAACCATCAGCCCAATTTTTTATTGCCTGCTGAGGTGTTGAACTACATTAACCAGCATGGTTTATACCAATAGAGGAAATTGTATGACGGGATGAAATTAACCTGTGCTTGAGAGACACAAGTTCTTTTTATGAGGTGAATGATTAAAGCTTTTTTTGAGAGATACACTTTTAAAAGTGCTATACTATTCTTTGGAGGATTTACATGACAGCATTAACATCAGAATTTACACAATCTTTATTTGATAATTATCAAATAGATGCGAAATATAGTGCAGTAGAAAACGCTGCGACTAAAAATGGCTTGCTCAATGCACTTGAAAATCGGGCATCACATGCCGCGAATTTGCCTGTTTTTTCAATCGACTTGACAAATGACCCCGTCAGCAACCAAAAACAATCTGGTCGTTGCTGGATGTTTGCCGCTTTGAACACTTTCCGTCATAAAATTTTGACAGAGTTCAAGTTGGAAAACTTCGAGTTGTCACAAGCCTACACGTTCTTTTGGGACAAATATGAAAAATCAAACTGGTTCCTTGAGCAAATCATTGGCACAAGTGATCTTGAAATCGGTGATCGCAAGTTGAAATTCTTGCTTGATGTGCCCCAACAAGATGGCGGACAATGGGACATGGTCGTGGCATTGTTCCAAAAATATGGTGTCGTGCCAAAAGACATCTATCCTGAGTCAATTTCATCAAGTGCCAGCCGTGAGTTGGATCAATATTTGAATAAAATCTTGCGTCAAGATGCACAAATCTTGCGTGAGTTGATTCAAAATGGTGGTGATGTGGCTGCTAAAAAAGCGGAACTTTTGCAAGAAATCTTCAACTATCTTGCCATGACACTTGGCTTGCCACCACAAAAATTCAACTTTGAATACCGAGACAAGGATGACCAATTCCATAAATTTGACAGCATCACACCGCAAGCTTTTTATGAAAAATTTGTTGATATCAAGTTGGATGACTATGTGAGTGTGATCAATGCCCCAACTGCTGACAAACCTTATAACAAATCTTACACGGTTGAATTTTTAGGGAATGTCATTGGTGCGCGTGATGTGCGTCACTTGAATGTTGACATGGACCGTTTCAAAAAATTAGCAATCGCGCAAATGCAAGCTGGTGAAACAGTTTGGTTTGGCTGTGATGTGGGTCAAGTTTCTAACCGTCAAGATGGCCTTTTGACCATGGATGCCTATGATTTCTCAGCCATGGATTTGAACTTCACACAAGATAAAGCTAGCCGTTTGGACTACTCTGAATCATTAATGACACATGCCATGGTCTTGACTGGTGTCGACCTAGATAATGCCGGCAATTCTCTTAAATGGAAAGTCGAAAATTCATGGGGCGAAAAAGTTGGTAAAAAAGGTTATTTCACAGCATCAGATGCTTGGATGGATGAATATACTTATCAAATCGTTGTCAGAAAAGAATTCCTGACTGCTGAAGAGTTGGCTGCTTATGAGGCTGAGCCGGAGGTGCTCCTCCCTTGGGATCCTATGGGTGCTTTGGCTTAAATTTTCTGGCGAACTTCTTCGTTACAGCAGGGCTCACGTACCTAAGTACGTGTCGCCATGCTGTGCCTCGATTTTCTTGAAAATTTTAGCCAAAGTTTAGCTAATTTTCTGGCGAATTTCTTCGTTACAGCATAGCCCACGTACTTAAGTACGTGTCGCTGTGCTGTGCCTCGATTTTCTTGAAAAAATTAGCCAAAGTTTAGCTAATTTTTGGGTGAATTACTTCGTTACGGTATAGCTCACGTACCTAAGTACGTGTCGCCGTTCTGTGCCTCGATTTTCTTGAAAATTTTAGCCAAAGTCTAGCTAATTTTTGGATGAATTGCTTCGTTACGGTATGGCTCACGTACCTAAGTACGTGTCGCCGTTCTGTGCCTCGACTTTTTTGAAAATTTTAGCCAAAATTTAGCTAATTTTTTGGCGAATTTCTTCGTTCTACTAATAGATAAAAACTCAGATGTTAATGGCTATCTGAGTTCAGCATGTAGACAAACCCGTACGAGAGGTGCGGGTTTGTTTTTTTGTGTAAAAATAGATATTTAACATATTAGTAGTAATAATAAGTACATTATGTTAAAATTAATTTATAAAATATAGATGATAAATTAGTAATATATTAATTGGGTTTTACGGAATAAAAACTTGACAGAAAAGGAGGGGAATCGT
>NZ_JXJT01000010.1 GCF_002441885.1 Pseudolactococcus chungangensis CAU 28 = DSM 22330 | reverse complement strand
AATATATTAAGAGGTTTTGGTGAGGAATAAATAGTTCTATAAGTATTTCTATAATAGTGTGATTTATATCGTTAATAAAAAATAGTTCTGTATAATCTACGGTGAAGAAAATAATTCCTTCACTGTTTTTTTTGCAACAAAAAAGTCATAAAATCAACTAAGAATGAAGTTACCGCACCACACATTTAGGAGATTATATGACCCACTCTGATTCTATCACACTTTTGCTTGGCTTAAAAGCCTTGGAGCTAAAGTTGCCTGTCAATCATTTTGCTAAAGAAGGATTCTCTAAACTTACAGGATGAAATAGATCGCTCATTTTCATTGTAGCTCATCAGCCCAAACAAACGATTTGTCCTGCTTGTGATATAATTGCGAGCTCAAGACCTGTTCGTGCTTATAACGTTTCAGAAGTTCTACTGACACCATATGCTCACCGGCCTTGCGTCTTATCATTGACCAAGGTCAAGTATGATTGCACTGATTATAATGCCTATTTTACTGAGTCAGGTACCATGATTTCATTAGTTGTTAAAACGACTATCTTTCTTGACTTACGTCAACATGAGTATGAAAGACGTTGCAGATGTTATTTCGTCTCGCCAACTTTTTGTTGGAAAATACTAAATCGAATCCCTCTTAAACAAGTCATTCGACGACTACCTGAGGTCTTGTGTTTTGCTGAGTACAAGATAACACAAAATAGTGACAATGGCTTGGCTTTTGTCTATCCAGATGTTATAACCTATGAGCTATTTGATATCTTGGATAGCCGAAAACAATAAGAATTTATCGCCTATTTTTTCAAATTCCCAAGAACAGAAAGACTAAAGGTTAAGGAGATCGTTATGGATATGAACACCAATTACCTTGCTCTGTTACCTATCCTATTTCCCAACGCCATACCTGTTATAGATGGGTTTTATGTGGTGCAACAACTGTCTAGAGCTTTTAATCAATTGCAAGTTAAGGAGCTGAATCGACTAAAAAAATGCCTAGAGACAACGGGAAAGTCTATAGAAAGCCAAAAAAATACTGGCGAAATTTACTCAAGTATGACAGTAAAAAAGTAAACACTTTGAAGCGACTTGTGATATCCTTCAGAATGCCATGGATACCTTTCGTTACAAGCAACCAACCTCTTTTTTGATATTATTAAAGCATTACCAAATAAGGCGTTCAAGAAGAGCTGCCACTAACTTTTACGACATCAGGACGTCATTTCTTCTGTACTGTTATCACCATGCTCTAATGGGCCACTTGAGGGCAAGAACAATCTGTGCAAGGTCATCAAGAGATTTGCACAGATTGTTATAAATTTTTACATCTTATAAATCGGATTTTACTGCAACTGTTCCTCATCAAATGAAACTAAAAAAGCTATCCGAAGATAACTTTTTTATACCTCAATTTAACTCATTTTAATGATTTCCCACGCAAAGTTGACAGAACTATTTAATATAACAAAAAAACGTTATCCTCAGACAACGTTTACTTAGCTCCGCTTGCAAGACTCGAACTTGCGACATCATGATTAACAGTCATGCGCTACTACCAACTGAGCTAAAGCGGAATAATCTCAATTGGTAGAATAGCAGAAAACTTTGTTTTCCCTATCTGAAACCTTGGAGCAATGCTCCAAGCCAACTGAGCTAAAGCAGAATTGCTTGGCACCGACCATATCTCACAGGGGGCAACCCCCAACTACTTCCGGCGTAATGAGACTTAACTACTGTGTTCGACATGGGAACAGGTGTATCTCTCATACAATAAGCACCAAACATTTTTGAAAAAATAAATTTTCAAATGGGCACAAGTGGACTCGAACCACCGACCTCACGCTTATCAGGCGTGCGCTCTAACCAGCTGAGCTATGCGCCCTAAGTTTTCGTAGAAACATGTAAAACGTTTCATCTACTCAGGTTGTTAGAATTTGTATACCGCTATCAAATAATTCCAGATTGATTTCTATAGTTCAACATTCTAACCGACTAAACTATAGACCTAATATAGGATTAAAACCAAATTTTTTCGATAAAAAAATGGTAAAGCGGGTGACGAGAATCGAACTCGCGTAGTTAGCTTGGAAGGCTAAGGTTCTACCATTAAACTACACCCGCAGAGAATCATTATGGTTAACCATAATATGGCGCGAGACGGAATCGAACCGCCGACACATGGAGCTTCAATCCATTGCTCTACCAACTGAGCTACCGAGCCAATACTTTTTAAGTTAGTTATAAATACTGAGTAAGTATTCATACGGTCCCGACGGGAATTGAACCCGCGATCTTCGCCGTGACAGGGCGACGTGATAACCGCTACACTACGGAACCTACTGATTTTATAATTGCGGGAGCAGGATTTGAACCTACGACCTTCGGGTTATGAGCCCGACGAGCTACCGAGCTGCTCCATCCCGCGATAATGTTATACTAGGAACTCGTCGTTTCCTAAAGGAGGATTAGGGATTCGAACCCTAGCACGCTTTTACACGCCTGACGGTTTTCAAGACCGTTCCCTTCAGCCAGACTTGGGTAATCCTCCATAAAAAATAGTCCGTACGGGATTCGAACCCGTGATACCGCCGTGAAAAGGCGGTGTCTTAACCCCTTGACCAACGGACCAGGGTTTGAACTGATTGATACATCTCAATCAGCAACAAAAATAATTATATCGTATTAATTCTATTCCGTCAAGCATTTTTTCAAAAAAAATTGAAAAAATTTATAATTGTTTTTAAAACTTGACGTCAAACGCCCTTTTTATAAAGCCCAGTGAGTCATACCACCATTGTTAAAAAGATAGATGGCTCCCTCAATTTGCGAGTTCAAATCGCCGTCATATCCTGGATAAGTAGGAGCTAATTGGAACAAACCATAATAACCAAGGGAGTTTTTAATTGTGGCAATCCAACCGCTTTCTCTTGAAATAATATAATCCCATTGACTAGCATCCACACCCGTACGCGTTTGAAGTTGTGTTAAGACATAGGCACGTTCTTCATCCGATAAACCACCTGCAGCAACTTTATTTCCATTATTGACAGAAACACCTTGTGTTTCAAGAGCATTCTCGGTGTCTAAAAGTTCTTTTATTTCTTCTTTAACAACATAAGATTTTGAAAATGACAATACTTGACCAATAGAGATGGCTTCTGAAGAAGTTAAATCATTTTGTTGCATAATAGATGCCATGCTAACTTGGTATTGACTGGCAATCGCGCTTAGTGAGTCTCCTGATTTTACAGTATAACTAATCAAATCACCTGTTTCATCCGCTTTAATCGGCTCAGCATGGTCTAAATTTGACACTACTGATTTATGAATAGCCTGAGTTGTTACAGCTGCATTATTTTTTTGTGTTATTTCCTCTGTATCAAAGTTCGTCGTATCAGCCTGGGTACTACTCTCATTTCCTAATACAAGAAAAACAGAAATACCAAATGTTAACCCTAGCATCCCAATAAGACTTAAAATTGTAAAAACTATTTTATGTGATGTTCTAAATCCATTTTTTTTATATTTTCGCATACTGTTTAATTTTATCACAGGACTTAAACAAAAAAAGCCTTGTCACAGACTCTTTATCTATTTGTTATCATTTTGTAACTTTACGGTTTGCCTTTTGATTTCGCAATTTCATTCAAGCTTTGTGCCAACAGATTAAGATAATCAATTGCAACGTCTTGTTTACCAGCAAAGTGAATCTTATCTGCCCAAAGACGATTTTCTTGAGGCTCAATATAGCTTGCCCAATCTGCAACTGCTAGCCAGTTATATTTATTTTGAAGTGACTTTAAATAAGTATTGAACTCATTTAAAACTACTTTATTTTTACCATCATAAGGCGTGACAAAGACTAATCTCGTCCCTTTAGGTGCACTATCAATAATTTTTTGAACATCAGCAGTCATATCACTCGTTACATTCGCACCAGCTGAAATAATCACATATTTCCCTATTGTCCCAGCTTTTACATGTTTTTCAAAGGAAGCAAGCACACTATCATAGTTCAAACCAACCTGTGCATCCACATCTGCATCAGGTAAAATAGTCGCTAAATAAGGTACCACTCCAACCATCACTGAGTCACCCAAAACAGTTTGAGAACTGTTTAGAATTTTATCTGATATAGATGTACTTTGTTTCAATCGCATATCTGTACTCGTATTAAAGCCAGCTGCAGGGTTATACCAGCTCGTATTCGCATTAATATTATTGCCCACATCATATAGATTCTGACCCAATTGTCCTTTTTGGTCCAAAGATACCATCGCTTCACTAATCGCCGCCTCATGAAGACTTCTCTCGGTTTTAGAAAGCGTAGGCGCAGTCCCCATTACACCTAACCCCACAAAAACTACCACAGCTAAACCACCATAAATCGGCTTACTCATCAACCATTTCACCGATTGCTTACCATGGAAATAAGGTTCAATACCATAATAGACTGCAGCTGAAGCTGTAAATGAAACGATAAAACTCAAAACACCCGCCAAGAAAACTTGTGGTAAAAAATGAGAAATGACTAGCCAAACTGGCCAGTGAAAAAGATAAACACTATAAGAAGTATCGGCTAGCACCATCAAAATTTTAGGTTCTGGACTAGTTGTACGTTCATGCAAAATTCTAAATTGAACAATCAAAATTGCAGTTAAAACGCTCGTTAAAATCAAATTGGTCCGAATTGTCCAGCTACTTTCAAACTTCCCAAACAGACTTAGAAGTAATAAAATCAGGATTGGGATACCAGACCAAAGCAATGTTTTTTTAACCGGATAGTTCGAAAATCGTGCCTTCTGTTTATCACTAATCCGAACACCAACTACTGTAGCAACAATTGCCCCGATAAAAAAGGGATAAGCATGACTCGCAAAAGCAAAATAGCTATAGCTTAAATAGTTAGGGTTAAAAGTCACTTCAAGGTAAATAATAGATCCTATACTCGTTAGTACGGCAAGCACAAACACAATGAAACGCGTTTGACCTAACAACTTTTTACCTGTATAACCTTGTTTTTTTAACCAAAAAACCAAAATAAACAGCAGAGCGCCCCAAATCAGATAAAAAAGAAATTCCAGAGATAGCGTCCATGTATGGATGTATAACTGTGGTGTTTGCTGAGCTTCATATGATAAACCTGACTGTATTTCAAACCGATTCGTCACAAAACCTATGGCAGCAGCCACTTGCTTAGCTAGGTTAGCCCGAAAATCAGACGGTAACAACAACGTAAACGGTAATGTCGTGACAATCATGATGACCAATGGCGGAAAAATTCTGATAAAACGACGTTTATAGTAGGTCAACAACGTAAAACTACCAGACTTTTCAAGCTCAATAAAAAAGAGAGAGGTAATCAGATATCCCGAAAATACAAAGAAAATATCAACACCAATAAAACCACCTGGGAAAGACTTAACAAAAAAATGATAACCCAGTACAGTCACCAGACCCAAAATTCGAATTAGGGAAAACCATTTAATTTTCATTTTTCAAGCTCTCCCATCTTAAAATCACCAGTAATCGGCATACCTACAATTGGTGTATAGGTCCCTTTACCATCTGGTAAACCATTTTTCCACGCTCCTTCATAGCTCGCACCATTGGCAAAATGCATCTTGCCTTGCCAAATGCCTGCAAATCGCCACGCCCCTTCATAAGTAAAAATGCTACCATTAAAAGTATATTGACCTGCTGCTTGATGAACGACTGACTTGTCTGCTAAGGTAATCGTTGTTTTGCCATCTTTTTCAGTCACAGTATAGGCATTGCTTTTAGTATAAGTCAAAGGTCCAACCATTCTACCTGCCTTAAATTGTGCTTTCAATGCATTCCCTGAGCTATCAGTAATCGTCGCATCACCAGAGAAACGACCATTCTTCATCCCACCTTGATAGGTAAATTTTTGATCCAACGATTTTTCAGATACTTGACGCATCAGACTAAAATCTCCTAAAGCATAAATTTGAGCGGTGACAATGACGAAAAGGCTGACAAAAATTGCCAGCGTTAATTTTTCTATTTTAATTTTAGGTGTTGTTCGAGTCGATACTGCTGCCTCAACATCATTTTGTATCAAAGACTCTTCGGAAAATCCAGAAGTGTCAGAAGTGACTGAATCAATCTTCAGCGTCTCTTCTTGCTCAAAACGACGTTTGGCTTCAAGTTCTGCCAATTTTTCCTTGAATGTTTGAGCCAATTTATGTTTCTTCCCTTAGTTTATTATCTAATATTATATCATAAATCACAAAAAATCAGGCGACTAGGCCTGACTTTCATTAATTATCTTGATTTTCAATTTTGTTTAAATCATTATCCAAATTATCATCTTCTGGTTCATTAACTGCTTTTAAAGTTTGTTCAAAATCTGCTGGTTCAACACTTTCAGATTCTATAACATTATCAGCAGGCATTTGACCTGTTTCAAATAAAGATTTGATTTGACGTGCATCCAAAGTTTCATGTTCAAGCAAGGCAAGTGCAATTGCCTTATGTTGTTCACGATGGTTTTCAATGATCTGACGAGCGGTTTCATGTGCTTCGTTAATGATGCTACGCACTTCTTCATCAATGGCTTGGGCTGTGTACTCACTATAACCTTTGGTTTGACCGTAATCACGACCAATAAAGACAGCTTGAGAATTACCTTCAAGTGTCACAGTGCCCAATCTTTCAGACATACCATATTGTGTGACCATACCACGCGCGAGTTGCGTAGCTTGTTCAAAGTCATTTGAGGCACCAGTTGTAATGGCGTTGAAAATAATTTCTTCAGCAGTTCGACCACCCATAAGACCTGCCAGACGTTCTTGCATATCTTCTTTAGAAAGTAAGAATTGGTCTTCTTTTGGTAAAGAAATCATATAACCACCGGCACGACCACGTGGTACAATTGTTACCTTGTGGACGAAACTAGCATTTGAGAGAACAAGACCAACAATTGTATGTCCCGCTTCATGGTAAGCCACCATTTCACGTTCACGCTCAGAAATCCGTTTGTCTTTCTTAGCTGGACCTGCAATCACGCGGTCTTCTGCCTCATCAATATCAGAGGCATCAATCACAGACTTGTTACGTCTTGCAGCAACGAGCGCTGCTTCATTAAGGACATTTTCCAAATCCGCACCAACGAAACCTGGTGTTTGTTGGGCAACAACTTTTAAATCAACGTCAGCTGCCAAAGGTTTATTTTTAGCATGGACTTTCAGTACCGCTTCACGACCTTTAACATCTGGTGCTCCAACGAGCACTTTACGGTCAAAACGACCTGGACGTAACAAGGCTGGATCGAGAACATCAGAACGGTTAGTTGCTGCAATGACAATTACAGCATCGTTACTTTCGTTAAATCCATCCATTTCGACTAGGAGTTGATTAAGGGTTTGTTCCCGTTCATCATTACCACCACCCATACCGGCACCACGTTGGCGACCGACAGCATCAATCTCATCAATAAAGACGATAGCTGGGGCGTTCTTTTTAGCATTTTCAAAAAGGTCACGGACACGTGAGGCACCGACACCGACAAACATTTCCACAAAGTCTGAACCAGAAATTGAGAAAAATGGTACCGCAGCTTCACCAGCAACAGCTTTAGCAAGTAAAGTTTTACCGGTTCCTGGAGGGCCTTCAAGGAGGACACCTGCCGGGATACGCGCACCTAAATCATGATATTTTTTAGGATTTTTCAGAAAATCAACAACTTCAACAAGTTCTTGCTTTTCTTCATCAGCACCTGCAACGTCTGCGAAACGAACTTTGACCGTTTTCTTGTCTTGCTCTTTGGCACGTGATTTCCCGAAACTCATCGGGTTCCCACCGCCATTAGCACCACCGCCTCGCATACCACCCATCATCATGTAGAGGAAGCCAATCATGAGTAGAAGGGGTAACCAAGACCCTAAAAGTGTCAACCAAACCCCATTAGACGCTTCTGGTTTAACAGAAACTTTGACTTTTTCCTTGTCCGCAATTTTTTGCAGTTCGCTGATGGTCGTATCCGTAGGTAAAATTAAACTAGAAAATTTCTTAACTTCAATAGGTTTATTAGCAATCAAAGAAAAGTTTGTTTTTGCCTTAACCTTTTCAGCTTTTTTATATTCCCCACTCACTGAAATCAATGAGGCAGAAGGCTGATAAGAGAATTCTTTTATATCACCAGCTTCTAGTTTTTTAACTAGTGTTGTGTAACTAATTTTGTCAACCGTTTCAGTACCAACACCCTTGACGAAATATTGGAAACCAACAACTGCAACGATTACCATAATTACCCACAGGAAAGAGTTTTTTATGAAACCACTGTTTTTATTTTTATTATTCATAGAATCCTTGTCTAAATTTTGTTTTATATCAGATATTATGACAAATTTTTCCAAAAATGTCTATTATTAACGTCAGGTTTGGTCAATATCAGCCTTAAGGCTGATATAAACTTTTTTGAAAGAGCTATCCTGCCAAATGCTTTGATTTAACCCTCAGTTTTATAAATTTCTTCTTTAAGAATCCCGATGTAAGGAAGATTACGATAATGTTCATCATAATCTAGACCAAAACCAACCAAAAACTCATTGGGTAGGGTAAAGCCAACATAATCTGCTTCAATATCAACAACACGTCCTTCAGGTTTATCCACCAGTGTGACGATTTTAACTGAATTCGCTTTACGATATAACAACAACTCTTTTAAATATAAAAGCGTCCGTCCAGTGTCGATAATATCTTCAACAATCACGATGTCACGACCTTCAACTGATGTATCCAGATCTTTGATCATCTTCACTTCACCAGATGATGATGTACCACCGTGATAGCTTGATACAACCATGAAATCCATCTCTATGTGAGCATCAATTCGTTTTGTTAATTCCGCGAAAAAGGGGACTGAACCTTTTAAAATTGCTACCATCAATGGATTTTTATCTGCATAAGCTGTTGTTAAAATTTGACCCAATTCCTGTGATTTCGCACAAATCTCTGCTTCGGTCACTAAAACTTTTTCAATCGTTTTTTCTAACATTCTGTCTTCTTATCTCTTTTCCCTATAATAAAGTGTTCTTTTCATTTTATCATGTTTCAATGATTTACTCAAATCTGCAATCACAACATCTAACACACCATAAACGACATCCCCTACGACGATTAAAGGATTGCCACGTTTTTTAAGTGCAACTTTATTGTCAATGAAATAACGACGAAGTTTTTTATCAATACCATTAACTTGAATGCGGTCACCTGACTGACGTTTTCTAATCACAATCTGCCCCGTAGCTGGCAAATCAATCTGTTGAAAATTACCAGTAGGATATGGTGTTAAAGCCGTCTCAAATTCTGTTGCCTTCGATCTTTCTTCAATATAAAAGTGGTAGCGATCTTTGATAAAGTTGTAATCATTCGAAATGGCATGAAAATATTGCCCCTCACGCCTAATAATATGTAACAATTCATCAAACTGAGCTTTTGAAACTTCCAAAGCTGGAAATTTAGCAATATAATCCTGTAAAATAAAGTATTGTAAATTTTCAATTTCTCGTGAAAACTCAATCAAATCTATTTTTTCAGCAGCTGCATAAGCGCGAGCGCTATAAGCAACAATTGCCATTGCCTTTTGGATTTCGTCTGATAAACCAGCTAAATTTTCCGAAAACCGTGGATTTTCTTTTTCAAATGCTGGTAAATAAAGATTACGCACCCGATTTCTCAAATAATCATTCTCAGCATTAGAAGCATCTTCAAAATAATCGGTAGCATCAAATTCAGACTTTTCAAAATCTAACAAAGGCCGAATCAGAGATAAACCTTGTCGTTCTTCTCCAAATGTTTGAACTGCCTCCATACCTGTTAAGTGGCGCAGCCTTGAACCTCTTATTTGACGAATTAAGAAATTTTCCGTCAAATCATCCTTGTGATGTGCAGTCACTAATGCCGTCAAATGATATTTTTTCATGATCCTTTCAAAAAAATCATAACGGAAATCACGTGCCTTTTCTTCCGAAAAAGGTCCTACATAATTTGCAATGTAAAAAGGAATCTCCAAATCAGCCATTTTATCTTGCAAGGCTTTTGCTTCATAATCAGATACTGCGCGTTGTTGATGATTAATGTGCGCAACAGATAAAGATATGTTAAGTAAGTCTCTAGCTGCGTAAAGCCAATTAAAAAGTGTCATTGAATCTAAGCCACCTGATAAGGCAACTAAAACTTCTTGATGTTGATCAAAATAGTGTGCCTCATCAGCTATTTTTATAAATTTCTCGTAAGGGGTCATTTCATTACCTCATATATGGCTTGGGAAATATTTGCAAGCTCTCCATTATCAGCATCGTTGTTTGTTTCTATCACTAAGATGTATGGCTCTGCCGTAAAAATCAAAGCAGCATCATGGTTAAATTCGTCTGCTGTACCAATTTTGTGAGCCACTTGAATCGATTTGGGTAGTTTAGCAGGAATTCGCTCTGCATCATAATCAGTACCAATCAGAGCATTATAGCCCGCTCCTCCTTCATGATAAAGGGCTTCAAGTACTCGACCAACCATTTCAGATGATGCTCCTCTTTCTATAGGGTTCCATGGTTCTCCTGCAATTTTTGCAATCTCAGACTGGAAGCTTGCTGAAAATCTGCCCGTTTCATAGTAGGCTAACATATTACTTGCCACATTATCCGAGTCTTTAGCAGTACGGTTAATCAAATCCAATAGACTATAAGACTGATAATCAGGTGTCTTAGGTAGAAATCCAGTTCCCTCTGTTTTAAAGGCACCTTGCCAATCATTGACCAATTCATTATAGGCTAAACTATCTCCAAGGCTAGCATTACCTGCATTAATCTGTTTTTGCGTCCAATAAAGAATTGGAATTTTACTCAAACTCGCTGAGTACATTTTTTTTGTTTGATTGACACCTGCCGTAAACTCACTATCAAGTTGCTTGACATAAATTGAATAACCACTTTGCTGATATTTTTCATTTAATAAATTCTGAACCTTATCCAGTTTTGGATTCTTAAAAGTCCCTGCCTTACTATCTATCCATCCTGTCTTGCCACCTTCAAAAGTTACTTGGTAATATGTCCCCCAATTCGTCGTTGCCTTTTTGGTCGCATAGACTTTATCTCCTTTTATCAACTTACTGTAAACTTGGTTGTCTAAAGTTGTCAACGGAGCGTAAAGAACATCTGCATCTTGTATCACATAAAACGCTTGGTTAATCTCTTCTGTCGTTAAAACAATATCAGAGCCAATCTCATTTTTATTATTCAAAACAAAAGTACCATCAGATAATTTAATTGATTGACCCTCTAAACCACTCAATACCAGCTGTGTTTTAGCTGATATTTTCTTAGCCTTAGTGTGTAACGCTGCATCTGTATAGCTCTGAACATCTGTCAAGGTGACAGCCCTTTTGGGTAACTCCGACCATTTGGATGATTTAGCATTATCTAATAGTAGTCTTGGTGCATAAGTTTGCGAGCTAACAATGTCAGTTTTCTCTGGGAACGTTAAAAAGGCTGGTAGGACCATTGCCGCAAAAACCAGCCATTGTAATGGAAGATAATTTTTCTTATTTTTTACCATTTCTTGCATTGTCTAAAACCTTATCAATCATCTGATTAGCCTGTGTTAAATCAGTGTGTCTGAGATGCTGTAAATGAATAAACATTGGATTCCCACCATGCAGAAATTCATATACACGTTGGCGCTGTCCAAAACTCTCACTCGTGATATCCCAAGCGAGATTTAACAAAAGCATCCGTTCCTCTGCAGTCATCAAATCACTAGTTAAAGCAGAGTCTAGCATCTTTGCTATATCTGGATTGCTAAAACTACAAAAATCAGGAACACCAACTGCTGAACCCGCAGAAAGCTCAGCAATCACTCGCAAAGCCTCATCATAATAAGTTGTCAATTTAGCACGAACTGCCAAGAGAGTTTGCATATTAGGTGTAAATACACCATTTTGTATTTTCCCTGTAACCTCACTTGCAATGATACAAGACTGGATCATCTCCAAGTTAACAGATAATTCTCCCAATTTTTCTTGAACACGCTGAAAGTCAAATAAGCCTAGCTGATGCGCAAGTCGAACAGCAATTCCTGTCACAAACTCTAACTTAATAAACCCACGTACCTCATCTTGATGTGCTGTATGATTAAATAGACCACTTACTTCAAAGAAAGCGTTAGATTGTTCAACATCACCACAAACAAATAAGGCATCATTGGGTACAAAAACATCATCAAAAAGAAGAAAGGCATCCATCTCATCAAAGGCTTGAGACAATGGATAATCAGCCAGTGATTGTTCTGGTTTCATTGTCGATTTTCGACAGATGACTTTAACGCCAGGTGTTGCGATAGGAAGCGCAAATGCTAAAGCAAATTTTTTGTCTTCCGGCTTTAAATCTGGAAGGTTGAAAATGAGGAGTTCATCCGCTAGCGGTGCAAGGGTATTAACTTGTTTGGCGCCCCGAATGATAACGCCATCTTCTCGTGTCTCTTTTATCCAAACGCCAGCAAATTCCTGTCCTTGATTCAGAAGTTGTGATAAAGTTTTTTGACGGTCTAGTTGTGGATTTTGAATGGCATGGCTAACAAAGACATCGTCATATTTGACATGATTGGCCCAATTTTTCGCATTGAATGCAAAGTCTAGTTTACCTTGCGTTCCTAAATCGTCCGCATAATTGCCTAAAACAGCAACACCAGCGTTAATAAAATCGGGCGTTCGCCCCAACATACCATAGGATTCTCTTGCAACCTCTTCATAAATTTGGCGTTTCTTAGCCAAATCTTTAACCGACTTGGGCACTAAAAACATCACTGAAGATTCAATGCCATTATTAAAAAAAGTATGGTTTTTATTTTCTTTTTGCAACTCATAATAACGCTGAATAACTTCTAATGTCGTAGAGAATACAGGTTCACTTGCCATATCAATAACGCGATGACCATTAAGATAGACCTCACGTCCGTCATTGAGTTGTCCGTTTTTAGTCGTCATTGATTGATCCCCTTTTGATTTTGAAGTCGCAATACTTGTAGCATCTCCCCAGTTCTAGCAAGTATTTTGTCATATTTTTCTCTGAAATCTTCTTGTGTTAATGTTAAATCAATTTTACCATCGTTTTGAATCTCTTTGACAGCGATTATCAGGGCATCATTTCTTTTAATTTTTTCACCTTTGGGAACATCAGACCATTTTAATAAGCCTGTCAAAAGAAATGTATCTGACATACCTTCAAAAAACATGCGTTCCTCTGACGATAATTCCGAGGCCAAAAATGTGATGAATATACCGAAACGAGAAATAGATTTAACTCGACCAATCATTTTATTTTTGTAACCCCACCATCTGATAATTCAGGAATTAAGAATACTTTTTCACCATCTTTTGAATAATATCTCAAACGTGCATATTTTTCAATGAATATTGGATCTTTAAGTTTAGCAATATTAGCTTTTTCAATTGCTAACTGTTTGTCCAAAACCACTGATTTTTCTTCATATTTTGCTTTTAATTCTAAGCGGCTTTGCAATGTTTGATATGATTTAACAAGATTAATTGTCGGCAAAACCATAACTAAAATGACAGCTACCAAAATTAAACCTAAATAACGACGTTTGGGTACCTGATTATTTGTTTGTTGAATCTGATTCAATTGTTGCGTTGTAAACTCATTATTTAGTCGGACAATTTTCTTTTGTTTTGTCATGATACACCTCTATCCTACAGATAACTTTTACATCATCTAGTTAGTCTGTAGTCACACACTTTGATTGTTTTAAACTTTCTGATGTTCTACCTTAAATCAAAAAAGTTCAAGGATTTACACGAGTTTCTGACAAGACTTCATACATCTTATCCGCATCTTCTTTTTTAGTTGAATCTTTTATGTCAAGGACTCTGACCTCTAAAATTTTATTACCAAAGGTAATCGTCAAGACATCCTGATATTTGACATCTGATGAACTTTTAGCCAGAATACCATTTAGTTTAATACGCCCTTTATCGGCAACTTCTTTAGCCACTGTTCGACGTTTAATAATTCGTGAAACTTTTAAATATTTGTCTAATCTCATAGCACTTATTATATCATAAAACCAGTATTCTTGTATATATAATGAATAGTCAAAGGTTAACATCTTACTTTTAAAAAGTAAAAATTCATCTTTTTTATTTTATAATTATGTCTCATTATTTTGTATAAGATTTCTTAAAAGTGTTAAGATGTGATATAATTAAACTTAAGATGTAATTTTAATAACAATTGAAAATGGTGTTTTTTAGCTAGAATATTAATTAAACTGCCTTTTGATATCTTTTTAAAATAACCTATCCTCTAAATATTACACCTCAAAAAAAGGGAAATATGAAAAATATACTCACACTATTTATTGTAGCGGTAAGTTTTTTTGCCACTAAAACCGCTGCTGACGAAGTCGATTTCACTGTCACACCCATTCTAGATGGTGATCAGACGGTGATAAACCAAATCATTTCTGCAAAATATCATGAGCAGCAATCTTTAGGTTTTAACCTACAAAATAACACCGATGATACGATTAACATTAACATCAAAACTGCAATTCCAGACCTTGATAGTAAAGGCAATCAAATTTTTTCTGATTGCAATACTTTTTTAAAGGCACCTCAAACAATTACACTCCCCCCAAGAGATAGTCAAGATGTTACTATTGATTATAAACCCGAAGCTTTCAAAAAAGATTTTGATGGTGAGATTGCAAATGCAGTTCTTTTTTGCCAAGGAGATAAAAGTGTTAAATACATCGTAAATGTCCGAAAAAACGATAATAAAGATACTGAGAATATCATCGTTGAAAAATCCGAGGCTACAATACTTAACCAAAAACGCTTTATTCGAATTTTACTTAAAAATGATAGCAATACTTGGTTAAATAATGTTTTAATTGATAGTCATATTTTAGACCAAGCGACTAAGCAATCTGAGTCTCATCAATTTAGCCATATTGCTCCTAATAGTAAAATTGAAATTTTGATTCCTATTTCAGAGAAATTTAAAGCAGGTACATACTTAACCATGACTTCTGTACAAACTGCAAGTCGCACTTGGCAACTTAAAAGTCAATTTAAACTCTCAACTTCAAAGATTAATTTGCTGAATGGTCAAGAGCAACCTATCCATAAAGGTAAACATTCAAAAACCTTTTATTATGTGAGTGTTTTATTTATCTTACTAATCCTGACAATCATTTTTCAATTTCGTTTCATTCAAAAGCACAATCAGATATAATATACGACGCATCATCACCACGACCATTGGCACCAGATGGTTGTTTTTTTGCGGTTATTTTGTTAGAATGTATTGAAAATGTTTCATCGTGATGGAGGTGTCAATGTACGAGTTAGGTGATTTTGTTGAAATGAAAAAACCACACGCTTGTGTCGTCAAATCAACTGGAAAAAAAGCTAATCACTGGGAAATTGTGAGATTAGGCGCTGACATTAAGATTCGTTGTACCAATTGTGACCACATCGTCTTGATGCCACGCAATGATTTTAATAAAAAAATAAAAAAAATACTTGACTAAGAAAGGAGATTGGGCTGTTATTTTCATCACTGACAGCTCAACATCTAAATTATGGCTTTAACAGCAGGCATCGTTGGTTTACCAAACGTTGGAAAATCAACTCTTTTTAATGCAATCACACAAGCAGGAGCAGAAGCAGCCAACTATCCTTTTGCAACGATTGACCCTAATGTAGGCACCGTCGAAGTTCCTGATGAACGTCTCAATAAAATTACTGAACTCATCAAACCTAAAAAAACTGTTCCAACAACATTTGAATTTACAGATATCGCGGGGATTGTCAAAGGCGCCTCTAAGGGTGAAGGTCTCGGTAACAAATTTTTGGCCAACATTCGGGAAGTAGACGCCATTGTTCATGTAGTTCGTGCTTTTGATGATGAAAATGTCATGCGTGAGCAAGGACGTGAAAGTGACTTTGTCGACCCGATAGCTGATATTGACACGATTAACCTAGAATTGATTTTAGCTGATTTAGAGTCTGTCAACAAACGTTACGCACGTGTTGAGAAAATTGCGCGTACTCAAAAAGATAAGGATGCCGTACTTGAATTTAAGGTTTTAGAAAAAATTAAACCTGTACTTGAAGCTGGCAAATCTGCTCGAACAGTTGACTTTGAAGAAGACGAACTAAAAGTTGTCAAGTCACTCTTTTTATTAACAACTAAACCTGTCTTATATGTAGCCAATGTTTCAGAAGATGAAGTGGGTGATCCTGACAATATTGATTATGTCAAACAAATCCGTGACTTTGCTGAAACGGAAAACGCTGATACAGTAGTTATCTCTGCACGTGTTGAGGAAGAAATTGCTGAACTTGAAAACGATGAAAAAGCTGAGTTTCTTGAAGCAATTGGCTTAACTGAATCAGGCGTTGACAAGTTGACACAATCTGCCTATCATTTACTTGGACTTGGCACTTACTTTACAGCAGGTGAAAAAGAAGTACGAGCCTGGACTTTCAAACGTGGTATCAAAGCACCTGGAGCAGCAGGCATTATCCATTCAGATTTTGAAAAAGGTTTCATCCGTGCTGTTACTATGTCTTATGATGATTTAATCAAATACGGGTCTGAAAAAGCAGTCAAAGAAGCTGGTCGCCTCCGTGAAGAAGGTAAGGAATATGTTGTTCAAGATGGTGATATTCTAGAATTTCGCTTTAATGTCTAATTTAAATAATCAAGAAGCTGAAATGTTGATTTCAGTCTTTTTTGACGTTTACAATTTTGTAAATCATTTGTCAATTAAGTGTCAACTTACTGTAAAATACTTTGGGTGATTTCATTCACACATCCCCTGTTTGAATGAAATCACCCGTAATAAGTCAAGTTTCAAGATTTCATAAAGTGAAATAGAAGAAAGGAATGTCAACATGACAAAAATGATTGTGGGGCTAGGAAACCCTGGTGACAAGTATGCCCACACTAAACATAATATTGGTTTTAACGTTTTAGATGTTATGGCAAGTCGTTTAAACCTGACATTTAAACGAGATAAAACTTTCATAGCCGATATTGCCTCTACTTTTAGTAACGGTGAAAAAATCATACTAGTTAAACCAGTAACTTTTATGAATGAATCAGGTAAGTCTGTTAAACCGCTTTTAGCTTATAATGGCCTAACAGCAGACGATTTAATTGTCATTTATGATGATCTTGATATGATGGTTGGTAAACTTAGACTTCGTCAGAAAGGTTCTGCTGGTGGTCATAATGGTATCAAATCAATCATTACGCACCTTGGTAGCCAAGAATTTAAACGGATTAAAATTGGCATTGGTAGACCTAAGCATGGTATGTCTGTTGTTAATCATGTCTTAGGTCAATTTGATCAAGAAGATAAAGCAGATGCTGAGCTTGGTATTTTACGAGCTGCTGATGCAATAGAAGCTTTCATTGAAAATAATGATTTTAATCAAACAGGAAACCAATTTAACAGATGAAACTTACAGATTTATTATCAAAAAATCATGCGCTGATACAATGGCAACGTGAACAAAATAAAATCACACGTACTTTATTCACCGGTATCCAGGGCACCATCAAAACACTTTTGATGGCGACTGCTTTCGATCATCAGCCTGATAAATATATTATCATTACAGACAATCAATATCATGCAAGTGAGCTTTATAATGACTTATCAGAATTTGTTGGCGAAGAAAAGGTCTTTCAGTATTTTTCTGATGACAACATTTTTGCAGAATACGCTGTTGCTAGTAAAGAGCGTTTAGCCTATCGGTTAGATGCGCTTTCTTTTTTACAAAATAAACAAGCGGATGGTTTTTTAATCATACCTATTTTTGCTCTACGCAATTTACTACCGAATCCAGTTAGTTTTAAAACATTCAATCTTCTATTTACAGTAGGCCAAGAAATTGATAGCGATGGCCTTATCAATCAGTTGTCAACTATCGGTTTCGAAAAAACACAACGAGTCATGAGTCCAGGTGAATACTCTAAACGAGGTGACATCCTAGACATCTATCCTTTAGATGCTGAAAATCCTATTAGGATTGAGTTTTTTGGAGATGAGATCGATGGCATCAGATATTTTGATGTTGAGAATCAACGTTCTTTACAGGAACTTGATACAGTCAATATCAAACCATCCTCAGATTTTATTTTGAGTGCTGCTGATTTTGAACGTGGTGTAAACTACTTGTCAAGTTTGACTAATCTTGATGAGAAACAAAGATCTTACTTAGCTGAAATTATTGCTGCAGCAAAACACCAGAATTATCATGCTGACTTGAGAAAATTTAGCGAATTTTTCTATGAACAACAATGGACATTATTCGACTATCTACCAAAACATACACCAATTTTTATTGATGACTTTCAAAAAATTAATGAAATGGATCATAAAATCACGCAAGAAACTGCAGAATTTATGCTATCAGAAAAATTGCTCAGTCGTTCTATTGATGGCATGCACTATTTAGCAGATAATAGTCATCAACTTCGAAATTATAAACCTGCAACTTTTTTCTCAAATTTTCAAAAAGGTTTAGGTAACCTCAAATTTGATTTTCTACATAACTTTAATCAACATAGTATGCAGGCATTTTTTGGTCAGATGTCTTTACTACAAGTTGAGTTAGCGCATTTCATTAAAACAGATTACACTGTTATCCTTGCTGTATCAAAAGAAAAAGAAACGAAATTAACAAGAGATTTACACGATATTGACATTTCCTTTGCATTGACACAGGTTGATGAACTCCAATCTAAAGTTGTCAATATTATCAACCTAAACTTGACAAATGGTTTCAATCTGCTCGATGAAAAAATAGCTGTCATTACAGAAACTGAGATCTTTGGCAAAACTAAAAAACGTCGTACCAAACGATTAAACATTACCAATGCCGAACGTTTACAAGACTATAATGAATTAGAAGTAGGTGATTATGTTGTTCATCAAACACATGGTATTGGTAAATACCTTGGATTAGAAACGATTGAAATTTCAGGAATTCATCGTGATTACTTAACAATTCAATATCAAAACAATGATACCATTTCGATTCCTGTTGACCAGGTTGAATTGCTCACCAAATATACAGCAGGTGAAGGTAAACCACCTAAAATTAATAAGTTAAATGATGGACGTTGGAAACGAACTGTCAAGTCTGTCACGAAACAAATCGAAGACATTTCAGAAGATTTGATTAAACTCTATGCTGCTCGAGAAAGTCAACGTGGTTTTGCTTTTTCACCAGATGATGATAATCAACATGAATTTGATGAGGCTTTTGCCTATACCGAAACAGATGATCAACTTCGCTCTGTAATCGAAATCAAAAAAGACATGGAACGTGAGCGTCCGATGGACCGATTGCTAGTTGGTGACGTTGGATTTGGCAAAACAGAAGTAGCCATGCGTGCAGCTTTTAAAGCAATCAACAATCATAAACAAGTAGCCATTTTAGTACCAACAACTGTTTTAGCTGAACAACACTATAATAATTTTCGTGAACGCTTTAATGATTTTGGTGTCAATATCGCTGTCATGTCACGTTTTCAAACTAAAAAAGAACAAGCCGATATTTTAGATAAACTTAAAAAGGATCGCATTGATTTAGTCATTGGAACACATCGTTTACTATCAAAAGATGTCACGTTTTTCGATCTTGGTTTGATGATTATAGATGAAGAACAACGTTTCGGTGTCAAACACAAAGAGCGTTTGAAAGAGCTAAAAACACAAGTGGATGTCTTAACTTTGACAGCCACTCCAATTCCTAGAACATTACATATGTCTATGATGGGAATTCGTGATTTATCAGTAATTGAAACACCGCCAACTAACCGTTACCCAGTTCAAACCTATGTCATGGAAACTAATTATAGTGTCCTTCGAGATGCTGTCTTAAGAGAAATGTCTCGTGGGGGGCAAGTATTCTACATTTACAATCGCGTTGACACGATTGAGCAAAAAGTATCACAAATTTCAGAACTAATCCCTGAAGCACGCATTGGTTTCATTCATGGTCAACTCAGTGAAGTACAACTTGAAAATACGCTACTTGACTTTATCAATGGTGAATATGATGTTTTAGTTGCAACAACAATTATTGAAACTGGTGTAGATATTCCTAATGCCAATACACTATTTGTTGAAAATGCAGATCATATGGGCTTATCTCAGCTTTATCAACTCCGTGGACGGGTTGGACGCTCTAACCGAGTAGCCTATGCTTATTTTACCTATCAGCCAGAAAAATCATTATCTGATGTCTCTGAAAAACGTCTTGATGCCATAAAAGGGTTTACTGAGTTAGGATCTGGTTTTAAAATTGCCATGCGAGATTTGTCAATTCGAGGAGCTGGTAATCTTTTAGGTGCTGAACAATCTGGCTTTATTGATTCTATTGGCTTTGATTTATATTCACAATTGTTAGAAGAAGCAGTCAACAAACGTTTAGGTAAATCAAGAAAAACACGAAAAGCCAATACTGAAATAAATCTAGAAATTGATGCTTTTCTTCCTTCAGATTATATATCGGATCAACGTCAAAAAATTGAAATTTATAAACGAATTCGGGAAATTGAGAGTCGAACTTACTATCAAGATTTACAAGATGAGTTGATTGACAGATTTGGTGAATACCCTGACACTGTGGCATATCTCCTTGAAATCGGCTTACTTAAATATTTTTCTGACCAAGCACTTGTTGATAAGATTGACAAACAGTTGACAACTATTGTTTACATGATGAGTAAAGCAGCAACTCATACTTTTATGCCACAAGATTATTTTGATGCCTTATCGAAAACACAACTAAAAGCCAAAATTGGTGAAACATCTGGGCAAATGGTTATTAGATTTGATATCAGAAACTTATCAGCAGCCACATATCTTTCAGAAATCATATCCTTTACTGAACGTTTGAGTGCGATTAGAGATGAGAAAACCAATGAAAAAACTGGCAATTAAAGGGGCAAGTGTTCTAGCACTCGCAGGATTTTTATCTAAGATCCTCGCTGCACTTTACCGTTTTCCTTATCAAAATTTAGTTGGCGATCAAGGCTTTTATGCCTTTCAACAGGTCTATCCTTTTTACGCCATCATTACCACTCTATCCTTGATTGCCTTGCCTAATTTTTTGTCTAGCTTGATTCATTCTGCAAATCAGCCCAAAGAAGAGACTCATCAATTTTTCCAACTTTCTCTTATACTATCTGTTTTAAGTTTTGTTGTCTTGACACTTTTGAGTCAACCTATTTCAAAATTGATGGGACAAGAAAAATTAGCGGGACCATTTGTGATGGCCATTTTACCACTTTTATTAGTACCTTTTCTATCTTTATATCGAGGTCGTGCACAAGCAAAACAAGATATGGTGACAACTGCTGTCTCTCAAGTTATTGAGCAATCTGTACGCGTTGTCTTAATTATTTGTGCTGCACTAATGTTCACAAGATTGTCAACTAATGTTTATGCAATTTCTTTCTTAGCCATGCTAGGCTCTTTTATTGGTGGACTTGTTGCGCTTGTCTACCTAATGCTTTCTAGCCCCTTTAAATTCCAAGGATTGTTTACAAACTTGACAGCCCTACAACCTAAACGTAAAATTATTCAAAAATTCGGTCTATCCTCACTTGTCTTTACTTTTTTTATGATTTATATGCTCATTTTACAGATGATTGATGTTTTCTTTGTAAAAAATGCTTTGATGCATCTGCCTCAAGTCAAGACATCAAATCAAGCAGAAATTTTAAAAGGTATTTATGATCGTGGTCAACCTTTCTTACAATTAGGTTTAGTCTTTACCACATCAATTTTGACTGATAGTCTTCCTAAGTTGACAAGAGATAAGCAAATCTCTAAAAAAATCTGGGATAATGTCACATACTTAGCAATCGCTTTAACAGTTGGTCTTGTCATTTTACTACCAGAAATGAACGATGTTCTTTTTAAAAGTCATGCACATGTGCTAAGTTTACAGATTTTTGTGTGTCAAATCCCTATCATTTCAATGATCCAACTTTATCATCATGATTTATTCTTGGTGGGAAAAAATAAAATGTCGGGTTTGATTTTATTAAGTGGGCTAGTATTAAAATTAGTGAGTGTTTACCCATTAACTGTCTTATATGGTTTAAACGGTTCTGCCTTATCCAGTCTTATCAGTTTACTCTTAGTTCTCATTTTTTACAGTCTATACAGTAGAAAATTACCTCGACAATTATTTAACTTTCAGTTTTGGTTCGCCATTTTGATGATGGGAGCTGTCGTTATGTTAGGTAATCATATTCTTACAATTAGTGAACGCTGGTTAGCGCTTTTCAAGCTAACGATTTTAAGTGGGTTAGGTGCTGCAACCTTTTTCAAAGTGTTCAATGTGAATCCGAAAGATTTCTTAAATTAAAAAAGCACAAGCATACTTCAAACATGATGTATACTTGTGCTTTTTAAAGTTGCTCAATGTAAACCTTATCTGGTCCCCCTAATAGAATTAAATATTGCTCAATCTTATCTGACTTAAACGCGGTAGAAAGACTTTCTGCATATAGATCCATTTGTATCTGATAACGTGCTTTAATTTGAGGAATATCCTCTAGACTTGTAAAATGATCAGTCTTATAGTCAAACAGGATTATTTTGTCCGATAACTTAATAAAACCATCAATAATTCCCCGGATCACGTATTGCTCGCCTGAAACATGGTCTGTTTTCAACATTGAAAAAGGTGCTTCACGCGTCATTTGTTTATGATATGCAACCATCATTTGACCAAAATCCGTCTCAAATAAACTTGAAATCTGTGCTATCTTAATTTTTTGTTTGACTTCATCTCGGACAGATAGCGTTTGAATAGTCTGACTTAATGTTTCACGTGTAACATTTGAAAAATCAAGTGACTGCATCAATTCATGAATAGCCGAGCCTAATTCTGTCGGTGATACTTTTTTGTCAGTTTTTAAAAATTCAAACTGAGAGTATTTCGGAATATTACTAACAACTACATCCTGTTCTGAAATCAAATGTTCGTAACGTTTCTTGATTTGACTAGGTGTTTGAATGGTCGGTAATTGAATACCAGCTGCATATTTGTTATTTAAGATTTGAGTAGAATCTAAAATTTGTTTCGCTAATTTTACATCCTCAATTGTTGCCATTGCACCATCATACTGTTTTGACTCCTTCAGTAAAGTTTCAAAAGACAATTGATTTTTTTGATTGACAGGTATCATGTCTTGCAAGTCAGCATCTTCAATCACACGAACTTTAAGACCAATTGTCGCTTTTTCTGTTGTGGCTTGATAAATCCCCAAAATCCAATTAAGATAACCTTGACTAGATTTTCTAATTGTATCTTCTAATATACCATTTTCATCAAAAGCAGCTGTTTGATAAGCGATGAACTGATTGTCTTCATCCAGTTTTGATGCCTCTACCTTCCCAATCATGTAAATCTTATTGACAGCTCGTGTAAACGCGACATAAAGCATCCGCATCTCTTCAGCTAAAGCCTGGTATTCTTTTTCTAGGGCGTTTGCCATCTGGGGTAAAGTCGGCATCTTGACCATGGCATATGGAAAATCAGTATCGATTTCTTTTTTAAAATCAGCTAAAAAACTAATCCCCGCACCATTTTTTCTGGATAGAATTAAGTCGCTCGTTAAATCTTTTGTATTGAATTTCTTACTGACATTCATTAGAAAGACGTATGGGAACTCTAGCCCTTTTGATTTATGAATGGTCATCACACGAACAGCATCACTTGGTAAAGAAACATTGACAGCAGCTAAATCATTTTGACTTGACATAAAACTGTCAATCATTTTGATGAATTGGAACAGACCTTTATATCCGGATGATTCATAAGCAGCGGCTCTATCTGCTAAAGCAGCTAAATTAGCTTGGCGTAATTGACCATTTTTCATACCACCAACATAGTCATAATAATGGGTATCTCGATAGATTTTCCAAATCAAACTATGTAAACTTTCCTGGTGTGCAAGTTGACACCATTTGCTAAACAGGTCATTAAAGTGTTGCAATTTAGCTAATAGTTTACTGTCAATTAAATCTGATTTTAGACCATTTTTCTGATAAGCTTTTTGATATTTGTCATAGAAATTAAAATCATTTGAGGCTTGCAAACTGATAATTGTCAAATCATTTTCACTAAAATCGAATAGAGGTGATTTGAGAAGAGCGACAAATGATAGATCAAACAAGGGATTATCAATGGCTCTTAGTATATCTAACATGACTAAGACCTCCATTGATTGCAAATAATTCATTTTCCCTTCATCCAAGACAACAGGAATATCAAACGACTGCAAGACACGTTCAATTTCAGCATTACTAGTTTTGCTTCTAACCAAAATCACAATATCTTTTGGTTGTGTACCGTTACTGATAAGTTGACGAATGGCTTGGGCAGTAACGACCAGTTCATCTATCGTTACTGCATCATCAGTTTCTGAACTAGTATTTTTTTCATCCTTATAAATCAAAAGTTCAGCCGTTAAATCAGGCGACCTTTTTTGAGCTAGCTTAGGATTGCCAACAACTAATTTTTCTTGCAGGCCATAGACCATCTCACCAATCTGTTTATCCATCAAATGTTCAAAGATATGATTAGTAAAATGAATGACTTCAGGATAAGAACGGAAGTTTTCTTTTAATCTGATCAATTTACCATCTGCATTAGGCTGTTGGTAGGCCTCATACTTACTCATAAAAAGTGAAGGATCGGCTAATCTAAAACCATAGATAGACTGTTTAACATCTCCTACCATAAAACAATTATGGCTGTTAGAAAGTAGTCGTAACATTGCTTCTTGCAGATGATTAGTATCTTGGTACTCGTCAACCATGATCTCGAAATATTGTTTTTGATAGACGACACGTAACTCCTCATGTTCTTGCAAAATCTCAATCGTTAAATGGGTCACATCAGCATATTCAAGGCAGGCATTTTTGAGTTTATAGTCGTGATAATGTTGGTAAAATGCTAAAGCAACAACCTGTAAATCACTTGTCAACTCACTAGCTAAATGATGATATTTTTCAATTATTTCTTGATGCTTAATGGCATCTATAAACTGATCAAGTCGTGCTTTATTCGTAGCAATCAGCGTTTTTAAACTCAATTTTTGTGCTTCAACTACTTCATCACGATTTTCTTTATTATTAGCATTTGGTACAAACTGAAACTTGAGTTGACGATACATTTCAGTAAATTTTTGGAATTTTTTCTGATTCAGACAGTCTCTCAAATACTCAAAGTTCCCCAAAAATTCCTCAGTGTTGTTTACTTTTGCTGGACCTGAAATAACGCCAGAGGATAAATTCTCCTGAAGTGCAATATAAATTTCTTGTAAGCTTTCTTGTAAACCATTTGTAAATGAATCTGGTAAGTCTGAAAAGTTTTTAAAGTTAGAAAAACCATTTAAAAAATCATTTTCTAGCCAATCAATTGGATTTTCTAGGCTGTCAGCAAAAGTGTTAATTTTATTCAATGCTTGATAGAATGCATCAATTTTACGATCAGTTGAAAAATTATTTATCACCTTTGTAAATCGTTCTTTACTCAGGATACCTGTTCCTTCTAATGACCGTTCTACTAATTGATCAAAGATATCTCGTTTAATCACTTCCTGTTCCGTACTATCAACTAACAATCTAAAAGTTGGATCCAAATTTTTAAGGTAGAAATTTTCTTTTAGAAACTTAAGTGTAAAGCTATCCATTGTCCCGATGTCAGCAGTTGACAATTCTTGTAACGCAATTGTCAATAGCTGTTTCTTTTCAAATGAGTTTTCATTAGCACGTGTTTCTCTAATCTTTTTATCTAATCGTAGTTTTAATTCAGCTGCTGCTTTATTAGTAAATGTTGAAATAAACAAATTTTTGACTGATACACCATTCAAAATCAAATTGATAATTCGCTCAGTCATGACAAATGTTTTCCCTGAACCTGCAGATGCTGAAACTAAAATATTTGTTCCTGTTCGGTAAATAGCCTCAATTTGCTCAGGGGTTTTTGGTGTTTCTTTACCAATTTCAGCTTTCTGTAACAAGTCAATTTCTTGCTCAGTGAGTTGTCGCATTTTCTTTTCCTCCTGTCAGCAAAGATGCCCTAATTTCTTCTTTAGATTTCAGATTAACTTTTCGGCCTGATGGTAAGTGGTTATCTGCTTCAAACCCACAAATTGACTTAAATTGACAAAATTGACAACCTTTGGCATAATGTTTCACAACAACGGGATTAATTTCAATTTTACCAGATAGTATTTTCCGACCTGCTTCTTGATATAATGTTTCATTATGAGTCATCAAGGCAGAAATTTCAGACTCGCTATAGAAATTTGAATTATTTTTATAAGGTAAACCTTCCTTGGTAAATTGACCTAGGTTAAATAGGTGATCAAAATTATCTTTTAAATGACTCGCTAAATCTGAATTAAAGAAACCAGTATAGCGCATTTTATTTTTAAGTTCGCTAGAAATATCATCGATTTGATTCACTGATTTAAGTGCAATTATGGGATTCTGTAGATGTAAATAAAGAGCACCCCAAATTGTTTGTGATGTGCCAAACTGTTTTGCATTCTGACGTAAAATGTCTAAGTAGGTTAAAAACTGTAAGCTTGTACCATCATAGGCTGACTGTAACTCAAACTTTTTATCGCCTGACTTATAATCAACAGCACCTAAAGTTTCAAAAATACTGTCAACACGGTCAATAATACCGCGTAAGTTTAATTTTTTATTATTTTGTAAATCAACTTGATAGGTTTTAAGACCAGATTGATCAAAGCCAAAAGCCTGCTCAAATGCTAATGATTGAATCCCTGTATTCTCTAATGTTTGTTTCAGCATTGTAGATGTTTGCTTGATAATATCTTTCAATCTAGTCCATGTATAACGACTTGTGGCATCACGTTTAAAGAAATCTTCATATTTACTGTCAACTTCTAGTAAAGAATGTGTCAAGGCTGCCTCAAAAGAAGTAGCCTCTGCCTGTTCTGAACGCATCAAGTGCTCAAAGACTTCATGAAAATAAGAACCAGAAATTCTTGAATCTAAATCAATCTTTTCAAATGCCTTAACGTGTAAAGTATTATTAATAAAGTACTGGTATTCACAATTGTAAAAATTTTCAAAACTTGATACAGAGGCATTCAGGTCTGTTGGATATAGCGCCGCTATCACTGAAGATTCAAGTTGTCGTTTCTCTAACTGATCAGTCTTGACAGATGATAAGACATGTTGATAGTCTGGGTTTTTAGTCATGATTCTAAACAGGCTAATCCAAAAAGACCTTGATAAACGCGTCTCTTCTGACTCAGGAGTTGACATGAGTAACCGTTCAATCCGTCCCAGATTAGCTAATAAACCATCATAATTACCAATTTGCTTGATTGTGTTATTTTGGTAGACAAGATTATTGTCATCTGGATTGATAGGATGCTTGTCATTTAAATTAATACTATCTTTATAGTCAACAATCGTTTGACGTTTTCCATCAATTTTTTGAGCACTGATATCAATTATAAATTGTAAAAACTGTGATAAATCAGTTTGTTCATTGGCATAGATTTCAGGTATTGATAAAACTAATTGTTTATTAGCTGCATTAAATAATTGTAAAGCTGTAAAGCTATTTTTTTTATAGTTAATAAAACTTGGTTCATCTATAAATTTCAGACTATCCGACTCAATTTCACTTAATTTTTGATTAAGATTGGCACGTTCATCATCAGAGATGAGACTGGTATTCTGCTTATTTTTAGGGAAATTTGATTGTGTTAAACCAATCGCAAAAACATAGTCAGCTGTATGAGGTTCAACTAACTCATAAGATTTCACTTGAACAACATCAACATTGGCTGGTACAAGTCGATAAGCAGCATTTTTAATCCCAGCTTCTACAATCTCTAAAAATTGCTCAAGGGTTAATCTTTCTAAACCAAAGACAGCTGTAAATTCTTCTAGAACAGTTATCAATAATTTCCAAACTTCTAAATGCTCAGATGACTTTTCAAAGTGACCACTTGCTTCAGCATTAAAATAGAGTTGCTCTATTTTCTCTTTAACCTGTCCGGTTTCCAAAAAGGATTGAAATTTTTTAACCCAAGCCTGTCCTTTTTGTGGTTGACTTCCCAATAAAATCTGCAAAGGAGAAGATGGACCAATTAATGTCAATCTCACTTTTTCTGCTTTAAGATCCTCAAATTCTTTCGTAAACTTAGCCTTACCTCTGAGATTGCGTTGTAAACTATAAATTTCAAAACTGTAAATATCTTGTAAACTTAATCGTTTGCTTGTGTAAAGCTCTGTTTTCAATAAATTCAATAAATCATTAAGTTGGTAATGATTCGTTTTTATTTTTAATAAAGATTCAATTAAAACAATTAAGGGATGATCTTTCATTGACTTTTCTTGTGCATAGAAAAAAGGAATATCATAAGTCTTGAATATTTCAGGTAGCAAGATCTGATCTGATTCAACATCTCCCAATAGAACTAAAATATCCTTATACTTAACACCATTAAAAAGCAGTTGACGAATCTGTTTGGCAACATGTTCTATCTCCTCTTTATGATTAACAACTTGCCAAATTTCTAATCCATCATGTTTTAAAAGCTTATCAGACTCTGTTAATGTAAAATCTGATGCTTTCTCCATTAACATTGACAGTCTCGTAAAGGTATTATCAATATCATTGACACTTTTGTAAATAACTTGCAATTGATATTTTTGAGCTAGAGTTTGTACTAACTCAACCGACTGCTGATAAACATTACCTTCGATAAAGGTAGCGGAAATTGCCTTTTTAGAGGCATAAATTCCTAATATAATATCTGAAACACGACTAGATAATGTGTCAATCAAAGTCATTTCTTCCGCAGAAAAACGTGAATAACCTTCAATGATTAAAACATAATTTTGTAACTCAAGTGTCAATTCATTGTTGACAAGTTTGTCAATAAATCTCTGAAGTTTATTATCATTAGAAAAATGTCCTAATTGATACTCGAATTCTTCAAATATGAGCGCTAATTCTTTATTTTTATTGCTATCTGCTGCTAGCAATAAATCCTCGGGCATCAGATTAGCAGCTGTTAACTCCTGGTAAAGATCAACTAATTGTGTGATAAAGCCATGCTTATCACGCATAAAGCGACAAATTGGTATCTGTTCATCTGGGATCTGATTCAGAGTTTGGCGCATGAGCATAGCCAGTCCAATCGTAGATAAACTTTTTCGATCATTATCTTGATTTTTATCGAAATACCAGGGTAATTGCTTGAGTCTAGTTACAGTTAAATCAAATAGAGCACCATCTTGTCCAGAATTAAAACGTGTCAAAATCTCTTTTTCTTTTTCAAAAGAAAGAGATGATGGCACAATATAAAATATTTTCTTGCCAGCGATGATATGATCACGCGCTTCATCGACCAAAAACTCTGTTAAATGACCGTAAATATCAGTGTGGATAACTTTCATAAAAAATAGACCTCTCGGTCTATTATATCATGTTTAAGATAGCTCTCATCAGTTAAAACTGTTGACTAGTTGGTGCGAACTGGTGTTACCAATTGAACGAAATCAAGGGTATCACTCTTAGGTACTAGGGTAAATGGTCGAACAGGTGAGATAAAACGAATACGAACTTCTGGTTCTTTAATAACTTTTAAAGCATCAATTAAATATTGAGGATTGAAAGAAATCGTTAAATCATCACCAGATTTAGCTAATGGTGTAATTTCTTCATGAACCGATCCAACTTCTGGTGAATTAACTGTTGCTATAATTTGATCACCAGTGATGCTTAATTTAACAGTACCATTTGTCGTCGCGTTAGAGAGCAATTTAGCACGGTCCATAGTATGGCGAAGATTAGCAACATCAAAGGTCAAATCAAGCGTGTAATCGGCATCAGAAGGAATCAGACGGTTAGTATCCGGATAGTTCCCCTCAACTAGTCTTGTATAAAATGAAATCGTTTCATTGCGAATTAAGATTTGATTGCTTGAGAAGAAGATATCTAACTCAGTATCATCATCAGAAAACACTGATTTAAAGCTATTCACTGATTTATTTGGCAATACTAAATCAAAATTTTCACTTAATTTATCAAGTGTGATCACACGTTGACTCATCCGATGCGAATCAGTTGCAACAGATTTAAGAATTTTATTATCCGTTAAAGTCAAATGAAGACCTGTCAGAATAGGACGAGATTCTTGTGTTGAAACAGCAAATGCTGTTTCTGTAAAAATCTCTTTTAACACACCTGCTTTAATTTTAAGTGGATTTTCAGTTGGCATCTCTTGAATACGAGGATACATTTCAACATCTAAACCTTTAAGAGTAATTTCTGATTGACCTGATGTTAGAACAACTTGATTTTGCTCAATTTCTTTAAACTCAAAAGTCACTTCAGGTAAGTTATTCACAACACTTTCAAAAAAACTTGCTTCTAATAAGATACTGCCAGGATCTGTGATTAACATGCCTGCGTTTTCGTCATCTTTCGATAGAAAATTTTCGATTGAAATTTGACCATTTGAACCTGTTAGAGTAATACCTTCAGTTGATACATCAATTTTAATTTTAGATAAGGTTGGAATAGCAACTTTAGTTGAAATAGCTTGTTTGGTAATTCTCAAATTATTGAGAAAAGCAGTTTTGTTGATAGAAAAATTAATCATTGAGAGAACTCTTTCTTTTATTAATTAATAAATATAGTTAGTAATAGTAATAGGGGCTGTGAATCATGTGGATAAGTTTGATAAACGCTTTAAAATTAACTTTAAAAGGCTGTGGATAAAAAATAATAAGTTGTGTATAAGTGTTCTTATTTTCCACACCCAACAGAAACTATTTCAAATGAGATTTAATTGTATCCATCTCTTTTTGAAGACTTGTATCTGTCTTCATTTTATCAGAAATTTGCTTATGGGCATAAATCACTGTCGTGTGATCACGCCCACCAAACTCTTTGCCAATGGCAGGCAAGCTTTTACCTGTAATCTCACGAATTAAGTACATGGCAATCTGTCTTGGGTAGGCAATTTCTTTAGGTCTTTTCTTGCTAATCATATCAGCGACTGAAATTTTATAGAAATTCGCCACTTCTTCTTGAATTTTTTGAGAAGAGATGTCTTTATCTTGAGTAATTTTAGTAGATTCTAAATTACTCAAGGCTTTAGCTGCTGTATCAATATCAATGGTATCAATATGATAGGTATTGGCATAAAATTTGAGATTTTTTAGGGCACCTTCTAAATCTCTAACGTTGGAATCAATGCGACCGGCAATATAAGAAAGTGTTTCTGAAGGGACTTGAAGGTCCATCTCATCAACTTTATTGAGTAGAATAGCCATCCGATCTTCGTAATTTGGCGCGGTAATATCAGTGGTTAGTCCCCAGCTAAAACGAGATTTAAGTCTGTCCTCAAATTCATTAAGCTCATTTGGTGGCCGATCACTAGAAATGACAATTTGTGCACCCTTATCATGTAACGTATTGAAGGTTTGGAAAAATTCATTAATCGTGCCTTCTTTTTTGGCAAAAAATTGGATATCATCCAATAGGAGTAAATCTAAGGTGCGATACTCATCTGTAAATTCCTGCATTTGATTTTTACGGGAACTTTGAACATAATCGTTGACGAAATTCTCTGATGAGACATACTTGATGCGAGCATCAGGTTTATCGTTTAGAATTTCATTACCGATGGCATTCATCAAATGGGTTTTACCAAGTCCTGGGCCACCGTAGATAAATAGGGGATTATACATACCACCTGGATCGTTTGCCACCGCAATGGCAGCACCAAGAGTCATACGGTTTCCTTCACCTTGAACAAAATTTTGAAAGGTATATTTATGATTCAGACCATTTTTGATTTCTGAGGGACTCAGTTGAGTCGTCTCTTGAATCATAGACGTTTCTAAAATCTTATCAGTATTTTCATAATCGGAGAGGTTAATATCATCAGCTGAATAAAGGGAAAAGCTAATTTCGACGCCAAATATTTCAAAACCGGCTGTTTTGATGAGGTCGTCTTGTTTTTTCCAAAAATCACGGTGCATGTTGTTGTCGAGATAAATTTTGGCGTTATGATCGGTAATTTCAAGTAGTTTGGCTGGTTCAATGAAAAAGTCATAGGAGGCTTGTCCTAAATTATTTTGGGCAAGTGCTTTGACACGTGCCCAAAATTTTTGCTCATCTTGCGTTAGAGACATTTGACTCCTTTCTATCTATTATCAGATGTGTGTTATCTGAATTAATTGGTACAAAATCAGTGCAACTATCATTTGTAGCTAAAAAAATTATATCATGTTGCTAGAAAGTTTTCCACAATTATTCAAAAATAAAAATAAAAATCAACACGTGAGTTAAAAATTATACACAGGATTGTGGAAAATGTGGAAAAAAACGATATTTTTGAGGTTAGTCACAGATATTTTTGTGTAAAAAGTAAGAGATAGCTTGAATTTTTGGAAGTTATTCACTGTTGTGTAAAACTTATACACAAGGTGTGTTTTTCTTTTTAACTGTGTATAAGTTTGTTTAAAAAGAAAAATCCACAGATGGCCTGTGGATTACTTTTGGGTCAAAATGAGAAGAAGTCTGTTAAGATCTTCTAGTGTGTTATAGGCAATTTCAATTGTATTTGACTTAATCGTTATTGGTTGGCCTAAGGCTTTAGCGATATCTATCTCAGCTGCTTGGATAAACACATCTTTTGACGGTGTGGTGGATTCGAGAGGTTGAGCATGTTTACTTAATTGTTTTTCGAGTGCGCGAACAGAAAGTTGTGCTTGATCAATCCGTTGTGCCCAAACCAATTGTTCTTGAGGTGTTTTTAAACCGAGTAAAAGTCGCGCGTGACCTTGGGAAATTTTTTGCGCCTCAATCAGTTGTAAAATAGGTTCTGGTAGATTCAAAATACGGATTGCATTGCTCACGTAAGGTCTCGATTTTCCTAATTTTTCAGCGATTTGGGTGTGTGTCAAACCTTGCTTGGTGACAAGATTTTGTAAACTTCGTGCTTCATCTAAAAGTGTTAAATCATCGCGTTGTAAATTTTCTAAAATGGCTAGCGTCATCATCTCATCATCGGATAATTCTCTGATGATGGCCGGAATTTTAGTTAGACCAGCTAATTGGGAGGCCCTGAAACGGCGTTCACCAGCTAAAATTTCATAGCCAATAATCGGTGATTTTCTAACAATAATTGGCTGCAAAACGCCATTTTCCTTAATCGAGTCACTAAGCTCTTGCAATTTACTCTCATCAAACACAATACGTGGTTGATAAGGATTTTTGACAATATCTGACATCAATAGCATTTGAATAGTTTCCATATTGCTATTTTACCATGTCTTGCTTGTCTTGTGCGTGATTTTTGCTATACTAAACTTATGAAAATTCTAGCAGCGATCGATTCATTTAAAGGCAGCGCCACTTCTGAGCAGCTGAATACAGCAGCTTTATCTGGTGTTTTAACAGTATTTCCTGACCTACAGGTACAGAGTATACCAATTGCTGATGGCGGTGAGGGCGTTTTAGATGTGCTTGCTCATCAGGAAAATGCCATCAGAAAGACAACACAAACAACCGATTTACTTGGTCGTCAACTTGAGGCACCTTATCTATTATTAGGAGATACAGCAATTATTGAGTCAGCCAAAATCATCGGGATTGACTTAATAACAGTAGGACCTGAAAGCATCTCACGCGCGACAACATTTGGCTTAGGTGCAGTTGTCCAATCTGCAATCCAAGCAGGCGCCAGAACAATTATTGTGAGCTTGGGAGGCACAGGAACCTCTGACGGTGGCCAAGGCTTTTTAAAAAGTCTAGAGGCAACCGATTTATCAGGTGTGACCCTTATTGGGGCAAGTGATGTGACTAATCCTTATTATGGGGAAAATGGTGCAGCCACTATTTTTGCAGCCCAGAAAGGTGCAACTACAGGACAGATAACTCAGTTTAATGCGCGTGATGCACGATTTGCACAAGAGATATTGAAAAATCGTGGTATTGATTTACAAAAAATACCAGGAGCAGGTGCAGCTGGCGGACTTGGTGGTGCGATTGTTTTACTAGGTGGTCAATTGATTTCGGGACTTGAACTGATTGCTGATTTAGTTCATTTAGAGCAAGCTATTTCAGAATCAGACCTTGTTTTGACAGGCGAGGGACATCTGGATCATCAAAGTTGTCAAGGTAAAGTCGTCTCAGGTGTTGCTAAACTGGCGAAAAAGCATGGTAAACCATGTATTGCTTTAGTTGGTAGTCGTTCAGATGATTTAGGAATGCTTGAAAACGATTTGACAGCAGCTTTTAGTATCCAGACAGGTCCAATCAGTTTAGATGATGCTATCATGACTCAAACGACTTTAAAAAATATGGCCAATACAGCGAAAAATGTCGTGCGCTTAATTGAGTCGTTCAGAAGATAAAAAAACAGCCGCAGCTGTTTTTTTATTTGATTGACGCAACGATCTCATGAATGGCATGTAGACGTTCTGTAACTTCTGCTTCTGATAAATTGTGACTCACAACATAACGATTACGTGGATGTACACGACATTCATGGCTGCAACCACCGAGATAAGCTGCTTCATTAGCTTCAGATGCTAAGATTTGACGATTACACTCTGGATTGCCACAGTTGATGTAGCGTTCACAAGGTGTACCGTCAAACCAGTCTCTACCAATAATAATATGCTCATTTTGGTTAATTGGCACGGCAATTCTACTGTCAAAGACATACATCTGACCATCCCATAAATCCCCTCTCACTTCAGGATCTTTCCCATAGGTTGCAATCCCACCGTGAAGTTGACCAACATCTTTAAAGCCTTCTCTGACTAACCAACCTGAAAATTTTTCACAGCGAATTCCACCGGTACAGTAAGTGAGGACACGTTTTTCCATAAATTCTTCTTTATGATCACGCATCCATTGTGGTAATTCTCTAAAACTACGAATGTCAGGGCGAACAGCACCTCTAAAGTGACCTAAATCGAATTCATAGTCATTACGTGCATCAATAACAACGGTATTGTCGTCTAGCATAGCCTCTTTAAATTCTTTTGGTGATAAATAGGTACCAGTCAATGCTAAAGGATCAATGTCATCTTCTAAGTTAAGACTGACTAATTCCTTGCGGTAACGGACATGCATTTTTTTAAAGGCATTATCTTCAGATAAATCAATTTTAAAAATGGTTTCAGCAAATCTAGAATCTGCATGCATCATGTTCATGTAAGCCTCAGTTTGCTCAAATGTACCCGAAACAGTTCCATTAATGCCTTCATCTGCAACTAAAATTCTTCCTTTGATGCCTAAAGCTTTACAGGCTGCTAGATGCTCTTTAGCGAATTGTTCGCCATTTTCAATTGGTACATATTGATAGTATAATAGCACACGATAATCTTGTGTCATTTTCTTCCCCTTTGTCCTTTGTATAAAAATCTATCACTTACCATTTACCCATCTTTATAGCTGTAAAGCAACCATTTCGCTTGTGTTCTTTTGCACAAAAAATATGATACAATTTAATAATAAATACGAAGGGAAATGGTAAAGTCATATGACGAGATGTGATTGGGCAAAATCAGGGTTAGAGATTTCGTATCATGATCTAGAATGGGGAAAACCGAAATATGATGATGCGATGCTTTTTGAGATGTTGATTCTTGAAGGGATGCAGGCTGGACTTAGTTGGTCTACGATTTTGGCTAAACGTGAGAATTATCGCCAAGCTTTGGATGGTTTTAATCCGCAAAAAATAAAAGATTATAATCAAGATAAGTTAGATGAGTTGCTACAAAATGCAGGATTGATCCGCAACCGACTCAAAATGCAAGCAATTGTCAAAAATGCTAAGGCGTTTATCCAAGTTCAATCAGAATTTGGCAGTTTTTCAACTTACCTTTGGCAATACGTTTTAGGTAAACCGATACAGCATGACTATCATCATTTTTCGGAAGTACCAGCAACAACACCTATTTCTGAGAAAATGAGCAAAGATATGAAAAAAAGAGGTTTTTCATTTGTCGGTCCGACAATTTGTTATGCTTATATGCAGTCTGTTGGTTTAGTTAATGATCATCTTGTATCGTGTGATTATCGTTGAATAATAAAAAACAACCGGTGTCAAGCCCCAAATAAAACAGACAGTTCAAAAAAACACATTTCCATTCAAAGGTATGTTTCTCTATATTCAATAGGAGTCATGCCTTTGAATTTAAGCTGTGGTCTATCAAAGTTATACCATGCAATGAAATTGTCAATCTGCTGAATCAATTCCGTCTCATTTTCAGGAACAAACAATTCCAAAGATTCACTTTTAAGATGAGAAAAAAAGTTTTCGCAATAAGCATTGTCATAACAATCTCCTTACGAGAATGTGAAACCGTCACATAAAAAGCTTCAAGTTTTTGATAATACTGCTTGTTCGTGTACTGATTCGTATACTGAAATCCTTGATCTGAATGTAAAAGACAAGATTTGGATTTGTCTCAATATTGTCTGAAAACAAGGTATAAGCTAAATAAGAGTTATCATAAAAGTCTTTGATAATGCTTAAGTACAGTCTACCCTGTTGATGATACACATAAGAAACATCTGTCACTAACTTTTCATGAGGTCGTGTGGCGACGAAGTGTCTTGCGAGAAAGGTTTGTCTAAACCTTTCTCGCTTTTTTGTTTATCTCTTGACGCGTACAGGAAATCAAATGTTTCTTACGAATGGGAGATTTTTTGACCACTGATTTTAAAATTTTCAATTGCCTGTTGTGTATGAATGCCATAGTAAGTATTTTTGTGAATAGTTCTGCTCCCCAAACTATCTTTTTCAATTCTTGTCATTTTGATTATCCGCTTTGATTCAGTTCATGTGATTACATGTCAAATCTTATCACATCAAAAACAAAGCAGCAATAGATTAAGTTGTAGACAGAAATAAATGTCATATCTAGTTCGTTTTGATTAATTATATTAAATGGGGGACAGAAAATATGTTATCATAATGATGTATAAAAATGAATATGAGGTATAAGTTTAATGGATGAACTTGATCAAAAAATACTCAACATCTTGCAGCAAGATTTTCGTGTAAGTTTGAAAAATTGCAGCGTCCTGCTTTATTTCATCACCTGCAGCATCTGTTAGAGTTCAAAAACTTGAAAAATATAGTTTAATAAAGTCTTATTAAGGGATACTGGACTACAAATAATTGGGTTATCATATAAAAGCCTATGTTAGTCTGGAGGTAAATCCGAAGGATAAATCTGAGTTTTACCCTTTTATTGAACAGATTCCAAATGTTTTAGAATGTGATTGTATTACAGCCCCTACTCGATGTTGTTAAAGATTATTTTTCCAAGTACTGATGAGCTAGATGGCTTTATCGGTTTGCTTCAAAAATTTGGTCAAACTCAGACACAAATTGTTTTTTCAACCCCAGTTCATCCATGGGGGATCCAAAATGACTAGATGATTCAAAAAAGCCCCACACACTGGGGGCTTTTTTGAATCATTTTAGGAATAAAATAGTTACTTTTCCTTCCAAATTGCTTAGCTTAGTTTTCAAAGTGGGTCTCATCATGAATCATGCCACGATTTTCAACTTGTGTTGTAAAAACAATGTTAGTATTGGTTTGCCCAAATCGCTTAAGTTTAATTAGAAATGTTTCGAGCTCATGAACATCTTTAAAAAGAACTTTTAGAATAAAATCATAATTGCCAGTAATGTTATCAACTTCTAAAACGTTTGGAATGCGTCTAACAAGATTGATGAACTCATTTTTGTTATCTGATTTAAGGGATACATTGATGAAGGCTTTGATCTGATAACCAAGTTTTTCATAATTAATGACGAGGCGATAGTTCTTAATGATCTCTTTTTCTAGTTTTTGTATACGTGAAGAGGCAGAGGGTGCAGAAATAAAGCACTGTTGGGCTATTGATTTTAATGGTTCCCGACTGTTTCTTTGTAGAATATTTAATATTTTGATATCGATATTGTCTAGATTCATCGGATTACCCCTTTTATGTTATAAAATATAACATCATTATAGCATTAATACTTTAAAATGTAAAATTAGACTTAAATATTGAATTATATGTAATATTTTATTACTTAAAATCTGTAATTTTGAAAATTGATTGTTAAAAAAAAAAAAATAATAGCGCTTGCAACAAAATTTAAATAAAAAAAAATGGATGCATCTCTAAAATTCAGAAAAATCAGAAAATTCACTTGTTTTTAGTTTTGAAATGATTTAGAATTATAAACATCAAAGTAAGCAATTGATAGCACAAGTTGATATTTAAAAATGTTTGAACAAATGCACGACAAAATTATCGTCATACTTAAGCATCGCAGAGGGAAAGGGGGAAAAGATGTTTGAGGTTATCGAGTCTTTGAATCGTCGTTTTAAATTGGGGCTTTAATTTTAAGAAGGAGATGACATGAACCAATTATTTAACATAGAATTGGCGGAGAAGTATTTTCCAAAGATTTTATCTGCTTTACCGACAACACTTTTGATTGTATTTGTCGCGACCATTATTGGCTTGGTGCTAGGTGCTTTGATTGCAATGATACGAATTGAAAAAGTACCTGTTTTGACACAGCTCTCGGCAGTATTTGTGTCATTTATCCGTGGGACCCCAATACTCGTACAACTCTTCATTGTATTTTATGGACTGCCAGAAGTTTTGAAAATGATGGGTTTAGATATTAGTGAATTGAATAAGATGTATTATTTATATGTCACTTATGGGTTAAACACGGCAGCATTTCAGTCAGAAACCATTCGTGCAGCAATTCTCAGCGTACCTGAACATCAGTTGGAAGCTTCCTTGGCCTCTGGCTTAACTAAGCAACAAGCTTACCTGAAGGTTATTCTACCACAGGCAATTCAGGTTGCTGTTCCTAGTTTTGGGACTGCAACCATTAGTTTATTGCAAGATACCTCACTGGCTTTCACAATTGGTGTGCTAGATGTTATTGGACGTGCGCAAGCATTGGGTGCAGTAACCATGCATATTTTTGAAGGTTATGTTGATGCTGCATTGATATTTATTGTTTGTAGTATTTTACTAGAGCTGTTCTTTAAGTGGATTGAAAGGAAAACAAGCTATGACGCGGTTACTCGGCAGTCAAAAATGGCGATATCTAAGCGGAAAAATAGGTTAAAAACAAATCTAGATCACTTATCACAAGAAACGACACAACCTGTTGTCGTTAAAACAACTTTATCGGAGGAATTATTATGACACATTTTATGAAAAAAAATGCTTTTAGAAAAATTGCTGTTACCCTAACTTGTGCGACGATTCTTTTTACGCTAACTGCATGTGGAAAAAAATCTGAAAAAGAAGACGATGCCAGCGAAAAAGGTGTCACAACGATTACGGTTGCAACAGGAAATGCAAGTCTTCCGTTTTGTTATCTTAACGAAGACAGTAAGTTTGATGGCTTAGACGTTAAATTAATGGAGGCGATTGACAAGGCCTTGCCTGAGTACAAATTTAAATTTATTGGTGGGGATTTCCCAACAACTTTGTCAAATTTAGAATCTGGGAAAGCAATGATTGCGAGCTTCCAATTTGAAGTGAATAATGAACGTAAGGCAAAATTCACTTATGGTACTGTGCCCTATACAGACTGGGATACCTTTATTGTAACCAATGGTGATAAGGGAAAGGCACTCAATACGTTTGATGAGGCTAAAGGTAAGAAGATTTATGTGACAACAGGAACCAATCAAGCAGCTATGGCAGAAAATTATTTGAAAGAACATAAGGATGCCTTTACGCTTGTTTATGGTGAGTATACAAATGAGCAAATTGTAGAGGCTATTAAATCCGGTACAGTTGATGCAACTTTAGCACCAAAATATTCAAATGATTTATTTATTAAAAATTATGGCGTTAATTTTGTTATTGGCAATCAACCAGTAAATAAATCAAAAGCCTTTATTTTATTTAACAAAAAAGCGGATGTAAAATTGCAGAAGGCCGTCAATGATGAGATGGAAAAACTGAAATCGGATGGGACACTACTTAAGTTATCTAAAAAATATTTAGGTGGAGACTATGTACCTAAAAACTAATGCCGATTACTGATTAGACAGGATTAGATGTTCAACTTTCATCATATCGTAAAATGGGAATCCCAAAATGAGGAGATAAGCCTATGAGTTTTAAGTTTGAATTTTTTATCAAAAGTTTTAAAATTGCGAGTCAATATATTGGGACAACACTTGAAGTTGCACTGAGTGGATTGGTAATTGGTCTGATTTTAGGATTAGTTATTGCTTTGATAAGATTTTATAATGTACCAATTCTATCACAATTTTTTATCGGATTTTTCACTATATTAAAAGCGATTCCGATTGTTTTAATCTTGTTAGCAACCTATCTCATTTTTGCTAAAACATTTGATCAGTTTGCAGCAGGTATTGGCTGGCAAATGAAATTTAAAGATATGAATCCACTTGTTATTCCTATATTTTGTTTATCTATCCTGTCAACGATTGGTTTAAGTGAAACATTTCGTGGTACTTTTGCTTCTATTGGTAAGGGTCAACAGGATGCTGCAAAATCAATTGGGATGGGCACACGTCAAATTATAGTTAGAATTATTTTGCCCCAAGCTCTACCGGTTGCCTTGCCCATGATGAGTAATACACTAATCGGTTTGATTAAAGCTTCCGCATTGGTGTCAATGGTCGGTGTGGTAGATATCTTTGCAGCAGCAAAAATATCTGCCCAACAGAATTATCGCTTTCTGGAAGCTTATTTGGCAGTTGCACTGATTTACTGGATTTTGAATAGTGTTATTGAACAGGGGGCAGGGCTGCTAGAACGTAATCTAAATAGAAGACTTAGGAGGGATGCGGCATGATGACAGCAACAAATGTTCATAAACGTTTTGGGAAGCACGAAGTTTTAAAAGGTGTGGATTTAAGGGTTGAGCCAGGGCAAGTAATCTGTATTTTAGGACCCTCTGGTTCCGGGAAAACGACCTTTCTAAGGTGTTTAAACTTTCTTGAGTCGGCAGATCAAGGGGAATTGACTGTTGATGGTCAAACTGTCAATTTTAATAAGGTCAATCAGAAAGATAGATTAGCGATTCGGCGTAAGACAGCAATGGTTTTTCAAAATTATGCGCTATTTGCTAATAAAACAGCTAAAGAAAATATCATGTTGCCTTTGATGTCAGCTCAAAAGATGTCTAAGTCAGAATCAGAAAAACGCGCGCTTGAAGGACTAGAGAAGGTGTCTTTACTAGAGAGAGCCGATTTCTATCCATCTCAACTATCAGGTGGACAACAGCAACGTATTGGGATTGCACGAGCGCTAGCAATTAATCCAGATGTAATCTTATTTGATGAGCCAACGAGTGCACTTGATCCAGAATTAGTTGGCCAAGTACTTGGGCTCATGAAGGATATTGCCCGATCTGGTGTCACAATGGTGGTGGTAACCCATGAAATGCAGTTTGCATATGAGGTATCGGATCAGGTCATTTTTATGGAAGGTGGAGTTGTCGTTGAGCAAGGAACGCCAGAAGCCTTATTTTATCATCCTAAAAAAAGCCGAACTAAAGCATTTCTATCACGGTATATGAATGCTTGATTATGAATAATGGAGAAACTATGAATTATCAATTTTCAAATCGTATTTCAAAAATTAAAGTTAACCCGTTACGTGCGAATGCTCGAAAGAATATGGAGCATCCAGATGTGATTTCTTTTGCTTATGGCTTTCCCCCAGAAGTAGCTTTTCCCAGTAAACAACTTTCAGAAATTTCTCAGAAACTTTATGATTTAGAAAACCATGAGACATTTCTACAATACGGTCCATCAGAAGGCCATCCAGAATTTTTGACGGCATTAGGAAAACGGTTATCTTCGGTCGTCAATGTTTATGATTCGGATACTGATGATCTCATGGTTGTCTCGGGGTCAACTCAAGGAATGGATTTAACCGTTAAAGCTTTTTGTAATGAAGGAGATATTGTTATCTGTGAAGCGCAAACATTCTCAGGAGCTGTTAATAGTATTCGTGCTTATGGTGCAGAACCCCTTGCAATTCCGATGAAAGGTGAAACGATAGATTTAGATTTGGTTGAGACTGCTTTGATTGCAGATGTTGATCATAAGATCAAACTTATTTATTTGATTCCGACTTTTCAAAATCCATTGGGAACTTCTATGCCTTTAGCAGATCGTATTCGGATTTATGAATTGGCGAAAACATACGGTGTTATGATATTTGAGGATGATCCTTATGGTGATCTTTTATATGAAGGTGAACCTATTCCTAAAATCAAATCTTTTGATACAGAAGGGTTGGTTATTTATTCAGGTTCATTTTCTAAAATTTTAGCACCGTCAACTCGTGTAGGGTTCTTGGTTATTCCTAAAATGGCCTATCAAATGGTATTGTTAGGTAAACAAACCAGTGATTCACATACTAATCAATATTGGCAGTTAGTGGCTGCTAAGTTTATGACTGACTATGATTTTGAAGCACATATTGAAGGTTTACGAGAACTTTATAAGGAGAAATTTATGTTGATGATGTCGGAATTGGATAAAATTTCGCCAGACTTGATGACTTACATTCGACCAGCGGGTGGCTATTTTTTATGTGGTAAACTGTCAGATGCTCTTGATACTCGTCGCTTTTATGATTATCTGATTGCACATCAAGTGGCTGTTATTCCTGGGAATGTGATGAGCGTGGAACAGGAAGGCTTTGATAAGTATTTTAGATTGAATTTTACAAAGCCAACTCTGACAGAAATACGTAAGGGTATCAAAATCATAAGTGATGCTTTAAAGGTAGCAAGCATTTCTAGCTCAGCTGAAATATTTGAACAGGAGGCAATGTAAACATATGAAGTTAATATTTATGGGTGCAAATGAACAAGAAATTCCCTTCATCATCAGGTGGGGGGAACGACACCAAATAGCGATAGAAGTTGTTTCTGAAAATTTGAGTCTTGAGAATAGTCATAAAACCAAAGGGTATGATGGTATTTGCTTTTATCCAAATCAGGAGATGGCGACGGATCCTAGGCTTTATCAAGCCCTTAAAGAAAATGGGATCAAGGTTTTGTCGGTTAAATCTACAGGGGTAGATGGGATTAATTTTGATTTTGCTCGTCAGTATCAATTGACAGTAACAAATGTACCAGCTTACAGTCCGACATCAGTGGGACACTTTGCCATTATGCTTATTTTAATGACCCTTCGTCAGGTGCCGAATTATTTGTCTGAGAGCAACCGAAAGGCACATATGGGGCGAGAGTTGTCAGATGTGACGGTTGGTATTTTAGGGACAGGCCGAATTGGTAGCCTTGTTGCGGATAATCTGCTTGCGATGGGTGCGAATGTAATCGCCTGTGGTAATCAAGAGAATATCAATTTGAAAACAAAGGGTATGAGTTATGTAAATTTTGACACACTCCTCGAAAAGTCAGATGTTATTTCGATTCATATACCTGCCTCGACACAGAACTATCATTTATTATCCACAGATGTTTTCCATAAGATGAAAGCAGATGTGATACTCATTAATACCGCTAGGGGTGCAATCATTGATACACAAGCACTTATTCCATTCTTAGAAGCAGGAAAAATAGGTGGGTTAGGTATAGATGCACTTGAAGATGAAGCACAGTATTTTTCAGGAAAATGGACTGAAAATCCACTTGCGCAACGATTACTGGCTTTTGAAAATGTTATCATTACACCACACATTGCGTACTTTACAGATTTAGCAGTACGTGAAATTGTTGAAACGGCATTAGATAATGCTGTTGCGATCATTAACAATGAAGAGAACTTGAACATTGTGGCATAGGCGAAGTGTACGATCTGTGATGGATTTTAGGCAAAATTAATAGGAGGACAGCAATGGGAAATCAAATTGAAATTATAGACGTTCATAAAAGTTTTGGTAATCATCAAATTCTAAAGGGTGTGAATGTTGTGGTTCAAGAAGGTGAGGTCGTCTGCATTTTAGGACCATCTGGATCTGGCAAAACGACGTTTCTACGTTGTATTAATTTTTTAGAACGTGCTAATGCAGGAAGGATTGTTCTAGCTGGTCATCGTGTTGATTTTAGTGCTGCTACAAGAAAAGCGATTAAGGCTATTCGTATGAATACGGCTATGGTTTTTCAGGGTTATGAGCTATTTAAACATATGACGGTTCTTCAGAATGTTATGGAAGGATTGGTTACTGTACGCAAAATGCCGAAAAAAATGGCAACAGTGATTGCAGAGCGGTCTCTTGAAAAAGTTGGGTTATATGATAAAGCTTCTGCTTACCCAAGTCAATTGTCTGGTGGACAACAACAGCGGATAGGTATTGCTAGGGCAATGGCTTTGGATCCCGAACTAATGTTGTTTGACGAGCCTACTTCTGCATTGGATCCTGAATTGGTGGATGAAGTACTCGCAATCATGAAAGAACTTGCTTCAAGTGGTAAAACCATGATTATTGTCACACATGAGATGCAATTTGCTTATGAAGTTGCAGATAGAGTCATATTTATGGCTGATGGGAAGGTATTGGAGTCAGGGACACCTGATCAGGTGTTTAATCATCCAAAAGAAGCACGTACTCAGGAATTTTTAGCACGATTGAATTTTAGTCAGGCGGTCTAACAAGTGACAGTTTCTCAAAAAGAAATCACGTTGACACAGGAAAAGATATTATCCAAAGATTTATTATTGGTCATGGTTATTAGTTTTCTTGCAAGTACGGCGATTACAACACAAATGGGGACTCTGCCATTATACGTCGCACATTTAGGTGGAACCAAAGGAGATGCTGGGACAGTTGTTGGCATATTGGGAATTTCAGCTTTATGTTTGAGGTTACCAATAGGTGGGCTACTGGATAAGTTTGGTAGGAAAGTTATTTTGGTCATAGGCCTAGCAGTTTTGGTCGCAGATTTTTCAATTTTGAATCTGAGCCATCAGCTTGGTTTTTTATTTCTCTTGAGATTGGTACAAGGCGGTGCAATGGGGGTTGAAGGTACTGCTGTTGGCACTTTGGCCAGTGACTTAATTCCTAAAAACCGATTGTCCGTGGGTTTAGGATACTTTAGTATCGCTCAGACACTCCCCCAAGCAATAGGTCCTCTAATTGGTTTGTATCTGGTTGAAAATTATGGCTTCAATTCTTTGTTTTTAGTTGGATTAGGCTTAACGATTCTAGCTTTTTTAGCAAGTTTATTCGTATCAGATCACTATCAAAAAGGATTGACTGACTGTAATATTGGGCCACAATTGACGTCCAAAGAAAAAATCATAACTGTCCCAGTGATGATTCCTAGTTTAATTTTATCCATTATCTGTTTATCCAATTCTGGCGTCACAGCTTTTGTCTCACAATTTGCAATTGAACGACATGTGACAAATATTGGTTATTATTTTACGGTAAATGCACTTGTGACGGTACTGATGCGAATCATCTATCCTAAATTTTTAGTCACTATCAAGACGTCCAGACTTGTGCTTGCTAGTTTAGTATTTATTGTTATATCATTTATATTAGTTGCTAAAAGTGTGACCTTGTTTGATTTCTTGTTAGCTGGAAGTCTTTATGGTATTGGTTTTGCGAGTATTTTGCCTATTATGAACGCAGTTGTTTTGACACATGTCAGTGACCAACAACGTGGTCGTGCAACAGCAATATTCTCGGCATCCCTAGATGTCGCCTATGGCAGTGGTGCGATGATATGGGGATTTGTCGCAATGCATGTTGGGTTTGAAAAAATGTATATGATTTCAGGGGTGTTTGTCGCGCTAAGTCTAGGAATTGTGGTAAAATATCGGAAAGTAATCTTTTGAATGCTAGAAAGCTGGTGTAGGATGGGTAAAAAAATTAAGATACGACTTTTACGATTATCTGATTTTGAAAGCATTTGGATGTTATGGCATCTCGTGCCAGGCGTTGATCTGCGTGAATGGAATGATTAGCGAGGTAGGCTTTGCGACTTTTTTAAAGCGGAACCCGACAATATGCTTTGTTGCGGAAGAAAAAGGGTGTTAATAGGCTGTATATTATCAGGGTATGATGGGAGAATAGGATTTATTTACCATGATGCAGTCCACCCTGAGAAACATCGCTTAGAGAAGCAGGGATAAACAAGGTAAATTTAGTTTGCTTCATTGAAAATGATATTGGCCAGGCTTTTTGACAGAATCAGGGGTTTAAATTCCGTTGAGATTTAGCTTACATAGAAAAGGAGATTTAAAAGATGATTGCAATCATGCATACTCTAACAAATGAACAGAAAGTAGCATATGAAGCACAGTTTTCACAAGACATTTTAGTACTTGATCAAGAGATAGAAGATGAGTTTCCTGAAGTCATATGTTTAATCTCAACACCTAAGGTATCTACGGAATACTTACAACATTTTCCAAATCTTAGATTGATTTTTACCTTGTCATCTGGTGTCAATCAAATGCCTTTCGATTATTTGAAACAAAAGAATATTCTGTTAGCTAATAGTCGTGGTATGCATGCTGAATTTATGAGTGAGCATGCGCTTGCTATGATTTTGTCCCATACACGTGGTCTTAGACGTGCTGAAAGATCTCAAATGGCCCATTGTTGGTCACATGGTGAGATGATGTTAGAGACAGTTTTTGGTCGACAGCTTTGTATTGTGGGATCAGGTGCAGTGGGACGAACATTAGCCTCAAAAGCAGTAGCACTTGGGATGACTGTAACCGGCGTTTCTCGGACGGGGAAAATGCAAAAAAATTTTAAACAAATGTATAAAACTACAGAATTGCACCGTGCAATTGCAGGGGCTGACATTGTTGTGTTGTTAACGCCGTTGACTCCGGAGACTTTTCATTTGTTCAATCATCAGACCTTTAATGCAATGAAAACAGGAAGCTATTTTATAAATATCTCAAGAGGTGAGACTGTTGATGAGGCAGCACTCTTGGAAAATCTGATAAATGGGAAACTGGCCTTTGCTGGTTTAGATGTTTTTAAACATGAACCACTAACATTTGATTCACCGTTTTGGGACTTGCCCAATGTGTTGATAACTCCACACAGGGCAGGTGATATTTCAGACTATCTTTCTCGTGCAATGGCGATGTTTTCTGATGTATTTTCGGATTTTATTCAAGGAAAAGAAATCCGAAATCGTGTTGATTTAGATCTGAGGTATTAGAGTGGTTCCTTGTAGACAATATAAAATAGCTATCGTTCAACTTCAAACAAGTTGTCAACTAAAAGATAATCTGGTTAAAATAGAGAAGTTTATCAGAGTTGCTGCACAAGAGGGGGCTAAACTAATAGCCTTTCCTGAAGTGATGAATATTATTGATTCACACACGCCGAGTTATTCAGAAAGTGATGGTGGTGAGACGTTTCGCTTATTGTCGCGCCTTGCCAAAACATTAGGGGTCTATATTCATGGTGGGTCTTGGTCGGAGACAATACCGGCGTCTAAAAAACATTATAATACGAGTTATTTATTTGATGACAAAGGCATAGTAGTGGGGAAATATCGCAAGATTCATACTTTTGATATTACAGATCCATCTGGTCAGATTTATCGAGAGTCGGATACGGTTACTTCTGGTCAAGAGGTTGTAGTTGTTGAGACGCCTCTTGGAAAATTAGGATTTGCCATCTGTTATGATCTTCGGTTTCCAGAGTTGCATCGATTACTTGCCTTAAAGGGTGCTGAGATTATTTTTAATCCGTCAGATTTTAATTTGATGACAGGTAAAGATCATTGGGAGGTGCTCTTAAGAGCAAGGGCGATTGAAAATGGTGTTTACATGATTGCTGCGGATCAATATGGTCAAAACGCTAAAATGTTGGCTTATGGTAATAGTTTGGTAGTCAATCCATGGGGGACGGTGATTGCACGTGCAGGAGATGGAGAACAAATTTTATATGCAGATATTGATTTGGATGGTCTTGCTGAAATCAGAAATAGGATGCAGACATTAGAGAATCGTCAGTCTGAAGTCTATAGACTGTCAGAAAACGCTCAGAATGTAGCGCGTAACACAGACGGGAAATAAGAAGTTATTAAGAATAAAAAAACTGATGATAACTTGCCAAGTCCCAAATAAAACAGACAGTTCAAAAAAACACATTTCCATTCAAAGGTATGTCTCCCTATATTCAATAGGAGTCATGCCTTTGAATTTAAGCTGTGATCTATCAAAGTTATACCATGCAATGAAATTGTCAATCTGCTGAATCAATTCCGTCTCATTTTCAGGAACAAACAATTCCCCTTACGAGAATGTGAAACCTTCACATTAACAGCTTCAAGTTTTTGATAATACTGCTTGTTCGTGTACTGAAATCCTTGACCTGAAAACAAGGTATAAATTCTCAAATACTGACTGATTATCATTGAATTTTGACAAGGTATAAGCTAAATAAGAGTTATCATATAAGTCTTTGATAATGCTTAAGTACAAGTCTACCCTGTTTATGAGACACATAAGAAACGTCTGTCACTAATTTTTCATGAGGTCGTGTGGCGAAGAAGTGTCTTGCGAGAAGGTTTGTCTAAACCTTTCTCGCTTTTTTGTTTATCTCTTGACGCGTACAGGAAATCAAATGTTTCTTACGAATGGGAGATTTTAATCCCAGTAGTCGCATATACCACAATAGTGTTTTAGGATTAATTGACAGATGATATTGCCTTTTGAGTTGCATCCAGATATAACGATAGCCTTTCAATGAGGTGTCAAAAAGCAATTGAATCTTCTCTGCAAACTGAATATCCAAAGATTTTGTAAGGGGGGGCGATTTTTTTATCCAGCTACAATAACCACTCCTTGAAACACCAAGATAATGACAAAGAGCAGTAATTGAATACTGTCCTGTTAAACTATCAACGACTTGATACTTAGCTCTTGTAGAGAGTTTTACAAGAGCTTTTTTAGAATGGCTATCTCCATTTGAGATAGTTGACTTGTTCTTCTAAAGTCATAGTCTCTGGCTTAACCTGTGCCGGTCTACCACGATTGTCTTGATAGAGAAGTTGAGGATTGTTCTTGTACAATTTAACCCAATGGTGTACTTGTGAGTGATTGGTGACACCAAAATGATCTGCCACTGATTGATACCCGCCTAAGTGGTTAAAAAGATAAGCTTATGTAACTTTTACTTTAAAGTCGCCCGTGTAGTTCTGGTTTTTACGCATGAAAAAGCTCCTTGATAAAATGGTTGAAATAGTTTTTTATTTCATGTCCATTTATCAGGAGCTCTTCATCACGGAGTTATTTTTTATATGTTTTTATGTGTCTTATAAACGCTCTTCGATTCGTGCTTCGTAGAAAGCAACCATAGACATTTCTGTATACGGCATTGTCCAGATTTGAGGTAGACCAAAGAAAAGAGCACCTAGAATGTACCAACCAATAAAAGTTAAGTTAAAGACAAAATATTTAAACTTGTAACCAGTCATCATTTGGCTTGAGGTATTAAGAACATCCCAAACACCTTTATAGTTGTTGTTTTGAAGCTTGTCATATAAAACATAAGTGGCTTGTGACCAAGATAAGCCAAGATAAATTGCAATAGCCCAACCAACAATTGGAATAAATAAAAGCAGGTACATGATGAGTTGTGTCACAACTGTCAAACTTACAATTTTCCAGAAAGAATTGTCTTTAAATGTGCGTAAGATGTCAGATGATAAATTAATCTCTTCTTTTTCGCCTCGGAAAATTTCCAAATAGTTAAACATACTAGCTGTTTTAAAAACGGTGATAATAATCATAACGATAAAGCTAGTTACAATAGCAAAAACAATAATTGGTATAGCAATACTAAGGACTAAACCCCAATCAATATTTGAGAAAGCATCTGGGTTACCCGAAAAATCAATATTGGCATCATTTAATTGATGTTGTAAAGTGATTGAAGATGAATTAGTAGCACGACTTGAAAAAATTGCAAGTAGCAATGGGACAATCATCAAGAGCATTTTCTGGAAGAAATTGTCTTTAAGGGCGTAGCGGGCGGCTTGTTTGAGTTCTGAGCTAGTCATTTGTTTCTCCTCCTTGTTTGACTGTATTTAATATACTTATTATACATGATACCCTAATCATCATAGCATTTATTAATTGAATTATCAAAAATAAACTGTAATTTCTAATGATACCTCAAAATCTACCTCAAGTATTGTGCTTTTTTTATTGCGCATAATCTGCTATAATAGAGACTATAAAAAATAAATGAGGTAAAGACATGCAATTTGTAATTTTGATCATTCTGTTCGGTGGGATGATGTGGTTTATGCAACGTAACCAAAAGAAAGCAGCTGCACAACGTCAAGAACAACTTGACAATATGCAGCCTGGTTCTGAAATTGTGACGATTGGCGGATTGCACGGTATTTTGGCGAGCGTTGATAAAACAAAAGGGACGATTGAATTAGATGCTGAAGGGGTCATTCTAACTTTTGATCGTGCAGCAGTTAAAACAGTTAAACCTGTTGTAGCTACTGAAGCTACCGATGAAGCTGAAACGATTGATAGTGTGATTGCTGATGCTAAAACTGAGGCTATTGCGTCTAGCGAAACGGTTGACAAACAAGACTCACCATTTGAATAACACAAGATAAATAAGCCATTTGGCTTATTTTTTTTAAGAATTTTTACTGAAAATGTGTTAAAATTAAGGGAAGATTGTAAACTAGAAGGCAAGGTTTAATAGGTCATTTTTAGAATTTAAATGTCACAAGTAATATCAAAAGAGATGACTTTAACTGCTAGTGAGCAATTAGTAACCATGAATTAGAGGTAGATAGATAAGATGATAGAAACATCTGATAAAGCAGCAATGCAAAAAATCCCAAACCATTTGGCAGTTATCATGGATGGTAATGGACGTTGGGCGCAACGTCAGGGGAAACCACGTATTTTTGGTCATAAAGCGGGTATGGATGCCTTGCAAATGATTGCGATTCACGCGCAAAATCGAGGCGTCAAAGTGATGACTGTCTACGCTTTCTCAACAGAAAACTGGTCGAGACCAGCTGCAGAAGTTAAATTCATTATGAGTTTACCGATTGATTTTTATGAAAGATTTGTGCCGACCTTGAATCGTGAAAATATCAGAATTGCTATGATTGGTACAAGAGAAGGTGTGCCAAAAGCAACACTGAAATCCATTGATAGAGCGATGGTTGATACAGCGCAAAATACAGGGATGATTTTGACGATTGCTTTGAATTATGGTGGGCAAGCTGAAATTTTAGATGCAGTTAAAGCATTAGCGTTAAAAGTTCAAGAGGGGCTGATATCAGTAGACGAGTTGACACAAGATAGCTTTGAGCAGCAATTGACTACAGCGATTTTACCAGAGTCTTATCGAAATCCTGATCTTGTCATTCGAACATCAGGTGAAAATCGGTTGAGTAATTTTTTACCGTGGCAAACGGCTTATAGCGAATTATATTTTACAGAGACATTATGGCCAGATTTTGATGAGGCTGCATTAGATTTAGCATTTGACGTCTTTTCACAACGAGATCGCAGATATGGAGGAATCAAAAAATGACGCAAAGAATTATTACAGGTATTGTCGCAGGAGCTGTCTTTTTAGGCTTAGCGATTCTTGGAAGTACACCTTTTCATATTTTGGTAGCCCTGCTTGTTATTATTGCCATGAGTGAACTGTTCAGAATGCGCAAGTTAGAACTTCTATCTTTCGAAGGCATTTTAGCAACACTTGCGGCCCTTTCTTTATCTTTACCAACAACGCAATATTTCCCACAACTTGGGACAGATAGCAATTTTACCTTGTTTACTTTATTTTTATTTATCATGATGGGTGTCATGGTTTTTACTAAGGGTAAATATTCTTTTGAAGATTTAGGTTTCCCTTTTTTGTCAGCTTTTTATATTGGGATTGGTTTTCAGAATTTACTAGCGGCGCGTGAAAATAGTTTATTTATTTTATTTCTAGCGCTCTTTATTGTCTGGGCGACGGATTCAGGTGCTTATTTTGTTGGTAGAAAATTTGGTAAAACAAAATTGATTCCGAGTGTATCACCTAATAAAACGGTGGAAGGTTCTCTTGGTGGAATTGTTTCAGCTGTTGTTGTTGCTCTGATAATGGTATTTCTTTATCCTAAACAAGCACCATCTATTAGTCTGCTACACTTAGTTATCCTGGCAGCTATTTTCTCTGTTGTTGGTCAAATTGGTGATTTGGTGGAATCTAGTTTGAAACGTCATTTTGGTGTAAAGGATTCAGGTAAAATTTTACCAGGTCATGGTGGTATTCTAGACCGTTTTGATAGTCTCATTTTTGTTTTTCCGATGATGCATTTACTTGGTTTGTTTTAACCTAATCTAACTTAATATAAAGTTTGTGCTTGTGTGATAGGGGACATGGCGCAAGTGTAGATAGGGACTTTTTAGAAATGAGATGGAGGAGGCATTTTAGGATATGAAGAAAAAAATCATTTTATTAGGCGCGACGGGAAGTGTCGGTGTGCAGGCGTTAGATGTGATTGCAGCACATCCTGATCAATTTGAATTGGTCGGCTTTGCATTTGGCAAAAATATTGAGAAGGCGCGTGAGATTATGCAAGATTTTTCGCCTAAAGTCGTTGTTTCAGCTGAAGCATCGTCACAAATCGCACTTGCTGAAAGTTTTCCAGATGTTGAGATTCATGTTGGAAACGAGGGGTTAATCAAGCTAGCAAAAATAGAGGATTATGATATTTTGCTCAATGCAATCGTGGGGTCTGTCGGTCTTCCACCCACAATTGAAGCGATAAAGCTTGGTCGTGATATTGCTTTAGCCAATAAAGAGACATTAGTTGTCGCAGGTTATACGATTATGGCAGAAGCAGCACGGACAGGTAGTAAAATTTTGCCTGTTGATAGTGAGCATGCAGCGATTTTCCAAGTGCTACAAGGTGTTCAAAAAAGTGATGTTCGTAGTTTAACAATCACAGCATCAGGTGGGTCATTTCGTGATAAAACGCGTGAGGAGTTGCTTGACGTAACACTTGATGATGCTTTAGCCCACCCGAATTGGACGATGGGTGCGAAGATTACGCTAGACTCTGCGACTATGGTTAATAAGGGGTTGGAAGTGATTGAGGCACATCATTTATTTGGTGTTCCTTATGATGATATCCATGTTGTTTTGCATCGGGAATCTGTCGTGCATTCAATGGTGACACTACAAGATGGTGCTGTTTTAGCCCAGCTTGGGGCAACGGATATGCGTGAGCCAATTCAATATGCCTTATCTTATCCAAAACATTTGACCATGCACCATGAAACACCATTTGATTTAACTGAAATTGGTGCGCTACATTTTGAAAAAATGGATTTGGTTCGTTTTCCAATGTTAGATTTAGCTTATCGAGTAGGTAAACTAGGCGGTGGCTATCCAGCGGTTTATAATGCAGCAAATGAAGTTGCTAATCAGGCCTTTCAAGATGGTAAAATTACTTTCTTAGAGATTGAACAATTAATTACACGTGCAGTTTTTGAGCATATGGAATTTGATGGGCAAACCTTAAATCAAATTTTAGCCTCTGATAAAAGAACACGTCAAAAAGTGTCACAGTGGGTAGAAGATTTAATTCAAGAAAAAGGGAAATAAAAAATATGATTCAAAGTTTAGTCACATTTATCATCATTTTCGGTATTATTGTTTGTGTACACGAGTATGGTCATCTGTTCTTCGCTAAAAAAGCAGGTATTTTGGTGCGGGAATTTTCGATTGGTATGGGACCTAAAATTTATGCCCATCAAGCGAAAGATGGCACACTTTATACGATTCGAATTTTGCCTCTGGGCGGTTATGTTCGCATGGCTGGTTGGGGTGAAGATGAAACTGAGATTAAGACTGGAGCACCGGTGAGTTTGACATTGGATCCCCAAAGTCAGACGGTGACACGTATTAATCTCAGTGATAAGGTGAAGTTTGGTCAAGCGCTACCGATGCTCGTGACAGATTACGATTTTGAAAAGGCTCTAACCATTACCGGCGAAGTTAATGGTGAAATTGTGACGTATGCGGTGAATCATAATGCGACGGTTGTCGAGGAAGATGGGACGGAGTTGCGCATTGCGCCTTTGGATGTGCAGTATCAGAGCGCAAGTTTACCTGGTCGGATGATGACGAACTTTGCAGGACCGCTCAATAATTTTATTTTAGGTGCTGTGGCGTTTGTTTTGGTTGCTTTTATGCAAGGTGGCGTGCAGGATTTGCAGACAAACCAAATCACGGTGTCGGATCATAATTATCCAGCTTATCAGGCGGGGTTGCGGACGGGTGATAAGGTTGAGTCGATTAATGGTGTGCCAATTTCTGATTGGTCGGAATTGTCTAAGGAAATTGGTCAATCTGATGGTAAGGCGATGCAAGTTAAGACAGATAGCAAAACGCTTACGATTACACCTAAACAGAAAGATAAGTCGTATGTCATTGGGATTACACCATTTCTTAAAACAGGTTTTGTAGACAAAATAACAGGGGGGCTAAAAGGGGCGTGGACATCTGCTTTTGCGATTATTAATGATTTGAAGGATTTGATTTTACGTCCGGATATTAATAAATTGGGTGGACCAGTTGCCATATATAAGATGTCTGGTGAGGCTGCGCGTGAAGGTATCACGACGGTTATCAGCTTTATGGCACTTCTATCCATTAATCTGGGAATTTTCAATCTGATTCCGATTCCTGCTTTGGATGGTGGTAAAATTGTGATGAATATCATTGAAGCGATTCGTCGCAAACCGATGAAACAAGAGCATGAAAGTATGATCACCCTTGTGGGTGTTGGTATTATGATCGTCTTGATGATTGCGGTGACTTGGAATGATATTTTACGGTTGTTTCGGTAATTGATAAGATTATAGAGAAAAATAAAAATGCTACTTTTTATAAGTAGCATTTCAGGTTGTAGACAAACCCCATTTTTAAATCAAAATGGGGTTTGTTTTGATATTTTCTAATTTAGAAATAGCTTAACCGTCGGTTTTCTAAATAAAAATTTCCGTATTTCGTAAAAATCTTAACTAGATTTTTACTTTGTCTTCAGTCTGAAATGCTACTTTTTATAAGTAGCATTTTTATTTTTGGTTATGATTACGGTAAGCTAACGGAGTTTGAGAGGTTTTTCTTTTGAAAAATCTGACGAAAGAGCTAGTATTCATAAAGCCAATACTGTTAGAAATATCTTGCAGAGATTTATCGGTATATTGGAGTTGATGACAGGCATATTCTATTTTTAATTTTGAGACGAAATTTGAAAAAGTAAGGTTGGTATGATTTAAAATTTCACTTTTGATTTTTCTCTGACTGATTTTTAAGCGATTTGAAATGTCTTCTGGAGTTGGATTTTCAGAAAGATGTTTATGAATTTCATTTTTGATAGAGAGGTAGAGTGTTTGGGGATGTAAATGTTTGGATAAGTAATAATAAATTTTAGAGCATTTCTTTTTGATAATTTGATCCTCAAATATAGGGATTTTATGGAATTTATGCGTCTGATTCTGACTAGTTTTTGAGCGAAATCCACCAAAAACGAAAGCACCTGAGAGAGTTGTGGCATCAGTTTGTTGGACTGGAAATGTAGAGTAAATTAAATCATAGTAGCCTCTAAATAAAATAACTTCATTTTCTATAAAGAAAAAATTTTGTCGCAAATTTTTATAATGACTATACCAATTTTCAAAAAAATTTGAATCTAATAGGATGGGATGATTATTTTTTAGTTCAAAAATTTTATCTTTGTTGTAATCGTGATAAACAATAAAAGGAATATCGTCAAATTTTATCAATTTTTCAAGAAAAGTTTCATCATCAAAATATTCTTTCAATTCTTTTAATCCTTTCAATATATTCTTTCAATTCTCATTTATCCTAGCACAAAATAATTTATTACGCAAATATTTTATAAATATATAATTAAATGAGCGAAATTGTCAATAAAATGAACGGAATTGTCAATTTATTTTTAATATTCTCGTGATATAATTATTTTTGTAAGATTCATAATCTTACACTGATTGAGCGCTTATCAGTAATTTAAAACAAAGAAAGGGAGATTCTATGAAATGGTCTATTCTATGGATTGCCCTTACTTGGTTTAGGTTGTAATACTTAATTTTAAGTAAGGTTAGGACATTTGCCTGTGTACGGAAATAATGTAAGTATTTAGATAATTGCAAGTTTGATAGATGCTAGAGGACTTTTGCTGGGAGAGGAGAGAATACATGGGTAGATTTTTTATTTGGGTCTTGAAATGGGTTTGGCGCTTTATTAAAAATAATTGGAAATGGATTCTTGAATGGGTTCAAGAATGGTTTAATTAAACTCATCTTCTTAAGGGTTTAAATTATTAACACTTTTACATGTTTAATGAATGGTGAAATCAAAACACTTTTTGGTATCTTTAGCGATTTTTGATCTATTAAAATACATAAAAGCTTTGTTTTGATTTTATAATTGATTAAAAATATAGTAATTTTGAGGGAATATGCGTATATTTAGAGAAGTAACATTTGAAATTGAACATACTAAAATTTTGGATAATGTAAATTTAGATATTGACTCTGGCATCAATATTCTACAAGGTAAAAATGGTGTAGGAAAGTCAACTTTACTAAAAATTATTTTAGGTATGATACCTTTGGAAAAAGGCAAGATATTAGTACATGATAAGATGGGATATGTTCCTGACTCTAGTGAATTATATTTTGGAGAATTAACACCCCAAAATTTATTTACTCTTTTATGCGATGAAAGTCAAAATAAGGTTAAATCAGTTGAAACTATGGAAAAATTTATTAATATTTTTGAATTTGATTCGTCTATTTTAAATAAGAGAATAAAAAAACTATCATTGGGGCAAATAAAAAAAGTTATGATTGTTGCGGGGCATTTAAATGTATCTTCTTTGATATTGATGGATGAACCTTTTTCAGGGTTAGACTCTGAAAGTCTAAATAGATTTATTGAATTTTTGAACCAAAGTGATATAACTTATTTGATAGTAAGTCATGAAATGGATATATCCAGTTTAATAGTAGTCAATCATTTTGTTTTGCAATCAGGAAAGATAGAATATTTTAATGAATGATTTAAGATTATTAATGCTTGCAAGAGAAAATTTCTATATGGGTGTATTTCCTTGGAAAAGTACAAAATCTTGGTTTTATTATATAATTTTAAAACAAGTTATTTTAATAATATGTCTATGTATGGTGGGAATTTCTTACGTGAGTTTAAAAGAAATTTTTTGGGATAAAGCATTTATAGGTTATAAATATGGTTTCATTTTCCAACTTATTTTGGTTAGTCATATTATTTTCCAACCTCTAGTTGAGATGATGCATGATAAGTCTATTGACACATTAAATACCCTATACTTGTATTTTGGAAAAACAAAAAAATCTATTTTAAAATCTATGGTTAAGCGTAATATATTTCTTTCGCTAGGAACTATCTTATTTTACCTTTTATCAGGAAAGATAATGATAACCATGGTAATTACTTTGTGGACAGTGATTGGAACATATTACTTTTGTTCTTGTTTTCTGTTCTCCCCTAAAATTTCTGAATTTAATGGTATCACGTTTAAAAATCTTAAAATGTTACTACTTATTTCTAAACTTCCTATTAAGAAGATACTATCAGAATTATTTAAAACGTTATTTCTTTCGATTTTTGTGGGGTATTTGTTCAATTTATTTTTAGGGAAAAATTTTCGATTTTTATGGTTAGGATATTTATATGCCTTGACAAGTAAGCCTCCTAGGACTTTGGCTAATATATTTTTAAGTACTTTTATTGAGCAACGATATTTAGAGAGTCAGAAATTTTTGATGAAATATGCTAAGCAATGTTTTTTTATATTAACTTTGTTACAAGCTTGTGTAAGTTTAATAGGACTTTTTTTGATTGTGTTGCTAGGTTATATTCAAATTTCAAACTCTCTAATGCTTGGTTTTCTAATAGGAATAACAAGTATGTCGTTAAAACAGTATTATACAGGAGTAGCTCTACAAAAGGTAAGAGTTGGAAATTATAAGAGTTTAAAGGAAATAAAGCTACCGTTGCAAAAAGAATTATTGATTACTCTATCAGAATGGGGACTAATTTTTCTATATTTACGGGTAACAAATTTGTTAAAATTACCTCTTTATTTAACAGCTGTTTACCTTGTTATGACAGTTGCTTTAAAAACTAAAATTATACAAAGGATATTAAGATGAGTATTACACTAAAAAATATATATAAGTCATTTAAAGTTGATAAAAATATAGAACACGTATTAAAACAAGTTGACTTATCTATTGCATCTGGAGAAATGGCTGCAATATTTGGCCCCTCTGGAGGTGGTAAATCTTCTTTGATGAATATCATTAGCGGGTTAGATTATGATTATGAAGGTGAGGTGATTTTTAATGGAGAAAAATTGACAGATAAAAAAGCTAAGCAGTTGTCAGATTTTCGTAAAAAACATATCGGTTTCGTTTTTCAAAATTTTAATTTAATCAATCATATGGACGTTTTTGATAATGTAAAAATTCCTTTATCTTTGATTGGTGTACGAGGAAAAGAAGCTGAAAATCGCGTAAATAAAGTGCTTGAACAAGTTGGTATGCTGGATTACGCTCATAAGAACGTAACTCAGCTATCTGGTGGACAAAAGCAACGTGTTGCAATCGCAAGAGCGCTTGTCAATAATCCTAATACAATCATTGCAGATGAACCAACAGGTAGTCTTGATAGTCAATCACAAGAGATAATTTTAAATATTTTAAAACAGTTAACCAAAAAAGGTAAGACAGTTATAATTGTGACACACAATCCTGAAGTTAGAGATTATGCTGATAGTGTCTATAATTTACGTGATGGTCAATTGGAAAACGAAATTATTTCACAACAACAAGTAGAAAATGATACTGTGGTTGACAGTGATAGAATCAAATTTAAAACTGTAAAATTGGGTTTGATAAAAATGGCAGTAGCTAATTTTAGGCAACGTTTAGGAAGAAATATTGTTGTTGCTTTTGCAACTGCTATTGGAGTCACAGGTATTTTACTTTCTTTAGGACTTGGTGTTGGTATTACACATTGGATTAATAAAACAGTTGATTCTGGAAATGTGCAGACTGCTATACAAGTTACCAAGGAAAATAAGTATGGCAATATCACGCAACAAGATGTTACGACTATAGAGAAAAAAGTAGGAAAATCTAAAATCAAGTATTTAGAAGCCCCTTTGGCTCTTATGATGAGTGAAATAGAACTAGATGGGCATAAAATTAGTGGTGAAAAGTTCTCAGGTGCCTATGCCAATATTGTATCGCTACCTAAGGATAGTAAAATTAAATATAGTAGTAATACTAAAGAAACAGTGAAATCAGGAAAATTATATACTGATGTTAATGAAAAAGGTTTGACTGTAACCACTAGTTTTTTAAAGGACTATAATAAGGAATTGGCAACAAAAATTAAGGCTAAAGAATTGATAGGTAAAAAAGTTACATTGACTTTACTAGGTTCTGATGGCGATAATGAAAAAACAATAAATTATCAAACTGAAATAGTCAGAATTTTAGATGATAGCAATCAGGAACATAATAGTGCTATGTCCTCTCAGCAGATGTCTAAAATTATCACGGATAATCATATGACAAAGATAATTCCCTATATTATCATAGATCTTAAAAATCCAAAAGAAAATAATCAGATTTCAACTAAAATTCAATCAGAGGAAAAGTATATTGCATTCTCTCAAACAGGAATTTTAGAAATTATTGGTAAATTTGTCCAAATTATACGTGGTTTATTGGTGTTTATGTCTAGTCAAGCTGTTGTAGTTGCGATAATTATGATCTCTGTAATGATTTATATTAGTGTGATTGAACGGACACGAGAAATAGGCGTTTTAGAAGCCATTGGTTTCAAGCCCAATGCAATTAATATCATTTTCTTTGTTGAAGCACTTTTAATTGCTATGACTTCACTTTTTATTTCAATTATTTTATCAACAGTAATCGGTATGATAGGGAACGTTGTTGTTCGAAGCTATTCTCACGATATCACTGCCAAAGTCTATCAAACAAGTCTTTTTTCTCTAGTAGCTGTTGTAGGACTTGTGATTGTAATGACTTTGCTTGCCTCACTTGCGCCAACACGCAAAATTGCAAAACTTAATCCAATAGAAGCTTTGCGATATGAGTAAGCTGAGAGTAGGGAAATCAAAACTTAGTAGAATTAGATAGAAAATAGAAGTGCTATTTTACGGTAAATTAATGGTGTTTCGGAAGTTTTATTTTTGAAAAATTTGATGAAAGAACTGGCATTCATAAAGCCTAAGTTATCTGAGATATGCTTAATTGATTTCTCTGTATGGGTGAGTTGATGACAGGCAGAGTCTAATTTTAAAAATAATTTTTAAAAAGTAAGTTGTGTTTGTTTGGAAATCTCATCTTTAATTGTACTAAGAAAGGTTTTACATTTAGCAGAGAAAGACAGATTTTCTATTGCGTATTTGATAAGTCCTTTCTTCATTCTTCTGTTCTCTATTTTGTTTTCTTTTCTGGTGAGAGGTATCATAGCATAGCGATGCTAGTTAACCTAATCACTATCCTCTCTTTCCTTAGAAATATTACTGTTTAGAACAGATAGATAGAATAGTGTTATTTAATAAAGTACTGAATTTCAGCGCTTTTTTTGATATAATGAAAACATTAAATGAAAGGAAAGGATAATCTCCAAGCGCAGGGCTTGATAGGGTTATCCAACTATCACACACATGAAACAATCTAAAATGCTTATTCCTACCTTACGAGAAATGCCGTCTGATGCGCAAGTCATCAGCCATGCCCTTCTCGTACGTGCAGGTTACGTTCGTCAAGTCTCAGCAGGTATCTACGCTTATCTGCCACTTGCTAATCGCGTGCTTGAAAAATTTAAGAATATCATGCGTGAAGAATTTGAGGCTATTGGTGCGGTGGAGTTATTGGCACCTGCCCTTTTAACCGCAGACTTGTGGAAAGAAAGTGGTCGTTATGAAACATATGGCGCTGACCTCTATAAGCTTAAAAATCGCGATGCATCAGATTTTATCCTCGGCCCAACGCATGAGGAAACTATGACGGCACTTGTCAGAAATGAAATCACGTCTTATAAGAAACTACCATTGAACATCTACCAAATTCAGCCGAAATATCGCGATGAAAAACGTCCGCGTTACGGTCTACTTCGTGGTCGTGAGTTCATCATGAAAGATGGGTATAGTTTCCATGCTAATTACGAATCACTAGATGAAACTTATCAGGATTACAAACAGGCGTATGAGACTATTTTCACACGTGCTGGCCTTGATTTTAAGGGTATCATTGGTGACGGCGGTGCCATGGGTGGTAAAGATTCACAAGAATTTATGGCGATTACACCCGACCGTACGGACTTGTCACAATGGTTGATTTTAGATAAATCAATTGCTGATATTTCAGAAATCCCAGACTTTGTGATCAAAGACATCAAGCAAGAACTTTCTAACTGGTTGATTGCAGGGGAAGATACTATCGCTTATTCTGATGGCTCAGACTATGCAGCAAACTTGGAAATGGCATCGACTGAATTTGTCAAACCAACTGCTTATACAGAGCAACTTGAACTGACAAAAGTCGCAACTCCTGATGTGAAGACGATTGAGGAAGTTTCAGCCTTTCTTGACGTGCCAACTGAGCAAACCATTAAAACACTTGTCTACAATGCAGATGGTGAAATCGTGGTTGTCTTACTCCGTGGTGATGATGAGTTAAACGAAGTTAAATTAACCAACCATTTGGGTGCTGATTTTGTTGAACCTGCTACAGAAGAAGAAACAATTAAAGTATTTGGTGCAACATTTGGTTCATTAGGACCAGTTGGCTTGCCAGAAGATGTTAAAGTTATTGCTGATCGTGTGGTTGAAACCATTGTCAACGTTACCGTTGGTGCTAATGAAGATGGTTTCCATTATCAAAATGCCAACTTAGACCGTGACTTTAAAGTTACTGAATTTGTTGATTTGCGGACTGCAAAAGAAGGTGAGCCAGCACCAGATGGTGGCGGACACCTAAAATTTGCACGTGGTATCGAAATCGGTCATATTTTTAAACTTGGTACGCGTTATTCTGAAAGTATGGGTGCCAATGTCCTGGATGAGAATGGTAAAGCGAAGCCTATCATCATGGGGAGTTATGGTATCGGTGTGAGCCGGATGTTATCAGCGATTTTAGAGCAATTTGCGCGCATTAATGTTGAAAAAACATTTAAAGGCGACTACAAATTCTCTTGGTCAATGAACTTCCCTAAAGGTTTGGCACCTTATGATGTACACGTGATTCCAGTCAATGTCAAAGATGAAACAGCTGTCGCATTGTCAGCTGAAATCGTTGAGACTTTAACAAAATCAGGTTTGCAAGTTCTTGAAGACGATCGCGCAGAACGTGTTGGTGTTAAGTTTGCGGATAGCGACTTGATTGGTTTACCAGTGCGCGTCACAGTTGGTAAAAAAGCAGCTGACCGTATTGTTGAAGTTAAGATTCGTGCAACAGGCGATACACTCGAGGTCAATGTCGATGACTTGGCAGAAACCCTTGCGATTTTGAATCAATAAAAGACTATGAAAAAACAGAAAGTTGCGTGTCGACTTTCTGTTTTTTGATGACATAGACTAATTTACTGTCAAAAAAGAAAGCGATTCCCGATATATTGTTTGCAAAAAAAATGGAACCATGCTATGATATAACTATAAAGAAAAGCACTGGAATGTGCGAACTTACTCACATTTTTGACCGACTAAATCGTATTACCTCGGGAGTCTTTGAGACATCTTACAGCGTGCAAGCCATTTTAGATGGAAGCTGCTTCAGTAAGAGCGAGACGCCCACCTGTTTAACATTAACAGCGGGTTCAATACTTGAGTAAGCAACGGCATTCAATCAGTGTTTTTTTGTTACCC
>NZ_JXJT01000001.1 GCF_002441885.1 Pseudolactococcus chungangensis CAU 28 = DSM 22330 | reverse complement strand
TTTTATTCTAACTTAATTTGACAAATCATAATATCTAAAAAAATCTATTAATGCAAGTAGTGATTTATTACTCCAAAACCTAACATGGAGGCATTTTTTCACTTCCATCACCGTTCTATCATCAGGAATGTCCAAGTAAAAAGGATAGGCATTCCTATCCTGAAGTTAAACTTGTCATTTTGTATTCAACCTATCACCTTACTTTACTTGATTATTTTTATGGTAAGTTTTGTAAAATTTGAATATCATGTAACCATCATGACTTGTGTATAACACTTTTAAAAAACAAAATGCTATAATTAAATTAATTCAAAATCTTTTTTTGAGAAAAGAATATCACCAGAAATACTTGAAATACCTAGGTTAGAAATCTTAATCCAACAAGCATAAAAGATACTCAATTATTTTTCAGTGTATCAACGGACTATCTATTAATAAAAACAATCGTTACATTTATATCAATGATGTGTTCAAAAAAATCACTAGGAAGTTACTCAATATATAAATTCAATTTGCATGATTATACTGATGTCTTAAGGAGGAGATGTGAAATTTTTTTTGATTAAATCTTGGTCAATTACCCGACAGATAACTTTCAGTTTTGCTTTAGTCATCCTGATTGGAAGCGTTCTTTTATCTTTGCCCATTTCCCAATATCAAAATAACTATCATACTACCTATCTTGATAATCTTTTTAATGTCATTTCTATGGTTTGTGTAACAGGGCTTTCAATTGCACCAATTTCAGAAATTTACAACGGCATCGGTCAAACTATTTCAATTATTTTGATGCAGATAGGTGGTCTAGGATTAATTACTTTGATTGCCTTTGGTGTATTTGCTCTTCAAAAAAAAATGAATTTCGCAGGTCATACCCTCTTACAATCTGCACTTAATCGAAAAGATAGTAAAAATCTCAAAGAATATCTATTTTTTGCATATAAAACAACGATAATCATTGAGTCTCTATTTGGGATTATTATCATGACTGATTTTATTCCACGGTTTGGAATAAAACATGGCATTTTTAACAGTATATTTTTAACTGTTTCTGCTTTTTGTAATGCTGGATTTGATAATTTTGGCTCATCAAGTTTAAATGCTTTTGTTTTAAACCCCACCATTAATTTTTCAGTCTCAGCATTAATAATATTTGGCGGGATTGGTTTTGCAGTTTGGGACGATGTCATTGCAAATCTAAAACGACTCTTTTTTTCTAAACCAGTAGGTCATGGTGTTTTTTATAAAAAATTATCCAACCAAACTCGTTTGATACTGCAAACAACAGTTATTATTTTATTTTTAGGTACACTATTAACATGGTACTTAGAGAAAGATAACCCCAAAACAATTAGTAATTATACCTTTCCTCAACAAATAATGGTCAGCTTTTTTCAGACTGTAACTATGCGTACTGCAGGATTTTCAACTATTTCATTTAAAGACACATTCGCACCTACAAATTTCATTTATATGTTTCAAATGATTATTGGTGGGGGACCTGGTGGAACTGCTGGCGGAATTAAAGTAACGACCTTTGCAATTGCTTTTCTTCTTATAAAATCGGAACTCGTTGGGCAATCATTGGTAACTTTTAGTCACCGTGTTATTGCAAGTAAAACAGTTAAACAAACCATATCGGTCTTGCTTTTCTTCTTTACTATTCTTGTTATTGGTTATACCTTATTGTTAAGCTTTGAACCTAACTTAGATCCCTTTTCTTTGCTTTTCGAAACTATTTCGGCTATGAATACTGTTGGCGTTACAATGGATTTGACTTCAAAATTGTCGACACAGGGAAGGATCATCATTATGTTACTGATGTTTATTGGTCGTGTAGGCCCTATAACATTCCTGTTCAGTTTGATTCAAAAGAAGGAAAAGAACATTAATTATGCTGAAACTGATATTTTAGTCGGATAAGGAGATTTTAATATGAAAAAAAAATTGGTGGGAGTTTTAGGTCTAGGAATTTTTGGGCGTGCTGTTGCTAGACAGCTTAGTCAATTTGATCAAGATGTCATTGCCGTTGACATGAAAGAAAATATTGTTAATGAATTTGGAAATATTGTCACCAAAGCTGTACTCGGAGATATAACTGATAAAAATTTTCTGTTAGCTGTCGGACTTGACCATTGTGAAACAGTAGTTGTTGCAACTGGGAATAACTTGGAGTCTTCTGTTCTTGCGATTCTTAATTGTAAAAAAATTGGAATTCCTATAATTATAGCCAAAGCCAAGAACAAAATTTATGAAGAAGTATTGTATGGCATTGGTGCAACGGATGTCATTTCTCCTGAAAGAGATTCTGGAAAAAAAGTTGCATCAAATATACTTAAACATCATATCGAAAATATCATCTATTTAGAAAATCATGTTTCTATCATTAATTTTAAGATCCCCGAATCTTGGGTAGGGAAAAATTTAGCAGAATTGAGTATCCGTCAAAAATATGAACTAAATATTATCGGCACAAGACTCCATAAAGGAGGTCATTTAAAACTTAATGTTGACCCTAATACCCCTCTACCTCCTAATATCATTTTAGTTGGTATTGCTAATGACCATACTTTCGAAAAATTTGATTACCTTGGTTATCTCAAATAAATATTTGAAACAATATTTTCATCTAATCTAACATAAAAAGACAAGAAATTATCTTGTCTTAGTAGTACTCCCCATAACTTGGACTAAATATCCAAAATATGGGGAGTTTTATTAAAATATGGCATACATAAAAAAGAATTTCGAGCATAGTTTATCCCGAAATTCTTTTTTATCATCTTATATGAAATATGGGTTCTAATACTATATTTTATGTGTATTAGTCATAGCATTGTTCAAATTAATCTATCACCTATAGATCATTTCTTGATAATCATTTTAATTGCTTGTTCTATTTTAATGTCCTTATCAGACGAGTCATCGAGTAAACAAGACTTAAGATTCTCTGCAACAATGACTCCAATCAAACTATCAAGACTTGAACGAACAGCAGAAAGCTGTGTAATAACATCAACACACTCCCTATCTTCCTCCATCATCCGCAAGATACCTTGAAGTTGACCTGTAGCACGCTTAATTCGATTTTCCATTTTGTTATTATAACTATTCATATAAAAATTATACACTCTTCTTAACTTCCAAACTCAACAATAATCTCTTGAATTGAGCATTTGGTTGCAATTCTTCTATTTTTCACTTCTTTTCCAATTTCTTGACTCGTCAGGTTGACATACCTTCAATATTAAAAGCAAATGGTGTATTGAAATTTTCATCTACGGTTAGTTTGCAATTTAACCGTAGATTCAGACAACTCCCCAACAAGTCCTTGCAAGATGTGAAAGTATTATCGCCGATATACAATTATTTATATAAATAATTGCATGTTAGCTTCTTCACTATCTCCAATAAATGTTGCAACACCGCCATACTCTACCCAATCAAAAAGTTCTACTTTATCAATTCCCATAATGTCCATGCTCATAGTACAAGCAACAAATTTTACTCCCAATTGATGAGCTTTTTCAATCATGATAGGTAAAGCATCAACATTTTTTTGTTTCATCACTTCTTTAATCATCGCAGAGCCCATGCCTGCCATGTTCATTTTAGAAATCGGCATTTGATTAGCTTGGCTCGGCAACATTATATCAAAAAGCTTTGCTATACCTTTTTTCTTAATTTTGACATTCTTTTTAAGCAAATTTAAGCCCCAGAAAGTGCAAAAAATGGTTACCTCTTTACCAAATGAAGCTGCACCTGTTGCAATAATCATACTAGCAAGTGCCTTATCGAGATCACCAGAAAAAAGAACAATTGTTGCTCCTTTTGGAGTCGTGGTCAGTGTACCTTCAGATATCTTTGATAATGCCTTTAAGACTTCATCGGGATTTTCTTTTCCCTTTAAAACAGTTGCAACAATTTTATTGCTTTCAATTTCGTTTTTGATAACTGTATTACCTGTTGCTTTTGCCCAATTTTCAATATCCGCAGCGAAACCAAAGTCACTCGCCTTAATATTCAAACGTTGACCTAATTCCATTTTGTCGATATTTTCTTTGACCTTTAATATTGGGCCTGGACACTGGAGACCGCAAGCATCAAGTTCTATATCTTCACCATTAAAAGTTTGCGAAGTTTTTGGCTTATCAAGATTTTCAGACTTGAATGTAATATTCCGAAGTTGATATTTACTATTTTTATAAGTTTTATATCCACCATCAAGATTTTTCACTTCAAATCCTTCTTGCATAAGAATTCTTGCTGCATTGTAGCCACGTGCCCCGACTTGACAATACACATATATCGTTTGATCTTTTGGCAATTCGTTGAGACGATCTCGAAGTTGGTTCAATGGTATTTGAATGCCACCTTCAATCAAGCCAGTCGCTAACTCAAAATCTTCCCGCACATCAAGGAAATATGCACCAGCTGCTTTCAAATCCGAAATTTCTGACCATTGAAAAGTTGAGACTTTCTCACGCATCATATTATCCGCTGTATACCCTAACATATTGACCGGATCTTTGGCGGATGAATAAGGAGGTGCATAAGATAATTCAATTTTTGCTAAATCTGGTGCTTTCGCGCCAAATTTCATCGCAGTCGCTATTACATCAATACGCTTTTCAACGCCTTCTACCCCGACAGCTTGAGCCCCAAAAATCTTACCATCTTTTCTTCCAAACAAGAGCTTCAGTGCTATGGGAGAAGCACCTGGGTAATATCCTGCGTGTGAATTTGGATGAATATGAATTACTTCATACTCAATCCCTTGACTCTTGAGTAAACGCTCTGAATTGCCTGTTCCCGCTACTGTGAGCTCAAAAACTTTTGCAACAGAAGTCCCTTGCGTTCCTGTATATTCAGCTTCCATTCCGTTGATGACATCTGCTACCAAACGCCCTTGACGGTTTGCAGGCCATGCTAGTGGAATATTGGTAGGAAGGCCAGAAACCGCATCTTCAACTTCAATCACATCACCAATAGCATATATATCAGCGTAATTTGTTCTCATTTGCCGGTCAACTTTGATAGCCCCTTTAAAACCAAGCTCAATATTGGCATCTTTTGCAAGTGAATTTTCGGGAACTACACCGATTGATAAAATCGTCATATCGGTATCTAATATTTGTCCATCATTGAGTTCAATTTTCATGCCATTATCATGAAAAGACTTTAACCCATTGTTAAGAAGGAGTTTTACACCATGCATATTAATCTGACTATGGAGCATTTGAGCAAGTTCTATATCAATATTAGGCATGACTTGTGGTGACATTTCCACAAGTTGAACATTAAGTCCAAGTTCAACAAGATTCTCCATCATCTCAAGACCAATAAAACCACCCCCAATAACGGTTGCAGTTTTAATATTAAATTTAGATATATGTGCTTTAATCTTATCCATATCCGGAATATTTCGCAAAGTGAACACATTCTTTGCATTAGAAAGACCTGGAATCTGAGGTATAATTGCTTTTGCACCTGTTGATATAATTAATTTATCAAAGTTTTCTTCATAAGTCTCGCCAGTTTCCTGATTTTTAACAATTACTTTATGATCCTCAGGATGAACTTCTAACACTTCACTGAGTACTCGAATATCAAGGTTATACTGTGCACTCATCCCTTCTGGTGTTTGAAGCAATAAATCCTCTCGTTCTTTAATAACTTTCCCAACATGATAAGGCAAACCACAATTAGCGAAAGAAATATATGGTCCTTTTTCAAAGAGAACTATCTCGTCTTCTTCTGATAATCGACGTAAACGGGTTGCAGCAGTAGCACCACCAGCAACACCACCAATAATTACAATTTTTTTAGACATTTTTTAACTTTCCTATTTAGTTATTTTTAATTTTTTTGTGTTGGTTTTTCTATCATCTCTTGTGTGGCTTTGCTGTATAGACCGTAAGCACCATCAAGATTTTTTACATCAAAGCCTTCTTGCTTCATAATTCGTTCTGCATTGTAGCTTCGCAATCCTGATTGGCAACTCACAATATAGGATTTTGTTTTATCAAGTTCCCCTAGTCTTGAACGTAATTCATCAAGAGGAATATTTACTGAATGGACAAATTTCCCTCTTGCTATCTCATCAGGGTTTCTAACATCAAGTAATATTTTTCCTTGAAGCAATTCTTTTGCAAGCTCATGCCATTGAATGTTGGATGATTGCCCAAGCGCAATATTCATTGCAGCATAGCCAACCATATTGACAGGATCTTTAGCTGAACCAAATGGTGGTGCATAAGTGAACTCTAATTCAGGTAAATCAAAGATTGTCAATCCTGCTTTTATCGCAGTTGAAAGAATGTCTATGCGCTTGTCAATACCTTTTTGACCAACTGCTTGTGCACCATATATTTCGCCATTATCAGGGTTAAATATGAGTTTCAATGTAATTGCACTCGCCCCTGGATAATACCCTGCATGATCATTCGCAGTAATATGAATTGCTTTATAAGTTAAATTTGATAATTGAACTTGACGCTCCGACAAGCCTGTACTTGCAGCCTGTAAATTAAATACACGTACGATTGCTGTACCTTGTGAACCTTTATTTTTAGATGATAATCCCGAAATAATATCAGCTACTTGTCTTCCTTGACGATTTGCTGGACTAGCAAGTGAGATTAATGAATCTTGACCAATTTGATTTTTTACAACAATTGCATCTCCAACTGCATAAATATCTTTGATAGAAGTTTCGTATTGTTCATCAACAACAATACCATCTCGGAACCCGAGTTTAATACCAGCAAGTTTTGCAAGCGATGTTTCGGGCTTAATACCTACTGATAGGATTGTTAAATCTGATACTATCACTTCACCGCTATCAAGTAAAATCTCATTACCCGAAAATTTAACAGCTTCTGCATTCGTCAAAACCTTAACACTATTTTTTGTAAGTTCTTCATTGACAAAAGCTGCCATCTCAGCATCAATCGGTGGTAAGACATGAGGAGCTTTTTCTACAATTGTTACTTGTAATCCACGATTTGCTAGATTTTCAGCCATTTCAAGGCCTATAAAGCCTGCCCCAATAATTGTCGCACTTTTAGGATTATTCATCTTTATGAACTCAACAATCCTATCAACATCAGGAATATTGCGTAACGTAAAAATGTTTTCAGAGTCATTCAAACCAATAATATCGGGCAAAAATGGTCTTGCTCCAGGAGATAAAATTAATTTGTCATAGCTTTCGATGTATTCTTCTCCTTCTGAAAGGACTGTCACCGTTTTTGTTTCGCTATCAATTTTTACAACTTCAGATTTTTCACGAACATCAATGTTAAATCGTTTTTTCAAGGCGGTAGCCGATTGAACTATGAGTCCTTCACGCTCTTTTATTTCTCCGCTTACATAATAAGGCAAACCACAGTTTGCAAATGAGACATAAGGCCCTTTCTCAAATACAATTATTTCAGCATCTTCATTTAATCGACGCAAACGGGTTGCTGCAGACATCCCACCGGCAACTCCACCGATAATCAAAAATCTCTTTGTCATTTAGTTTACCATTTTTCCCTTCCATGCCATCATGCCACCATTTACATTTACAACATCCAACCCCTTTTTTTTCAAAATTTTATAAGCTCGACGAGATCGCATACCAGACTGACAAATCACTGCAACTCTCACCCCTTTAGGGGCTGTAAATGAGCTAATCTGACCTAAAGGAATGTTTCTAGAGCCTTTGATATGTCCAGAAGCATACTCGCTTGTTTCTCGTACATCAATCAACTGCATCTTTTTAGTTTTCAAAGCTACAGACAAATCAGAAGTTGAGATAGCATCTATTTTCTTAAACCAATTAAACATTAATATTCTAACACTCCTCTGAATGATGATGTTCCGCCTTGAACATTAGTGATAGTTAACCCTTGCATTTCAAGCCATTGACAGACATTTGTTGAACGCGCACCAGATTGACAAATAATGTAGTCTCCTTCTTTTATTTCGCTTACGCGCCCTTCTATTTCACTCATCGGGATATTAATCGCACCTGGAACATGTCCATTACTGTATTCGTAACCTTCACGCACATCAATCACTCGAATATTATCCGAAAGCTTAGTTTTAAGTTCTTCTGCTGTTATATTTTTCACCTTACAACCTCCAATATATTTATATACTCATTATATACCCATAAGGGTATATTTGCAACTAATTAGAATCAATTATAGATTGTCTTATGTTCACTTCAATCTGACATTGTACATTTATGTTACTGACAGATTAAAAATTGACGAAATATAAGGTGCTAAGTTAGCCATGAAGACTCTCCAATAAAATAATGATCCACTTGTTATAACAAAAAAAGAACCCCTAAAGGTTCTTCTTCTCAATTCAAGTCTCTGATATCAGGTTAACTGATTAGAAACGAGATTTATCTTTGATGTTGTAGAATGAATCAAGGCCTTTGTAAACCGCAACTTCACCAAGTTGATCTTCGATACGAAGTAATTGGTTGTATTTAGCAATACGGTCAGTACGTGACAATGAACCAGTTTTGATTTGACCAGCGTTAGTTGCAACAGCGATGTCTGAGATTGTAGAATCTTCAGTTTCACCTGAACGGTGAGATACAACGGCTGTGAAACCAGCTTCTTTAGCCATTTCGATTGCTTCAAAAGTTTCAGTCAAAGTACCGATTTGGTTAACTTTGATAAGAATTGAGTTTGAAGCACCTTCAGCGATACCACGTTTGAGGTAGTCAGTGTTTGTAACGAAGAAGTCGTCACCAACGAGTTGAATTTTGTCACCAAGTGCTTTAGTGAATTCTTTCCAACCTTCCCAGTCGTTTTCGTCAAGACCATCTTCGATAGAGATGATTGGGAATTTAGCTACGAGTTCTTCGTAGTAAGCAATCATGTCTTTCTCAGTTTTAAGTTCCCACTCTTCTTCTGGTTTGTTAGCCAATTTACCGAATTCGTAAACGCCTTTTTCTTTGTTATAGAATTCAGAAGATGCAGCATCCATAGCAAGAACGATATCTTTACCTGGTACATAACCAGCTTTTTCGATTGCTTCGATGATCACTTCGAAACCTTCATCGTTTGATTTCAAGTTAGGTGCGAAACCACCTTCATCACCAACGGCAGTAGAGTATCCTTTAGCTTTAAGGATTGAAGCCAAAGCGTGGAATACTTCTGCACCGTAACGGAGCGCTTCTTTGAAAGTAGGCGCGCCAACAGGCATGATCATGAATTCTTGGAAGTCAATAGAGTTGTCGGCATGTGAACCACCATTGATGATGTTCATCATAGGCGTTGGCAATACTTTAGTATTGAAACCGCCAAGGTAGTGGTAAAGTGGTACTTCAAGGAAGTCAGCAGCAGCACGAGCAGCAGCGATAGACACACCAAGAATAGCGTTAGCGCCTAATTTACCTTTAGTAGGTGTTCCGTCCAAAGCGATCATCGCACGGTCGATAGCTTGTTGGTCACGAACATCGTAACCAATGATAGCTTCAGCGATAACGTTGTTTACGTTGTCAACAGCTTTTTGTACGCCTTTACCAAGGTAGCGAGATTTGTCACCATCACGGAGCTCAACAGCTTCATGTTCACCAGTAGAAGCACCTGAAGGTACCATTCCACGGCCGAATGCACCTGATTCAGTGTAAACTTCTACTTCAATAGTTGGGTTACCGCGTGAGTCGAGGACTTCGCGAGCGTAAACATCAGTAATAATTGACATTTTTGTCTCCTTTAATTTTAAACACCCGATGGCATTTTTTTAATTACCACCTTATATTACCACTATTTTACGGATATTTCAAGAAAAAATACTGTCCCACACCTTTTTTTACAGAAAATTTTCATTTCAAGTGCTTACATATTTAATCTTGAGACATTTATTCTAAATCATAACAAAAAAGCCAACACGATGTGTCGACTTTTTTGTTTATCATACTAATGAGGAGATATTAGTTGGTTTCAATCAGACCAATATTTCCATCTTCGCGACGGTAAACGATGCTTGTCGCACCTGTTTCACCATCTGTAAAGATGAAGAAGTCATGGTCGATTAAATCCATTTGAAGCACTGCTTCTTCAGCGTCCATAGGTTTCAAATTGATGTTCTTAGTCCGAACAATTTCAATATTTGCTTCTTCGATTTCTTCTTCTGGTGCCAATTCAACAAAGGTTTCAAAGACTTTACCAGTTGCAATGTGGTTACGTTTCTTTTGCACTTTTGTTTTGTATTTGCGAATTTGACGTTCCAATTTTTCTTGAACCAAATCAACTGAACCATACAACTCTTGAGAGGTATCTTCTGCACGAAGTGTAATGTTTTTAGCTGGAATTGTCACTTCAACTTTTGACGTTTTTTCAGCGTAAACTTTAAGATTAACGTAGGCAGTCAGCTCTTGATTTTCAGTAAAATACTTTTCAAGTTTGCTGATTTTTTCTTCAACGTAGCTGCGGATGCTGTCTGTTACTTCGATGTTTTCACCGCGAATGTTAAATTTAATCATGATAGTCACCTCTTTATCTTTTATATTTTTATTATACCGTGAAAACGGTTTTTTCACAAATATTTTACAATACCTTTTTGACTAATCAGTCACTTTGAAGGTGAGTTCGCCTTTGGAAACACCGACTGAGACTGTATTTCCAGCTTTAATATCTCCTGATAAAATTTTATCAGAAAGTGTATTTTCCAATTTTTTCTCCAAAGCTTTTCTAATTGGCCGAGCGCCATATTCTGGCTCAAAGCCACTTTTGGCGATAAGCTGATAGGCACTCGTTGATAATTTTAAGGTGATATGACGAGCTGCCAAGCGTTTAATCAAAGGCTTAGCCATGATTTTAACGATATCTGATAGTTCCTGCTCAGAAAGTGGGTGGAAGACAATGCTCTCATCGATACGGTTGAGAAACTCTGGGCGATACCGTTTTTTCAACTCTTCCAAAATTCTAGTCTTCATAGCGACGTAGTCGGTAGAGGCGTTTGCCGCCCCAAAACCGACCGTCTTATCATCACGCAGAGAGGTCGCCCCTAAATTACTAGTCATGATAATGATCGTGTTACGGAAGTCGACCTTGCGCCCCTTACCGTCCGTGATAAAGCCATCATCAAGGATTTGGAGCAAGAGGTTAAAGACATCAGGGTGAGCTTTCTCTGCCTCGTCAAACAAGACGACGGCATAAGGCTTGTTGCGCACTTGCTCGGTTAGCTGGCCACCTTCGTCGTAACCGACATAGCCAGGAGGTGCCCCAACTAAACGACTGGTGTTGAATTTTTCCATGTATTCGCTCATATCAATGCGAATCATGCTGTTTTCATCGCCGAAAACGGTCTCTGCCAAGGCTTTGGCAAGCTCTGTTTTTCCGACTCCGGTAGGGCCTAAAAACATGAATGAGCCCATTGGACGTCTGTCATCTGAGATGCCTGAGCGGCTACGACGAATGGCACTTGCGACAGCGGTAACGGCTTGACTTTGTCCGATAACCCGTTTGTGGAGTTCTTTTTCAAGGTTAACCAAGCGGGTCATTTCGTTTTTGCTCATCTGTGTGACTGGCACACCAGTCAAGTTAGAGACGACCGCAAAGACATCTGACTCACTCACGCGCGCTGACTGTGTTTTAACCGTCAGTTTTTCACGTTTAATATCAAGTTTTTGCAGGTCTTGATTGATGCTTTTAGCTAGGACAAAATCTTGATTGATAATCGCCTCTTGTAGCTGTTCATCAAGTTGTAAAGCTTTTTTATCTAGCTTGCTTTGCTCAGACAGATTGTTTTTAGCCGAAATTTTAACAGCTGCAGCTGCTTCATCAAGTAAGTCAATAGCTTTATCAGGAAGTCTACGACTTGGCATATAGCGAACACTAAGCTGAACGGCTGCCTTGACAGCATCTGAATCAAACTTGACTTGATGATAGGCTTCAAATTTGCTTTGTAGGCCTTGTAAAATAGCGATAGATGCCTCTGATGATGGTTCTTCAACCGTAACTTTCGCAAAGCGACGTTCCAGAGCTGCATCTTTTTCGATGTATTTTTGATACTCATTAAAAGTCGTTGCACCAATCAGCTGAAACTCGCCACGCGCTAGTGCAGGTTTCATAATATTTGAGGCATCCGTAACAGAATCTGTACCACCACCAGCACCAACAATCGTATGCAATTCGTCAACAAAAACAATCGTTTTTGCGTCTTGACTGACTTCATCGACAATGGCTGTCATGCGGTCCTCAAATTCCCCACGGAATTTCGTGCCGGCAACGACATTGGCGATATTGAGTGACATGAGTCGTACGTCCGCCATGTTGGCAGGAACATTGCCATCAATCATGCGCTGTGCGAGCCCCTCGATAATGGCTGATTTACCAACACCGGGCTCACCAACAAGGACAGGATTATTTTTCGTACGACGACTCAAGATATGAATCACGCGCTCGATTTCCTTATCACGGCCAATCATCGGGTCAATGCGACCTTGTCTGGCATCTTCTGTCACATCACGCGCTACTGAATCAAGGGTCGGTGTGATACTCGTCGCTGAAACACCTGATGCGATGTCACGTTTACCCATTGGTGTAACTGCTTTTTTTGCTATTTTTTTAACATTCATATTGCCAAGCTCAATCAAATCTTTGAGAATTTCAGCAATTTTGATTTTATGAAGTTCCAAGATTTTCTTGGCAACATTGTCATCATCTGTCAACATTACATAGAGTAAATGCTCAGAACCGGTTTCTGCTAGGTGATTTTGCGCTGCAAGTGCATCTGCTTCAAACAACAGCTGCTCTACTTTAGGTGAAAACTGAATGGCTTGCACTGCTTTTGTTTGATCAGGTAATTGATGTTGTTCGATTTCATCAAGCACTGTCTCAATCGTTACATCGTGATCTGTTAAAATGTTTTGGCCAAAACTATCATTGCTTGATAGCATCCCTGCCAGGATGTGTGACGTTTCTGCGTAATCATAACCATTGCCCGCGGCAAAAATGCGAGCTGTTTTGAGGATATCTTCAAGTATGCGTGTATAATTTTGTGTCATTTATCGTTATTTCCTTAGTTTTATGGTTCCAAGAGGCCGGCTTAGCCACTCCCTTAGTCCATCTTATCCAGTCGGTGAATCATTGAGGTTAATAAAATGGCGCGTTGTAAGTCTGTCACGACTGGGTGACTCAGCGTTGCAAGCAAGAGATTGCCTTCGCGCTCTGTCACGATTTTTTCGTTAAACATCAACTGCATGAGGTCTTGTGCCATGCTGACGGTCATTTTTTCTGGCATTTTAGCCAAAATGTCCATTAAGAAATCATGCGCATCTGAATATTGAATTCTGACAATTCGAATATAGCCGCCACCGCCACGCTTACTTTCAACTTCAAAGCCTTTTGGCAAGGTAAAGCGTGTCTTAATGACATAGTTAATCTGACTCGGGACAACGCCAAAATGTTCTGCAATTTCTGAACGTCGAATTTCAATTTCTGCTGCCTGAGCAAGTAACTCCTTGAGGTACTTCTCTATCATATCTGATGTGTTTTTCACAATTTCTCCTTTCTGCTATTTTACTGCGTAAAATCTCGAAACTTAACCAACACTATCACTCCGCCTTAGCGGGATCGTCCATTAGAAGTTCTTCTGTGATGTCATGTCCGATATTTTCTGACCTTGTTTGACCATTGTATCATTTTTTATTTTTTTTTGCTACTTTCAAGTCCTTTAAAACCTATTCTAAAAGGCCTTTAACAATCGTTTGATTAGCACGCTTTTTCTTTATTTAGTTTTGCTTTATTTAGTCAGTCATACCTAATAAACACTTGTTAGAAAACATCAACGTGATTGGATGAAATCGGTCATCCCAAACATATTTAAAATGCCATAGACTATCACCTCATACCAATATACGCACAAATTAGTTCTAAAATTTAAAAATAATGTTTTCTGAAATAGCCATTGACTAAATTTCAAAAATAGATTACCCTAATGGTAAGAAAAAGCTTGCCACTATTTTAAGAAAGATTCCCGCCATGAGTTTAAGTCAAAATCTAAAAAAACTAAGATTAAGCCATCACTTGAGCCAAGTGGAGATCACTAAACACTTCTGCATTTCAAGATCTGCCTACAGCTTTTGGAAAAAGGACATTACTCATCCCAAAAGAGACAATCTTGAAAAATTAGCCAAGCTTTTCCAAGTTGATGTCGCAGACCTCACACAAGACAGCAGAGCAATCTTACTGAACATCTACGACACTTGGCAAGATAAAGTCATAGCCTACTCAAAACAGTAGCAGGCAGAGGAGTTAGATGGTTTAACATGACAAGAGTAGATAGACATTATAGTCAGAAGGAGAAATCATGACAGCTTGGCAAGTGAAGTGGGCAGAACATAAATATTGGGTCATGGCCCGCTCACAACAGCTTTACAATCAAATCAGGGTACTCGCTAAAAACAATGAGTGGACAGATGAGACGACACTCACATTTGATAAATTAATAGACGAGGCTGCACGACAAGCCCCTACGCGTAAAACACTGACAACAGCCTATGAGCACGTTTGGGGATATTTCAAGAAGATAGCAACACCTGAAGAAAAACGTGCTTATCTGCATTTATTGGATGAATTAGAGGTTGATGACGATGGTTTAGGGCCGTTTTTAAAAAGTTTAACATCAAAATATCAGGTGACATATTTAATGCAATCACGATTGATTCATGAGATGCCGGAAAAGAGAAAATTAAAATGAGACTTTGGCACGAAAAGTTGCTGCGCCAATTACCACGACAGCAATTACTAGGGCAACACCGTGAGACGTCAGCACTGAGAGGAAATGGGTGGGGCAAGAAACACGCCACAGTCAATTATGTCTTTGAGCATTCACCTTACAAGCTCTATCAATATCATCTCTTAGTCATGTCTGAGATGACCGCACGTGGTTATCATCCTGATAAAAAATGGTTAGCACCAGATTATCGCGGTCTGAAATGTCCCAAATACGAGACGCTCAAGCCTTGTCCTCAAACAACTCCGATCTATCCCGAGCATAATCAAGCCTATTTAAAGGAGTGTCTGGAAAATCTAGCAAGTAAAGGTATTCTATTATAGTGATTGAAGATTAAACTTAGCACACACAAGCGAAATATACAAAAAGCCATCCGCTAAACCGGATGGTTTTTAATGTGTTCTTATCTCCTAACACTTACTTAGAAGATACTTTGACGATTTTCACTTCCATTTCGCCAACAGGTAATGGAATCATAACTGTATCACCAGTTTTACGGCCGATAAGTGCTGCCGCGATTGGTGATTCATTTGAGATTTTTCCGTTGAAAGGATCCGCTTCGGCAGAACCAACAATTTTGTAAGTTTCTTTTTCGTCTTCGCCAACTTCAACAAAAGTGACTGTTTTACCAAGTGCAACTTCATTGCTTTTCACACCTGCATTGTCAACGATTTCAGCATTACGAATCATTGTCTCTACTGTCGCGATACGACCTTCGACGAATGCTTGTTCATCTTTAGCTGCTTCGTACTCTGAGTTTTCCGATAAGTCACCATAAGAACGTGCAACTTTAATACGTTCAACAACTTCAGCACGTTTCACAAGTTTGAGATTGTCTAATTCTGCTTCTAATTCTTCAAAGCCCTCGCGGGTCATTTGATAGGTTTTTGTATCTGCCATAATCTAAGATGTTGAGTCACTGCTTGTAGATACGTCTAACAATGATGCAATCACGTTAAATGCTACCACGAGCAATGAACCTCATCTCCTTTCCCTCTTTTAAATTTTTTTATTGTGATACTTCTGTATCTGATGTTTTATTGTCTAGCTTGTCATTGACATATTTTTGAACATTCGCATCATGCTCGGCTTGAGTTTCTGAGAAATAAACCTTGCCGGTCGTCACATCTGCTACAAAATACAAGTCATTGTTGTCTGTCGGCTCAACTGCTGCCTTAATCGCAGATAGACTTGGGCTAGTCACTGGACCAGGACCATAACCTTGATGAAGATACAAGTTAAACGGTGAGTCTAACGACGTATTCACAGCCGCATCCTCAGCCAAAGTAGTCTTTTGCCCTAACTTACCTTCTGCATACAGAATCGAAATATTCGAGCCCAAAGTCATGCCAACATTCATTCGATTATAGAAAACTTGCGCGACATTACGTCGGTCAGCATCATTATTGGCTTCTTTTTCAGTCAAGGCTGCGATAGACAATATTTCATTAACCGTTTGATTCTTAGCTTTAATCGTTGCATAGTAAGTCTGGAGATTTTGATTCATCACAGCAATCATCTGTTCAACGACAGATGCCATTGTAGATTTCTTCGTGTACTCATAAGTCGCAGGGAAAAGATAACCCTCCAACTGATATTTAACACCAGAATCACTAGCCGGCAACGACTCGAAAAGCTCCGGATAAGTCGTTTTCATCTTCTCAATGAAAGCCGAATCCGTCACCACTTTCAAGAACTCTTCCTTGGTAAACGGCGTCTTGTCCTTTTCTGATTTCGTCAATACATTATCTGAAATCTTCTCCGCCATTTGGTCAATGGTGTAACCTTCTGGAATCGTTATTTTTCCTAAAACGGGCTCAACAGGTTTCTCTGTCCCACCTACTTGTAAAGTTTTCGCAATCTCCGTTAGTGTCATGCTTGGCGAAAGGTTATAAAACCCTGATTTAAAACCAGTTAAACTTTTCAATTTCGTATAATACTGAAAGGCAGTCGCATTTTTGATAATGTGATTTTTCTCAAGAATTTGACCAATTTCCTTGCTGGCAGCACCGATAGGAATGTCAATTGCCTTTGTAGACTTATCCGTCAAACTATAAGGTTGAATCTCGCTCTTAACATATCTATAGCCTAAAAAACCAGTTGCCCCTCCGACAACAAATAAGACAAGAACGACAATTGCAATAATCTTGCCTGCCAATTTTTTAGATTTTTTCTTGGCTGAACGCGTATAACTTTCTTGCGATTGACGCGAAACCCTTTTAATATTTTTAATTTCTGCTGTATCCTCTTTTAGTGAGTCTTCTTCCCCACGATTAAAAGACGCATTCGACGTTCGACGCTCAGGTGCCCCAAATGCTTTGGAAGAATCAGGCACATCTTGAAACGCTGGATCAAACTCAGACTCAGCCGACAATTCTTTTGATGCACGACTTGCAATCGAACGTGATCTGAACGGACGTTCAGTTTCATCAAATGTCCCATCATGAGTTGATGGATCAGACAAATAATCGGAATCCTGAGAACGATTGGTTGACTTAGGCGTAACTGACGTTTTTTTAGGTGTAGCAAAACCAGTCTCTGATGCGACATCATCGAGAGATTGACTAGCCTCTTCTAATTGGCGGAGAATTTTATCTTTAAACGTCTCTCGCTCAAATTTTTTCGTATCTTTTTCTACCAAATTAACAATCTTCTACTTTCGTAAGACACACTTGACTAGATTTCACTAGATGAGGTGTCATGAGTTATCATTTTAGATTATACACGAAAATCCCTGAAAATCAAGAATTTAATAAAAAATATGGATTTCTCCATTATTTTTTATTGACTAAGTCATCTTCGTCTTCATCTTCATCATCTTCATCGTCTACTTCTTCGATACCATCAACTTCGGCATCATCAATCTCAACTTCTTCAAGTTCGACATCAAAGGCTTCAACCTCGTCTTTTTCGTCATCTGGATTTTCATCGTCATAAGTGGCATCCGCATCAGTGATATTGTCATCATCTTCTGGGTCATCATCACTATAGTCAATGTCAATGCCATCTACTGCAAAAGCATTCACTTTTTTACGTTTTTTCTTAGGACGGTCGCCTTCGTCATCCAACTCATCAAGCGCTACAACTTCTTCATCAATTTCATCAATGGCATACCATGAACGTAAAGCCCAGACATTATTACCAAGTGGGATGAAACTACCATCTGTATTTAATTCTGTATAAAAGCGTGACAGACGGTCGCGAATTTCACTATCTGATTTGCCAAGATAGTCTTGGATTTCGTTGACAAGGACGTTAAAGTCCATTTCCTTGCCTTTTTCTTCCAACATCGCGTGTGCGACTTCAATCATAGAAAGTTCTGACAAATCTTGATTTTCAAATGCTTTAATTTTCAATTTATTATCTCCATCAAACAAAGTATAGGGTTACCTCACGACAGCATGTCTAAGATAAGCTATCTAGTTTATCTTGCCCATTTAACTCCAGAAAAGAAACAAAATTTTTGAGCTATTTTTCCAATTCGATCAACGATGAAGTGGCGGAAAATAGTCCAAAATATTTTCTTTCCGTGGTTAATTGAGTATAAGACTATTTTACCATAAGATTAATCTTTTTAGTAATGCATGAGTACTTTATACGCATAATCGCCAATTTTTTCGCGGCCATTGAGGTCATCTAGCTCAATAAGGAAGGCACAACCTGCAACAATTCCACCCATTTGTTCAATCAATTCAATTGTTGCTTTAACTGTACCGCCCGTTGCCAACAAATCATCTACGATTAGAACACGTTGTCCTGGTTTAATGGCATCTGCATGCATCGTTAAAGTATCAAAGCCGTACTCTTTTTCGTACTGTGCTTCAATCACTTCACGTGGCAATTTACCTGGTTTTCTAACAGGTGCAAAGCCTACCCCCAATTCAAAAGCAACTGGACAACCAACGATAAAGCCACGTGCCTCAGGTCCTACAATCATGTCGATTTGTTTATCTTGCGCATATTGCACAATTTCACGAACCGCATAGCTATAAGCATTACCGTCAGCCATTAGAGGCGAGATGTCACGAAATTCAATCCCTTTTTCAGGGTAATCAGGAATCGTTGCAATATAGTTTTTTAAATCCATTTTAGTTCTCTTTCAATTTATGATAAATGTCACTTACAGGCGATAATGCAAAGAAAGCTTGTATTTTGACTAATTCTTGTAGTGCTTGATAAATTTCGCTCTCTGAAATCTCACGTTTGGCAGCTGATTGATTGACAGTCATTAGGCCATCTTTAATCGTTACAAATGCCAACTCTTCAAAAATCTGAACCATTTTAACGAGTAAAATGTCAGGGATATTCAGAAATTCAGCTAAGTTTTTAAGTTTATAACGCACATCAAATTCTGGATACTGATAAATCGTCTTATAAAACTTAGCAAACTGGTCACGCGTACCACCACCCGTTAGATAATAGGCTTGCTTGATTTGATTTTGGAAATAAATCGCTGTAAAGTCATGTTCAGCAACGATTTTTTCTAACTTCGCTAAGGCATCCGCATCATTAGGTGTTTCCGCAATCACCAGAACCTCACTCATTATAGCATGATTTTCCGATTCATTTGTGAAAATAAAGGCATTTTCTGGAATTTGTGTCTGATTTTGCTGATTTCTTAAATCAAGCAATTGGCTGCCTTCAACTCGTGCATCTATAATCATTAACTGAACAGATGTGTTGCCGTTCCAAGTATTGACTGATAAAGTCACTGCAAGGTCTGGTGCTGTCTGCTCAAAGTCAAGTGTTTCTTGCCCATGACCGAAATAAATTGCTTCCAACTGAGTCTTGTCTTGTTGCATTTTAAATTTAAGATGTGCATTTTGTTGTCCCATTGCACGACTTTGAATCACCTGATAGTCACTCACCAAAAACTGAGGTTTAGGATTTTCCTGACCGAATGGTGCTAGCTGAGATAGTGATTTAATCGTCTCCAAAGTCACATCAGATAGCATAATTTCGTCATCCAAAATCAAAGTATTTTTCTCAGACATATCGATTTTGTTTTGCTTAATAAAATCAGCGACAGCAGCCTTAATCTCAGGTAATTTTGCTAACTCTAAGGTCATACCTGCTGCTTGTGCATGACCTCCAAAAGCAAGCAATAAATCACGATGATGTGTCAAGGCCTCAAATATATTGAAGTTAGGAATTGAGCGTGCTGAGCCCTTTAAAATGCCATTTTCTTCTGACAACATAACAATCGGCTTACCTGTTTTTTGAAGTAATTGTCCTGCGACAATCCCAAGCACGCCAGGATTCCAACCCGTCTGATAAATAAACTGAACTGGACTATCATCCAACTGACTTTCAGCCTCTTGCATCATCTCAGCCACAATCGCTTTACGCTCAACATTTTTCTGGTCAATCATTTCGGCAATTTGACGGGTCTCATCTTCATCCCAACCTGTCAACAATTCGATAGCGGGATTTGGGTCGTCAATTCGACCGAGGGCATTTAGTCTTGGCGCAATTTGAAAGCCTATCGTTTCTTCAGTGATATCGCTTGATTCAATCCCTGCTACTTTGAGCAAGGCTTCAAGACCAACACGTTCAGTATTCTTCAGAATTTCTAAACCAAATTTGACTAAAATTCGATTTTCATCTGTGAGTGACATCATATCTGCAATCGTGCCAATTGCAACTAAGTCGAGCATTTCTGATGGGATATATTCCAAGAGCGCACAGGCGACCTTAAAAGCCACGCCACAGCCTGCTAGGTCTTTAAATGGATAATGCCCATCTGGATGTTCTGGGTGAATAATGGCGTAGGCATCCGGTAACGTTTCTGGTAGTGAATGGTGGTCGGTGATGATGACATCACAGCCACTTTCCTGGGCGTAAGCTACCGCTTCATGACCGGCAACACCATTATCCACCGTAATAATCAGGCCAATCCCTTCATTTTCAATGAAATACTTATAAACATCTAAATTTGGGCCATAGCCGTCGGTAAAACGATTAGGTAAATAAACCAGACTTTCAGCACCAATTTCATCTAGTGCTGTTTTCATAATACTCGCACTTGTCATGCCATCCGCATCATAGTCACCATAAATCAAGATAATTTCTTGATTGGCAACTGCTTGACGGATGCGTTCAACCGCTCGGCTCATGCTATAAAATAAGAATGGGTCATGCAAATTATCAAGTGACGGATTTAAAAAAGTCGTTAAGTCTTCTTCTGTTCGAATTTGACGTTTCCAGAGCAATCTAGCTGAAAGGTCATCTAGTTTTTGTTTTTTGACTAACTTGACAAATTCATCTGACGGTTCATCCGTATTGACTTGCCAATCATAGGTAGGTGTAATCATTTTAGATTAAAAAACCTCCGAGTTATTTTATCTGCTAGACTTGGAAAATTCATTGAAAAAATGCGGGCCAAGTTTAGCTGCCAAGGTAAATTTAATTCTCGCTTATTAGATCCGAGATGATAAACGATTTTTTTCGCAACAACTGTTGCAGTCACCGCATTTTTCCCAACTTTTTCCAGATACTCAGGATTTGCGGCATGAAACTTAGTTAAGACAGGACCAGTATTGACAACTAGCACCTTAATATTGGCATCAGCGACTTCTTGACGTAGTGCATTTGAAAAGCCACGAACAGCAAACTTCGTTGCGGCATAAGTGGTCGTTTTAGCTGTCGCCATGTAGCTTGCAATAGAGGCAATGTTAATAATCTGACCCGATTTCTGGGCTATCATATCTGGTAGAAAAGCACGTATGAGACGCATCGTAGCTAAGACATTAATGTCAAACATTTGACGAACATCATCAGTATGGTCAGACAAAAATGGCTTAAAATAACCATATCCCGCATTGTTAATCAGAACATCAACCGCACCAAACTGCTCTGAAATATGTTGACATGTCGCCATCACAGCCACTTCATCCGATATATCAACTTGATACAGGTACTCAGAAATATCTGTTAGACTGCTGACATCTCGTGATAATAAAATTAAGCGATAGCCTTGAACCTGTTTGGCAATTTCGCGCGCAATATCACCTGTCGCACCTGTTATCAATAAATTTTTCATGACTGAATCACTTCTTCATACAAGTCTTTGACAACATAACTATTCTCAAAAGTCTGTTTTGCCTCTTGAACAAGCTGTGTCACTAAAGGACCGACATAACGTGCTGAGATGTGTGTCAGTAACAAGCGCTTGACATGTGCTTGTTTGGCGACTTCAGCAGCCTGTTTTGTCGTCGAATGTCCATGACTTCTAGCAACTTTAGCCTCACCAGCTTCGTAAGTCGCTTCATGTACGAGCACATCACTACCGATTGCCAAGCGAATCGCTTGGTCTGTCTGGCGTGTGTCCCCTAGTATCGTCACCACACGGCCTTTTTTATCTGGGCCTATAAAATCTGCTGCTTTAATCAATTCACCATTGACTTCAATATCTTGACCATTTTTTATCTTCCCAAAAAGTGGACCAAAAGGCACACCCGCTGCTTTGAGTGCTTGTGCATCTAGCTCGCCTTTTTTGTCTTTTTCGACGATGCGGTAACCCATACAATAAATCGTGTGGTCGAGTGTCGCCATGTGGACTTCAAAGGTCTCATCTGAGTAAATTTTCCCAGCATGACTGGCGTCTAGCTCATGAAAATTAATCCGATAGCTGAGTTTACTGCCTGATAGTCTGAGAGAGGTCATGACATAGTTTTTGATGCCGACTGGCCCATAAATATCTAAATTTTGCGGTTGATCAGCTGAGGAAGATGTCTGAAAGCTTCGACTAGACAAAAAACCAGGCAACCCAAAAATATGGTCGCCATGCATATGCGTGATAAAAATTTTAGTAATTTTTCGCGGGCGAATACTCGTCTCTAAAACCTGGTGTTGGGTTGCTTCACCACAATCAAATAGCCAGATTTCATTACGCTCAGCAAGTAATTTCAGCGCAATTGAGGTCACATTTCGTTGCTTGGCTGGTTGCCCAGCGCCCGTTCCCAAAAATTGTATTTCCATGGTTTCCTTTCGCTCTTCAAGCTTATGACACCTTTAAAAATATAGCTTTAACACTTTGCAAACATTTCTAGAGATGCCTTTATAAAAGAAAAAAATCCGTCCTGAGGGAATCGAACCCCCATCTCAAGAACCGGAATCTTACGTGATATCCATTACACTAAGGACGGAATTTCTGTTTGACAACTACTATAGTTTAACAAATTTTTCGCTAAAAGGCAAAAAAACTTCTCCGTTTGGGAGAAGTTTTTCTAATTTAACAATTGATGACAAACTGCGACTATACTTCTACGCTTTCAGAATTAACCTTTAGCTTGTAGTGCTGTCAAAATTTGTGTACGAATATCTTCGATACCATCAGGTTGACTTGGTAAGAAAACTGACGAATTACCATTATTAGCAAATTGGTTCAAGGTATCCAAATATTGGTTGGTCAAAAGAATCGACATGATTTGATCTTCTGAAATATCCACACCCGTATCTTTCATTTCCTTGATTGAAAGTGCTAAACCGTCAACAATCGCTTTACGTTGCTCAGCAATCCCGACCCCGTGAAGGCGGTCTTTTTCAGCATCGGCTTGAGCTGCTGTCACGATTTTAATTTTGTCCGCATTGGCAAGTTCTTGCGCTGCCACACGTTTCCGTTGTGCCGCATTGATTTCATTCATCGATTGTTTCACTTCAGCGTCTGGTTCAACTTTAGTAATCAAAGTTTTCACGATGATATAGCCATAAGTTGACATTTCTTCAGCCACTTGACGTTGCACTTCGAGGGCAATTTCATCTTTTTTCTCAAAAAGCTCGTCCAAGGTCAATTTAGGCACACTTGACCGCAAAGCATCTTCAATGTAAGACTTAATTTGCTCACCTGGATTCATCAGCTTGTAATAAGCGTCTGTCACGTTCTGCTCATTTACCCGATACTGCGTCGCCACCGTCATTTGGACGAAAACATTATCTTGTGTTTTCGTTTCAACATTCATATCGTTTTGGAGCAAACGGAGTTGTACGCGTGCTGCAATTCGGTCAATGCCAAAAGGTAATTTAAAGTGGAAACCTGAGTTTGCAATCGTCGTAAACTTACCAAAGCGCTCAATAATAACAACGCTTTGTTGTTTCACGACATAAAACAAGCTCGAAAGACTCGCCAAAACCACAATGATAATGATGAGTAGAAAAATAAGGAATACTGCTGTCATTTTAAGCCTACTTTCTGGATATAAAGTGAAAATGTTCTATGACTGAATTGTACCATTTTTCGCTGACTAATGCTATGATTTACCAGTTTATCGTACTGTGCCAAGCCATCTGCAATATTCAAGGCAGTTATTTTAATATATGATTCATTTTCAGACTTAGTTGTCAGTTCATCCAGAGCAATCACCTCATCAAACTCACCAAAGTCATGTGTCGCCATCGTTAATTGGTCTTGCTCTAAACAAATGATATACTGTGGGAAAAGCTGAGCAATTTCAAATAACAGCTCATCTGTCATTGCTTCATCAGGATTTTCACTAAAGACAATCGCTTGCCCATCAGCATTTTCATAGGCAAAACCAAAAGATTTACCCAATAAATTCAAACGAATAAAGCGAAAAGTCGGGGCATGACTCGCACCTTCTAAGTCAAAACTAGGTGTCGCTGAAAAACTCTTAAAGGTCGTTGACAACTCTAAAAAGTAGTCTGTCGCAACTCCTGGTCCTTGTTTTTGATACAGCTCAGCAAAATAAGCATTAATCACGCTTGCCGGCGGACAAATATAAGCTAACTTCTCCTGCTCCGTTTCTAAAGTTGCCAACCGATTGGTTAACAAGACGCGATCCATAGCCATAAAACCGCCTGATTTAATCGCTAACTCAACATAATCCATCTTCTGTTAACCTCCATTTTTCTCGCTCAGAAATACTACCTGACACATAGTAAGTCTCAGTCTCATCTTCTGCAACAACCGTATCAATTAAAGCAATTTTTCTAAGTATTGGTAATTGATACGCTGCCTCATAAGGTAACGTCAGTTCAAAAGGTACAAACAGTTCCTTAATTTTAGCAATAATAGCCTGTCGCAGTTGCTGAACTCCCGCTTCTGATTTAATTGAAATCTGAACATTCGGCAAAATAGTTGGCGCAAAATCATCCGCCAAATCCAATTTATTATAAACAGTCAAAACCGGAATATCTGACATTTCCAAATCTTTCATGATGCTCTCAACAACATCCTCATGAATCTTATGATTGGCATCTGACGCATCAATCACATGTAGCAATAAATCCACATTTTTCGACTCCTCAAGTGTCGATTTAAAGGCCTGCACTAGCTCCGTCGGTAAATCCTGAATAAACCCAACCGTATCGGTCAATGTGACTGTAAATTCATCTTGTAGTGAAAAGTCCTTGGTCGTTGCATCCAAAGTCGCAAATAATTCATCTTGTTCATACTGAATTTTTTGCGTTAAGGCATTAAAGACTGAGGATTTTCCTGCATTGGTATAGCCAATTAATCCCAATTTAAAGACATTTGATTGATTGCGTTTTTGACGGCTATTTTCTTGGACTTTCTCAGCCTTTTTAAGCTGTGCTTCAATGATTTCAAGGCGGTGACGAATATGTCTGCGGTCTGTTTCTAATTGACTTTCACCTGCACCGCGCGAGCCAATACCACCCGCTTGACGACTGAGTTCTAATCCCTTACTTCCCGACAAACGTGGCAGCAAATATTTCAACTGTGCCAATTCAACCTGTAGCATGCCGACGTGCGACCTCGCTCTAAGGGCAAAAATATCTAAAATCAACTGCATCCTATCGATAACTTTAACACCTAGAAAGCCTTCTAGATTTACATTTTGTCGCGGTGTCAATTTTTCATTAAAAATGACCATGTCGGCTTCATCAGCTTCTAAGTTATCTTTGATTTCTTGCAATTTGCCAATTCCGACTAAGTATTTCCCGTCTAGTCGTTCTTTCTTTTGCGTGAAAATTGTCGTTACTACCGCACCAGCTGTCGCTGCTAAACTAGCTAATTCTGTCATAGATGCTTCGAAGGTTTGATGATTATCAAATGTTTCAACACCAACTAGGACAACTTTTTCTTGCATTTTCTCAGTTTTTATCATCTAAAAACCTTTCTATTTTTCGCTCAACCTGTTCTTTAAAATCTGGTGCCAAAATATCCTGAAAATCAACAGCCATCCGATTTTTGAACCAAGTAATTTGCCGCTTGCTGTATCGTCTCGAATTTTGCTTAACAGCCTCAACCGCAGTCTGTAACGTGATTTGTCCATCAAAATAAGGGAAAAATTCCTTATAACCGATAGCACGCGCCACTTGTGCCTCTCTAAAGTGCTCATAGAGCATTTTAGCCTCATCGAGTAGTCCTGCTGCCATCATCAGTTCAACACGGTGATTAATCCGCTCATACAAAACTTGGCGTTCCGTGTTTAACCCGATAATTAGATAATCATAATCTGATTTTTGATTTTTTAGCTCCTCACCAAATTGGGCAATTTCTAAAGCTCTAATTGCACGACGACGATTCAATTCTGGGATCTCAATCTGATGTGCATCAAGTCTTTCAAATAGTTGTTCATCTGTTAATAACTCTAGTCCTTCACGCAAGGCTCGCATCTCCTCATGATGCCCCGCACCACCTAAATGATAACCTTCTATCAGGCTTTGCAAGTATAAACCTGTACCACCCACAATAATCGGTAATTTGTCACGTGATACTATATCGGCAATTGCTACATTGGCTTTTCTTACAAAATCATATGCACTGAATGATTCTGTAAGTTCACGCATATCAATTAAATGGTGACGTACAGCAGCTTGTTCACTTTTTGTCGCCTTTGCAGTTCCAATATGAACTTCTTGATAAACTTGTTGACTATCGCCATTAATAATCTCGCCGTTATACTTTTTGGCAATATCAATTGACAAGGCAGTTTTACCTACTGCTGTCGGTCCTGCAATGATTAAAATTTTATTTTTTGTCAAATTTTTCACTTTTTTCATTTTTTTTGTTATGATTAAATTATAGCATATAACTGAGGAGGATTTTCAAATGAAGAAATTTAGTAAAGGTATCATTACTGGCGTTATCGGAACTCTCGTTGCAACTGCTGCAGGCGTTTTCGCTGTCAAGAAAACAATCATTGACCCTGAACTCAGAAAAGAAGCATTCATTAACGAAAATCGTCGTAAAGCTGCACGTAAACGTGTGTCACATTAATTTATATTAACTTGGCTAGCTTTTGAGCTAGTTAGGGTGATACGTCTCGGCTACATTAAACTAACCAATTAAAAAAAGAGCTGTCAAAATCTTTTGACAGCTCTTTTTTGTTAGCTTATTTTAGTCAGCCAATTTGTCAGAAACTTTATCTGCAGCTTCACCAACCTGAGTCGCTGTCTTAGAAACTAACTTGTCTGCTTTGGCAGAAATTTCATCTGCTTTTTTGACCAAGTCTTCTTGCTCTAATTCCAATTCAAACTCGTCTTCTACTTCTTCTGTCTGTTCAGCAACTGTAGCTGAAAGTTCACTAACTTTATCAGCAATTTTTTCCTTTGTCAGCGCTAGGAAATCTAGTACTTTTTCTTTTGACAATTCACCTGAGTCGATTTTAGCTTTAATATCATCTTTTTTTGCGACTAAAAAATCTTTTGCTTTTTCAGCTGAAATGTCGCCATTATCAAATTTTTCTCTGATGTCATTATATTTCTCAGTTGAAAAATCAACCAATTGACCAGATTTTTCATCATAAAAATTAGCTGCTGTATCTTTGACTTCATCAAATTTAGCTTTAGGATCTTCTTTATAATCTCGATAAAAATCTTTAACGTCTTGACGTAATTTTTTACCTTCTTTTGGTGCTGTCGCCAATGCTGCTGCTGCACCAGCCAAAGCTCCTAAGATTGCGCCTACCAAAAAACCTGTTTTCTTAGCCATTATTTTTCTCCTTTTTGAAATTTCACAAAGTCAAGTCTTAAAACTTGACCTTCGTTGTCATGTCGCCTAAACGGCATCATTTACAAATTTCATCCACTCAAAGTCTTTAAGATGTATACTCCAAGTTAAACTAGCATTATGCTCTGCTTTTTTTTCGATTAAAGAATTTACCGGCACTACGTCCCAAGGTAACGATAGCTGTTGCTTTACCTGCATTGGCTGCCTTTCCTTTAAATCTGGTTGCAAAGTCGTTACCAGAGCGATTCATTTTAGAGACGCTTTCAGATAAATCTGCAACAGCTGTAAAAAGTGGGTCAATTGTGGCGATTTTTCTATTCATATCGTCAAGCAGGGTGTTCGTCTTAGCCATTAACGTATCTGCTTGTTTAAGTAGAATGTCTGTATCTTGTGTCACAACTGCAATCGTTCGATTCATTTCATCAACCGTTTTCATGAACTTGACAATTAAAACGACCAAAAATATCACTAAGACTGCTGCAGCAACAGCGATAATAATCAATGCTATCTCTCCCATACCTACCTCTTTCTATATATGTTACTTTCGTTTTCTTGATACTAATAACAGCTTAATCTCGCTAAGCCACGACCATTATCCAAAACGACGATACTTCTACTTGAATTATAACAAATTACTGCTTATTAAGGAAATATTTGCTTATTTTATGATTGACTAAAACTAGGATGATGCCACCTACGACAAGGACTAGCGATAGGGCTTGTGAGATGCGGATTGGGCCTAGCATGAGGCTATCGGTTCGCATCCCTTCAATCACGAATCGTCCGATGCCATACCATACAAGGTAGAAGGCTACGATATCTCCTGATTTTAATCCTTTAAGTCGATGGCGTAGACTCATGACGAGAATGAACCCGATGAGATTCCATGAGGATTCATAGAGGAATGTTGGAGTTCGGTAGCTGTTGTCAATATACATTTGTTTTTTTATAAAGCTAGGTAGGTAGTCTAATGAGTTGACTGCTTTACCGAATGCTTCTTGATTAAAGAAATTGCCCCAACGTCCCATGGCTTGTGCAACTAAGACACCCGGCACGGCAATATCCAGAAAATCAAGAGGTGCAATCATTTTGTAGTATGAAAAAATGAATAGTGTGGCAGCCCCTGCAATCAAGCCACCATAAATAGCGAGTCCACCATGCCAGATGACAAAAATCTCAGCCGGATTCTGACGATAAGTGTCAAAATCAAACAAGACATAGTAGAGGCGTGCGCCAATTATTGAGACTGGAAAAGCAATCAAAATAAAATCTAAAATATCATCTGGCTTAATTTTTTGACGTGGTGCTTCTTTCATTGCCAACCAAACAGCCACTACAACACCTGTCACAATACACAAGGCATACCAACGAATTTCAAATGGTCCAAGTTTAAGTGCGATTGGACTAATCGCTAAAAATAATTGTCCCATTATGAATTCTTCGCAATCAGATTAGATAGACGTTCTTCAAACATCTTTGTTGCATCAAAGCCCATATTTTTTGCACGGAAATTCATGACCGCTGCCTCAATAATGACTGACACGTTTCGACCAGTTGTAACTGGAATTTTAACTTGTGGCACAGGAACACCTGAAAAATCAATAGTCGTCTCTCCGTTACCGAGACGATCATAAGTATTACCTTTTTCAAATTTTTCCAAGTAAACGCTCAAATCAATTTGCGAGCTATCCATGACAGCTCCAGCACCAAAAAGACTCATCACATCAATAATACCAACACCACGTAGTTCAATCAAATGCCGAAGGATTTCGGCAGGTTCACCCATGACTGTAAATTCATCTTTTTGGTAAACATCAACACGGTCGTCTGCGACTAAACGATGACCGCGCTTGATAAGCTCCAAACCAGTTTCAGATTTCCCGATGCCAGATGACCCTTGAATGAGCACACCCACCCCAAAAATATCCATGAGCACACCATGGACGGTTGTCCGAGTTGACAGTTTTTCATCTAGAAAGGCTGTTATCGCGCCATTCAGTCGACTTGTTGGTTCTGTTGATTGTAAAAGAACAGTATCACGTTTTTTAGCCACGCTAATCATTTCATCTGGAATCGGTAAGCCTCTTGCAACGATAATGGCAGGTGTTGCATCTGTCACCACATTTTTTAGTAAATCATAGCGATTATCACCAATGACATTTTGAATATAAGACCATTCTTTCATCCCAAAAAGTTGAATCCGTTCTGGCGTATAGTATTCTAAATAACCCGTCATTTCTAAGCCTGGACGAGTCACATCAGAAGTCGTTATTTCTTTTTTCAATGCGTCTTCCGACGTATAAATCACATCAAATTTAATTTTTTCAATTAATTCAGCGACTGTTATCACCATAATATTTCCCTTTCTGCGCATTCATTTTGATGAATGCTTGAAACTTGATCTACGCTATTGCTACATCCAAGGGGGGCATTCGCGAACTCTGTCCGCTCAAAGTCTTTCTGCGCATTATTCTAGTAAATGCTTGAAACTTGACCTACGCTGTCGCTATATCCAAGTGGCACATTCCTTTTTAAAGGCATTTCCCATCATTCTTTATCTGAACAGATAAAATAAGATTGACTTGTTTTTATTATATCAAAAATTATAGAAAAACGTTCCATCTGTGGTCAGATGAAACGTTATTTCTGCTGATATGTTCGCCTTTAGAATTGTGACCAATCGTCATCATCATCAAAAGGTGTCACATCTTTCTTTTTATTTTTTTGTGTTGGCTTGTCTCCAGGCCATTGTGAAAATCCAGAAAAATCCTGTTTATTTTTCCATTCATTTCGAGTTGGTTGCGGCATGACAATTGCTGCGACAATATAAATTAGTAGGAGAGAGCCAAAGCTTGTCAAAGCTAAAACAGCATAGACAATCCGAACGATAGTAATGACATCGGAACTCCAACCAAAATACTCACCAATGCCACCAATCACACCTGAAACTTTTTTATTGGTTCTTGATTTTGTCAATTGTTTACTCATGGTTTTGCTTCACCTCACTTTCATCATCTGGTTTGTTTTCTAAAATTGTATCAAATTTTGAGTTATCAACTTCTGGAACAACCGTTGGCTCAGATTGTTCAATTTTTTCTGGTATTGTTGTTTCTGGTGTTTCAGTTACCTGTCCCGATTTCGTTTCCTCAGTTTGAACTGGTGTGACAGGTGCTGTTGCAGTCTCTTGATACGCTACCTCACCATCTTTTAACCAGATACTACCCGTATTGGTTGCAATATCTAGGGTCAAACTGTTGGTCGCTGTTCTGATTAGAGCAGCCCCATTTTTGGTAATTTCAAGTGGGTTATCAAGTGCAATACGTGTTTTATACTTGCCAAATGTTGTTTTAACATAACCAACAACACCAATGTTGTTAGGTACTGAGATTTTGACATCTCCGTTAACATTTTTAACTTTGAGATTTTCAGCAGACATTGATGTTGCTGTCACTAAAATCTCACCATTGACGCTGTTAATATCAGCTGTATCAAAGTTCGTGACCAATTTGAGTTCACCATTGACTGCTTTAACAGTCACGTGCTCAAAATTACCACCTAAAATGCTCAAATCACCATTTGCTTTTTTAATATTGAGGTCTTGTGCGACAAGGTCTTTAATAATCGTCGTACCATTAACTACATCAAACTTAGCATCTTCAATTTGACTAGCAGCGAGTGTAATTGTCATTTCAACAACAATCCGTTTGCTCTTAACGTTGACAACTAATTCACCTTGATCAAGTTCAATAATGACATTATCACGTAAGAAATCTTCCAAGGCATCTTCTGTCACACCACCGTATACTTTGTAAGTTGTTTCGATAATCGTTTTGTCGATATCTTTTGTGATAACTGTCACATCACCAGATGTTGCTGAAACTGTGATATCTTTAATGTCCCCTTCAAATGCCTTGAAATCTGATTTTGAGACATATTTAAGGCTTGGAAAACCGTTACTGAAATCCACATTATTATCGACAGATTTTTTAGCGGATTGGAAAAGACTTTTCACAAGAGAACCTGCTTGATTGACAAACTGTTTAACCGCTTCTGATGATTCTGTTTGATAACCATCTTTATCAGTTTTTTGTCCTGTCTCATCGCCAGATACTGTTTCTTGATTTAACCCAGCTTTTTCTAGCAATTCTATTGCTTCACTTTCGGTAATGATGCCTTTACGCATCAAATCCATGATTCTTTCTTTTTGATTATTCATATCGTCACACTTTCTTTTGAGTTGTTATTGTATCAGATGTCACATTTTTTAGTCTGTTGTCCATCGTGATACATTAATTTACATGAGTTAATTCTGTAGATACCCTTATCTACACTCTTATTATCGCATTATCAAACTCAAAAAAAATCAGGCGTAAGTCTGATTTTTTTTTGCAACATTATTTCACTTCAAACCCCTCAGCAACTGCATCAGGAAATTCTGTAGCAACAATGCTCGCACAATGATCACAAAATTCTGCTAAGTGTGGGTGAGCATTTGTGCCAACTGTTTCATCAATTCGACGACAACGTTGACAAACTTCACCACTAGCATGTGCAACCGTAAGTGCTGTATCTCCTACTTTTACAGCATTTTCAGGTGCTGCTTGATGAGAGACGATAAATTCTGAGACGATCAGTAGTGTTGCAACATTTTCTGTCTCTGCAACACTTGCTAATAAGACGCGCGTCGCTTCATCTGGATAGACCGTCACGCTAGCCTCCAAAGATTTACCGATGACTTTCTCATCACGTGCCATTTCCAGGGCCTTGTGTACACTCGTACGGAATTCCAAGAATGCTGACCAGAAATCAAGCATTTCCGCTGCATCTGGGATAAGCTCAGCAGATGGCATCTCAGTCAAGTAAGCGTAGGCTTCCTCTTCTTGCTCAAGGTAAGTCCAAATCTCCTCAGCAGTATGCGGTATAATGGGCACCAATAATTTTGTCAATTTGACTAAAATAGCATACATGACTGTCTGCATACGTCTGCGCTCAGTTGAATTTGCTGTTTCAATGTAGACAATGTCTTTGGCAAAATCGAGATAGAAAGCTGATAAATCATTCGTCAAGAAGTTAAAAATTGTCCGGTAAACTTCCATGAAATTATAACGGTCATAGGCTTCACGAACAGCTTGGATAACTTGGTTCAATCTCACGAGTAAGTATTTATCTGAACCTTTTAAATCTTCAAATGCAACTGCATCTTTTGTTTTATCAAAGTCTGATGTGTTGGCAATCAAGAAACGAAGGGTATTTCTGATTTTACGGTAGGCTTCTGATGTTTGCCCAATCAAATCCATTGAGACACGCACGTCAGATGTGTTATCAACACTAGCCACCCAAAGGCGAAGAATATCTGCGCCGTATTGTTTTGTGACATCTTTTGGTGCAATCCCATTACCTAATGATTTAGAGAATTTGCGACCTTTAGCATCTTGGACAAAGCCTTGTGACAAGACGGCTTTATAGGGTGCAATGCCGTTAACCGCAACGGAGGTTGTAATTGATGAATTAAACCAACCCCGATATTGGTCAGAACCTTCTAGGTAGAGGTCAGCAGGATAGGTCAACTCTGGACGAGCATTCAAAACACCGTTCCAAGATGAACCACTATCAAACCAGACATCCATGATATCCGTTTCTTTAGTAAATTCACCGTTTGGTGAGCCTGGGTGTGTAAAGCCTACCGGCAACAGGTCTTTCGCATCACGCTCCCACCAAATGATAGAACCATGTTCAGCGAAAAGCTGGGCAATGTGTTCGGTCGTTTCAGACGTAATGATGGCCGTTCCGTCTTCAGCATAGAAGATTGGTAGTGGCACACCCCATGCGCGCTGACGGCTGATCACCCAGTCGCCACGGTCACGAATCATGTTGTAAAGACGTGTTTTACCCCATGGCACAATCCAGTCAACGTTTTCAACTTCGCTCAAGATATTTTCGCGGAATTTGTCAATTGAGGCGAACCATTGTGGTGTGGCCCGGAAAATCACTGGTTTTTTCGTACGCCAGTCATGTGGGTAGCTGTGGGTGAAGAATTCAAGTTTCAATAGTGCCTTGTTTTCTTCCAGCCACTCTGTGACTTTTTTATTACCTTCATCGTAGAAGAGCCCTTCAAGTCCTGGTGCTTCATCTGTATAGTAGCCACGGTCATCAATTGGTGATAAGACACCAAGTTTGTATTTACGACTGAAGAAATAGTCATCTTCACCATGACCTGGTGCGACATGGACAAGTCCCGTACCAGAATCAAGGGTCACATATTCTGCGTTCATAACTAAGGTATCACGGTCGTAGAAAGGATGTTTGGCAACCATACCATCGAGCTCTGAACCTTTGATTGTTTGTAGGACTTTATAATCTGTCCACTCTAGTTTTTCAGCAACTGTGTTCAATAGTTCTGAGGCAATGACAAATTGACGGTCATTAACTACAACAAGAACGTAATCATAATCAGGATGTGCAAAGATACCCAAGTTTGATGGAATTGTCCATGGTGTTGTTGTCCAGATGACGAATTCCACACCTTCAGGCAAAAGTCCTTTGGTATCTGTTGCCTTAAAAGCGACATAAATCGATGCAGAACGAACATCTTGATATTCAATTTCTGCTTCTGCAAGCGAACTTTCAGATGATGGTGACCAGTAGATTGGTTTAGCACCTTTATAAATATAGCCGTTGTCAGACATTTGACCAAAAACGCGAATTTGCGCTGCTTCAAATTCCGGCTGCAAAGTGACATAAGGATTTTCCCAATCGCCTAAAACGCCCAAAGACTTGAAACCTTTGCGTTGCAAGTCTACTTGCGTCAAGGCATAATCGCGACACATCCGAAGATATTCAGCACGATCAAGTTCCTTACGTTTAATCCCTTTTTTCGTCAACACTTGCTCGATAGGTAGACCGTGTGTGTCCCAACCTGGTACGTAAGGCGCACGGAATCCAGCCATATTTTTATAACGAATGATGATGTCTTTAGAAATTTTGTTCATCGCATGGCCGACATGGATATCACCATTAGCATAGGGAGGGCCATCATGAAGGACAAACGATGGTTTCCCTTCGTTTTCCTTCAAGCGATAAGCATAAAGATTAGCTTCATCCCAAGCTTCTTGCATTTTTGGCTCTTTGTTAGGCAAACCAGCACGCATTGGAAAAGCTGTTTTTCCTAGATTCAAGGTTTCTTTAATTTTCATATTCAGTTATGAGCTAACCGTGATAATTTCACAAATTAGCGCAACGCCTCACTTTCTTTTATTTTTAATTTATAGTTTACGTAAACTAGCAGCTGTGGTACTTTTCAGTAGTTATAAGATGAAATCTACCGAAATCTCCGCATATTATAACTTATAACCAGTTTTTAATTTTTGGCTCGAGAACAAGGCAGATGAAGCGACGCAACCTTGGGGTTGGGAGCTGAAAGCTAACGCAGTTATCGCGCCAAAAAAACAAAAAAGCCCTTCGCAAGGGACGAAAAGCCGTGATACCACCCTAATTCACCTGATGACTCAAGCCTCAAAAGTCAGATAAAGTAGACCAAACTATTATTTTCTCTCAAACTAGACTTTCCTGCTAAATAGCTAAGCAAGCATGAGTTGTAAACAAGGTGATATTCAAAAACGAAGGGATTGCAAGGCTTCCACCATCTCTTGCTCGCTGGACATATTCGTTTATGAACTGTGCTTGTTTTTTAAACTTCAGAATCTGTTGTTTCTTTTTCTGAATCACCTGAGTCAACCGCTTCGACTGTTTCTGGTGTTTCTATCCTTGTTTCATTTTCTTCTGCATCAAGAATATCTGAAACTTGACTAACGGTGTGACTAATTTGCACCGTATTTCCTTCATGGCTCTCAATAATTTCTTTCAATTTCTCTTCACCATCTCCGATATAAGTCGCGGTTGGTTTAAGAATTTCTTCCCATTCGTGAGATTTGATACCTTCGAGTTGTGCTTCTACCATCAGCATCATACGTTGGTGGTAAATACGCATTTTCCGTTTTAATTCATCGGTTTCTTTAACCAAACGACGGGCATCGTCTGAGGCTGAATTGAGAATAACGCCAGCTTCTTTTTTAGCAGATTCCAAAATATATTGTGCTTTTTGACCCGCTTCAGATGTCACGCCATTTGCCTCGTTGATTGCTTGTTCTTTCAAATTATCTGCGGCACTTTGTGCAACAACGATTGACTTATTCAACGATTCTTTCATACCTTCAAAGTATTCTACACGTTCGCGTAGACTTTTCAATTCACGTTCTTGGTCTTTTATCTTTTCGGCAAATGTGTCATAGTCTCGAATAATTAAATCGAGAAAGTCGTCAACGTCAGCTTTATTGTAGCCACGCATCTTGGTTGGAAACGTTTTATTTTGAACATCTAAACTATTTAAAGTCATAGGTGCTACCTCCTATTATCATTCATTTTTGTTACCTTAAAATTTGTGACTCAATATCAAAACAAATTTTAATGAGATACGTCACACATCGTCAAAAGTCAATTTACTTTTTGTTTGAGATGAATTGGACTTCAACTCTGACTTTATCTTTTTTCGTTAACCCGAGTGTTTGTCCGATTTCTATTCGGCCAAGACCTCGAATACTAACCAAATCACCAGCAACTAGCTCAAAATCATTTCGCAAGACTTCTGTATAATTGACTTTAGCTTTATTTGATTGTATCAAATTTTGTGCTAAATTGCGAGACATATTGAAGACACTTGCAATGGCTTTATCTAATCGCAAACTTGATAAGGTAACAGTTTTCGTAACAGCTTGTTCAGTTGTGCTCACGAATTTTGTCACGTCAATTTCTCGAATTTTAACACCGCTGCGCGCAATTTTATGAATGCTGTCCGTTATCAATGTTGCTAATTTAGCATCCATAAAAACTTGCGCAAAAGTGTCATGAACGACGATATCGCCAATTTTAGAGCGTTCAAGTCCCGTCTCACCTAATAAGGTGCCAAGGATTTGTGAATGTTTGAGTGTGACAAATTTACTGGCAAAGTCAATCTGTAGGCAAGCCATCTCAAAATCAGCTTTCTCCAGTTGATAATAAGTCGGTGCTAAAATCACCTTCACATACTCTGTTTCAGCGATAATTGAACTAGTGAACATCTGAATGTTCGACGCATGTTGCCCCTGCACCAAAGTCGTTAAAATAAAGACTTGTCTCGGATTTAAAAAATCTGTGGTAACTAAGCTATAGCTGTCAATTACGCTCGTAAGCCAGTCAGAGGCTTTATCAATAAAAGCTCGTTCTGTGGATCGAAAGTGTTGATAAATTGCTTGTGTCATCAGAAAATCATCAACAACAAACGTTGGATACAGTTCAGGGCGATAACGGCAACGACAATTGTAAAGTCGAGCCCGGCAAATTGAAGGGGTAAACGGTCAAAAATCGACAAAAACGGACGAGATAACTGTCCGATGATTCTGCCAACTTGACTATTTCTTAAATCCGGTGCCCAACTCAGTAAAGCATAGATAATCAAAAGCCATTCATAAACTGTGATGAGGCGATACAATAAATATATAATCATCAGTATGTATCCAAACCTTCAAAGTTGCGACCTGCAAGAATGCTTAATTCTTTCTCCGCATCTACTGTCATACCATTTGGTGTGAGTAAGAAAATTTGACCCCCAACATTTTGGATATCGCCATCAAGTGTGAAAACAACACCTGTTAGAAAGTCAATTGAGCGACGTGCTTGTTGATCACCCATGTTTTTAAAGTTGACCAAGACACTCTCACCATTTCGAATCACGCGTGCTGATTCCATAATGTTATCATAAGCAGCCGGTTCTTTAATAGCAATCGTTGGTACGATGCTAGAAGAAACTGGGCGTTGCTGTGATGTTTGACGTGTTGTATTTGCAGCAATGTCAGACTGACGACTTTGCTTACGTTCTGATTTTATTTCTGCTTTAGGTGAAACGTTTGTCACAACTTGCGGGCGGGCTTGCGCTTGCGGTTGTGCTGATGCCTGATTAGGCACCACTTGTGGACGAGCGGCTGGTGCCGACTCTTCCTCTTCTCCTAAATTAAAATAATCTTTTGCTTTCTCAATGTAATCTTTTAAAGCCATTAATTTCTACCTACTTATTTTAGTCATCTCTAACATTTAGAGGCGTTCTTTATTTAAAAAACTTGCTACCAATTCTAACAAAAGTTGCACCGTGCAAAATCGCCTGCTGATAATCCTGACTCATCCCCATTGATAATTCTGTGCATGGGATACGAGCTAAATTTTGACTGGCAATCTCTACTTGTAAACTTTTTGCCTTGTCAAAAATTTCAATCAGCTCTGTCTCACTCGCATCAATCGGTGCCATTGTCATTAAGCCAACAATTTTAACTTTTGATAAGTTAGAAATTTCCGGCAAAACATCTGCTAATTCATCTGGAGAAAAACCATGTTTACTAGTTTCTCCTGAAACATTTACCTGTAAGAAACATTTGATGACATGATCTGCACGTTTGTCAATTTCATAGGCTAACTTAATCGAGTCTAGCGCATGGAAATAATCTACATGGTTAATGACATCTTTGACCTTGCGACGCTGTAAGGTGCCAATTAAATGCCAAGTAATTGGTAAATCAGACACTTTCTCCTGTTTGTCCAGAAAAAGTTCCGTCCGATTTTCTGCGATATGTGTGATACCAGCTTCAACCAATTCTCTAGCTTTGTCTGCATCAACGTATTTAGTCACACCAATAACGGTTGTCTTGTGCCCTGATTTGTTTTCAGCGGTGATAACATGATCCAGAACAGCTGCAACATTTTCAGAAATTGTCATCGCTTAACGTTTCAAAAATGGCGGGATATCAAGGTCTTCATCGTTTGATGAAGTTGTTGTCCCCCCAAAGCTGCTAACACCAGTTGTACTTGTTGGCTCTGACGGTGTTTGACGAACTGTGTTTTCTTTACGAATATCCCAGTTACCAAACGCTGACTCAGGAGCTGAACTTTCAGGTGCTGCTGTTTTTTGACGTGTCGCAAAATTATTATTTGACAAATCAAGGTTTGATGAGCCTAATACACGACGACGAGGTTGTTCAGCAACTGGCGCTGCTGTTTGTGTTTGACGTGTAGCTGTTTGTTGCAAGTCATCTTCAGAAACGCCAGTCGCAACAACTGTTACACGGATTTCATCTTTAAGTGACTCATCAATAGATGTTCCCAAAAGAATGTTGACATCATTACCTGCTGCTTGGATAACTAACTCTGACGCATCTTGTGCTTCAGTCAAGCTCATATCCATACCACCTGTCACATTTAGAAGGACATTTTCAGCACCTTCGATTGTTGTTTCAAGTAATGGCGAGTAGATAGCTTTACGTGTTGCTTCAATGACACGGTCTTCACCAGAGGCAGTACCGATGCCCATAAGCGCATCACCTTTATTTGCCATAACTGTTTTCACATCCGCAAAGTCAAGGTTAATCATACCAGGATTTGTAATCAAATCAGTGACACCTTGCACACCTTGGCGTAACACGTTATCGGCTTCTTGCAAAGCTTCTTTCAAAGGTGTTTTCTTGTCAACGATTTCAAGCAAGTTATTATTTGAGATGATTAGTAAAGTATCTACAGAGGCTTTAAGTAATTCAATACCTTCTGAGGCAAAGTAACCACGTTTTGACCCTTCAAAACCAAATGGGCGTGTGACAACACCCACTGTCAAAGCGCCTAAATCACGAGAAATTTGCGCAATCACTGGTGCAGCACCGGTACCAGTGCCGCCCCCCATACCAGCAGTGATGAAGACCATATCTGCACCTTCAAGTGCTTGTTGGATGGTTTCAGCTGATTCTTCCGCAGCCTTTTGACCAACTTCTGGTTTTGAGCCTGCACCCAAACCACGTGTTAATTTTGGTCCAAGCTGAATCACTGTATCTGCTTTTGAAGCACGAAGTGCTTGAACATCTGTATTTGCTGCGATGAACTCAACGCCTGAAACACTTTCTTCAACCATTCGGTTGATGGCATTGCCACCTGCACCACCGATACCGATAACTTTTATAACTGCGCCTTGCGTGAGCGCTTCATCAAATGAAAATTCCATTGTTTTATATCTCCAAATTCATTTTTTACCATAACGAGTCATAAAGTTTTAGACTTGACTGCTAAAACTCTTTAAACCAAACCCTCAACGGCTCTGTTGAGCAAGATTAAGCAAGCTTATTTTATGTTGTTAACATCTACTTAATCAAACATACTACCAAACATATTGCGAACCTTATCAACAAGACCCTCTTTTGGTTCAGTGTCTTGGACTGGTGCACTCGATTGTGGTTGTGGTGTAGGCACTACATAACCCATGTCCTCAGTTGCTTGCGGATAAACATTATCTGCAAAAGTTGCAACAGCAGGCTCATGATATGTCTCAACGATTGGTTCTGTGAAGACAGCATTACCTGCTGCTGCTGACGTCACCAAAACTTCAATGTCCGAACGGCTGCCAACATAATCCACAATTGAAATCACTTGTGCAAAAGTTGGGTTGCGAAGTCCCATTTCATTTGGGACATATAGGCGAACATTGGCACCGATAATTTTTGTTGCCAACTCTGTTACACCTGGCATCGCAGCAGCACCGCCTAGTAAAACAATACCACCAGGCAGTTCAAGGCCACGTGAGCGTTCTAAGTCTTGACGAACACGTGAAAAAATTTGCGTCAGGCGTGCTTCAATAACTTGTGATAAATAAAACTCTGTGATTTCAACTGGTTCTGTGTGTCCAACCACATCTACGGGGAATTTTTCTTCCTTGCTAGCGCGTTCTGTAGAGGCTTCGCCATAGTTAAGTTTTAAATTATTAGCTTGCTCAAGAGATGTATTTAAAACTGTTGAAATATCTTTTGTGATATAGTCGCCACCTTCAGGAATGATATGAGCAAACTGTAATTCTTGGTCACGAACTGCGATAACAGTCGTTTGACCCGCACCTAAATCGATGACAACAGTCCCAAATTCACGTTCTCCTTCATTTAACACATGATGTGCTAAAGCAAGTGGCGCTATCACGATGTTATCAACTTTAAGTCCTGCACGTTCAACTGCACGACGAATATTGTGTACTAATGTTTTAGGACCAGTATAAACTAGTCCTTTCATTTCAAGGCGCACACCAAACATACCACGCGGATCTGAGATACCAGAAAAACCGTCAACTGTGAACTCTTTTGGTTCGACAGCGATGATTTCTCTTTCAGGCATCATGCCACGCATGAGGGCGCTAGCAACGACTTGGCTGATGTCGCTTTCTACGACCTCTTTTGAGTCGCTATTAATTGTCACCATACCCTGACAGGCATCAACTTCAAGACGATTAGCTGGAACTGCGACATTCAACCCTGTAATTTGGATGCCTGCACGTTCTTCAGCTGCATTTACAGCTTTGCGAATCGCTTGCGCAACTTTCTCAATATCAACAATTGTACCGTTTTTTAAACCGTCAGATTTTGCATTTCCGACGCCGATTATATTCATTTCACCAGAGACGTATTCGGCTACCAACACTTTGATCGTGCTAGTTCCAATATCCAATCCCGTATAAAGTCCACTTTTGGCCATTAAAGTGACTCCTTCCATTATCCATTCATCATTTTCAATTTTAATTATGTAAAAAGTTGCCTAATATCCGATTATCGGCATAAACACTCTTTTTTATTTTAACACAAAATCACAGCAAAACAAGATATTTGCTGTGATTTTCGTTATTTATGCATATTCTTTTAGAGACGCTGTGTTCTTCCTATTGAAAATATAGCAATCGTACCAGTCCCTGTATGTGTAGCAATCGTTGGTCCTAAAGGCGTTAGAGTCACTTCCGTAATCAAATTTGATTGCAGTAATTCTGCTTTCACCTCTTCGGCAACATCAGGCTCTCCAGAATACCCAACCATGACATGAGGATAAGCCGGGTCAAAATCAGTCAGGGTATTTGTCACTAAGGTTTTCAAGGCTTTTTTCTTGCCTCGGATTTTGCCAACCTGACGCAGTTGACCTTCTGGGTCAACATCAATAATCGGCTTGATATTAACTAGAGTACCTACGGTAGCTGCAGTTTTAGAAATTCTACCACCACGCGCCAAGTGATATAAGTCATCAGCCATCACCCAGCTACGCAAACGCGGTATCAAATCTTGCATCGCTGCCACAACTTCATCTAAACTCGCACCATTATCCCTAAGTTTAACTGCTTCTTTGACCAAATAGCCTTCGCCTGATGCTGCTGCTAAAGTATCAACTGTCGTAATACGGGCTGAAGGGATTTCATCTAAAACAAGTTGTTTAGCCATTTCAGCACTTTGATAGGTCCCTGACAAGCCTGATGAAAATCCAAGATAAAGCACATCATTTCCAGAATGGATAACTGATTTAAAAGTCTCTGAAAACTGTCCGACATTAATTTGCGAGGTAACAGGTTTAGCACCTGCTGCCATTTTTTCAAGCAAAACATCACTCGTGAGGCGATCAAGCCCGACGGTTTGATAAGTCGTTTCATCAAGCGTTACGGTCAAACCTAACATTACAACATCATGTGCTGCCATATAAGCATCCGATAAATCTGTCGTCGAATCTGTGATGATTTTATAAGTCATGATCACTCCAATTTGTTTAGTATCTATGCGTTATCTCCGCATCTTGTGTCACTCAATTTCAAACATTAATTTTTTGAGCTCATCTAACTGAGCATCCGCCCAAGAAGTACGTGGTTTTTGCGTTGTCATTGTCGTGGCATGTCGCGTCAAATCTTGTTTTCTGAGATTCACACGTTCTTCAAGTTCACGCGCCGGGATTCGCATTGCACCTTGTGAAAAAATTACCCATTGCTCAGCCAAATCACTCGTCGCAACATAAACCGTTGTCAAAGCATTATGACATTTACCAGCCAACTTTTCAATGTAACTATCTGCTGTTTCATCTTCTTTTGTAAAAATCACAAGCACATTATGCACCTGAAATTTACTCGTCACGCCTGGCACAAATTGGGCATCAAATACACAGATAATTTCTAGTCCCTCAAAGCCAGCATAATCTGACAACTTTTTTAGTAGCAAATCACGCGCTTGTTCCAACTCATTATTTTGAAAAAGCCGATGTGTCTCTTGCCAAGCGCCTATCATGTTATAGCCGTCAACAATTAAAAGTTGTTTTTTCATAGCTGTCTGCCTTTAACTAGTTTGATTGCCCGAAATTTCTGGCCCACTCATACATCAAAATCCCCGCAGCAACACCAGCATTTAAACTCTGAACATGCCCCTTCATAGGAATCGTAATCATCTCATCAACTTGCTTTTTAATGTTTGACGTAATGCCAGCACCCTCAGCACCGATAATCAAAGCAACCTTCCCTTGCGTTTGCCATTTCGCATGCGGCGTCCCATTCATATCCGTACCAAAGACCCAAAAACCAGCAGCCTTCAGCTTATCCAAGGTTTGCGATAAATTCGTCACCCGAGCGATTGGAATATGGTTAATGGCACCAGTAGATGTTTTGACAACAACCGGCGTCACGCCGACCGAGCGATGCTTGGGGATAATAACGCCCGAAACTCCAGTCGCGTCTGCTGTTCTAAGAATACTACCCAAATTATGAGGGTCAGTTAAACCATCAATCACGATTAACAAAGGATTTTCAGCATCTTCTGTTAACGCCAATAAGTCTGACAATTCTTTATAGGCATAAGCACTTGTTTTGAGAACAAACCCTTGGTGAACACCGCCATCTGACATCTCTTTTAACTTTTCTTTGCTAACAAAAGAAATACCGACTTTTTTCTCACTTGCCAGCGCCTTGATTTTATCAACATTTTTACCGCGTAAATCGTCTTGAATATAAAGTTTATTGCCTAAATTTTCTGTCAACGAATCTACGACAGCGTGAACGCCGTAAATTGTGTCATTAATGTTTTCTGTCTCGTTAAAGTTTTCCTGATTTTTTTTCATAGTTCTATTATAGCAAATATTAAGCCACAATGTTTAATACACCCTTTATCAACTTAAAAATCCGACGATAATATAGCCCTCATGACGCGATTAACGCTTTCTATTTATCTTAATTTAATTTATAATAAATTAAACCAAAAAAGTGAGGGGTAGAAAATGAAAAACATAAGTAATCATTTTGGTGTGTATGGCGTTTTTGTCAAGGATGATAAACTACTCTGCATTAACAAAACAGCTGGCCCTTATCAAAATAGATATGATTTACCTGGTGGTAGCCAAGAGGTGGGGGAAAGTTTATCCGAAACACTTGTAAGAGAAGTCAAAGAAGAAACTGGTTTCCCTGTGATAGGTTATGACAACAATAGAGTTTACGATGCCTTCGTCAAACCATATAATGATGTAAAGACAGTACACCATATTTTTGCTGTTTACGATATCGAATTAGATTTTGAAAATCCAACAACCATTCCAAGTCAAGTCATAGATGGCGACAACGACTCTGATGGTACAGCTTTTATTGCATTTGATACGATTAATAAAACTAATGCTTCACCATTAATTTTAAAAATTGTAGATGAAATTCATAAAAAAGAAGGGTATTTAGACAGAAGTGATTTTCTAGATTGGCATATCAAAGCTTAAATACTTCAAACTAATAAAGTCGCTTAAAATTAAACCTAACAGTTTAAATTTAAGCGACTTTTCAGAATGTGCTTTAAAATGGGGATATCCTTTTTTACCTTACTTTGTTCTAATTCCATACCTATTTAAAATTATTGTCGTCAAAATTAGCATCCAACCACTACATAAAATTCTGCGGTTCATTATCAATGATAATCCGCAATTTTTTATTTTCAGGCACTTGTGTCAAATCCAAAACTTGATTCAGTGCCTGCTCTAAGTTGGCCTCAAAACGATATTTAATCAGCAGTTGATAGTGATATAAATTATGCGTCCGAGCGATGGGTTTTGGAATAGGACCCAAAATGCGTGCTTGCTCTGATAAATTTGCCTTGAGCAAGGCCATGATTTCATAGGATTTTTTGACGACTTCGTCTTCATCTTGATGCGATATGACGAGCTGTACGGTATAAAAATAAGGAGGATAATTCAACTTCCGTCTAAAGTCCATCTCTAGCTGATAAAAGTCTTCATAATCTTGCGCTTGCGCTAAACGAATGGCGTAATGATCTGGGTTAAAGGTCTGAATCAAGACTTCGCCTTTTTTATCTGCACGACCTGCACGACCTGCTACCTGAGTCAGTAATTGGAAGGTGCGTTCAGATGAGCGAAAATCGGGTAAGTTCAGAGCTGTATCAGCATTAATCACGCCAACCAAAGTAACGTTTGGAAAATCAAGGCCTTTGGCAATCATCTGCGTCCCTAGAAGAATGTCTGCTTCACCTGCACCAAAGCTTGACAAAATGCGCTCATGGGCGCCTTTTTTCTTAGTGGTATCAACATCCATCCGTAAAATTCTGGCTTCAGGCATGAGTTCTGACAATTCCTCTTCAACTTTTTGCGTGCCACTACCGTAATACCTAATTTTCTTGCTTTGACAATTGGGGCAAGTATGAGGAATACCTGTCGTATGCCCACAATAATGACAATTCAAGGTTTTAGTATCCATGTGAAGGGTTAACGAAATGTCGCAGTTTGGACATTCTGGTACAAAGCCACAATCCCGGCACATGATAAAAGAAGAATAGCCTCGCCGATTAAGCATGAGCACAACTTGTTCTCGTTTCGCTATTTTCTCAGCAATTTTATCAAGCAAGGCTTCTGAAAAAGAGGCCGACTTGTCGTTCAAGTGCTTGCGCATATCGAGAATTCTAACTTCAGGGATTTCAGCCTGATTGTTGGCACGTTGCGTTAGACGCAGGAGTTGATACACATTTTTCTGCGCTCGTGCACGCGTTTCAAGGCTAGGTGTCGCAGAGCCTAAGACCAACGCCGCACCATGGTACTGCGCACGCCATATCGCAACATCTCGCGCATGGTAGCGGGGATTGCTATCTTGTTTATAACTGGTTTCGTGCTCTTCGTCGATAATAATCGCACCGATGTTGTGCAAAGGTGCAAAAATTGCGGATCTTGCCCCAACAACAACCTTAGCTTTTCCAGATTTGATTTTACGCCATTCATCATACTTTTCGCCATCGGATAAGCCCGAGTGCATGATTGCCACATGCTCACCGAAACGCGCGATAAAACGATTGGTCATAAGCGGTGTCAGAGAAATCTCCGGCACTAACATAATCGCCGTTTTGCCTTGTTCAATCATGTGTGCAATGACTTGTAAATAAACCTCTGTTTTACCAGATCCGGTCACACCTTCTAAAAGAAATGGTTTATCTTGTCTGTCAATAATCGTCTCATAAGCGGCTGCCTGTTCAGCATTTAAAAGCTTGTGTTCATCTGAGACAATAGCATCAAAATAAGCTTGAGCACGAGAAACTTCAACTTCTGATAAGCTTAAAACGCCCTCTGATATGAAAAATTTAACAGCTTCTCGTGAAAAAGTCTTGACCAAATCTGTGTAATCCCAGATACTTTGTGCGACATGGTTTTGTTCTTGTAGAAACGTTTGTAGCGCCAAGCGCTTTTTAGCACGAGCAGAAATTGACAACTCGTCTAACTTTTGCTTGTCAACCAGCGTTAACCGTTTCTTAGTCTTAACGGTTTCTTTAGACTGGGCGACATACTCAACTGAAATTTTACCTTCACGATGAAGTTTCATCATGACAGCCTGTTCACGTTCATCCAAACTAGAGAAATGTAAAGCCTGATTGTCATAAAAATACTGCTTAGCGATGTTTTCATCTTCTGTCGTCAAAATTTTATCATAAGATGAGTTAAGTAGATTGGGTAACATAGCTTTAAGTATCGATATTTTATACGAAAAAACCGTTTCTCGCATGGTATCAGCTAAAGCAAGTTGTTCAGCATCCAACACAGGCTCAAAATCTAAGATCTCGGCAATTGTTTTCAGTTCTTGCTCAGCCGATTCCTGTGATGTTTCAACTTCAAAGCCAACAACAAAACCTTGCATCAAGCGGTTACCTCGCCCAAATGGCACATGAACACGCATGCCTATCTGGATTAGGGTGGCAAGTTCTTCTGGTATCCTATAAGAAAAGGGCTTATCTGTTTGCATTGTCGGTACGTCGACAACCACTTGCGCGATGTTTTGAGACATAGCAACTCCTTTATTGCATTTTAATGCGGCAGTATTTGACTATCACAATGTTTAGCGCCGTCTGCTTGGTTTGCGTAAAATAAAAAACTGCCAAAGCAGTTTTTATTTTACTCAGCATCAGCGTCTACTTCAACCGCAGCAGGTGCCTCAGGTGTTTCTACTACCGCTACAACTGGCGTTCCAGCAGTAACTTTTTCAGTAACACCCTTATCTTTACGTTGTTTTGCTTCTTCTTCTGCTTGTTCTTTAGCGATTTGCTCTTTGATTTTACGTTCTTCATCAATTTTACGCAAACGTTCTAATTCACGTTTTTCTTTCAAAGCTGTACGCTTTGCTTCAGGTGCTGGGTGAATGCTAACATTACCTTCTGCCAATTCTTCCAAGGCTTGCAAAGTTGGTTTTACAGATGAAAATGATTGCGTCGCAGCTTCACCATCACGTAATTCATGCGCACGTTTTGCTTCTAAAACAACAAGTGAGTATTTTGAATCGACTTTGTCTAACAAGACATCGATTGACGGTTTTAACATCATAATTTGATAACCTCTTTATCATTTATAATTCTAGTTTCTCAAGTTAACTGGCTCTATTCGATAGCTAACGGAGTCACAACAGTTCAGGATTTAATTTTTAACTTGCAGATAAGCTTACGTCTTATAGGTAATCCAAACACAATCACTTGTCTACACGAATACCATTATTTAATTTTTTGTGTTGCAGCATCCAGCATTGCTTGATAGCGACCAATCACACGGTCCACACGGAAGTGTTCTGCCTCTACGATTTTTTTCACGCGTTCAACAGCAAGTGGTACTTCATCGTTAACAACAGCGTAATCATATTCACTCATGAGTTTGATTTCTTCACGCGCTTTTGCCATACGCTCATTAATCACTTCAAGACTATCTGTACCACGACCACTTAGACGGTCACGTAATTCATCCAAATCTGGCGGAGTCAAGAAGATAAAAACACCATCTGGCACTTTTTCCTTGACTTGTAAAGCACCTTGCACTTCAATTTCAAGAAATACATCCTTACCTTCATCCAAGGTTTTATTGACATATTCTAAAGGCGTACCGTAATAGTTGCCTACATATTCCGCATATTCCAGCATCTGACCGGCCTTGATTTTCTCTTCAAACGCCTCACGCGTACTAAAAAAGTAATCTTTACCGTCAATTTCACCCGGACGTTGTTTCCGTGTCGTCATTGACACTGAATATTCAAATTGATGTTGGCTTGATTCAAAAATCGCTGCCCTGACAGTTCCTTTTCCGACCCCAGAAGGCCCAGAAAAAACAATTAATAATCCACGTTCTGGCATGTTTGCACTCTTTCTTTCAGAGAATCACACAAAAAAATTAACACTTTTCGTGCGTTCATTTAGTTATTTTTACATTTTACCATAATATCTTTAATTTGAAAAGGTGCTTGAGTGATTGAAACGACTAAACTGTGATTTTAAAAATGATATCTTATCACCTGCTAATCGCCACTCAGTCACGCAATGCCATTCCTCAGTCATCAAAAAAGCGCCACCTCACAGGTGACACTTTTTTATTTGGCATAGTCAATCGCGCGAGTTTCACGGATAACGGTTACCTTGATATTTCCTGGGTAGTCCATATCATTTTCGATTTTTTCTTTGATGTCATGTGCCAGAACTGTCATTTTATCATCTGACAATTTAGCTGGATTAACCATGACACGAATTTCACGACCAGCCTGTAGTGCAAATGATGTGTCAACACCATCAAAGCCATTTGAAATTTCTTCCAAGTTTTGTAGGCGTTTGATATAGTTTTCAATTGATTCACGACGAGCACCCGGACGGGCAGCAGATAAAGCATCCGCTGCTGCCACCAATACTGAGATGTTATTGGTTGGCTCAGTATCACCGTGGTGACTGGCAATTGCATTAATCACAACTGGATTTTCCTTATACTTCTTGGCTAATTCGGTTCCAATCTCAACGTGACTACCTTCAATTTCATGGTCTAGTGCTTTACCGATATCATGTAAGAAACCGGCACGCTTAGCCAAGGTAACATTTTCACCCATCTCGCCAGCAAGATTACCAGCAAGGTTAGCCACTTCAATCGAATGGTTTAGAACATTTTGACCATAAGAGGTTCTAAAATGTAAACGACCCATGATTTTCATGAGGTCAGGGTGCAACGTGTGTGCTCCGACTTCAAAAGCAGCTTGCTCACCATACTCACGAATTTTCCGATCCAAATCTTTCCGATTTTTTTCGACCAATTCTTCAATACGTGCTGGATGAATACGACCATCTTGGACCAATTGTTCCAGGGTTAAGCGGGCAATTTCACGACGAATCGGGTCAAAGCCTGATAAGATAACCGCTTCTGGTGTGTCATCGATAATCACATCAATACCTGTCAAAGCTTCAAAAGTACGGATGTTACGGCCTTCACGACCAATAATCCGCCCCTTCATGCCATCATCAGGTAGTGTCACGACACTAACCGTCTGCTCACTCACGAAATCTCCTGATACCCGTTGCATTGCCAATGTGATGATATCTTTGGCTTTTTTATCTGCCTCGGCCATCGCTTTATCTTCGCTCGTACGAATCAACTGTGCCATTTCTTTTGACAACGATTCTTTAGTTTGACTCAGCACAATATCTTTTGCTTCATCATGGCTCAGACTTGCAATCCGTGCAAGCTCCGCAGCCTTTTCTGCTTCAATTTGCGACAATGCTTCTTCGCGCTTGTTGAGCGTGTTAGTTTTGTTTGATAGATTTTCTTCTTTTGAATCCAAAGATTGTTCTTTACGCGTTAAAGTATCATCCTTACGATCAAGGATTTCTTCACGTTGTTTCAAACGTTTCTCAGTTTCTTTTAACTCAATACGAGTTTCTGCAAATTCATTTTCTATCGACTCACGACGTTTTTGACCCTCTTCTTTCAGCTCTAAAATCTTTTCTTTTTTCAGATTTTCAGCTTCTTTTTTCAGGTTTTCAGCCTCGGCCTTAGCCTGTCTTGTGAGTTCATTCGCCTTATTTTCAGCATGTTCAATTAAACTCTGACTATCTGCCTGAGCACTCTTTAATTGCGCATTGCGGAAAATAAAACCAATTCCTAATCCAATCAACAAGGCAATGATGATGCCAGCAACTAATGCTACAACCATTGTTTACCTCATTATTCTAATATCAGATCATCGTTAAAACCTCTATCTTATAAAGAATGTTTAAAATTCAATTTATCAATCAGCCTGCTAGTTTAAAATATCCTTCAAACCCTTGCTAAACCTGATTTATTATAAATTTCTAAACATCTTCGTTACCATATCAGCTTTAGGGATGTCTAAAAAAATTCGTAGTTTTAAGCAATAGCTTAACACATACGAATTCATTATATCACATTATAAGATATTTCACAAAAGCGAACGCAGAATATCAACTTTATCTAATTTTTCCCATGGTAATACTACATCAGTTCTACCAAAATGCCCATACGCAGCCGTCTGACGATAAATTGGGCGCTTGAGATCTAACATTTTAATAATCCCAGCAGGACGAAGATCAAAATTTTCACGGATGGCTGTGATTAAGCGCTCTGAAGAGACTTTCCCAGTGCCAAATGTCTCCACATGAATCGAAATCGGGTGTGCAACACCAATCGCATAGCTAAGCTGAATCTCAGCTTTTTCAGCAAGACCTGCAGCCACGATATTTTTGGCAATGTAGCGTGCCGCATAAGATGCCGAGCGGTCAACTTTCGTCGCATCTTTACCTGAGAAAGCACCGCCACCATGATGCGCATAGCCACCATAAGTGTCAACAATAATCTTACGGCCTGTCAAACCTGAATCCCCTTGGGGACCACCGATCACAAAACGACCAGTCGGATTGATGAAATATTTGGTTTTATCATCTAATAGCTCAGCAGGAATCACTGCTTTAATAACTTTTTCGATGACATCCGCATGAATTTGATCATTGGTCGCCTCGGGTGCATGCTGTGTTGAGATGACAATAGTATCAATGCGTTTTGCTCTCATCTTTTCATCATATTCAACCGTAACTTGACTTTTAGCATCTGGACGCAGGTAAGCAATCTCACCTGCTTTACGCAAGTCAGCCAATTTTTTAACCAACTTGTGGGACAAGGAAATGGCAAGTGGCATATACTCTGGCGTTTCCTTGCTGGCAAACCCAAACATCAGGCCTTGATCACCTGCACCGATTAAATCAAATTCGTCTACTTGCTCACCTTTTCGCACCTCAATCGCTTCATTAACGCCTTGTGCAATATCTGGTGATTGCTCAACAATAGACGGATGAACGCCAACTGTTTTGTAGTCAAAGCCAAAGTTAGCATCGGTGTAGCCGATTTCTTTGATCGTATTTCTGACAATTTCGTCAATATTGACATAAGCTGTCGTTGAAATTTCACCAAACACATGAACAGAACCCGTGTAAACCACGGTTTCAGCTGCCACATGGGCATCTGGATCTTGAGCGAGAATGGCATCTAATATGGCATCTGAAATCTGATCGGCGATCTTATCTGGATGACCTTCTGAGACGCTTTCGCTGGTAAATAGAATTTTTTCTGACATCATTTTTTCCCCTACTTTTCTAGTTTTTCGGTTACAGGAAACGGTTTTTGGAAATTTAAGGGTACCTCTATCAACTGCTTTTACACCTTTTGAGATAAAAATAGTCGGTACAAGGCAGAGCGACAAGACATTTCTGTACACGGCACGGAGCACTATCGAAATAACCGAGTATTTTAACCAAAAGATGTGAAACTTATTTTTTAGAGATAGCCTTATAAACCACCTTCGGAAAGTAACACTCCTATTCTACCACGTCCAACTTTTTTTCGCCATCATTTCTGGCTAATTCCGTGATATAATTTAAGCATGATTAAAAGAGAAATGATTCTAGCCCAAAATCCTTGGCTAACAGACGTATCCGTCGTAGCTGAAACTACCTCAACACAAATTGATGCCAAAAATGACCTAGTCGACAAAAAATTATTCATCGCAGATATGCAGACACAAACACGTGGTCGCTTTGGTCGGCAATATTTTGCCTCCAATGGTGATGGCATCTATATGTCGCTTGTCCTTAAAATATCGGAAGACGTCAAAGACTATACCATATTAACAGCAGCTGCCGTCCTTACAGCAATAGAAAATTTAACGACAAAAAAACCACTCGTCAAATGGGTCAACGATATTTATTTAGATAATAAAAAAATCTGTGGCATCCTCGTCGAGCATCTACTATCAAGCAACTCAATTATCATCGGTGTTGGCCTAAATTTTAATATTGAAAGCTTCCCTATTGCGTTAAGAGAAAAAGCAGGCTCTCTCTTTACAAATGAAACACCTACCATCACACGTGATATATTAATTGCTGAAATCTGGTCACAATTTCACCAGTTAAGTAGCAGTCAAGACTTTTTCAACATCTATAAATCACATTCTTTCATCCTCGGCAAAACGGTCGAATTCGAAGAAAACGGCCACACAATTATCGGTACTGCGACTGATTTAACAGAAACTGGCGAGCTAATTGTCAATTCTGACGGCCTAGTCAAAGTCCTATCTTCTGGCGAAATTTCTCTAAAAAAATGGCTCTGATACCTATCAATGGTGTCAGAGCTTTTTCAAGGCATCACAAAACTGCGATTATATCTCTTGTTATTTACTTTTACTGTTCAAACGTATCCAGCGATCTGCGCGATAAGCAAATCTTAATTTTCTGAATAACAAAAAGCTCCAAAATCCTAACAAAAAGAGGCGGCCTGTCAATAAAGCATCCGCAAAAAACCAAGCATAGATAATTGTTCCGAATATAAACACGTAAAATTGTTCTTTTATCATATAGGTCTATTCTAACAAAATCCCGTAAAATTTCAATTCCGAAGTATCTTACAAAAATTAAAATCAAACTGAACAGCATAATTGCACCTGATAAAAGGTTGACAAATAGTTATTTTTTAGTCTGAGTCAAAATGCTTGCACTATTTTCTGAAATAGTTTATCATTAACTCATCATTAGAGTTTACAAACGTAAACGATGTATAATTTAACTGATTTTTAATTTGAGGTTTTAAAAAAAAAAAAGGAGCTTGTTACCATGAAAGATTCAACCATTAAAATTGACGACCGTTACCCACTTGGTGGTATTCACCATGTCACTGCTATTAGTTCTAGCGCCCAACATATTTATGATTTCTTTACCAACATCTTGGGCTTACGCCTTGCTAAATTAACCGTCAACCAGGATGATTATGAAACTTATCACCTCTATTTTACCGATGAAGATGGTAATGCGGGTACTGATATGACCTTCTTTGACTTCCCAGGTATCCCTAAGGGAACTAAAGGCACTAACAATATTGACCGCGCCTCTTTCCGTGTCCCTTCTGATGACTCCTTAACATACTGGTTGACACGTTTTGAACAGGCAGAAGTCATTCATGGTGAAATTAAAACACGTTTTGGTAAGAAATTTGTCGAATTTGAAGACTTTGATGGTCAACAATATCAACTCATTTCAGACGAAACAAATGTTGGTGTCCCAGCAGGACAACCTTGGCAATTATCAAATGTACCTGATGAGCACGCCATCGTAGGCCTTGGCCCAGTCTTTGTTAAAGTTGCCAACTATGAACATATGGATTTAGTGTTGGATAAAGTCTTAGGTTTCCGTAAAACAGGTGATGAAGGTGCCTTTCATCAATACGAACTCGCTGAAGGTGGCAATGGTGCAACATTAATAATTGAAGATGCCCCAAATGAAGGTGTTGCTTGGCAAGGTTTTGGAAATATTCATCATTTAGCACTTCGCGTGAAAGACCCTGAAAGTCTTAGCTATTGGATTGAGCGTATCAAATCTTTCCGTTTCCCTGATTCTGGATTGGTTGACCGTTTCTACTTCTCAAGTGAATATTTCCGCGTCGCACCACAAGTATTGTTTGAATTAGCGACAGACACACCAGGAATTGGTGCCCTTGATATGGCTAAATCTGGGGCAGGTAAAGTTGATTCTTACGAAGAAGCTTTGATGACAAGCGGTTTCTGGATTGACGAAACGAAAGAAGAAGCTGGTCTCGACCTCAGCTTACCACCACATCTTTTCCCTGGTGATGAAGCGGTTAAAGCAGCAACTGTCGCTCGCCTACGCCCACTAGATACATCAGATGCTCATGACAAACGTGATGACAATGACATCTGGACGATTTCACGGGTCTTGGCGCACAATCCGCAAGCCATCCATAACGATAAATAAATCAAGTAGATTTTGAAAATGACGACTCATGTCGTCGTTTTCATTAGCAAAGGACAATTTTATGAAAAATTTCACGACTGATGAACTTAATCGTCACAATCCTTATCTAGCTTATAAACTACTTTCAGGTAGTGTCATCCCACGACCTATTGCTTGGGTGACGACACAATCAGCCAATGGCGTTGTTAATGCTGCACCTTTCAGTTTCTTCAACGTTGTAAGTAGCCAACCACCATTGGTCAGCATCTCAATGTTAGGACAAAAAGATTCAGTCAATAATTTGCTAGCAACGAAAGAGGCTGTGATTCACTTCATCTCACCGGATAACGTTGAAGAGATGAATCAAACTGCAGCCAGCCTACCAAGTCAAATGAGTGAGGTTAGGACTTTCGACATTCCAACTGAGCCGTCTCGAACAGTTAGCGTCCCGTCTATTATCAATGCGCCAATCCGATTTGAAGCGAAGTTATTCAAACATATACCAATTGAATCCAATGGCTATGTTGTCAGCAATCTCATGCTACTTGAAATCACCAATTTTGCTTTCTCTGATGCTGTATTTGACGCTGAAAAATTCTATGTCAAACCTGATGCCTTTCAACCCATTGCAAGACTTGCCGGCAATACCTATGCTGAATTAGGTGATTTGTTTGATTTAGAAAGACCTCAATAAAATGACAGACAAAAACGATGCCAATTTCACTGATTGACATCGTTTTTTCTTATCTTTTTTTAGGCACCTATATGCTCTTTTTCATCCTCCAACCAGTGTTCCAATAATTCCGCAAAGTTTTCATACATAATGTGTTTGGTTTGGGCAATTTCAGCACGGTGAAATTCTTGATTGCCAATAAAAATTTCAGCAATTTTAGCTTGATTATGTCCGAGTTGCTTGAGTTTGTAGACCATTTGTTCTTTGTTCATACTCTTGCTCCATTCTTTTGATAATTATATTTGTAAGCGTTTTCTATGCATTTATTATAACATAAAAACGCCCAAATGAGCGTTTAAAGTATTGCCTCGATATCTTTTGCGATATTTTCAGGTTTTTTAGCTGACCCATAGCGTTTCACGACTTTACCAGTTTTATCGACTAGGAATTTCGTAAAGTTCCATTTGATGTCAGATGACACAGCACCGCCTTGCTCATCCTTTAAGTAAGTATAAAGCGGCTCAGCGTTTTCACCATTGACATCAATTTTCGCAAATTGTGGAAATGTCGTGTGATAGCGCAATTCACAAAATTCAGCGATTTCTTCTGAGCTACCAGGAGCTTGTCCGCCAAATTGATTAGAAGGAAAATCTAAAATCGTGAATCCTTGCGCCTTGTAAGTATCGTAAAGGGCTTGAAGCCCTTTGTATTGTGGGGTAAAACCGCAACCTGTCGCCGTATTGACGATTAGAAGAGCCTGACCCTCATAGTCAGATAGAGAGACAATCTCTCCTTTATTGTTGGTTACTTTAAAATTATAAATTGTCATAGTTTTATTATACGCTTATTTCGTCAAATCGATGCGTTTCGAGACTTGAGAAATAATTACCGCACCAACCAAAAGTGATAGCAACTCTCCTAAGCCACTTGTCAACCACGTGAAGAAAAAGGGTACTTGGAACATGATGGCAAGCTCGGCAGCAATTGTGACCATTGAGAGAGAAAAAAAGATAGCAAAGTAGATAAAGGCTTTGTTGGTAAGACCTTTGAGTACCTCTTCGTTCAGATATTTTTTGAAAAGATAGACACCTAAGCTGACGAAAACGAGAGTGGATAAGCCACCAACGATGACATCGACAATCCCAAAGACCATATAATTTGAAATCATACAACCAATGGTGACAGCCCAGATGTATTTTCTATTGTAGAAGGCAAGAAAGTTAAATAATTCCGATAGCCTAAATTGTACGGCACCAGAACCTAATGGTCCTAAAACGACCGTAATAATAACATAGAGGGCGATGACGATGGCAATTTGCACCATGTCAATCACTTTAAAATTTTTCATGAAAGTCTCCTTTATCGCATTTGCGAGTATGATACGCTCTGTCAAAGTGAGAAAGTACAGAGGGCTTGTTTTCTAGCAAGTATAAGTATAGCAGATTTATCCTAAAAATGATATACTTCTAGTATGAAAATAACACTGAAAAAAATCATTGCTAACCAAGTTTTTAAGTATCTCGTTGCAGGTGTCGCAGCAACTCTCATTTTTTTTATATTTAAAATGCTGACATTTTCTATCTTTCAAAACGGTGTGGCATCAGAAATTATCGCTCAAACCATTTCTATCATTTTTGCTTTTGTGAGTAACAAATTTTGGGTCTTTGAACGGACAACAAATTCACTTCTACACGAATTTATTAAGTTTGTGACTAGCCGTATCTTTGTAATGCTCCTATCCGTTATGGCGAACTGGTATCTCATTGACACGTATCCGGGTATCATCACGAATGCTTTTCATATCTCCCTCACTCAAAGTGTCTTCTTACTGACACTATTCCTCCAAGTCTTAACCATCGTCTTAAACTATATCTTCTCTAAATTTTTGATTTTTACAAACCAATAATGATGATAAATAGAGACATCCCTAACGTCTATACTGTTCCTGAATTTGCGCCACTATCTTGAGCACCACCCAATGGATGCCTTCATTTTCACTGATATTGTTAGCAACAATGTCGTTTTTTAGGCTGTTAAAGACTTTCTCTGCTAGTTATCAGGCGATTAACAATCCCTTTTCCAAACAAAAAAGACAAGGTTTCATTACCTTGTCCCATTACTTAGCCAAATCAATTTGATTTGGTTTTTTCTTCTGATTTTTTACTATTTACATTTTTGATAATAGCGACGATTTCACCTCGTCTGGTTTCAATGTCATCATGGCGTTTCAGATAAACTGCATTTAAAATGGCACCGAAAATGAGTACTTTGGCGATAAAGATAAACCAAAGCATCAAGGCGAATATCACCAAACTTCCGACGATTTTCAAGTCTGCCATGGCATCTGTTGTTCTGCCGATGTATTTCCCTAGGACATTGGTCAAGAAAACTAAGACAAAGGTTGAAAAAATAGCACCAGGTAAGACGTACTTGATTTTGCGAATTTTAACATTCGGCATAATAAAATAAAGTAGGGCTAAGGCGCAAAACACTGTGATGGTGACTGCGGGTATCGTCATATTATGCAAAGTGGCATAGAGTTGTGGGTCAAACTTGATATACTTGTAAATTTTAGCTAGTACAGTCTGCCCAAATGTCGACAGGAGCACCGCAGCGAACAAGAAAACGATAATCGCAAAACTCGCAAGAATTGAAAAGAATTGACTGACAAGAAAATCACGATGATGACTCACTTCATAAGCTTTGTTCATAGCCATTTGCAAACTTGTCATGGCTTTAGAAAAGGTCCAAAATCCAGTCAAAACTGAGACTGAAAGCAAACCCTTACTCGGATTGGATAAAATATTCTCAACAATATTAGCTACCGTGGCATAGAGTTGATGTGGTAGATTATCCTGCAAAAACTCCAAAATCATAGCAGTATCCAGATGAAGAAAGGGCAAGATATTTCCGACAATCATTAAAACTGGAAACAGAGACAAGAGCAGATAATAAGCGACTGCAATACTCGACAAATTCATCTCAGCTGATCTATAAAAAAACATAAAATCATTGAGACGCCTGGATTCTCGAACTTTTGCAATTAAATTTTTCATGCTACTCATTTACTGTCCTACTTAATACGTCCCTTCTTCACCTTGACTCGTCAAAATGACTGGACCTTCCTTAGTAATCACAAATTGGTGCTCGTATTGGCAAGAAAGACTGCCATCAAGCGTTGTATAACCGCGTTCATTACTTGGGTGGTCAATCTCCCAATCACCTGTGTTAATCATCGGTTCAATGGTCAGGACCATCCCTTCACGCAAACGAAGACCTTTCCCTAGCATGCCATAATGTGGTACAAGTGGATCTTCATGCATCGTGGGGCCAACACCGTGACCAACCAAATCACGAACAACACCATAACCAAAGCTCTCAGCATAGGATTGAATAGCATAGCCAATATCACCAATCCGGTTACCAACTTGCGCCGCCTCAATCCCACGGTAGAGACTTTCTTTAGTGACAGCCATGAGCTGTTTGACCTCATCAGAGACTTCACCAACTGCATACGCCCAACACGAATCCGCAACGCCACCCGTAAAGTTGTCTGCCAGAGCCTTCATCGCCATACCATCATCAAAATTAGCTTTGCTCATGTCAATACCGCCACCTGTACCAATGACCATGTCGACTTTAATCAAATCACCTGATTTCAAGATGTGACCTTTACGCGGAAAACTGTGAGCCACTTCGTCGTTGAGGCAACAGCAAGTGGCATAAGGGTAGGGGTCAACATTGCCTTCGTCGACACCAATTTGCAATGGGATGGCATTTTTTTCTTTACAGATGCGGCGCACATAGCTCTCAATTTCCCACATATCAATACCTGGTTTGATGATGTCGCGTAACCCAACATGGATGCTCGCTAAAACGTCTGAGGCGTCCTGCATCATAGCAATTTCGCGAGGTGATTTAAGTGTAATCATTTAATAAATTATCCTTCTTGTTTTTTTAGTCTACTTCTATTTTATCAAATTTCTAGCACCTTTAGGGAACTATTTAGCTAGTAAATACATTTCTATCACTTAAATGCTGAATAATATAAAGCGAGTTAAAGTCGGCACCGCACTAAAAAAGACACAAAACTTGATTTTTTAGCGCAATTTGGTATAATTTCCTTAATATAAAATGTAAATTGGAGATTATTATGGCTTTGGCTAAGATTGTATATGCTAGCATGACGGGTAATACTGAAGAAATTGCTGACATCGTTGCGGAAAAACTTGAGGCACTTGGTCTCGACGTTGATATTGACGAATGTACGACTGTTGATGCATCTGATTTTGCAGATGCCGACATCGCAATTGTCGCTTCTTACACCTACGGCGATGGCGAATTACCTGACGAAATCGTTGATTTCTACGATGATTTACAAGATTTGGACCTTTCAGGTAAAATCTTCGGTGTTATTGGTTCTGGTGATACTTTCTACGATGAATTTTGCAAATCAGTTGATGATTTTGAAGCTGCTTTTGCTAAAACGTCAGCTGAAAAAGGCGCTGACAGTGTCAAAGTTGATTTGGCCGCTGAAGAAGACGACATCGTTAAACTTGAAGCATTTGCTGAAACACTTGCCGCTAAAGTTAGCTAATTAAACTTGTTCAAAAATAAAAAAAATGCGAGATTGTTCTCGTTTTTTTGTTGATTTTTGAAAAGGCAGACCCAAATTTGAGACCCTAAAAGAAAAGAACCCTTTATTTATAAGGGTTCTTTTGCTATACATGGAGCCGGTGGGAGTTAATAGAATGCTGTTTTATATACGTTTTTATTACATTAGTGTCTTTTTTTGTGTCCTTTTATTCAATACTTGGCGCTTTACCCATTTTAACATTTTTCAATGCCTTTTTATACTTTATTTTTTCACAAACAAAAAACCCTTGCAAACACTAGGCTCACAAGGGTTTTATATCGCTATATTAAAAATTCAATACTTGACCAGCATAAATCAAGTTATGATTACTAATCCCATTAACTAAAACAAGACGCTCAACTGTCGTGCCAAACTGTGATGCAATACTACTCAAAGTATCACCATACTCAACTACACAATATCCTGTTGTGTCTACTGATTGCCCGCCTACAACGTTTAAAGTTTGCCCTTGATAAATAATATCAGGATTGCTTAAAGCGTTAATACGCGCCAATTCTTGCCATGTTGTGCCATACTTCGCAGCAATACTACTTAAGTTTTCGCCATATTGCACGATATGAGTTTGACCAGCATTTACAGTTGGTACGATCGTTGATGCGTCCAATGTCTCAACGTCATACACACTCAACCAGCTCATAATACCATCAAGCAAGACTTTATCGCCTGATTTCTCAATGATTTGGTAAGGTGTCCCTTTAACCCAATCTGGAATCGCTTCACCAGTAGAGTAGTTGTTAGCGCTGAAATTGACTTTGACGGTCATACCAACTTCTTTAGCGCTACCTTTGACCTTGTCGGCTTCTTTACCTGCATTAATTGCTGGTGTTTCGGTAACTGGTTTAGTGGCATTGCCATTTTTATATCCATTATCTGTCACACCAGTTAAATCAATGTTCCCATCAAGGCCACCTGCCACATATGTTGATGTAAACTGGAAAATCTGGATGTTATCCCATGACGGAAAGTAATTGTAATTTGGAGTTGGTGTCACATTGTAGTCTGGGTACTTCGCCATCCAGAGACCAAACTTACTAGAAATCCGATCGAGATCTAGATTATTGACTAGGAAACTCTTATAGCCATATAACAATGGCGTATAGCCTCTATCCTGAATATACTGCAAAGACCACAGAATCACATCTGTATTGGCCACACCGTCCTCAACGTCAAGCGCTACAATCGAACCCTTAGGCGTTTGGACTTGGGCAAGCATAGTATCAAGAACATTCTTTGCCAAGTCCGTATTAGTAACACTTTGATACCAAATATAGGTGTGTGCCCTCTTACCTTGTGCGATTGATGACTGTACCTGTGATCCATATGTTGATTGCCAGTAAATTCCAGCACCGTTATAACCGCCAATCTGTGAGATTGAAAACTTGTCGTGGGCATAACCGAATTGTCCTTGGTCTTTTTGATAGACAGACCAATCCACGCCTTGGTCACCAACTGCTGCGAAAGCTGGATTAGCGTAAGCAAAAAGTCCTAGCCCGATGGCTAAGACTGCTACTGTTTTTCTTAGTTTTTTCATTTATTCACGTCCTTATCGTATTTTCCATGCGATGTAATTTGAAATCATGTTCTTTCTCCTTCAAATATAATCTTCTGGTGCTGGTGCCCAAGGTGTTGCGGTTGAGCCTATTTCAAGTTTTATAGTAGAATACACAAATCCCGATATGTTTGACGCTTGTCTAATGGTAATACTCACAGTATTAGCTAGAGCAGCATCAAAAGATTGATAACTAGATATTTTTTGTACCGGAATATTTACGCGGATTGTAGTACCTAAATCACTTTGTTTAATAGCATAATTAGTATTAGAGATAATTGTGTTATAAGCGTCAGTTCCAACATTTGTAGCTTGAGAATTTTGACCTTTAAGTTGAATAGGAATGTTACTTCCGACACTAGCATTCAAAGGTACATACACGTTGAAACTAAAGTTCATTGCTGAAACCCATGATAAAGACTTGATTCCAGGATTATATATTTGGCTAGAATTAAATAGAGTACTCCAAGCTGTTGTAGTAGAAGTTGACGATAAATTTCTCGTGTTTTTCAACAAATTCCTACCATATATTTGCCTGCCATTGCTGAAAACCTTATCAACTACCTCACCGTCTTTGACAAGCGCCTTGCCATTTATAACTGCCATATTAACCTCCTATAAAGTAAACGCCTGTCTTATCAGGTAGTGCGTCATATTCTGCTTGCGTAACAACGTTGATGACGGCGTCTTTACCATTAGTGCCGTTTATACCAGCTACTCCCTGGATGCCCTGAATACCTTGTGGTCCAGTATCACCCTTAACGCCTTGTTCGCCTTGTATACCCTGCTCGCCAGTGTCTCCCTTGATACCAGTAGCACCTGACATATCAGTAATGAAAGTAAATTCAGTGCCATTCCACAGATACATTTTTGCATTGTCTGGGTCTTCGACAGTTGATGAAATCATAACAAAGTCGCCAGTTGTTAAACCTGCACCGCTCATTGACGCAACACTTGAAAACGTCTCAGCAATTGAAAAATCTTTACCAGATACTCCTTGAATACCTTGTAAGCCTTGTTCTCCCTGCTCTCCGCGCTCACCTTGGATGCCTTGAACGCCTTGCGGTCCAGTGTCGCCCTTTTCACCTTGTGGGCCAACTTTTCCCTCTGGTAGATTGTCAATTAGCTCTTCGGCTAAGTCACTAAACTGTTGCTGAAATTCTCCTAAAGTAATTGACGAAATCAAGTTACCTGAAATGCCGGTGGCGTTTTGATTGATGTATAAATTGACGAAACCAGAATCGGGATAAATCTCATATCCGCTTGAACTGCTCAACCACAACTCTAGTGAGTAACTACCAACGGGCAAGTCACTCAAATCACCAGAACTAATTACAATACGCTTATCGACCCATTTCGCTGAAACACTTTTGAGGTAGCCGACATCAACTTGTTTAATTTTGATAGTGGCTGATAAAGTGCTGTCACTGATAATCACACCGTTTTGCGTTGCTCTAAAACTTAAGTCTGTCTCATTATCTGCGAACTTAAAGCTAGTAACATCTAATGTTAATGTTTTAGTCATAATACCTCCTTGTCATACTTTCCTGCGATATAATTAAGCGTAATACCAGCAAACACTGCAAGTAGTGCAATCGTGCCTGTGATTTTATCCGTGCTAAATCCATAAATAGCACCAATACCAGTAATTAGTGCAGATGCCCCTGGTACGACCATTAATAGAAACTGTTTGATGCGGTCATATTGACCATTGGTTAATTTTGGAAATTTCATTTTTATTACCTTTCTTTAAATAGTGTTTTTAATTGCTCGTCATGAGCAACCAGTTTCTCGCTGTGAGAGTCCAATTTCTCGTCATGTTTCCGCAATTCATCATGCATAGACTGTCGATCGGATTTACTAGCTTCTAAATCTTTATTTAGTAAATCTAAATTACGATTAACTTTGCTTAACGTGTCTGTTATCTCGCTAAATGAGCTGACGACAGGTTTTACAAAATATGCAATTAGTAAAATAATTGCCATCAATGAACCAGCATATGCGCCCAATGTTTCAATACTCAAATTTTAAACCTCATTTCAATTAATAGACCCCTACGATTTTATAGATAAAAGTAGCTGTAGATGAACTAGCTGACCAATTACCAGACCCATCACGATATCTTGCGTCAAGGTACGTGTTACTCTTGTCAAGTGTCGTACCAACCGCTAATTTCCACTCTCGGTTTGCAGCACCTTCTGCATGACTACCAATAGCGATATTGCTGACAAAATCTCTGCCACCCATCTCGCTTGATGTGAGTTGCTTCGTCAAATCCAATTCTAAAATGAATTGAGTTTTATTTTGAGAAATTCCGTAACAGATAAGCGATCTGAATCTGCTGAAATTGTCGTATATAGCAGTACCTGCAGTCAAGTTTCCTGTCCACGCAATCTCTTTTGCGTCGTAGAAAATATTTCTAAAACTAACACTATTTTTTGTTAAAGCTATTGACGAACCAGTTGAAACATAAGAATAGATTGGGAATGTGTAGATTAACCCACCAGAGTTCAAATCTTGTTGATTAAGTGTATCAACTAGCTCTAAACGTAACTGATTGTTGATAGGTACATAATCGCTAGTGCCAGGTGTTCCAGTAGACGTGTTGTCCTGAGTTAGGTCAATCGTGATACATACATAACCAGTCTTATTAGCCTGTGCTGTTAACTGCACTTGTTGAGCATTCTCAATCAATCTACCTTGAACCAGTGCCTTTCCTGCAGCAACATAGACATTAAGTCCTGTTGCGTTTGCAGTCAATCCTGAGATAACTTTATTGTCTGACGTTTGAGCCAGATAGCTGTATAACTGCGCATCAGATTCTGGTGTGACTTTTGCCTTATCAAATTGATAGCCTTGTATTGTCATTGTTTTCCTCCTTTAATTTAATAATTCACTAAGTCGACTTTTGACATGTCCAAATTTCAATTTGACACGGTCAGAATCGCTCATATATTCATATCCAGTTAAGACCGATTTATAAAGTCTTTCGTTACTATAGATTGTAGCTAACGTACCAAGTTTTAAATTTTCTATATTGAAAAATTCATTTACTTTAGACATCGTGAAACTAATCTCGTGTGAGTAGTAGTTGCCTTTAAGCTCGCTGTTGGCTAAATCGTCATAACTAGGCTTATCAGTCGCTGTCGTATCGTATATAGCTACTTTGGTGATTGTTGGTTTCACGACAGCAGTGTCAGCATAATTACTTGTGATGTCGTTATTAGTGGTCAAATAGCGTTCAGCTAACACATTCGGACCTTCTGAATTTGTCGTATTTTTGTTGACGATAAGCAAGTGATTTTGGGTATTTTTTCCAACTTCAGTTGTGGAAACCTCCCAATCTTGAAAATCTGCGATATTGTCCTTAAGCTGCATAGTGTCTGTAATAGCTTCAATGACTGTCTTAATACGACCATTCTCAAACTTGTCAAATTTCCATACAACATTGTACTTCTTGAAACCATTAATTGCATAGCTCATCAAGTTTGTCGCTTTTGGTGGCTCAGCTGGTTGATAGATGTGTGGGGTATTTGTCTTGACTTCAATATCTAAGATATTCAAATCCTTAGACGCATCCTGCAAGAGATACCTATTGACCAAGTTCTTGAAATGTTGCTCAAAGCTAGACCCACTCATTCGAGTTGCTGGAAACTCAAAGTTAACTAGACCTAACAGGTCTTTGGCAACAACCTTTTTATCTTCATAACTTGAGATCACCCCGAAAAATGAAACCACTGCGCTGTTCATTACTTTAGCTAAAATGAAATCGCCACGGACAAATGACGCATCATCTGGCAACTCAAATGTGCTGGCATCCTGTGTAATATAGTCTGGTTGGATAGCGGCCTTAGAAACGATGATAGGCTCTTGTGTGATTACTCCTTTTCGGTCAATTATCCAAATATTTACTTGCTCACTCATACTGTGATATACTCCTCTCTGTAATTGAATGACACATCACCAACATTGTGAAATGCTAGTGTGACATGCCCCTCTGGTATTGTGACGAAATTAGATTTAGACAGGTCTTGCTGTTGATAGACATCTGATATCGTTCCGTCAGGCGCTATTAGTTTGACACGTTGCTTTTGAACAACACTTGACACAACCAATTTATACCATTCAGGCACATCAATATTATAGCCATCAGACTGTAATACTTTAGACCCGTCCAATATTTCCCAATATGGATTTGTGCATGGACCATGTACGGTAATTTCAACTGGTGACCCTTTTGCTGACCCAATATACACTGAATTATTTTCAATCTGGAAAACACCAGATTTACCGTTATAATCTGATTCGTACACAAATGGATAAACATAGTAATTGTTACTTGGTTTGCCTGAATAGAAGTCAGAATGCATATCAGACACATCGCCACGAATCAGCATTGGCTCACGGAAATATGTCGACATCGTACCAATCGTTGATAAGTTTTGATTAATTAAGTACAACTTGAAAACACCATCTTCTGGTACTAAAAATGATATTGCAGTAGTCTTGAAACTTGATGAACTAGCTGTAATACCTAAATCTGAGTACTTGTAGTTCTTCTCACTAGTGCCATAAACAACTCTTATCACTGGTCTGTCATAGTCTGGATTGTTTTCAGTTTTGATATCAACACGAAAAGATAGACGTTCGCCTTTTCTGACATTGAGACCCCAAGAGTTGGCGAAACTTGATAGCTTATTGTTGCTTGATGTCAGTTTCAGAATGTTAGAATTTGGCTTATCAGATGTCGGTACTTGTATCTGATAAGTACCTTCTGGGTCGCTAACATTCGACCAATACTGCATGCCATCCAAGAAGTTAGGATTAGCTATCAAATTTCTCGGACGATTCATACCGATATAAATCTTTCCATCACCTTCTGTATCAGAATTTGGCTTGTATGTCTCGTAAATTTCTTTATAGAAAGGAGTTGTGAAATCTAAAGTCAAACTTTCAGCTAAAACGTTAGTAACTATTTCGCCTTTTGACAGCTCGGAAAGCACGCATTCTCTTTTAAATGTTTTTCCGCTTATTTCGTAAACTAGCTTAAATGGAGGTTTATTCAGAAATTTTACAAATTCTTCATATTTTTCGTATGGAGTTGTAGAATTTCTGCTGAAAATAATATCTAGCTTTAAACTAGCGGAATTTAGCACAGTCTTTTCTTGTAAAAAATTAGCGCTGACATTTGAAAAACTGTTAGAAAAAGAAACACCTAATCCTGTTGGATTCAAGACGAAAATTTCATGATTATTCAAATCTACCAAATCATCTTCGCTATTATAAAGCAAAAATTTTCTTGATGTCATACATTCCCCCTTAATATCAGTTTTTCAGTTTCTTTATAAGAAATTCTAGCTAAATCACCACCAGGGAAATCCAATGCAAGTTCTTTACTTGCAATAATCGATAGTAGCTGAATCATTTGAGCAAAATTACTACTCATATCTCCAATTTGATTAGCTACTGCTGCTTCGACGTATTCCATTAGATCAGAAAGTGGAGCTACTGCTTCTTTACCAGCTTCCCCACCAACCATAAGGCTATTTCCGTTTTGACCAAAGATTGTAGGTTTGGTCAAAATACCCCCATCTGCGAACCAGTCAACACCTAAACTCGGTATCTTACCTTTAAGCAAGTCTCCTATTTCCCAGCCAGCAGGGTTGATACTAAAATGTGGCATCGGTATTTTTGGCCACGTAATACTGAAACTAAAGAAACCTTTGATCGCGTCTACAATTCCTTTGATAACGCCTTTTGCTGTTTCTAATGGATTTATAAAAGCATCTTTTATACCGTTGAAAATACCGCTTACGATTCCAACTATTCCGCCAAGTATTCCACTAAAGAAGTTAACGATTGCACTTAAAGACGAAGTAATGAAATTAATTATTTGAGAAAATACACCAGACACAATTCCGATGAGCCCTTGAAACACTTGTGCAAATCCTTGACCGATTTGTTCTCCGTTCAAAGTGAAGATGCCGATGACTATACTAAATATACCTTGCAAAACGCTGACAATTCCATTGAATATTGTCATTACATTTGTTACTGTATTTTGAAAGAACGAAACAAATACATCTAACACAGGCTGAAAACCACTAAAAATACTTGCTAGAAATCCAAAAATTGAGCTAAAAAACGGCGATATTGAAGACCACACGCCTTTTAACCACTCGACTATTACCACCCAGTTTTTTATAGCCAGTACTATTGCTGCTATTACAGCTATAACAGCAACAACAACACCAATTATTGGTAGCAAAGTCCCTGTTAAAAATGCCATTCCGCCACCAGCAACTACCACAGCTCCACTTAATGCGGAAAATATGGTTATCATAGCCGCTATAAACGGCGCTAGAGTGGTAAATGCAACCAATAGCGCACCTAAGACAACAACAAACGTCTTAATTCCAGTTGGCATATTTGAAAATATATCTCCAAGAGATTTTAAAACTGGTATTAGTGAATCTAAAATTGGTTGTAACCCTTCAGCAATCGTTGCGCCGAGTTCGCTAAAAGACAACTTAGCTGACTGTAAAGCCACTGCCTGCTTGTCTATTGGATCCTCTGTTGACTCGAATGTCTTTTTAACGGTTCCGCTAGATTTTTCAGCAGCACCGCCTAATTCATCTAGGTTAAATTTACCGCGTTGTATAGCGTCAACCATACGAGTAGCGCCTTTAGTCCCAAAAACTTCACTCGCAATAGTAAGCGCCTCTGTTTGGCTTTTTGCTCCTTTTATGGAATCGATAGTCCCTTTCAATCCTTCTTGTAAAGTTTTGCCATCTTTTGCATACACAACATTAGCTTTTGATAGGCTACTTAATGCTCCAGCACCATCAACGCCAGCTTGTTCAAACTTACCTAGCATTTCTGTTCCTTCGCCAAACGATAAACCTAAAGCTTTTATTTGTGGTGCTCCTTCAACAGCTTTTGTCATCAGGTCATCAACACTAACGCCAGTTTTTTGAGACACTGTAGTGACTGTATCTAACACACTACCTAAGTCATCGTAACTTAAGTTGTAAGTCTCAATTGCGCTTTTTGCATTATCAATACTTGATTTAACATCTGTATTATTGATTTCTGCGAATTGCATTAATTGTGTACCATACTCAGTTAACTTATCGCCTGAAAAACCGAATTGTTGAGTGAGCGAACCTAGTGCTTGACCTAAATCAGCGGTACTTTCTATTGGCATCGAGGTATAAATCTTATCAAATGAAGCTTTTATAACATCTGAATTTTGACCTGTTGTGGTTGTAAATGTGTCCATACCATCGTCAATATCTCTGAAAGCGTCTTGGGCTGCTGCTGCAACTTCTTTTAACTTTTCGCCAACTTCTGCAACTTTATCAGTGGCGTTCATTAAATTGCCACTTGTTATGCCGTTGCCTAATTTACCAAGTTCACCATCGGTCTGATTAGATGTAGTTTTCAGATTTTCTAAGTCATTTTTAACTCCTTTAATAGACCCGCCATCATCAACTTTATCAAGGGACTGTTTCATCTCTTTTAAATCAGTACCAGCGCCAAGCGCTTCTTTACCAATTTTATTAAGCACCATTTCTAATTGGTCACTTGTAGCCGTCCCGTTCTTTATAGAGTTAACTAGCCTAGTGCCTAGAATATCGCTGAAGTCATCGATTGATTTTCCGCTTGCTTCAAAAAAAGTGTTTAGTCTTTTGGTATTTTGTCCTAATTTTTCTTGTTCAGTTTGTAGTCCGCTTAATTGAGACTTGTATCCCTTCAGACTTTGTTCGGTAGTCGCAATCTCACGCTGAAATGCTCTATACTGTTCTTCTCCGATATTCCCAGATTTATACTGAGCTTCTACCTGAGATTGAGCGGATTTAAGCTGATTGAGTTTATCAGATGTGTTCTCAATCGATTTAGTTAACAGCTCTTGTTTTTGAGATAGCCCCGTGACGTTAGAAGGGTCAAATTTAAGCAGTTTATTAACCTGACCTAATTCTGAATTAAGCTTAACAGACGTGCTGTTAACTCCTTTCAAAGCCTTATCTAAACCAGTTGCATTCCCGTCAATCTCAATCGTGATACCTTTTATATTTTTACCTGCCATTTTTCTCCTTTCATTTAAAATTTATTGAAATCACTTTGAGTAGCCTTTCTTTCAGCGCCACCTGTGTTTTCTTTGTCGTTATTTTGAATCCATTCCTGAATGTAATCTAAACACTGACCGATATTCATATTGTCTAAATCTTCCATAGTCAATCCGCATTGTCTACATACATAGAAAAACGATTCCTCTGTAAATAATTCGTCAGAACCGCTTTTCTTATCTACTTTTTTTTGGACTCAATAGAACCGTGCAATAGCTCTGTTACCTCAGGGAATACCTCTGCGATAGGCATTGAATCAAATCCATCTAGCCATGTCATGGGTTCTGGAATTGATGGATTTGCAGTTTTAGCAAGAACCCAAATGAAGTTATAAAATACCTCAAAGTCAAGGAAATTCAAATCTTCAAAAGAGATATTAAGCAAGTCAAATTCTTTGCCTTCTTTTCCTTGAAAAAGTTTAGAAAGTTTCAAAAGCTCGCCAAAATAGTCTTTTTTAAATTGAGCCTTATAACGAAGTGGTGTTGCTGCCGTGGATTTCAAAAGCACTGGTTTGTCGTCGATATAAATTGTTTTTTCCATGTTTTTCTCCTAAAAAAAAGGCAGCCTTAGCCACCTCTTTGAACTATTATGTCATCCTGCGGCAGGTTGTGCGCCTTTTACATAGACCGCTTTAAACCAGTCGTTGTATTTCGTTGACTCTGCACTAGTTGTCTGAGTCTTGATGAGTTTTTCATCACCAATTACAAGCTGTTTAGCTTTGAAAGGCAACTCTACGCCAGAAATATCCTTACCTGTTTTAGATGAGATACTAGCGCGGCTACCGTTGCAGTAGTAGAGTACATGCCGTGTTTTCGTCTCGTCTCCATCAAATTGGAAAAGTAAGGCGAACGGGCTGAATTTTGCATCAGCTAGTTCGGTAATTGTCCCGTCTGTTTCGTCTAGCACCTCACCAAGAATATCCGAACGGAAAGATAAAGGCATATTAGCGATTGTAAGAGTTCCGCTATATCCGTTATTTTCGTCTTCTGTGAAGTACTGCGAATCGTTATCCGCTGCAAATTCAACTGAATTTGTCTCTGGATCCATTTTAAATTCAACGGAACCTTTTAAAGCGACTGGCGGTGCAAATGTAGGTGCGCCGTTTTCACCAAACGTCAACTTGGCATAGTGTGCGTTTTCAAGTCCGTAAACGACTTTGTTTTCTTTTGCTGGCATTTAAGCCCTCCTTAAATCGTAATATCATAAGCCACTTCGTACATGCTTTCTGTATCTAAGTAGCTCTCAAATGTGTCATACTCGATATTATTCATATCAAGTAACGCCTCGAGTTTTTCTTCTAATTCGAGGTCTTTTTCTTCGCTATATAATTCAAGTGTTAAATTATAAACCTTAGCATAGTTATGATTATCAGCCTTCAAAGTGCCTTGATTATCAGTTGTATAGTACAGTAAATAAGGTAAGCCAGGAACTTCACCAACATTAAAAGCGCGATATCTAACTGGTATATCAAGCGTTCCGAGAGTTTCTCGCAATTCAGAAATATTCAAGTTTGAATCCTCACTCCTATTTTTTCAATAGCTTCTCTCTCAGCTTGCGCAATATGAGGTTGCGCTTTTGTGCGTCCGCCGTCAGCTTTGGCATGGCCTCGCTCTAACAAATGGGTCAGACGATAGTCGGTAGCGTTATAGACATAATAACCAGTTCCTTCTTTTTTCAAGCGCCATCCTTTGGCATACTTTCCACGCCTGCCACGAGGACTGGTGCGCTTTAATAATTCAACCGTATCTTCGGCTACTTCTTTTTTGATAGCTTCTAAATTTTCAGCGACTTCTTCCGAATACTCAGATAAAGCCTTTGTGATTTCATCTGCGATATCCATTAAGCACCGCCTTTTTTAGATTTCAATTTAAGCTCTAATTCCTCGTTTGAGATTTTGTAAGAGCTAATCACTTGATATCTAACTCCGTCAATTTCCAAAAGCTCCTCGTTTGAGTACTCAAATCCGTGAATAACAACGATTTTAGAAATTTGAATATTAGATTGACCAGCGATAATCAGCTCGCCACGAGTTATTGGCTTTTCAAATGCTAGTATCTCAACTTTTTCATAAGTTGGGATTTTGTCTCCAATCTTATTTTCAGTCTCGCCAGAAACTTTCAGCAGAGATACTTCTAAATCCCAATTAGACAATTTGAGTACCTCCACCGAATTTAATGATTAGATTTCTGAGACGATATTCTAAATTTCTAGGCATCATACCACCACCTTTATTTTCGTATCTAAAAGCTGACAAATCAACGACAAACATTAAATGAGATGAGTTATCAAAATCAATCAATATTCCTTTTTCACTTGTCAATTCATCAATAACTCCTGATACGATTATCGCCAGTAGCTCATCTCGGACATTTGACTTATAGCCTAAGGAGGCTTTAAGCAAGTCCAAGGCTGCTGCCTTAAACTCTGTTTCATTCATCTTCACTCACTTCCTTAATTAATGGAATTTTACGCTGATTGCTAGAAGATGCTAGCTCATCTAATCTAGCTTTTTTAGCTTTTCCTTTCAAAGGGTACTTATCTCCAACATAATAAACATCTCCTGTATATTTGTCGGTGAAGTCAACAATTGTCACATACTTCATAACGTCGCTCCTTATGCTCCAGCAGGTGCATTCGTGTAAGTGATGTAGAATCCAGCTTCTGTGTCTGTAGCTTTAACATCATAGCGCACTACGCCAGCAAGTAATTTACCGTAAATTTGATTATCGATCCAAGCTACTGTTGTTTGTTTGCGGTCAAAGTAGCTCATGAACGCTTTGGGGTCTCCTAAGAAACCTACTAAGTTACCAGATGCCGAACCGATAATGTCATCATCTAACACAACAACTTCTTTACCAAGCAATACCTTACCACTTGCAGCGGTAATGGAATCTTGAAGAAGATAGCGTCCGTTTTTATCTTTCAGTTTGTCAAGTTCGTTGTAAAGTGATGCAGATACAATCAACTTGACGTTATAGACACGTTTAATCGCAACGTTAATAGTGTCTTTGATGCCGTCAACACCTACGACAGCTTTAGCTGTTGCCGTTTTCAAAACAGTTGCAATATCTGCATTCGTTGTGTTCAACGTTTGGTCTGTGATTTCGTCAGCAATAAGACCAGTTACATCATAAGTAGCATCATCGACAATCTCTTGTGAGATTGGAATATATCCACGACGAGTAGCGACGCTAAAATCAACCTCTGTGAATGTTGGGTTCGCTAATTTAGGGTTAGCTTCTAATTCGGCAACTGTTGACATTTTAGCACCTGACTTTGCAATCACTGGATATTTACCAGATGCCGTGTTGACTTGGATAGCATTTACATATTTTTTCAAATCAACGACATCTTCAGGAACAATCGCAGGTGCTAAGAGTTCCTCTGGAATCAATACGCCACCTTCGACAGATGTAAACCCTGTAGATGCACGTTGTTGCCCTTTAGAGTGAATGAACGCATTGATAGCTGAGCGTGTTTGCTCTAGTTTTTCACCACCTTCACGGGTTGAGATATTTTTATTTTTCATAGATCGATTACCACCTGTTCCTGTTCCTGTTGTATCAGTAGCGCCAGAATTATCTGCGCTAGAGATTGCTTCTAATTCTTTTTCAAGACCTGCTTTTTCATCTTCTAATTTTTTGATTTGTTCATCTAAATCTTTAATTTCTTTTTCAAGCTCATCAGCCGACTTAGAGACTTGATTAACATCTTCTGTACTTACAGCTTCTTCGAGAGCTCGTGTAATTTCTTCTTCTCGTTTTTCTAAAGATGAGCGTTGCTCTAACAATTTAGAAAGTTGAGTTGAACGCTCGCTAATTTTACGAGACAAAATAAGTTGTTTTAATGCCATTTAATTTCTCCTTTAATTCATCCTTGCGTGTTTGCAAGGTACGTTTTTGCGCATCTTCAATTTGTTTACTGCGTGCTTCTACAGCCGTTTCTTGATAAGCCGGAAAAGTCACAACAGAAACTTCATAAAGATTGATTGACTTGATAATAAATTTGACAGTTCCATCAGAATTTTGAATCATTTCTTCATTCAGAATTTCAAAACCAAAAGAACACTGGTCAACATCTCCACGTTGTACACGTGAATATAGATTCATGGCTTCTTGGTCTGATTCATTTACGATGATTTCGCCATAAAGTCCTTTAGAATCGACTGATAAGCTCAGTGTGTTCGCTTTAGTTCTTCCTAACACTTTAGCAGTGTCATGGTCTATAAGCGCTTTAACGTCGCTTAAATCAACGCCTACAAGTGCATCTGGTGAAACTTCTTCTCGAACGCCTGGATAAAGCTCTGTTTCAGTGTCAAAGACAATAAAATAACCACTGATAATCTTCTTATCAGTAGCTTCTTGATTATTGTCTAACTTTCCGATGTCTCTAGCTTGCAAAGACTTACGATTGTTCATTATTCTCACCTCCTTTCGATTGGTTCTGGACTAATTTCATTTGATTTTGTACGTCATGCGCTTGTATATAATTTTCAAGCACTAACAAATCATCCATTTCGGCATCTGGTGGCAAGGATACCCAATTACGTAACTCATTACGTCTTAGAGCATTAACGCTGACCATTTGTACACCAGCAGTTACTAACTCAGTGAGCGAGTAATTATATAAACTGCGTGGATTGAAATTAAAGTACATTGTAGGGTCTAGAATGAGTTTGTTTAAGGTTTGCTGAATAGATTGGGCTATTGACAATATACGAGTATTCACAAAGTTGTTATACTCGTCTTTGTTGTAAGTCCCGACACCCAAAAGAAAAGGAGGAACACCAAGCAATGATGCTACCGTCTTTTTATCGATTTCTACAGCGTCGTTTAAAGCCAAATCATTTAGTGTGAGAGGCTTTATAGTTTGAACGTCGATAATACCTTGCGGCGTTATCCAAGGAGCTCTTGAATTTTCACGCTTTAAATACTGCTGTTCAATCTTCTTACGTCCTTCTTCGTTTGAAAAAGTGTCAGAATCAGCATCAACTGACACGATAAGACTTGGCATGTACTCAGATTTCATAAAAGATTTCTTAGTAACATAAGACTGTTTGAGATTATCTACTAAATCTTTCAATACAAATTCATAGCTACTTCCGATAAATGGATTGTTAGGTCTTGGATTTATTGAAAAATGCAACAAAGTATCTGGACTATATTCTTTTCCACTGACGTTGATTGAATACTCATAATCATCAGTGTTGAAAGTTGTTGCATTTGGCGGAATCGGCAAAAGCTCTTTTAGTTTTAAGCCATCAAATATTGGCTTAACAACAGCATTACCACCGCCTTCTATCAATAAAGTTCTCACAATCCATGCAATGAAATTCTTCCTCGTCATATAAGGATTAGGTTCAATGTCAACAACTCTTGATAAGCCATTAAATATCCTTGTATCTCCTTTTTCGGAATTTTTCATAAGTTGAATTGTCATGCTAGAAACCATGTCGACGATTCTCTCAACTCCCATGCGGACTTCTGGGTTATCAGCAAGCCTGACATAGCTGTCTGAAATTGATTCGATGAATTGAATTGGTGACACGTACTCTACACTTATAGCGCCAGGATCTGACCTGACCTGCTTCTTTTTCATAAAATTAAAAGCCATTTACTTAATTCCCCATGCTTCTTTTTGTTGTTTAGATTCACCAGCCTCAAGACTTGCAACACAAGCAAATACACTTGCATCGAATAAGTCAATACGTTGATTTGGCAAAACTTTTTCAAACTGAATCATATCATCAGTTTTTTCAATTGCTACCACATTGCTAACACAATACTCATAAGCTAAGCTGTGGACGTAGTACAGCTCAGCATTCTTTGCCTTAACTTCAATATGCCTAAACCCCTCTGATTTCCTATAAAAATATTGAGGAGCATCTAGCATTTTGAATTTGGCTTTTTTCATCTTCAAGAAAAACTCACGCCCAAATTTTTTATCAAAATGTACTTCACGAATTTTAAAACCTAAACCTCGCATATTAATAAACCACTTGACAACATCATCATATAGAACTGTAGGCGTATTACTCAACGTTGCCCAACCTTCCTCAGACCATTCGAACAGTGGTATATTATCAACCTCAGCTTTTTCAATGGCTCTTGCGCGAGGAAAGAAAGCGTGAGTGATCGAAATGTCTATATTTTTGACATGTTCTACACCTTCTGTGTCAGTGTATTTATGGTCTTTCAGCGTGCCGTATAATGCAGCAGCTGTTAAATCGTGCAACTTAGACAAGTCAGCCCCGCCATACCAAACAATCGGCAATTTTGATAACTCCTCAATCGTCCAATCGAACTGGCTATCAGAGTATTTAAATTCGTCTATATCAAAATAAGCGTTTTCGGCAGTCGTAAATACATTTAAAGTCTTGTTTAAAAACTCTGACTTTAATTGAGGCTCTAACATTGCTTGTCTTGCATCTGCTAACAAATCGGATAGCGTTGTCGTCTGATTTAATGATGGTGTCAAAGATTCTAAAACTTGTGGGTCATCAATCGTTGTAATCTCGTGCGTTACTGGATTTAAAATGTTACCCTTTTTATCTTGTTCAGCCATGCATAAAAAAATGAAATAGCTGTCATAGACGGGATCGTTTATCTGGCCGTCAAGAAATTTCTTAAGAGTTTGAATCCTCATTGCAAGGAAACCATTAGCAACGTCACCAGCTGTTGAAATACCGACCAATAATTTATTACGATATGCTTTCATGGCATTCTTCATCAGTGTGTACTTCTTTGCGCCAGCCTTTTTCCACGAGTGTATTTCGTCAAGTATCAATCCGTTACAGTTGAATGAATCTAACTTGTCCTCTTGATTAGCCTTGGCAATAACTTCTATCTTCCCGTCCGAAAACTCGGCTTTGATAGAGTGTTCTTGATTATTGTCTCGCAACCTGAATTTTTTAAATCCTTTTCTTACTAAAGATAGGTTATAAGACAAAAACCCAAAAGCTTCTTTGGTTTGGTCTATTGAGTTAGCTAGTATGTAAACTTTACTCCCTGATTTTCTATCAACAACACCTTTAGCCCAACTCAAAGCGCTAGAAAAAGCCGTTTTGCCTTGTTTTCTGGGTAAAAAAATAAGCGCTTCATTAAATCGCCTAATACTTGTTCCTTTGTTAAAGAAACCGAACAAATTAACTATAATGAATTTTTGCCAAGACAAAAGCAAAAGAGGAGTTCCAGATAAGTCAACTCCATTTAAGTCTTGTCCTTGCTGGTGCTTTATAGTACCTTCAATAAGCCCTATAACAAAATCAAACTGATCGCTCCTAAAATCCCATTTACCAGATTTCAAGTCGTCAATAAATCTTTGAGCGGCTTGAACTTGTTCTATATTAGCTAGTTTCTTACCACTGACTAAATCGTCTGCGTATTTTTTAGCTTCTAAAAAATTGTCGCTTAATTTTTCCATTCCTCACCTCCTTTACTTTATGAAATTTGCGAACGGGTTCGGTTCGTCATCATCTTTAATTTGGCCAGCATTATTTGACTTGGGGTTAAGCATTAGCTGATTAGAGTAAGATAGTATATCTTTCCTTAATTTTTCGATCTGATCAAGTGACGGATGCTTCTTAAGAGTACCTGCAGCACTTTCAACAGTTGCAGGGCAACCGTTTTTCTCCCAATCGTTGACTAAAATATAATATTGCCTTAACATTCCAGCGTAAATCCCGACAATTCTGTTGTACGCAACATCATGCACTTTTAACGCCTTCATTTGCTTTATCGTATAGTCGTAAATCGTGCGTTCTGTAGGTATCTTCTCCAATCCATCACCTCCTTTCAGATTATGAAAAAAAGTTTTTCAAAATTCTCGTAAATTTGGAAAAGACTACCCTAGTCGTTCCCTTAGAACCTCAATTTTTATTACAATTAATAGGGGGGTTAACCAATTTTCAAATTCTTTCTTTTTCTTTTCCTGCAAAATAATTCCTAACTTAGTAGGCGTATCGTCAAAGCGATTGTGCATTTTATTATGACACTCATTACACAGACTGATAAGGTTCCAGCTAACCAAAGATAACTTAGGATAGTCCTCATAGAAGTATATATGATGTACAGTCTTAGCTTCTTTATTTTTAAAGTACCTTTTGCAATTCTGGCATTCGTACTTGTCACGCCTCAGGATAGAGTCACGTTTAGCTAACCATCTCGGAGACTTATAGAATTTTACATCAGTCATAACCTATCCTATATCCTTTCCTTTATCAGTACGTCAATTGAACGCTATCTTCTCCCGATAATACTAAATCCCTTAATATTTCAACGGCATATTTTTGTGGCACTTTGTAAAAAAACGAACGATATGAAATTAAAGGAGATTCATCTCTATCATCTTCTATAATATTTAACTGGCAATCATTCCACCAACTAACTGCCAAATGATGATATCCAAGAGCGATACCGACAGCATAGTGGAACCCGTTGGTTTCTTTTAAACGAATGTATTTTTTTAAATCTTTTTCATATCTAAAAACCATCACCGTTTTTATAGATGCTGAACTGTCTATATTTAAAATTTTATGTTTTATGCATTTAAATTGAGGAGAATTGATGTAGTTTTCTAACCCGATGAAAATGACATCCCTAGTCCCATTTAAAAATTCTTTTATTACAGAATCATCTACAATTGATACCATGCCTATCCTATATCCTTTCCTTATCGTTTATTCCTCTCGTGCCTAACTCCAACATAAAAACCTATAACATAAATAGCAGCTCTAAACACTATATCAACAATACGTTCCATACCTATCCCAAACCTTTCCACACAAAAAGCCACAGCGCATGCTATGACTTGATTATTTACTCACGCTTATACCAACTAAGCTACTGACAACACAGGAATCGAACCTGCACTTACAAACGCGTCTGCATTCATAAGCTACTGCCCAGCAATGTCAACGGCTACTGATGATCAATCAGAAACTTAGCTCCCGGACTTTTGGCCTTAAGTCACGTACGGAGTACCACGATAGACCAACAATGACAGCTATTGTGTCAAAGATGTTTTTAGAGGAGCTACCTCAAGGCATCACTATCATAACCTTAACTGACAATCTCCGAATCGAACGGATATCAGGTAATTTCAGCCTGAATGTACCAACTTGTCAACTGTGGACTAACCACAATGTAAGCAGTTTTAAATAACTATTAATCAGACCAAGATTAATAACTGACACCTCTGGACTAGAACCAGAACGAGCTACCTGCACACATATCCCGTGCGATGTCTACTGTGGACTAACCGCAATGATAAATGCCAACCTGAAAACATTTTAGCGACTAGAAACTTGTGTAGCTGTTAGGCTACTTTGAGTTCTTGTTTAGCAATTAATTTAAAGGCGACAAATAGTACTGCAAACCAAATACACAAACTTACGGCAATTACTGCCTACAAGGAAAGAAAGAGAATCGAACTCTTAAACGAAATTCGCCATTGACTTAGCAGGTCAATTAGTCTTACCAATAGACAAGTCTTTCCGTGCGCTAGTCTTTCCTAGCAGTCAAAAATCACAATAAACCTAGCTTTGCTTTTAGTGTGGTTCAAGATCGCACATATTATGTACGCAGGACATGCCTGCAAGAATCATGCGGTAATACGTGATTAATGTGTGTGATTGAATATCTATCCGCAATCATCATAATACTAGTATATCTTGATTTTTAGTGGTCAGTGCGTCGTTTTCATTCCTTTTTCGCATCGTTTTTATTACGATTTGACCCACTCAATTCAAGCAATGCAATATGAACGGCTCAATATCCCGCTTAAACTGATAAAATATCCGCTTAGCTTGTTTCTGTGATATGTCTATATCCTTTAAATCAAGCTCCATCATGACACGATACCAAGGTAATCCAGTATAACCACTCAGCTTTAGTTTGATAACTTCCTTTTCAACATCTCTAAGTGGCTCATACCACATACTGAAGATATAAGCCACTTCTTTAAGGCTGCTAAACTCTGCGTCGTTATCTAAATCTTCCTTGCTAATTACATGACTTTCTTGCTCTGAGCCACCAGAATAACTTGTCCTGATACCTAGATTATCCACCTTTTGACGATACAGATATCTGCTTTCGATAGATTTAATCTTGGCATCTATCCTACCATTTACATAGTCTGCTATCACTCTGTCTAACTTATCTGCCACGATACCCCTTTCTAACCATCTACAATCCCATTCTGTTCAGCCGTAAATGTCATTCAAACCCTCCAATCGCTGCGAGTGCATCAATAGCATCTTTATGAATATCATGGTTTCTTTCAACATGATACGTTTCTAGTTCATCACGTTCAGTTCTCCACTTAATGCTTATCAGTGCCATTTTCGCAGTGTTGAGCTGTTCTTGGAGTTTTTCAACCGAAAGTTCGTCGGTGTCTGAAGAACATCCATCCCCTCCAATCGCTGCGAGTGCTTTTTCTAAATCAGGCAAAATCCAGTCTGTTTGAATAGTTACTAAATGCCCATCATGTTTAATCGTTCCAATAACATGCTCGATATACTTTTTCGCTTTGATTAATTCTTCTGTTTTCATCTCTACTCACTTTCTAAACCCTTGCAATTCCACGGGTTTAAATATCAAATGGGTCATAATCTGGGTCGTTTTCGCTTGACCAACAATCCATAGCCTCCCACCCGTCAGTATGGCAAAATCCACACGTATCACAAGTTAAACTATGGTCACATTCATGACATTGCATACAATCGCAATCAATCAATTTACCGCACGTTTCACACTTGATGTCATCATCATCGTCACCAAAGGCTCTAGCAATTGCATCTCTGAACGTTTTGATTGCTATTCCAAGTCCATATCCGATATTATTAATATCTTCTAAAGAGATGTCTTTCGCTATTTTCTTCTTGACCATTTTCTTATGCCTAGATTTCGAGAATCCACAAGGCGCATCCCTTGTCACGATTTCATTTTTAATTTGATTTCTAAATACCATACCTTCTCACTTTCTAAACCTTGCTATTTCAATATTTCTTGATGTCACGAAAATAGTCATTCATCATGCTTACTTTTCTTAACCATTTCAAACGAAAACATCAGAGAAATTCCTACAATCGCCCAAATTAAACTAATTTTGTTATTGATAAAGTAGTCAATTCCTCCAACGATTACCATTCCTAAGATTATATAAAAAGCAAAATTAATAATAGAAAATTTCTTTTTCATTATCCACCCCACAATACATTCTGCTCAGAAATTAGTTTCTCTCTGTGGTCTCTAATCACTTTTAAGACTTCGCTAGTCAACTCTTTCGGTACTGTATAATCATAATTTACAGTACCGCCATAAGCTGGTATTCTGAAAATTATGCCCCTCTCAACTGAGATTTTACCCAAAATATTGATTCTACATCTACTAAATGTCATGAAATCTAAAAATTTTTCTATTTCAGAAATATCTTTATTAATTTCATTTACTCGCTTTAATTTTTCTTGGTTCATTATACTTAAATCCTCTCAAAACGCCACACACGCCACTTTAGTAATCAGGTACATATTTATACCAAAACAATCTTAAAGTGCCGTCAGCGTTAAATCTCGACCTTACAGACTATAATTTACGCATAATCTTTTTATTTACGTTGCGTTCTATGCCAATTGTCGTCTTAAAATCTTTTGCTGAAACTTTATCAGCTTCAACTAAATTTCTAATTTCATACAAGCAAAATTCTTCATATGTCAAATTTTTACCAGGTTGTAAGTTGTGCAGTCGTCTTTTTAACTCGATTTCCTCTGCTGTCATCATTCCACCTCGTCAACTTTCATCTATCGCTTCAAGCGCTTTTTCAGCAGAAATTTTCATGACACGAACGCAATTCCTTAGATGTCCAATGCTTTTTGGCATAATATTTGGGTCAACATCTAAGATATTTTTGAAATATGTTTTTGAGATTTCAATTTGATTTTTTAGTTTTAAAACTTCTTGATTTTCAGTTTTATATGTTTCTTTTAAACCATCGATTAAATCAAGTAAATCAAAAGTGTCGATTGTAATAGAATCTTTAGCTTTAATCGTGTTATCGCTGTAATCAAATCTCACAATGTCATACTTTTTATAGAGGATTTTATAAACTTCTTCAAATGTCATTTTCTATACCCGCCTTTCAAAATATGGTTTGTAAATTCGTCGATTTCTTTTCTTGAAATTACTACATTTTTGTTAAAAAACTTGCGAACTTCTTCTTCTAGTTCGTGGGACGGCAAACCAGTTTTAGAAATGCTTAATCTATCAGAACACATATGCACTATATCGTGTGGGTAAATACCGTCATTAGCATTTAATGCGTTATTAACGAGTTCCAAGTAATATCCGAAAGATATACCTTTTTTGAATTTAATATACTTTAAACATTTTTCGTAAAGTTCGACCTCTTTACATGTACCTTTCGTCCATAATTCATGTACATTATCTTCAGAAATTTTTTTTAAATCATCCAAAATATGGTACAAGCTTTTGACATACGCTAAATTATCAAGTGAGGAGCCACACATATCAAAACCGTTTAAAACTCTGACAAGGTACAATTCATTGCTAACTGCATATGTCGTTTCGCCAGTCAAAATCATCTATACTTTCCTTTCAATTTCTCCTCAATCTCAGCAATCCGCTTGCGTTTGTATTGCTCGTCTAAAATGTGAATCGTCATCAGCACTGCTGTCATAGCAGATGCGATTAGTAGTACTAGTTTCATATGTCCTCTTTCAACTCATCATACAGATATCCAACTGTCTGAAACTTATCAAACTGTTTGAAATAACTGTAAATTCCGCCTCCGATATTGTTACTTGGATTTGTTCGCTCTGATCTACTGCGATACATTCTGTGATATAGTGCTTCTGATTTTTTATCGTCACTTTCCATGAATCTAGCGACATCTTTCAATGTTTTCTTGTTTTCTTTCAGCTTCTCATCTACGTTATCCCAGAATAATTCTCCGAAAGTTTGTTGCAATTTAAATGTCATTTTTTAATATCCTCTATTTCGACTTGAATCAAATTCTTCTCGCTAAAGAATTTTTTGACAACTAAACAGCTAATCTGGCTATCGTCGACATAATATCCGAGTTTAGTCATGTAATCTTGTAAATTTTTAAGCAAGTTATCCAAATCAGGCTTAGTCGTTTTAGGCAATCCCCACTTTTTCTTTTGCTTTATCGCATAAAAGAAAGTGACTGATAATTTTAGCGGTATGTTTTTATCGATAAACGGTACCTTCGGCCTATTTTGCACTAGGTTCATGACCAATTCTTGGTTTTTAGTGCCTTTTCTATCGTATGTCACGAGTTTTCCGTTTATGTTTTTAACGCCCTTTTGCTGATTCGTTGTTGGCATTTTTGCCATTTCAAATTCAAATTTCAATCTCTCTCCTAAAACGGAAATAACCGCTTATAAAATAGCCATTCTATTGCCTTTTATCGCAAACTTGATAGATGCAGGCAATTTATTAAGTCTGTCGTCAGCGTCTGCAAAAGTGTATAAAATAAACTTTTTGCTTTGCAACATTCTCATCAGACTTAGAAACTGACCTTGTTCTTCTGTAGAGTAATCTCCAAGATTGTCAACAATAACCAGCTCTGCACGTTCGATAGAGCCTTTTTTATCAATTAGTCTCTGCTTATTTTCTGGACTCATATAAGCATTTTTAGACATCGATAAATACTCGTGTACCATAATTTTTTCAACATGTTTGTGTTCACCTCTGAATTTTTCGATGACCCATTTTTGAAATGCCTCTAGTTTTTTCAAAGATTCCATATCATAAGCAAATTCAATAACGCCTGATTTTTCTAAGTCATATCCTTTTTGGGCTTTAAACTTCGCTAAAATATCAGATAGACTGGTTTTAGTTTGCCTGAATTTTCCATCAGATATAATCTCTCCGTCAACCTCTTCGCTTTGTGGATTATATCTGACTACTTGTCCAGTTTTCTCATCTCGTATAGTCCAGTCAGGCAATCCGCCAAACTCCATAGTTTTAGAAATTTTTCTATCTTCAACGCATCGTTTACAAGCCTTCGTTTGAGGTCTCAGCTTATGACTTACTAAATGCTCTTCTGTGTGTATCCTGCAACACTCATCAAGTACTACTAAATCTTTAGCTAGACTAGCAAGTGGTTTTTCATTTACACTAAACTGCTCTAAATAATCAGTCATACTTCCCTAAAACCAGCTTTCTTCTCAGCCCAAGTCCAATCTGACTTGTCATCAGTTCCAGTTGTCTTGCTTCTGCTAAACTTGTTATCATCAGCTTCGACATCAGAAAGAGTTTTTATATTGTTCTTAGACCATGATTTCAATATCTGAACTGAATAAGCATATTGCTTTTGCCTGAAGATGGCACGCTTCATAGATTCGTAAACTAGATCATAGCCGTAATCTTTAAGATTAAACTTTATGTCTTCTGAGATAATTTGACTGATAACACCAAAATTTCCTTGGTAAAAATCAGTTAATTTTTTATACTCAGAATCAGCATCATGTTCTTTCTCTGATTCTGACTCTATCTTTATCTCTGACTCTATCTTTATCTCTGACTTTAACTCTATCTCTATCTCTGTTGGACAGTGGTTGGACAGTAGTTGGACATTGTCCAACTTTTTGACATCTTCTTTATTTCTAGTGTTCCTTTTGTATTTACTCCAGTTAGTCTCTTGGTCAATCAGTGCAGGGACTTGAAGCATTTCGATGTCGTTGCTATCATTCAATTGAATAAGACCTGACTTAGTAAATAGATCTAAAGTCATTGCTACATTTTCGATATCTTCATCAAGGTGCAATGATAACTCTTCTACAATATTTTCTAAAACACCTTCAAAATAAAGAACTCCATTATTTTGCAATGATTCAAGCATGAGTTTTTGGTAAATGATGACCATCGTGTCACCTCCCGCTAACCTCCTAGCTTTTTTAATAGCTAAATTCTTGTAAAAATTGTTATCTAGTTTAAGCCAAAAATATATTTTTGTTTTACTTTTACTTGACACTTGCACCTCCAAAATTCACGATAGCCGTTTGGCTTTTCAAGTGGATAAGTTTATCCACCAGATCGCCATAAGTAAGTTCTAACAACTTTTCCCTGTAAGGGTCGCCTTTTTCATACTTCCAGTTATTGACACCAAAAGCGTCAATTAATTCTTCTTTAGTCATTTTTCACCTCTTAGAATGGCAGGTCATCAGAATTCAAGTCCATTGGCGAATCACCAGAAAATGGGTCACTATCGCGTCCGAAATTAGGTGTAGATGATTGCTGCTTAGCTTGTTGCGGCTGCGCCTGCTGTTGACCCTGCTGTTGACTACGACTTTCTAGCATTTGGAAGTTCTCAGTGATTACCTCTGTGATATATACACGTTGTCCTTGTTGATTTTCGTAATTCCGTGTCTGGATGCGTCCTGTAATGCCGATCAAAGCACCCTTTTTAACCCAGTTTGCGAAATTTTCGGCAGATTTTCGCCAGATAACGCAATTGATGAAATCTGATTCACGCTCGCCGTTAGCGTTTTTAAAGGTACGGTTTACCGCTAGAGTGAACTGTGCTACAGCTTGATTAGCTGGTGTATATTTGAGTTCTACGTCTTTGGTCAACCGACCAATTAAAGTTACATTATTAATCATTTCACATCCTCATAGTTCGTAATTTTATATCTATAGCCGTTTTCATCAAGAAATGGTTTGAATGGCGGTAATGGGTTATCAGGGTCAATCAGAATTTCAAGTGTTAAAATTTTAAGCTTTTTAACTTCTTGTTTCTGCTCGTTTTCAGGCTCTGTAAGCGTTGGTTCTGATTGTTGATGAATTTGTTCAGCTACAATATTTACAGCTTGTTTTGGCTGTTCTGTGACATCCTCAGGCACATTAAAGCTGTTTTGCAATCGTTGAGCTTCAAATTCAGATGCACGTTGCGCCATTTCTGCATCTCGTTTTGCTTGTTCTGCTTCACGCTTTGCTCTCGCTTCGTCTTGCGCCTTGGCGTCTCTCAACATATCTTGCAGAATTTCGTTAAGCCCCTTGCCGTTGTCAAGTTCTCGGATATACGGCTCTGCTGTCAAACTGCGCTCTAATGCAATTTCTGAAATGCTTGCAATATCATTTTTTCGGCCCTGTTGTTTTTGAACTTCACGTTGAATAGACACGTCAATCTCGTCCAGGATGCCTTTTTTAAGCTTTTTATGAACTGTAAAGTTAGCCGCAAGACAGTACTTTTCATATTTTTCTGCAAAGATACGAGGGTCAAGCCCAGCATTTTCAGCTTTTTCGGTAAAGGCGACCTTAATCGCACTAAGTCTGATTTGCCGTTCGTTTTCTTCGATTTCTTTGATGCCTTTGTCAATCGCGTCAATTGCGCTATCTAGCGGTTTTAATGCTTTCTCGACCCAGTCCTCAAACTCTATGAGTGGTTCGTTATACTCAGTTTTAACGTTCTTGCGCTTGTCATCAATCGCTGTTCTTACTTTTCTAAGGTTTGCCCGCGTCGTTTTATCGCCTGTTAATGTGTCAGCAGTTGGTAGATACCCGCTGTACTTTTTAGCGATTTCGTTGATTTGTTGCTCAACTTTTTCACGATCTTCAATATTGATGATTGCGTTTTGTACGCTTACTTTAATTTCGTTCATTAAAATGCTATCCCTTCCAGTGTTTGTTGGTGTTCGGCTGGTTGATTGATAATCTCGCCAGTTTGTACATCCGCTACTTTAACCTCTTTAACTTGCGATAATTCAGCTTTTTTCTGCTCAATGTATGCTTGCTTATCGAAATCAGCGATTTCATCTTGCGTTGGTTCTTGAACTCCGTTAACTTCACGTGGTTTTGATTCGGTTTGTGGAAGTTCTTCCTCTGAATACGTGCCAGACATATCAGGAAAAGCCAGACGCAAGGCTTGTGATTCAGCAACCTTGACAAGCATCGTCATCGGCTTACTAGACCACATAGAATTTGGCTGTCCGTTTTTCATTTGAACATACTCGTCATAGCTCACAGCTACGTAAATTGGGAAGTCTAAGTTCTTCATTTGAACTTCACACCATGCTCCGATTAAAACCTGTGTTTTCTTTTTAAAAGCTCCGTCTAGCTTTTCGATTGAGCCGTCTTCGTTTTCAACAATCACGCCTGTTTTGATTCCGTTGAAATTAGGGTCTTTCTGCGCGCGTTTGCGGTATGCGTCACGACTGACGACAAATTGAGCTGGTGCAGTTCCGTATTTTATGAAATAGATTTCTTTTAAAAACGGATTTAAATTTTGATGTTTAGCCATTGTGACAAGCATTGCAAGCTCACTGTCAGATGCCTTGTTCCCGTTGTCAAGATACTGTCTGACAGTTCCTGCTGTGATATTTTTTGGATCGAAAATGTCGATGTTTTCAGTTTGGTTTGCTACTTGATTTGTCATTATCCTACCTCAATTTCTAAGTTATCCGCGATTCTATCTTGACATTGAGCTTTGATAAAATCTTCTAGTTCCTCATCGTCCGCAAATGTGTCTGGCAATTCTAAGCCAAATGTCGCTGTTGCTGTTATTGTCACGCTGTCTCCGATTCTGTAGATTGGCTTACCTTCGAATTCTTCATTTGTCATCGGAAGCACCTAACCATTCATCAATTTCTTCGGCTGTTTTTAGAAGTTTCCAATTACCATTTACAAAATTAATCTTCGAAAAAGTTTGCGGATACGATATAATTGTTTTTGTTCCACTTTTGCTCTCAATCAAATCACCCTCTTTAATTTCAAACGGCTCACGACTGTGTTTATAGAAATTTAAAACTGATTCATACTCTTTTATTTCTTCTGGTGTGGCGCGTCTAGTGTCGCCTTCGTCTACGAAATAAAAGGTTTCTATTAGGCTAGAATCTTCTTTGGAATACCAAACTCCGACAACGCCTTTGTCAAAATTCATCAAGTCTTCTTCCAACATTACAATTGCACTGCCATCGATGAAAATTTGACTAGATATAATATCCCCAACCTTAAACTCAGGCTCATCAATCAGTTTATTACCGCACATTGAGCAGTATTTTGCGTTATCGTGATGCCATTTTTTGTTACATTGTTTACATTCTGCGTTTAACATTTGTTTGTCTCCTTTTCTAAATAACTAATAATCTCCACGCTATTCTTAGCACTTGCGATGTAGTTGACCACATCTGTACTGAAACCTTTAGGATTGTAGTCCCCTGTAATCAACGGCATTTGATCGATAGGCACTAAATATTCCTTGTAGCCCTCAATATCACGATTAAGCTCGTCAATCTTCAAGTATTGATTGTTTCGAATGATTTCCAGTTGCTCCTTGTCACGCTTTAATCGTGCAATCTCAGCACGTAATGACGTTTCAACTAACTTGTTACGTGTCAGTTCATTCTGCAATTCTTGATAGTCAGTATTTTTGATAATTTTATAGTCAATCATTGCGTTTGCTCCTTAGAGTTGAATTTCGCTTCGTTTAAGATTAAAAATGTTGCATATTCTGTATAATTCTTAAAGAAATTAGGTTTAATAACTCTGGTTAATTCTTCCATGTCAGATATGCGATACATACTTTCCTCTATCGCTCCATGCTCTTCTTTTGTGTCACGGTGTTCAAACTCAAATTCCTTTTTCTCAGCGAAGTACTCTTTTGATAAGTTGCGGTGTTTGTCGTATTTCCTTGTTATTTTAATGATCATTTCATATCTCCAATCTTCAAAGCAATCAATGCGAGTGCTATAGTTTTAGCGGTTTCTGTATTATTTGGATTTCCCAAACTTCCAATATATCCAGAAACGTCAATTAACTTGTCTTCCAGTTCTTTGATTGTTTTCATTTTTCGTGAGTCGCTAGGAAAATTATTTTCCATGTCGCTTACTCCAATATTCTAAATTTCTATCATTATGCTTATCAAGCTGTGCTGCTAGTTTAGCGTGTTCACTTGGTTCGAATCGTGTCATGCCCTCTCCTTATTCCTTTGCATATAGTGATCTAGATCGTTAAGGTCATATAGAAACTTAGCGCCATTCCTGATGTAATATATTTCACCGTTATCTCTAAGTTTAGTTATGGCCGCTTTTCCGTACCCTGACATCTTCTGAGCTTCTGTGATATTGCCAAAGCCACGATTTTTAAGTGACTTCTTGCCATCTTTGACACCTTCCAGGTAAGCTTCCTTGGCTTGTTCTTTCAGCAGATTCATGAATTCTTCTCCGAAAATTTTACTGGATTCCATATTTTCCCTTTCTATGGTACAATCAAGTTATAAATGTTTAATTTGAGCCAGTTTGCCGACTGGCTTTTTTGCGTTTCAATTAAACTGTTCTCCGAGCGAACGATTCAAAAATTTACCAACAAAATAAGTTTTCCCTTTACCTGTGACTTTAGGAGTTTTTCTCAGAATAACGTCCCCGCTATTTCTGACGACTGTGTTTTCCGTAAATTCCATAACACCTAAATTCATAGAGCGTTGCGTTGGTGAATTGTAGTCGCTACCTAGCTTTTTGATGAGATAACCGTTATCCCTAAGCCAAGCGAATAAGCGCTTTTCTCAGATTTCGACATTATTCTGTTTCAGAATTTTAGCCAAGTCTCTAACGAGGATTGAACCTTTTGACGATTCTACCGCTTCAGCAAATAGCGCTTTTGGTTTGAGTTCGTCAACTTTCGTTTCAAGTTGAATAATCTTACGTGCCTGTAAGTCCATAGCACGCTTGATAATCATGTCTGGATTGTTCCACGCTTTTTCAACTTCCAAGAAATACTGGCGTGCTTGCTTGCCTTTTTCGTTGCGTTGAATCATGGATACTTCTTTTGCCATATCTAATTTCATTGCGTGGTCAATGTACTCGGTTTGATTGCCTTGAGCTGTTGTTCTTTTTTGGACAACAGCTGTATAGTCAATATCTTCTGTAAAGCCATATTCTGACATACGGTCAAACCATATCGAATAACGAGTTTTGACTTCTAAAAATTTGTGTAGTTCACGACCGCTAACGAGTTGCTCGTCATTTTCGTTTGTCGTGATTGTGATAAGTTGATTCATGTTAATTCCTTTCTAGCTAGCCGCGTGTTCTTTTTCGGGTACGTTATGATTAAAAAAAATTCCTAAATCATCTTTAGTGTATCCGAAAATCAAAGCGAGGTTAATCAATTCATCTGCACCAATTGCAACGATTCCGTTTTCGCGTTTAGCGTAAGGTGTTCGCGTTTTCCAACCCATTTTCTTAGCTACTTCGTCTTGCGTCATTCCTTTTGCAATTCGCTCTGCTCTGATTCTATTCAAATCAAGTGTCATGATAATTTCTCCTTTCGTTCTTTATCGGGAACAATTTAAGTATATCTCTTTCGTTCTCGTTTGTCAACACATAAATTTAAAAAAAATACAAAAAAGTTTTTTTGCAATACCTATTGTGCTTTTTTGGGAACGGTGCTATAATGTAAGTACATTAAAGAAAGGAGCGAAAAATTGAGAACTAACGAAGAAATAGTAAATATATTGAAAGAAGAAAAAGATAAAAAAGGTTTATCCATTTCGGAACTAGCTAGACGAGTAAACATGGCTAAATCAGCAGTATCAAGATATTTCAATTATACTCGTGAATTTCCTTTGAACAGAGCTGATGATTTCGCAAGGGTTTTGAACATAACTCCCGAATATTTGTTAGGAGTTAACGAGAATAAAAAAGATAATTCCGCTACTAAGCAGATTCTTGATAGAGTATTCGCTAAACTTGAATCTGAACGTCAAGAAAAAGTAGTTAGTTATGCCAAGTCGGAGTTAGATGAACAGAATAAAGAAAATTTAGTTCAATTATTTCCTTATAACGTTAAAGAAAAACTGTCTGCTGGTACTGGTTATGGATATTTTGATGATGGTAATTATGATACTGTTTATTATGATGAAGAATATGATTATGACTACGCTTCTTGGATATTTGGCGATTCAATGTTACCAGATTATCCAAATGGCGATGTGGCTTTGATTAAAGTTTGCCCATTTGAATATGACGGTTGCGTTTATGCTGTTGATTGGGACGGACAAAGCTATATCAAAAAAGTTTATAAAGAAGAAAAAGGCTTGCGACTTGTTTCTACTAATGAAAAGTATAGTGATAAGTTTGCACCTTATTCAGAAGAACCAAGAATTATCGGTAAAGTGGTAGCTAGTTTTACACCGCTTGAAAAGTGAATACTAAAAACCTAGCCTAAAAAAGGTTAGGTTTTGGTGTATAATAAATTTAATCGTGTAGATAGGATTCACGTTAAAAGCTATAGGAAGAATTGAAAAATGGGAAAAAGAGATGAAAAAGTTTCTAAGGCTAAAAAGCCTTTCTTTAAAAAATGGTGGTTTTGGTTAATTATTGTTATTGTGATTGCTGGTGCTGTTGGCGGTGGTGATAAAGATAAAACAAAAAAAGCAGATACCGAAAAAACTGCTAAAGTTGAAACGAAAGAATCTAAGTCAGAATCAAAGACAGAATCTAAAACAGAATCTAAACAGGATACTAAAAGTTCTGAAGAAACACCAAAAGTTCCGACTGAATACGAAACAGCGTTAAAAAAAGCAGAATCTTATTCTAAAACAATGAGTATGTCAAAAGTCGCTATATACGATCAATTAACCTCTGAGTACGCTGAAAAATATTCGCCTGAAGCAGCCCAATATGCTGTAGATAATTTGAAAGCTGATTATAATGCAAATGCTTTAAAAAAAGCTAAAAGCTACCAAGACACAATGGCTATGTCTCCAGAAGCCATTAGAGACCAACTTACATCTGAAAATGGAGAAAAATTCACTCCTGAAGAAGCAGAATACGCGATTCAGCATTTAAACGATTGATAAAATGTAAAATAAAAAAACGTCACTCACTCCCCTGCAAAGATTGTGAGTAACGATATAGAAACGTAGTAAAAAGGATGACTACCTTTTTATTTTACCACAAAATAAGGAGATTAGACGTATGGAAATAAAATCATACAAGAAAAAAGACGGTACGACCGCATATTCCTTTGAAATATACGTCGGAAAAGAGAATGGAAGAAGCAAGTTTACCAGAAAGCGTGGGTTTAAAACTAAATCAGATGCCAGAAAAGCGATATTTAAGCTACAAAGCGAGCTAGAAAAACCAGAAGAAAAAACGGATATTTCATTTGAAAACCTATACAAGAAATGGCTCTCTGAGTATGAAAAAAGTGTAATTGATTCCACTTACTACAAAACAGATAGGCAATTCAAAAATCATATTTTGCCAGATTTAGGGAATAAAAAAATAAAAGATATCACTCCAAGAATGATACAGGAATTTCAAAATGAATGGAGTAACAAACTCAAATTCGGAAGAAAGCTATTAGGATTTGTTCGAAGTGTGTTCAATTACGGTATAAGACTTGGGTATATTGACACCAACCCAGCTGACAGCGTATCAGCACCAAAAATAAAGCGAGAACGCAAAGAGGTTAAAAACTTCTACGATCACGAGGAGTTAAAAAAATTCATGTCTTTGGCTGAAAAGACTGGCGATATTCAAAAAATAGCTCTATTCCGAGTGCTTGCGTTCACTGGTATACGAAAAGGTGAGCTGCTTGCGCTAGAATGGTCTGATCTGCACGATAACACACTTGAAATAAATAAAGCGATATCTAGGTCAGAATCTGGTTTAGAGGTCAGCACGACTAAAAATAGAGCATCTGAACGTCTTATCAGCTTGGATAGAAAGACTATAGAAATACTGGATAATTTACGTGAAGAATATCCTGATAGAAAACTAATATTTGAATCTGAAAATGGCGGTGTTCTATCTCCAGCAAAACCTAGAAAGTGGCTGCTACAAATAATAAAAGATTCCGATTTAAAACAAATAACAATACACGGATTTAGACATACACATGCCAGCTTGATATTTGAATCAGGCATGACTTTAAAACAAGCCCAACATAGACTTGGTCACTCTGATTTACAAACAACTATGAACATCTATACTCACATTACGCAAAAAGCCATTGATGATATTGGCGAGAAGTTTTCTAAATACGTGGATTTCTAGGACACGATGAAAGTTGTGTCCTTTGTTGTGTCCTTTTTATGAAATGTTATGATTACATATGAATTAAACAAAAATAAAAACCCTTATTTTAAAGGCTTTTAGATAGTTATGAATATTTGTGAATAGTAATAATGGAGCCGGTGGGAGTCGAACCCACGTCCAAATGCCTTGCTATATCAGCGTCTACAATCATAGGGACTGTCTAAATTTAACAAGCTAACGAGACAATCCTCGAACAAAGTTAGCTTGCGAGTCTCTTAATCTCTTCTCTGATGTCAAGACACCATCAAATCGTATCCTACTAAATTAGGCCATCAAATCGCCATAGGCGAGCGAAAGTCAGGCACGCAGGCTGTGGTTTAGGCAGCTACTGCGTAAGTTTGTGTATTTTTAGCAGTTATATTTATCTGCGGCGGTTTAGAGTGGCGCCTCACTAATCGCAGCTCATACGCGACAACACCTGTCGAATCCAGAACGACCCCGAATTCTAAAGCAATGTGACAAGCACATTTTGTCTGATTTCTTCCAAGAAGTCTAGCAAGAGATCTCCTGGAAGTCTATTATAGCACTAAATAGCGACTTCTACAAGTTTTTTATCGCCTACAGTTAGGTCTAGCTTACCATGAAACTGCTCAATTAAGTCAAGTTTTAGTTGCTCAATATCTGCTGTATCCGCAAAGATAGAGATGACAACCCTATCCGTGAAAACTGAGTCGGCGATAGCCAGACCAGCAGTTGCTAGATACCTAGAAACATTGTCAAAAAGCCCGTAATCCATGTGTAGGTCTAGCTGCGTCTGCTCGACAATTTTGACAAGCCCAACGGCGTCAATGGCGTGATTGACACTACCTGCATAAGCACGAATCAGACCTCCCGCGCCGAGTTTAATACCGCCAAAATAACGTGTCACGACTGCCACAAGGTTGGTCAGTTCACGTTTTTTTAGGATGTCTAACATCGGTACACCTGCTGTCCCAGAAGGCTCGCCATCATCGGATGAGCGCTGAATTTCTTGATGTTCACCGATTGTGAATGCCGAAACATTATGATTGGCTTTATGGTGCTGTTTTTTGATTGAAGTGATAAACTCACGCGCCTCTTCTTCACTTGTCACGCGCTTGAGGTGACAAATAAAGCGTGATTTTTTAATCTCTTCTTCAAATATAAAATCATTTTTTATCGTAATCGTCATAAAAATATTGTAACATTTTCTGTTGGATTACGTATAAGAAAGTATGAATAACTTATTTGGTCGCTTGCTGACGCGACAAGAACTTGGCGATGACTTTGAACATCTACCTGCAAATACCGTAACTTTTCCAGGTATGACGCTCACTAACAAGTGTGCTATTTGTAATCGGTGTGGCACGAGTTCTCTTCTCCAAACTGTCAAGTTAGAGATTTCTGCTTATTTTTGTCCTGAGTGTTTGCAGCTCGGACGCGTTCGGTCTGATGAACTGCTTTATCATCTACCGCAGCAAAATTTTTCACCCCAAGATACCCTCCTCTGGAATGGCCAGCTCACACCTTATCAGGCAGAGGTTTCCAGAGCGCTCATCACTGCAATTGACCAAAAATCCCAGATTTTAGTCCATGCCGTCACTGGGGCTGGTAAAACTGAGATGATTTATGCAGCGGTGTCTAAGATCATATCAAGTGGTGGTACCGTTGGTATTGCAACACCCAGAACCGATGTCGCTCGTGAACTTCATACCAGACTATCTCGTGATTTTTCCATACCAATCTCTCTTTTGCACGCTGAATCAGAGCCTTACTTTCCAACACCACTAGTTATTTCTACAACCCACCAACTGCTGCGTTTTCGTCATGCCTTTGATTTGCTGATTATCGACGAAGTGGATGCCTTTCCCTTCGCTGATAATGATGCTCTTTACTTTGCAGCTGAGCAGTCTCGCAAAATGACTTCAACTTTGATTTATCTTACTGCAACTTCTACGGATAAATTAGACAAGCTAGTCAAACGGGGTCAATTAGAAAAAGTCTCTTTGTCTCGCCGATTTCATGATAACCCCCTCGTTGTCCCTAAAGTCATCTTCAGTGGCAGTGAAAAACTCATCTACCGTCACATCAAAAAACAGCGTGAAACAGGTTTCCCGCTCCTCATTTTTGCGCCCGTCATTACCTTTGGGAAATTATTCTCTGAGCATTTGTGCCGTCTTTTCCCAGATGAGAGAATAGGCTTTGTTGCCTCTACTAGTGAAGATCGTGTTGATAAAATTGAACGCTTTCGACAAGGCCAACTCACAATTTTAATCTCAACCACAATTTTGGAGCGTGGTGTGACTTTCCCTAAAGTCGATGTTTTTGTTGTCCACAGTGAGCATCGCCTGTTTACCAAATCTAGTCTGATTCAGATTGCTGGGCGTGCTGGGCGAAGTCCTGAGCGACCGACAGGTCTGGTCTACTTTTTTCATACTGGTTTGACTAGAGACATGACACGAGCGATATCCGAAATTCGCCAGATGAATCGATTGGGAGGCTTCACATGACCAATTGCTTGTTGTGTCACAATATACTGGCACCTCTATTTCAATTCTCGGATATTTTTTTGTCTCGAAAACCACGTGAAACTGTCTGTCGGAATTGCTGGACACAATTTGACGTCATTTCAGAAACACATTGTCAAATTTGTTATAAACCTGATATTACAGGTACTTGTAATGATTGTCAACAAGTCACCAATCCTATCCCACATCGTGCCATTTTCCACTATAATGAGTTTGCAAAATTTTACTTTCAGACCTATAAGTTTCAGGGTGATTTTAGACTGCGCTCTGCTTTTAATACTGTACTCACAAGCAGTCTAAAAAAACAACTCATCGTACCGATACCCGTATCACCTGAGCGTCTACAAACCCGTGGGTTCAATCAGGTTGCTGGCTTTTTAAGCAGCGCTAAGTTACCTTTTCTTGACCTATTAATCAAAAATGAAGCCAGCCACCAATCTCTTAAAACACGAACCGAGAGACTGACATCTGATAATCCATTCACTCTGAAAGACAAGGCGGAGATTCCTGATAAATTGGTAATTATTGATGATATTTACACCACCGGAGCAACTCTCAGACACGCTGCGAGCCTATTAAAAAACGCAGGCTGCGCCCACGTTTCAACTTTTTCGTTATTTCGCTGAATTTAAAAAATCAGCAACCAAATTTTAGGTAAAAAAATCATCATGCCAACGATAACAGCATATAGCGATATAAATAGGACCGCTCCTGCTGCCATATCTTTGGCATTTTTTGCTAACATAGAAAAGTGATACTCACTTGCTAAATCAACGACATTTTCAATCGCTGAATTGATGATTTCTCCAAAAATAACTAGAAAAATAGCCAAGAGTAAAAATAGCCACTCAACCCTTGAAATCCTAAAGACAAAACCAAAAATGATAGCTAAACTAGCACTCACGGCATGCTTACGTAAGTTACGTTCCTCGCGAAAAGCAGTGATAATCCCAGTTAAGGCAAATTCGAGCGAGGCATAAACCGTTCGGTTTTTCCACTTTTTCTCTGTATTTTTATCTCGTAAGGCCATAAGCAGTCAAAATCTCTTCCTGTAAGGCAAACATCACTTTCTCGTCTTCTGGTACCATGTGGTCGTAGCCATTGATATGGAGAAAGCCATGTACCGCTAAAAAGCCCATCTCACGCGCATAACTATGACCATAATTATCAGCCTGTTCTTGCGCTTTTTCAATAGAGATATAAAGCTCACCAATAAAACTATCAAAGTCTTCTAACTCTGCCTGAAGTTCTTCTGGCATTTCGAAATCTTCACCAAAAGCAATGTCTTCTGGTTCATATTCTAAACTGACCACATCCGTGGGGACATCTTTACCTCTATACTCACGGTTAATGACCTGAATCTCATCATTCAAGACATACGTAATGGCCATTTCTTTATTTTCAGGTAAATGGATAAAATTAGCTGCAAAATTTAGTAACTTAATCGTATCCTGTTGTAGCTCATCTGGTACTTGCCCTGTTTTGTCTAGCATCTCAATATACATGTTCAACCACTCCTTTCTCTGTCTGTTCTCTAACAAGTGAAATCAGATGCGCCCTTTGGTCTGTTCAAAATCTTTTAAATAAGCTGTTAATTTTGAGCGAAGTTCATCATGTTTATGCGCATCGTACGCATAAGCATCATCAAACCAATGTGATTCATCATAAAGCCAAACTGGCTTTTTCAAACGTTCTGGTGCTTCTGACTGATAACGTGGAAAAATGTGGGCATGAAGATAATTATCTGTATTCCCTAAAATATCGTAATTAATCCGAAAACTATCCGTCTCAGAAAGTAAAGCATCACCAATCAAGGACATGTCTGTCAAGAATTGACTACGCTCTGCTAAGGTCAAATCATTTAAACTAGATACTTCGCGCTTGGGTAAAAGCACACAATAACCCTCTAAAAATTGCGTATCCCCAATGCAAGCAAAGCCAGATGATAACTCTACCATCACCATTGGATTTTCACCACGTTGCGCCGCTGCAATACGATTATCCCGCCAGTCACTCATAATGGCTTCCTTCCGATTGTCCTTGTTCTTGTGCATCATCTTCATATGCTCGAATAATTTCAGCTACAACTGGGTGTCTGACAACATCTTTTGCAGAGAAATAGACAAAAGAAACTTGCTTAATTTTAGCGAGTTTATCTTTGGCATCAATCAAACCTGACTTAGCGTGTTTCGGTAAATCAATCTGACTAATATCACCATTGATAACCATTTTAGAGTTAAAGCCCAACCGGGTTAGAAACATTTTCATTTGCATAGTGGTGGTATTTTGTGCCTCATCTAAAATGACAAAGGCATCATCCAAAGTTCGACCCCGCATATAAGCTAAAGGAGCAATTTCTATCGTGCCACGTTCTAGCATGCGCTCAACTGTTACTTTACCTAAAACACTATACAAAGCATCATAAATTGGGCGCAAGTAGGGATCGACTTTTTCTTGTAAATCACCTGGTAAGAAACCAAGATTTTCTCCGGCTTCTACTGCTGGGCGTGTAACGATAATGCGTTTGACCTGCCCCCGACGGAGTGCAGTGGTCGCTAAAACAACAGCCAGATAAGTTTTTCCCGTTCCAGCTGGTCCAATGCCAAATGTAATATCATGGTGCAAGATATCTTCAACATAGATTTTTTGACCTAACGTTTTAACACGAATTGGTTTACCATTGCTATCCTTGGTAATTTCCTCTTCATAAAGGGCGATAAATTTATTGATTTCACCATTTCGTGCCATCGTCAGAGCTGTGACAACATCAGGTGTATTCACAGTCTGACCACGGCTAACTAGGACTAGTAGAGCTTGTAAAACTAGACGAGTTAGTTCATTTTTTTCGTCGGAGTCTGATACCACCTGAACTACTTCACTACGAAAATGTATGGTGACACCAATCGCCTCTTCCAGATATTTCAAGTGTTTTTCCTGAGCTCCGAAAAGATTTGCCCCATCGTCAGGGTGATTAAGTTTGATTTCAAGAGAGTTCAAATGGCTTTGTCTTCTTTCTTATCTTCTTTTTCTGCTGCTTCGCGCGCCAACCGCAATTTGCGATTGGGATTGTATTTATCAAATAGCTCAGCTATTTTTTCTGGTGGCCAAGCATCCGCAGAAGCGATAAAATTACCTTCTGCATCTCGATTTCCGATAATTTTAAATCCCATCTTGCTACCTCCAAATTATACTTATCTGTGTTTTATACACCTTCAAGCATTTAAACTGTTTCGTTTTTATACTTAAAGGTGTCTCATTAATCCACAAACTCAAATTCGAAATTACCAATTCTCACAATATCACCATCTTTGGCACCACGACCACGAAGATCCTCATCAATTCCCATCCCACGTAATTGGCGGGCAAATTTAAAGACAGACTCATCATGATCAAAGTTCGTCATGGTAAAGAGTTTTTCAAGTTTCTCACCAGATAAAATCCATGAGGCATCATCATCTCGCGTAATCTCGTAATCACGAGTGCCCTCATCAAAGCCATAGTAGGCTTCTTTGTTATCATCTGCAAAGTCTGCATCTTCGTACAATGGAAACTCAGGTGTTTCACTTAATAGTTCTGCTGTTGCCTCAAGCAAGTTCTGTAAGCCTTGGCGTGAAATACCAGAAACTGGAAAAACTTGTGGTTTATCTTCAAACTCTTCATAGTTTGCGAAAAGTTTTTCTTTAAACTCAGCTAGATTTTCTTCTGCATCAGGCATATCCATTTTATTGGCAACGATAATTTGTGGCCGTTCCATAAGTCGCAGGTTGTAACCTTCTAACTCATCATTAATGGCTACATAATCATCATATGGATCGCGTCCTTCCATACCACTCATATCAATGACGTGTAGCAAAACGCGCGTCCGCTCAATATGGCGCAAAAACTGTGTTCCTAAACCAATTCCTTGGCTAGCGCCTTCAATCAAACCTGGCATATCTGCAACGACAAAGCTTTCGCCGTCCCCAACACGTACCATCCCAATATTAGGGACTAGGGTCGTAAAATGATAGGCACCAATTTTTGGACGTGCGTTTGAAATCACACTCAATAAAGTTGATTTACCAACTGATGGAAAACCTACGAGACCAACATCTGCCAAAACACGAAGTTCTAGTAACAATGTCCGTTCTTCACCTGGTTCACCATTTTCAGCGATTTCAGGTGCAGGATTTCTTGCAGTCGCGAAGCGAATATTGCCACGACCACCGCGACCACCATGTGCCACGGTAAAGGTTTGCCCTGGTGCTAGTAAATCGACTAAAATCTTATCTGTTTCGAAATCTTTGACTGTTGTGCCTTGCGGTACTTTAACAATCAAATCCTCTGAACCGCGACCGTGCATCCCTTTATTCATGCCTTTTTCGCCTGGTTTCGCTTTGAAATGGCGGTTATAACGGAAATCCATAAGGGTACGCAAACCCTCGTCTACGACGAAGATAACATCGCCACCACGACCACCGTCACCACCTGCAGGTCCACCATCTGGTACATATTTTTCTCGACGGAAAGAAACGGCGCCATCGCCACCTTTTCCGGCTTTTACTTCAATTCGTGCTGTATCTAAAAACATTGACATTTTGTCACCTTGATTTTCTGTATTTTTCTCTATAGTTATTTTCTATTATAACAAAAAACGCGAGCTTTCGCTCACGTCTTCTATCATTAAGTTATGTTTCCTTATTATTTCTCTTGATATGAGGCATATACTTGAGATTTAAATGTGTTATCAAACAAAAAACAAGCCTCAGCTCGTTTTTGTTTTTGCTTATCATGCTTGTGCTTTATAGTTTTCTGCTTCAGCAGTATTAGCCCAAACAAAGTGACCTGGTTTGATTTCTTGGAAACTAGGTTTGTCTGTCTCATAATCATGAATTGAATCATCATAGACAATCAATTGTTTCTGACGTTCAAGCGCTGGGTCAGGAATTGGTACAGCAGATAAAAGTGATTTCGTGTAAGGATGGATTGGGTTGTTAAACAATTCCTCTGTCTCAGCCATTTCTACAATGTCTCCATGATAAATCACGGCAATTCTATTACTGATGAAATGAACAACTGACAAATCATGCGCAACAAAGAGGTAAGTCAGTCCTTTTTCTTCTTGCAAACGTTGCAAGAGATTAAGTACTTGGGCACGAATTGACACATCTAGGGCTGAGATTGGCTCATCTGCGATGACCAAACGTGGTTCCATAACAAGCGCACGTGCTATCCCGATACGTTGACGTTGACCACCTGAGAATTCATGCGGGTAGCGTGATAAATGCTCAGGCAGTAAACCAACTTCTTTCAGCATGGCTTCTACTTTTGCTTTTCTATCTGCTTCATCCTTGTACATATGATAGTTGTACAAGCCTTCTGAGATAACATAGTCCACGGTTGCCCGCTCATTAAGTGAGGCAGCAGGGTCTTGGAAAATCATCTGAATATCTTTGGTTAATTCTTCTTTTTCCGAACCAGACAATTTCGTATTAATTTTTTTGCCGTCAAAAATGATATCGCCGTTTTCAATATTGTTTAAGCCCATTATCGCACGGCCAATGGTTGTTTTGCCAGAGCCAGACTCTCCTACAAGGGCGAAAGTTTCACCTTTATAGATATCAAAGTTGGCATTTTTAACTGCGATATTTTTGTTCTTACCTTCACCAAAAGAAATCGAGAGGTCTTTAATTTCTAATAATTTTTCAGCCATCTTTAAGCCCCTCCTTCTTTTGCGTAAATTTTAACCATTTTATCGTGTAAATCTTGAATACCTTCTGGTTTCGTTAACTCTGGTGCACGTTCATCTAACAACCATGTTTTTGCCCAATGTGTGTCACTAACTGGGAATTTTGGTGGTATTTCAACAAAGTCAATTGCCATTGGTTTTGGATTACGAGGTGCAAAGGCATCACCTTTAATCTCAGAGTAAAGAGAAGGTGGTGTACCAGCAATCGAGTAAAGTTTTTCAGTTGTTGCAAGCTGTGGCAAGCTAGAGAGCAAAGCCCATGTATACGGATGACGGCTGTCATAGAAGATATCTTCAACCGTGCCATACTCAACGATTTCGCCAGAATACATCACTGCCACTTTATCAGCAATTGACGCCACCACACCTAAGTCATGTGTGATGAAAATCATGGCAAAGCCGTATTCTTCTTTTAATTCCTTCAACAAAGCGATGATTTGTGCTTGAATTGTCACATCAAGAGCTGTTGTTGGCTCATCACAAATCAAGACTTTTGGTCGTGATGATAAAGCAATTGCAATAACGATACGTTGACGCATACCACCAGAATATTGGAAAGGATACTCATCATAGCGTTTTTCAGCTTCTGGAATACCGACACGATTCATCAAATCAATGGCGATTGCCTTAGCTTCTTCAGATGATTTTCCTTGGTGTTTAATGATTGTTTCAGAGATTTGGCTACCGATTGTTTTAATCGGATTGAGTGATGTCATCGGGTCTTGAAAGACTGTCGAAATTTGTCCACCACGAATTTTTTCCCACTCGGCATTTGTTTTCAAATTTGTTAAATTCATATCACCATAGGTCACTGTTCCAGTCGAAACAGAACCATTTGTCTCTAACATCCCCGTGAAAACTTTAGTGAAAACTGATTTACCAGAGCCTGATTCACCTACGAGTGCTAAGGTTTCACCCTCATGTAAGTCAACTGAAATATTGCGAATTGCACGCAAAGTACGATTGCGGACTTGGAATTCAACACTAATATCCTTTGCAGAAAGGATAACTTTTTTATTTGACATAATAAACGGTTCCTTTCTACTGGTGCGTACGAGGGTCACTTGCATCAGCAAGTGTTTGACCAACGATATAAAGTGAGACAGTCACCAGTCCGAGAATCAATACTGGAATCCAGAAAAGATAAGCATGATTGGTAATATTATCTGTATAATCTGCGATGATACGACCAAGTGACGGTGTATCAGATGGCAAACCAACGCCTAAGAATCCAAGGAAAACTTCCAAAGAGATAAAGACTGGCATTTGGTTACTGATAATCGTTACAATAACTGAGATAAGATATGGCAAAATATTTTTACCAATCATTGTCGCAGGTTTTGTACCGAGTGTGCGAGAGGCAATATTGTACTCACGGTCACGATACATAATCACTTGGACACGAATTTGATAGGCGATACTGACCCATGATGTCACACACATGGCAAACAACAAATTCCAGAAGCCTGATCCAAACGCATAAGATAAAACGAGTAAAACCAAAACTTGTGGGACGTTGTTAACGACATTATAGACTTCAATCATGAACTTGTCGATAGATTTTGACAAGCCCCAAACTGCCCCTACAATGACACCGATAAAAGTTGAGATGAGTGTTGCAAGCATGGCAATTGAAATAGATGTCTTAGCACCTGCCCAAACAGCATCAAAGAGCGATTGACCCGTTGCATCCGTTCCAAACCAATCTCTAAAATTAGGATAGTTATAACGCAGGCTAAAGTCATCAATTTTCCCTGAATTAATAACTGTATAACCTGAAAAAATTGGTTGTATGAAACTCATCAAGAGTAAAGCAATCAATAAAACAAGCATGGCAATTGCGAGTTTTGAAGAAATGAACTTGCGTCCCACACTCTTCCAATAAGAGTAAAGTGGTGCACTGATGATTTCAGATTCGTCTCCTTTGGCAGGGACGAACGAAAATAATTCTTTATCTGACATCTTACTTTTCTCCTTTCGCAAGTTTTGTTTTAGATTTTGTTTTAGATTTCGTTGCAAATTGAATTCGTGGATCGATAATTTGCATGATGATATCACCTAACAAGACCGCAAAGACCGCTAGAGTTGTCAAAATGAAGGTAATCCCTACAACCATTGGACTGTTATTGGCAGCAATCGAATCTGGTAACATTTTACCAAGACCAGGGATAAGGAAAATAGTTTCAGTCATTGTCGCATTGGCGATTGCTGCGACAATCGCCGCAGGAATACCATTAACAACTGGAATCGCAGCATTTTTAAAGATATGCTTACGCGAAATTTCTTTTTCTGATAACCCTTTTGCACGTGCAAACTTGATATAGTCAGCCGACTGCTGGTCAACCATATAACGACGTGCCCACATAGTTAGTGGTGGCGTGGAAATCAACGCGATAATCAGTGTTGGCATGACATAAGTTCCCACATTTCCTGCGCCTAATGTTGTAAACGAACCTGGTAACCCAATCAACGAACCCAGGAATCTATCTGTATAGATAATCGCCAAACTTGGTAAGGCAATCAATGCAGTGATGAAAATCAGGCCAAAACGGTCAATGATACCACCTGCATGACGGCTAAGATAGACTGCAAGGAAAGTTGAAAAAAGATAAGCTAAAATTGTCCCTATAATTGAAATTCTAGCTGAGTTACCAATCATAGATGGATCTTGATAAAAATTCTTCACATTTGTGTAGTCATCTTTGAAAATTCGTTTCATACGTTCACTTTGGTTTTTAGGACTTTGGTAAGTCGCTGTATGAATGTTCATAGAAGTATTCATCTTCTTGCCATCTTCAAGTGTGATTTCACGTGTTACCGTTTCACCTTGACCGCTGGTTAAGACGTCAACAACTGAGCGACCACTAAAGGTTGGATAAGATTGTCCCAAATTAATCGTAATAAATTTTTGGTGGATGAACGGAAAAGTGCCATCAAAATACAGTAAGTATTTATGCTCAGTTCCTGAACCAATGATGGCTGGACCACCACCTTTTTCCCAAGTGAATTTGATGTAGCGCTTAAGATTAGGGTTGGATTCATCTTGAATTTTCCAAGGATGATCAATCTGAATCAGGTTAGCGTAAAACTTCCCGACACGTTGCCAAATTGGAATTTCACGCGTGGCGTAAATCTTTTTAGAAATTGGCAATTGCTCAATTTTCCAATCCCCCTTGGCAGATTTTGCCCATTTTTTAGCCGCTTGTAGATTGGCTTTGCTGTCAGTGCCGTCATAATTGGGATCAATTTTTTGGACTTTATTGACCAAACCTTTTTGGTTCAAGTAGTCAATATAACCCTGACGATCAAAGACTGCATTTTCGTACTCACGGCGTGCGTCAGCTTTACCGGCAACACGGGCATATTGCTCGTCTGATATAAAGATCTGACGACGTGGAATCAAACTAAAGACGAGTGCGTAAACAATTGTTGTCACAATAACGATGGACAGCAGCGCTCGCAACACTCTAAAAAAGATATATTTTTTCATCTATTTCAAACCGTTCTATATTAAGAATTAAGATACTTACGTTAAGTTGATTGTTAACTAGCTAGTCAAGAAGGACAATTCAGATAGTCTCTCTAAACGCAAAACTGAGACCAGAAATATCTAGTCTCACCTTTGCTTCATCCTATACTCACTCTATCCAATCAAGCATAAAATCAAACCACTTTCACTACCTCTCGTCAAGAGGCGACCGATTAAGTCTAAATCAAGAGTTCAATTGGTCGCCTCATCTCAGATGACAAGGTCTTCAAAAGTTCCTATTTACCATTTACTACGATAGGCGCTAGGCGTGGTTGCTATTATTTGGTAGCTGCTTTTGATTTTTCTTCAACTTTAGCTTTCCATTCTTTCAACGCTTTTTCATATTCTTTGGCTGTGACTGTTTTATCACTTACTTTTCTATATTTGTAAGAATAAGCAGTTGACCCAACCGTGTTAGAATCGATTTTTGTAAATGGTACTTCGTTTTGCATCATTGGAACAGCACCAAGTGAATAAATTGGTGTCACGATACCGTTATCAATCAACCAAGCCTCAGCCTTAGCAAATGCTTCATAACGAGCATCTGTGTTGTTCGTAATAGCATTCGCTTCATCCAAAAGTTTCTGATAAGCATCGATATCTACGGCAGCTTTGGCAGCAGCACCTTTATCTTCACCTTCAAGTGTTACACTTGGTTCAAGACCAATCTTAATGGTGATATCGCCTTGTTTTGGTGACAAGATATTAAGGTAAGTTGCTGGATCAGCGTAGTCTGGTCCCCATCCTGAAATGTTCCAGTCGTAATCTGCTTCAGCAGCTGTCTTGAATGAGAAGACTGCTTGGAGATATGGATCCATGGCAAGTTTGATTGAGTTCAATTTAACTTCACCATCGAAAGCTTTTTCAAGAGAGTTTTCCATTGATGCTGCAGCAGCAATGTTGATTGTACTTGTATCTAAAACTGGTGCATCCAAGATGATTGGGTTTTCTTTTGAAACTTCAATACCTTGTGCTTTCAAAGCTTCTTTAGCTTTAGCAAATGACGCTTTAGCTAAATCAACATTGTAAGTTGAGTTTTTACCTTGGTCAACTGAAAGTTTAGACCAAACATCACCATCAATCGCTTGAAGATCAGCTTGAACAGCAGTCCCGTAATCTTTACCAGCAATTGTCACAAAATCGTAAGGGACAAGCGTGTTACGAACAAGTTTTTCGCCACCTTCTTCGCCAACACGTTGTGCATTGTATTTTGCTTTATCAATCGCAAAGCCAATTGCTTGACGGAAGTCTTTGTTCAAAACAGCTTGTTTTGTTGCTGTTTTCTTAGCATCTGTATCATGTGCTGTATTCTTATAAGTTTGACGATTTAAGTTAAACATACCAAAGTAAGTTGTTGCTTCTTGGGCTGTCCAAATAACGTCAGATTTTTTAACATTTTTATAGTATGGCATTGTTGGGTAAAGTTGTGCTTGATTATATTTACCAGCCATATAGTTTTGGTAGAGATCTTCTGGTTTTTTACCATCGAAGAATGACAATTTAACATTTTTGATGTGTACATTTTTCTTATCCCAGTAAGTATCGTTGGCTTTATATTCAATCGCTGATTTATTATCAAATTTCGTTGCAATGAAAGCACCATTGTATAAGATACCATCTGTTGCGACTTTACCGAAATCTTTGCCTTTTTCTTTCAAGAACTCAGCATTAATTGGGTACAAGATACCATAAGTTGCTTTAGAATTCCAGAAAGATTCTGGCGCATTTAAAGTATAAGTTAATGTTCCAGCTTTATCGTCAGCTTTGATGCCAACTTTTGAGAAATCTTTATCTTTACCGCTGGCATAATCTGCAAGACCTGTAATTGAATCGCTAACTAGGTAAAGTGTTTCAGAGTTAGTATCTGCAGCGTGTTTCAAGCCCGTAACCCAGTCAGAAGGTTTGACTGTGTCATATTCGTTGCCATCGGCATCAACCCAAGGGACATTTTTACGGATATGATAAGTATATGTTTTTCCGTCTTCTGAGACATCCCAAGATTTAGCCAAGGCTGGCACGATTTGACGATATTGATCATAAGACACGAGACCATCAACAAAGTTGGCTGTATTTTCAGCAGTATATTTTTGACCTGAAAAAGTATAATCCAAAGTCTCTGGGTCTGTGAGATAATAGAATGAATAATCTTTACCGTCAGACTCACTAGAATCAGATTTGTTACCGCAGGCTGCAAAAATACCTAGAGCTGCTACAGACATCAAACCTATGCCCATTAATTTTGTCTTTTTTGTCATATTTTTCTCCCATGTTATATTGAACTAATAAAATGTAACCACTTTCTTAGTTTACTTAATTATATCTTAAATGTCAAGATATTCAGACTTTTCTTTTTTTCATTATAGCCCCTGCCTTTACTGCTCTCCATCTTCATTTTTTTAAAATAACACGTTATCAGTAAGTTAAACCTGATTTTTTGTTACTGTATCATCTTATTTTGAAGTATTTCGGGACCGTTTCTGACTATTCAGTACCCTGTGTGGTATCGGTACTTGCTGTTTCAGTACCATTATCAGATGCTTGTTGGTCTGACTCGTTTGCGGCAGCAGTTTCTTTAGCTTTCTGTTCTTTTTCTTTTTCGTCGTCTAAATCTTTCTGGTAGGCGTCCTTAGACTTGGCATAAACACCTGCCTCCATATCCACAACGCTAGGTTCGGTGAGATTTGAGGCGACACTAGTGAAATAAGGGAGTTTTTCAGCCATTTGACTTAGAGGCACTCTAACTTGGTGGCCGTCTTTCATTTCAAGCGCAATGAAGTCTGGTGTTACTTTCGTAGGCACCTTAGTAACGGTTGTGATTTGGGCTTTTAGTTCTGGCTTAAGTGTCTCGTAAGCTACGACAAATGACTTAACTTCTTTCGCACTAAAGCCATCTAAAACTGGTAGAGCAGCTCGTTTTTGTGCATCAACAGGCTCTTGTGTTGAAATGACACCATTTGACAACACTAACTGATACGTGTCTCCTGTTTTAAGGTAGACACTCTCACTGTATTCGACGATTTTAGCGCTAAAGTTGTTTGGAAATATCCATGAGATTTTCGCTGACTTGACACGCGGAAACTTTTGTTCGATTTTAGTCGAGATAGCAGTCGATTTTTGGATGACCTGCCAGACATGGTCATTAGTTTTAATTCCGGTTGCCTCAGCTATTTGCTCGGTTGACTCATGTGTGTTACCAATTGCAGTGAAACTTGCAATTTTACTGAGCGGCGAGATGACATAGATACTGCCCAGAAAAATGACGAGCGTTACTAGGATAAAAGGCCAGATTTCACCTAATACTTGAGCAATTTCTCCCTTTTCTTTTGGCGAGGCAAAAAAATTAAAGCGCTTGAGGAATGGTCGTTTCTCTTCTTTCATCGGTTGACTAGGTGTTGCCTCATATTTTTCAATGACTGATTCGACCTTAGCAGGCTGCTTCTTGCGCTTTTCTTCACGCGCCAATTTCGCTGCCTCTTCTTGCTTTTTCTTTTGAAACTCAGCATGCTCTTGCTGCCAAGGTGTCAGTTCAGGTTGTTTATCTTTATCTGCCATTTAATACATCCTTGAGCACTCGATACAAACGATTACTTGCGTCTGGTACACCCTCACGCAAAGCACTTTCAGCCATTTGACGATATCTCACGTCATCCAGCAAAAGACTATCAATCGCACCAACAACACGCTTACCAGTTAACTCGGTATTTTTAATCATGATTGCGGCGCCAGCATTTTCAAGTGCCTCAGCATTCTTTGTTTGATGATCAGCAGTGACATAAGGACTCGGTACTAAGATAGACGGCAAACCAAGTGCCGTAATCTCAGCTAAGGTCGTTGCCCCTGCCCTTGATAAAATCAAATTGGCATCATTTAAAACCTCAACCATGTTGTTAATATAAGGGACTATTTTGATATTTTCTTTTAGATTAAATGCTGTGAATATATCTAAAAATTCTGGATCATTGTAGTAAATTTCACCAGAGGCATAGAGAATCTGGTAATTTTTCTTCGCTAGCTCGGGCAAAGCTTCAACGACTGCAGTATTGATTTTGAGAGCCCCACGACTACCACCAAAAATGACGATTGTCTTTTTATCTGTTCTTAAACCATATCGACCAAGTACATTACTAGAATCTGTCAAATCAGCAACTTCCTGAGCTCTTGGGTTACCTGTAAAAACCGTTTTCTTAGACGGGAAAAACGATCCTGCCTCTTGAAAAGCAAGCGCGACACGCGTTGCATAACGACTCAAAAACTTGTTTGTCACACCTGGAATAGAGTTCTGCTCATGAACAATCGTTGGAATTTTCAGCTTGGCTGCGGCATAAATCACTGGACCAGCGACATAGCCACCCGTACCAATTACCACATCAGGTTTGAAATCCTTGATCATTTTTTTCGCATCCGACACAGATTTAATAAATTTATAGACCGTTCTGACATTTTCAGGTGACAGGGAGCGTTTAAAGCCTTGTATATCTATCGTTTTAAAGTCAATCCCATTTTCCGGAACAATTTTAGCTTCTAACCCTTTTTCTGTGCCAATGTAAAGCACTGATACATCTGGTTCAACCGTTTTGAGATAGTTGATAAAACTAAGTGCTGGATAGATATGACCACCCGTTCCTCCACCACTAACAATAATTTTCATGATTATTTTTCTTCCAATCCATTAAACGCGTCAATAAATAAGTCACCACGTTGTTCAAAAGTCTTATATTGGTCCCAGCTAGCATTGGCAGGGCTTAAAAGAACTGTATCGCCTGACTCAGCTTTGTCATAAGCAAGACGCGCTGCTGTCGCTACATTTTCGCTATCAAAGACCGGAATCTCAAGAGATTCTGCCAGCGCACGAAGTTTAGACGCTGTTTCTCCAAAGACAACCATCCCTTTCAAATCAGCAACATCTACCGCCAACTCATCAAAGCCATTGCCACGGTCTAAACCACCAGCTAAAAGCCAAAGCGTGTGATTGTCAAACCCAGATAGCGCTTTTTGGGTCGCTAAAATATTCGTCGCCTTGCTGTCATTATAAAACTTGATGTGACTTTTCTGACCCAGATACTGCAGGCGGTGTTTGACGCCTGAAAATGTCGTCAAAACACGTACAATTGCAGCATTTGACACGTCGGATAACTTGGCAACACAAATCGCAGCCAAGGCATTCTCGACATTATGTTCACCAGGTAAAGATAAATCCGCCACAGCCATGATTTTTTCAGTCTTGAAATAGATATTGCCATCTGCAACATAAGCACCTTTTTCAACAATTTCAGTTGTTGAAAAAGGCACAACTTGTGCTGCTGTTTCTCCAGCTTTACTCCGAAGTTTTGCTTGATTAAAGTTCAGTACTAAAAAATCATCAGCAGTCATATTTTCTTGAATTCGCCATTTAGCCGCCTCATAATTGTCTTGTGAGCCATGATAGTCTAAATGCGCTGAAAATACGTTAGTTATGACTGCAATCTTAGGTCTAAAAGTTTCAATTCCCATCAATTGAAAACTAGACAGCTCCATAATCAAAGTCTCATCAACTGTAGATTTCGATGCCACATCAGAAGCAGGAAAACCAATATTTCCCGACAATTTAGCAACCCTGCCATCTGCATTTAAGATATCCGCAATCAAGGTTGTTGTTGTCGTCTTACCATTAGTCCCTGTAATCCCAACAATCGGTGACTCAGAAATCAAATATGCCAGCTCAACTTCTGTAATAATCGGAATATTCAAAGCAGTCGCCCGTTCAACCATTGGATTATCATAAGGAATGCCAGGATTTTTGACCATGACCGCAAAATCTTCTTCCAACAAATCAAGTGGATGACCACCTGTCACAACTTTGATGCCTTCGGCTAATAAATCTTGGGCTGCCGGATTTTCGTCGAAAGGTTTACCGTCATTTACCGTGACAATTGCCCCTAGTTGATTAAGCACACGCGCCGCAGACTCCCCGGATTTAGCCAAACCCAGAACCAATACTTTTTTATTTTCAAAATTTGTGATTATTTTCATGATTGTTTTCCTTATTTAATCCGTTTTTTCATCCGAATCTTGTCTTCATATCCTTTAATTCTACCGTTTTTATCTCATTTTTTCAATACTCAGTCATGCGTCTATGATGCCAACAAAAAAACGCTTAAACTCTGAAACCTTTTAAATATACCTAGGTATACCTAAAAAGCCATCTTTTAAGTGTTTTATTTGCGTGGTTGTGTGTGGTTACTTCTATTATTAAGTTTTGTTTAAATTTTGATGACTCCTGCCACCATTTCATACTAAGTCTATAAGTACGCATAAGTATGATAGTATATCAAATCGCCTTAAATGGCATCTGCATCCTGCTCTCCCGTACGAATGCGAATGACATTTTCAACTGGCAGAACAAAGATTTTCCCATCTCCGACTTCACCTGTCTGGGTCGTTTCACGAATCACCTCAATTAATTTAGAGACACGTTCTTCAACCGTTACAATCTCGATTTTGAGTTTCGCTAATAGCGTCGTGTTCAATTTTTGCCCCCGGACATACTCCACAAAGCCCTTTTGATTACCATACCCCAAGACTTGGGTGACTGTCATGCCCTTTGCCAAATCATTTTTGACTAAGGCATCTTTTAGGTCTTCTAATTTTTCCGTGCGAATAATCGCCTCTACTTTTTTCATTGCTTTATTCTCCTACTCTAATTATACACTGGTATCTGTGGCTTAATTCTTTTGATGTTTCATCTGATTTATAAACGTTCAAAACAATCACCTAATACTATTTTGCATCAAAAATGCGAAATAGTATCATCTCAGAGTTTTAGCTATCCAAGCCCATAAATGTTGGATAAGCTGTTTCATCATGTTCACTGTCATCCAACCCAATAGCCTCCTCGCGGTCGCTAACGCGAATTGCCATAAAGAGTGAAATAACTTTAATGATGATGAAAGTCGCAAGGGCACTAAAGACAATCGTGAATAAGATGGCTTCAAGCTGGGCAAGGAACAACTTACCTGAGCCATAAACAAGCCCCGCATAACCTTTTTCTAAAGCAAGTGATGGTACAGTGAAAATACCTGTTACGATACCACCAAATATACCGCCTATACCATGCGCTCCAAAGGCATCCAAAGCGTCATCATAGCCGAATTTATGCTTGATAACTGAGATGAAGTAGTAAGAGATTGGGGATACCAACGCCCCAATCAAGATGGATGACCAGAGTGAGACAAAACCAGCCCCTGGTGTAATGGCAACAAGTCCTACAACCAAGCCAGTTGATGCACCAACCAAAGTAGGTTTACCAATCGTGATCTTTTCAACCAATAGCCATGATAACATAGCTGTTGCTGCTGCAGTGTTCGTTGTCATTAAAGCATGAACAGCAAGACCATTAGCAGCGAGTGCTGAACCAGCATTAAAACCAAACCAGCCAAACCAGAGTAGTCCAGCACCTAGCAAGACAAAAGGAATGTTATGTGGGCGATATTCTAATCTAGCGTAATCACGTCGTCTGCCCAAGACAAGTGCTAAGACTAAGGCACTGACACCTGATGAAATATGAACGACGTTACCACCTGCAAAGTCAATCGAATGGATTTTAGCTAAGAAACCGCCACCCCAAACCATATGTGCCAAAGGATAGTAAACAATGACTAACCAGAAAGCCATGAAAATTACGAGTGGTGTAAACCGCATCCGTCCAACCACAGAACCTGTTAGAATCGCTACCGTGATAATCGAAAACATCATTTGAAAACCACCAAATAGACCATCAGGAATTTCAAGACCATGCAAGGTATTGTTAGAAGAACTTACACCATTAAAAAAGACGTGGGATAAGTCACCAATCCAAGTACCATCACCTGAAAACGATAAACTATAACCAATCACTATCCAAAGAATAGAGGCTATTCCTAACGGTATAACAGCCATTAACATCGTGTTAATCACATTCTTACGTCGCTCCAAGCCACCGTAGAAAAAGGCAAGCGCTGGTGTCATAAGGAAAACCAGAGCTGCACAAATAATGATAAATGCAATACTTCCTGAGTTCATAGATATCTCCTAAAATCATATCAAAAGATGAGCATAGCTCAATAAGCGTTTTCGATGTCACGTTTTATGACATCTTCTATGATACATATTCTAGCACAGAATAAAGGAGTTGTAAATAGGGAATATTCAAAAAATTCAAATAAAATTTTAAAGCAAGAAAAAACGTTGCAACTGCAACGTCAGACTGAAGACAAAGTAAAAATCTAGTTAAGATTTTTACGAAATACGGAAATTTTTATTTAGAAAACCGACGGTTAAGCTATTTCTAAATTAGAAAATATCAAAACAAACCCCATTTTGATTTAAAAATGGGGTTTGTCTACAACCTGACGTTGCAACTGCAACGTTTCATTCTATTTTATAAGTTATAAAGCGACTCAGCTTTTGGCAAGACAAGCGTAAAGGTTGAGCCTTCACCAAGCTTCGATTTAACGGAGACAGAACCATGATATATTTGGGCGATATTCGCAATAATCGAAAGTCCTAAACCTGTTCCGCCAATCTCACGATTTCTAGCCTTATCAGCTCGGAAAAAGCGCTCAAACACATGGGCTTGATCTTCTTCACAAATTCCCATCCCTTTATCTGATACTGAGGTAATGATGTTTCTATCATCTTCAGACAAAGTAACTTTAACATAACTTTGTTCCGCACCAGAATACTTAATCGCATTATCGATTAAAATAGTTAATGCTTGAATATAGTGATTCTTGTAGATTTGAGCTTTGGCATGTGGTTCTAAATTTGCCTCAAAATCAAAACTGCAGGTTTGATGAATCATTTCCATATTATTCATCAAATCAGTTACGCTGCCAACAACTTCTGTTTCTTCTGTTTGAAATTCATCCGATTGTTTTAAGCGGGTAATGTCAAGCATATCCTGGATCATACTTGACATTTTTTTAATTTCTTGCCTAGATGCCTCTAGGGACTCTTTTAACTGTTCTGGATCATCCTTACCCCAACGCAATAAGAGGTTGACATGACCATCTAGTACAGCAAGCGGGGTCCGCAACTCATGACTCACATCAGAAACAAATCTTTCTTGCCCTTCAATATAGTCATGTGTTTTATACATCATTTTATTGAAGACGTCTGCAAGTTCTTCAATTTCATCTCCAGAGTGAATTTCAACCTTCTTAAATTCACTTGAAGGTGAGTGTGTCACACGTCTCATAGCGGCGTGTAATTTAGACAAGGGTTTTAAGAAGTGATTTGAGACAAAGTAGCCGATAAAATTGGCAAGGAACATGGCGACAATCTCAAGTGCTATCAAGATAAACAGAAGTTTATTGCGAATATTATAGTAAAATCCTAGATTATTAAAGGATTGCAAATACCCTACAACTTTGCCTGTTTTTTTAGACTTGATTTCTCGTGTTATGATATAGCCAGACTTACCACCTATTGTCACAATAACTGGTGCAGTTGATTTTTTATTGGCTAGTGGTAAACTTGAAGTTTGTGTGGTAAAAATCATTTGTCCTGTGATATCATATATTTGAAATGAGCGCCAGCCAACAACTGGAATGCCGACTTCTTCAGCAGACTTAATCACATGTCCGTCTTCATCATAGAGAGTATCCAGAACACCAGGCTCTTGATACCCTAGATATTGATAGATATTATCTGGTGTCAAAGCATCATCGCTATTTTCTAGCTTCTCTACAAGGTCATCAACAACATTGACAAGACCGTCTTTCTCACCGTCCAAAAAGTAGAGAACTGAGGTTTGATAAGATATGGTCACAAATGTTGTGAAAACCAAGAAACAAAAAAGCATATTTGCAAAGGACCACTTGAGCATTATACTACGTTTTTTCGGTTGCTTTTTTTTAGATGGCAAAGTCTCCATTACCTTCTCCTAAATTTTTATGGCATTTTTCATCATAGTTAAAATATTCCACTAGTACATTATCTCAAAACATTAAAGTCAACTACATTATATCCCTAACCATTTCGACATCCTTAATCTTTCAGATAATGGTTTTAAAAACTACCTTGAAGTAAGACACACTTCTCACCCAAGATTAATTGACACACCTTGCATTTGTTCAGAGTTATCTATGTAAATTGATAAGCTGACAGGTGTTAGCTTATCAATGATATAGGCATTCAAGCACTAAATCAAAACAGATTTTGGCTAGTTCAAGCCAAAATCTTGTGTTTTGTTTGTCAACTTAAAAACTATAAAACTATGACATTTTGCTTAGTTATTTTCACGTAACATATAACCCAAACCACGAACAGTTTGAATGTATGAATCTTTCCCTTTTTGGTCAAGTTTGTTACGAAGGTAACGAATGTAAACATCCACAACATTTGTTTCTGTTCCTTCCTCGTATCCCCAAACATTTTGAACCAATTGTTCACGTGTCACAACGTCATTAACGTTTTTCATCAATGTTGTTAACAAATCGTATTCACGTTTTGTCAAATCGATGATTTCTTCACCACGTTGTACTTGACGGTTCTTCTTGTTGATGATTAAATCACGGAAAGTTGTACCGTCAGTCTTCTTACGCTTTTGGACTTCGCGATCTTGACGACGGAAGTTGGCACGAAGACGCGCTAGTAACTCTTCAATTGCGAAAGGTTTTGTAATGTAGTCATCAGCACCAATATCAAGACCAGCGACTTTATCCATTGTACTATCACGGGCTGTCATGATAGTAATAGGTGTTTGTTTTTCATTGCGCAAGCGACGGGCTACTTCGAAACCGTCTAATTCGGGCAACATTAAATCCAAAAGAATCATGTCCCATTCTTGGGTCATGGCTGCTTCAAGACCGCTACGGCCATCATGGCGTGTTTCAACGCTGTATCCTTCATGTTCAAGCTCAAGTGATACGAAACGCGCAAGTTGTTTTTCATCTTCAATGATTAGAATTTTTTTTCCCATTTTAAATTTTCTCTTTTCTATTTGAATTCAGATTTAAGTTAGTTAGAAAGCAAGGCTTTTTGCCTAGTTAGATAATTGACTTATTTTTCGTCATACCATGAATAGTGGAAAATACCAGGTTTATCTTTTCGTTCATAAGTGTGCGCACCAAAGTAATCGCGTTGCGCTTGGATTAGATTGGCAGGCAAGTTTTCAGAGCGATAGCTGTCAAAGTAAGCAATCGCACTTGAGAAGGTTGGCACAGGTACACCTGCTTGAACAGCAAGTGCCACAACATCACGTACCGCATTTTGATATTTAGCAGTAATGTCAATGAAGTATTCGTCTAACAAAAGGTTAGCTAAATCTTCATCACGACCATAAGCATCTGTAATTTTTTGTAAGAAACGAGCACGGATGATACATCCAGCACGCCAGATAGCAGCAATTTCACCAAATGGTAAATCCCAGTTATTTTCTTTAGAGGCGACACGCAATTGTGCGAATCCTTGGGCATAAGACATGATTTTCGAGAAGTAAAGCGCTTGACGAATTTTTTCAATCAACTCTGCTTTATCACCTTCAAACTTGAAGTCTGGTGCTGATAAGATTTTACTTGCTGCAACGCGCTCTTCTTTGTAAGCTGAGATATAACGTGCAAAAACTGACTCTGTAATCAACGGTAATGGCACACCTGAATCAAGCGCTGATTGGCTTGTCCATTTACCAGTTCCTTTGTTACCGGCAGCATCTAAGATGTAATCAACAATTGGGCCATCTTGACCTTGGTCATCTTGATGTGTCAAGATGTCTGTTGTAATTTCAATGAGGTAGCTGTCTAGCTCGCCTTTGTTCCATTCAGCAAAAACTGATTGCATCTCAGTTGCGCTGAGGCCTAGCAATCTTTGCATGAGGTCATAAGATTCAGCAATTAGTTGCATATCACCATATTCAATGCCGTTATGCACCATTTTCACATAGTGACCTGCACCCGCAGGGCCAATGTAAGTCACACATGGCTTGCCATCTTCTGGCGCTTTAGCTGAAATTTCTTCTAAAACGTCTTTGACAAGTTCATAGGCCTCTTTTTGGCCACCAGGCATGATTGAAGGTCCTTCAAGCGCACCCTTTTCACCACCTGAAACACCCGTACCGATAAAATTAATACCTGAATTTGCTAATTCAGCATTACGACGTTCTGTATCTTTGTAGAAGGTATTCCCACCATCAATCAGAATATCACCCTTGTCCAAATGTGGCAAGAGATTTTGAATCGTTGCATCTGTCCCTGGTCCAGCTTGAACCATCAACATAATGCGACGTGGTTTCTCAATTGAGTTTACAAATGACGCAATATCATAGCTCGGCACAAATTTTTTGTCTGGATGTGAAGCAATCACATCTTCCGTTTTTTCTTTCGAGCGATTGAAAATTGCGACTGTATAGCCACGTGACTCAATGTTGAGCGCTAGGTTGCGACCCATCACTGCCATGCCGACCACACCAAAGTTTGCTTGTGTCATTGAATATTCTCCTATCAAATCTTACAATTTTTATACTTTATAATAATTAATTATAATATAATTTTAATATATTTTCAACCCTAAAAGTCTGAAATTCTAACTTTTTATCCCGAAAAATTTTTAACGCTTATAAAATGCTATTTATACACCAAAAAAGCCCTGAGTATCGGGCTTATTTTTTACTTTTAAATACAATGTTGCTTATTCAAATAGACCATTGAGTTGAGAAAAAGGTGATTTTTTCTCAACTTCTGTATCTTCTTGTGCTTGCATTGCCAAATAGTCTTCTTCAGAGAGAACTTGCCAAGACGATCCAGAGGGCATATCTTCTGAGCTTTTTTCTTCTTCCGTCAGGACACGCATAGGGATTTCTAGCAGAATATTATCCGCGACGGACTCGTCCAGATCAATGATATCTCTGTCGAGCACAAAGAACATATCCGCATCTAAATCTGATTTATGTGTATCAAAATACTCTTGTGTCGTGAAAATTTCCGACACATTACAGGTCATCGGTACTTCAACGGGTGTCAAACTTCGACACGACGGCATGGTTAAAGTATAGTCTGCAGCAAAATTCAAGCAGTATATACCGCCATCTGCATCGACACGTCCTCTAACCGCCACGGTAGACACATCTAAAATTTCTGGCTCACGCGCGGTCAATTCTTGCGTTAAGTCAAAAGCTACATCAAATTCCACTGAGTGTTTTTTGTTTAATTCTTGTAACGACCATTTCATCTAGTTATTCTCCTTGATAATATTGTATCTCTTCATTCTCGAAAATGCTATCAATTACTCTATCTTTTTCTCCGTTTTTAAACGGCCATATTCATGCTTTTTTCCGACTTTTCTTCCTACTTATTATATCATACCTTATGCGCTGATGATTCACCATATTTTTCTCCAATTTTAAGGAAAAAAATACTTCTCATTTACGTGCGCCATCTTGACAAACTAAAGCCCATAAAACAATAGACTTTTAAACTCAGTTCACAACATCTTTTTCAGAATAATTATTGTATAATAATAAAAAAGACTGATAAAACTCAGGAGTGGATAAGCTATGGCGATAATTAACATGAAAAACGTTGATTTTGTTAGAAATCAGCAATACATCTTAAAAAATATCAACTGGACTGTCGATAAAAATGAACACTGGGCAATCCTAGGACTCAACGGCTCAGGCAAATCTAGCCTTTTAAAACTCATTATGGCTGAAAACTGGAAAACAACCGGTGATCTGACCGTTCTAGGCACACGTTTTGGCATCGACCGCATCCCAGAACTCCGCGCCAAAATCGGCATCGTCGGCTCTTTCATTGCGGAACGGTTCAGGCCTGACATCATCGCAGAAAACCTCGTTCTAACTGGGCGCTATAACTCCTCTATGCTCTATCGTGCCTTCTCCGAAACTGACCTAGACGACGCAAGATCACTCATGCATCAAATCGGGGCGGCACCCTTAATCGGCCGTATTTACGGCACCCTATCTCAGGGCGAAAAGCAATTACTCCTCATCGCCCGCAGCCTAATCCTTCAACCCCAAATTTTAATCCTAGATGAGGCAACAAGCGGTCTTGACCTATTCGCCAAAGCACGCCTACTTGAACAACTCCACCACATCACCCAACTCGAAAACGGCCCGACCCTACTCTACATCACTCATCATCCCGACGAAATTACACCAGATTTTCAGAAAGTCATGCTCCTACGCCAAGGACAAATCGTGCGTAGCGGCACACCACATGAGCTCCTAACCGAAACCGTCCTGAGCGACTTCTACCAGATGCCAGTCACCGTCAACATCGTCAACAACAGCTATTTCGTCCTACCAAAAAAATCCTGATACATTCAGGATTTTTTAATACCTTAGCCCACTTGTGTCAATACGTGTGCATACAGTCGACGACTCTTTTGATACTCACCAGCTGGCTTTCTTTACTCCAGGGATTTGGCCGAGATAAGCCAACCTTCGGAAATTAATCCGACTCATCCCAAATTTCCGCATGTAAGCATGTGGGCGACCATCAAGTAAATCACGGTTCTTCAAGCGATTGGGATGACTATCAAGGGGGAGTTTACTCAACCCCTCAACATCTCCTGCTGCTTTTAATTCTTGACGGCGCTGGGCATATTTCACCACTAAGGCTTGTTGTTTGTTGAATTTTGCGATTTTTGATTTTTTTGCCATTTTTCTCCTCTAAAATTGTTTACACTTGTAAACATATTCTAACAAAAGTTTTGAAAAATAGCAAAAAAGTGGTTCTGCACCACTTTTTATACGATTCGATTATTGATTAAATGACTCTGTTAATTGTGGCACGACCTGTTTCTTACGTGATACAGCACCTGCTAGGAAGGCATGGTTATTTTTAAGTTCGAAGTCAAAGGCTACCTCAATTTTACCAATGTTTTGACCCAATGCTAGGATTTCTGAGTTTGAGTTAACGATGTCTGTTATCATGAAAACAAAGTCAGAGTAGCCATTTGCTGTGATAGCTGCATTGATAGCTGATTCAATCTCGTCTTGACGTTCCAAAACTTCTGCAATATCAACTGTGTTGACTTGCGCCACACGAACAGCGTTGCCATTGAGTTCGAATGTTTTCGCATCAATATCAATGAGTTCTACTGCTGATTTAGTTGCCAAATTTGTCCCTGCTTTAAGTAAAGCAAGACCGTAAGTTTCAAGGTTAACACCTGCAATTTCAGCCAATTCTTCAGCGACTTTAAAATCAGTTGGATGTGTCGTTGGTGATTTAAGAAGTAACGTATCTGAAATCAAACCTGACAAGAGCAAGCCAGCAGTTGCTTTTGACAACTCACGACCTTCTGATTTAAACTGACGGTAAACGATAGATGATGCTGAACCGACTGGCTCCAAAGTCATGAACAATGGTGCCTCTGTTTCAAAGTTTGCCACACGATGGTGGTCAACAACGCCCATGATTGTGACGTCTCGAATATCTGAGATAGATTGTTGGAATTCGTTATGGTCAGTTAAAATAACTGTGTCAACACCTTCTGATTTAGCAGATGTGACCACGCGTGGTGCTGTCACACCAAAGTAGTCCAAGGCAAAGGCTGTTTCTTCATTGACTTCGCCAAGTGCGACAACTTCGGCATCAAGACCACGCAAGCGTGATAATTCAGCGAAGGCATAAGATGAGCCGATAGCATCTGTATCAGGATTTTGGTGACCAAAAACTAAAATTTTAGACATGATAAAATTTCCTTTTCAAAATTTATTTTCATTGCTAATTATATCATATTTCAAACATTATGCTAACTGAATGTTTGAAAATAGAAAAAAACAAACTAGCTTATCAAATTTTGAAAAGCATGTTTGCTTTTGGTTTGAGTATAAACTTAAAAAATATTGAGTTTGAAGATTGCCCTTATATTTTTTACTATGATAAATAGCTCAACTTAACAAGCATATCAGCTTCATCTTCTTTTTTCTTTAACTTTATGTCATCTAAAAACGTTCCAGTCAATAAATCATAAAGTCCCAAATGATTTTTTCCAGCAACAACAACATATTGATTATTTATCACATCAATCTGACTGCTTTGGCCAATCAATTCATCAGCAGGAAGGATATATTCATCTCCTGTTGTCATATTGACAAGTCGTAAACTACTTTTAGTTTCCTCATCTGCCAATACATATATCAGATAAGCACTAGACTTTGACAGCCATTTGACTGGCGTACCCGTCAGAGATATTTCTTTCATCTCTCCCGTCGCAAATTCATAGCTTAAAAGCGTATTATCAGGTTCCATTGGTGTAGTGTCATGACGCTTTCTTTTAACATCGCTGAAACAATAACCTACCCCATTAATAACCTGCATACTTGAATAGTTCTTTCTATAGGGAGCATCATCTGTCTCTAAATCAACATATCGTTTATAGGCTAGGTTTTTTGTATCAAAAATGTGCAGTCGCCCTCGATAATAAGTTTCATCGTAGCCAAGGTCTTCTGTTCCAGCCATGACAAATGTCTCATCACCATATTCAAATACTTGCGTACCGACACTTGGTGCATCAATCACAGCTTCTTTTAAAAACTTGCCTGTTTTAGAAAATTGCTGAACCGTCGTCTTTAGTCCTGCTTCGCTGGTCAAGGTATAAAAATGCTGACTATCTTTGACCTCCCCAGTTGTTGGAAAGGCTTGGCGTTTATTTTTATGAAGATTTCCATTATCTAAATCAAGGGTATAGATATAAAAATCCTTAGTCGATGATGTCACATGACCTGTTGAAAATAAAAGTGTCTTGTCAATTAAAAGACTATCATTAACCACATCAGCTGTCTTAATAGGTACACTGCCATTTCTAACTAATTTTTTATCTATCACTTGATAACTTTGCAATGCTTCACGTGTTAAAACGGCTATTGTTTGTGACTTGTCACGCGCTGAAAATGTATTCATTTGCTTTGTATTGGATTTTAAACGCAACCAAATGACTATCATTAAAACTAGTAGGACAAGTGGCTATAGACTGATTAAATATCGTTTTCTCTTCATCATTTTTTACGATAAATCAAAGCTGTATCTGCATCATAAATTTCCTTAGGATGAATACGCCAAGTACCAAAAGTATTATATCTTGTTAAGTCCAAATCAAATCCACATGAATAGTAGTAAGCCGCCCAAACAAGTTGGGAACAGTAAAACTTATCTGTTCTTCTAATATCGCCTGCAAAATCATTATTATAAGGTTTACCAACCTGTCTACCAACCCAACGCCCTGCCTCTAAGTCCTGCGAGACAGAGGTTGTTCTTGGGGCAACTTGCCAAACTTGATTATTAGGATAGCGCCTTTCAAAATTATTAGTTGTTGCAGAACTATAGGTTACAAATACACCATTACCAGGTCCTGCTTCGACTACCGCATAGAGCCACTGGGGCGCAACAATTGCTGCGTGCCAAGATGACCACTCCAAACCAAGAACTGGAACTTGAATCCCTGAACCACCATCTGTCAATGCAATAACCCCATCTCGCCAAGACCACGAACATATCGTGCCCTAACAGCTCTTGATGGTTTATCAGCCTCAAGAGGTTTGTTATCCACAAAGTTTGATAAATCTTCCTGAACTCCTTCTTCAAGATTAATTAATGTTTCTAAATCTTTTTCTGATGCAATAGAAACTTCACCCTTTTCTTCTGCTACTTTAAGTTTAGCTTCAATTTCATCTTTAGTTTCAACCTTGACAGTATTTTGATTGCCTGTTTCTGATGCGACCTGTTCTTGCTTAGAACTAGTCACCTCATTTGCCTTGACATTTATTGTTGCCGTCAGTGACAACAAAGCTACTGCTGAGGTAACAACCAAAGTTTTCTTAAATATCATTTTTTTCACTTTTTCATATCTTCTTATATTCCTTACACTTCTTTACCCTCTGTAACGATGGCAAATTAACTTAATAGCCCGTTTTCCGTTTTTGACTGTATCCTAATTTAACATACTCTTTGGAAATACTAAGTTATCATTTAATTCTTGAGTATTGTGATAAGTTAGTAAGTTATGCTCACGAATATCCGCCATGGTTGGATGTTCAATGATTTCACCATCAGTCAAAACCATTTGAGAAATTTTTAAACTAGTAGCCTTATCATGTTCAACAGTTTTAACACCATAAATCGTGATACTAGTATCCGTCTGAGGATGCCCCTTAATCACAACCGCAGTACATATAACAAAGACAATGGGAATAAGGGTATAGACGATATACCATTTGTTCTTGGTTAGCCATTTTTTCATTATTTTTCCTCATTCTCATGCAGGCGACAAAGCAATCACTGGGCAATTACCGCCATAATATGCTGCTACGCCTCCTCCTGTCCCTTGTGACCCACCAGTTCTAGGTATGCTGCCTCCAAAGATAGCTTGAACTTTTCCACCATATCTAGAATCATTGTACGTATACACTCCACTCTGTACTGACATTCTAGATGGGGGCGTTCCATAGCCAAACCACGATGTCGTTAAATATTTACTTGACGGCACACCACGCAGTCTTGAAGGCGTAGTTTGCGATGTAAATTCAAAATCACCAAATTTCCCTTCATAATCTTCTAATACCCAATTTTCCCCATTTTTAAGTGACACATGAGTATCTTTCCCATCGAAAAAGACACTTAAAATATTGCTTGTATCAAATTCGTTTTGTTCAACTGAAACAATTTGCTCCTGAGCTACTACTTCACTTACTGTTTCATCTGCCGAAACACCAACACTTACACCAATTGAGAAGAGTGCAACTGCTGAAATGAGCGCTAATTTTGTTTTGTTCATATATATGTATTCCTTCCATTTCTAAAATGATTAGATGACTTATCATCTAATCACCAGTGTTCCATAAGCTTTCGCTCACTACAATAATCTCAAATTTCATAAGCCAAACTTGTTTACATCATCAACGAAACAAATTCTGAACTAATCAATCCGAGTCAAGATAACTGACGGCGCCATATCAGCAATAAGATTATCAAGAAACAATTTTCCCTCACCCTCACGAAACCTTTTCATCACAATTTTATAAATTCTCGATAGGCGTTGACAGATTTTATGATATTTAGGAAAATGCTTTCTATCAACCTTACAAATTCATTTTACCACTAAATTGAGACTATTCCGAAAACTTGCAAAAATGGGCAATTGTTAGACAATTGCCCATTTTTGCAAGTTTTCTATATTCTCCTAATTTTAGGCTATCATAAATCATAAAGAAAATCTCTTTACATATTAAATAAGAAAGTAGGTATTAGTATGTCTTTATTAGCATTAATTCGTAACTGGCTTAGACTCTAATTTCTTAAGCCACTCCCGATAAAATTTAACTAAAACCGTCACACCTATTGTCTCAATCTTATTCAGATAATCTTCTATCTGAGTAAGATTTTTTTTCGTTCTATCCAGTAGATAATCATGAGCAAGTTTTTCAATATTAAAACATATGAACACTTCCAACTCTTTTTGTGTCACTTTCTCTTCCAAAAAAGCTCTGAAATAACTCGCCTCTCTAAACGCTTGCCTTTCAACCAGTACACCATAGAGAGAACTGAGTGTCGCTAAAAACAAACGTTTAATCTCACCTTGATAGAAATGTTGTGTTCGCTTAATCAGTAATTCCCCAAAGTCGCATAAATCTCCTGTATCTAATATAAAGCGAGTATAATAAAGCACCCTCATCTCAAATTCTGACCAATATTCAATATTAAAGAGATAATCTCCTACTAGTTGCTTGTCTACAGGCGAAATATAAGATTTTCCTGTGACATCTTCTAAAACAGCTTTTATCAAAATGTTTGATAGTTTTTCAAACCTATCTTTGGGTGATGTGATTATAAATTTTTCAGATTCAGCTAGACTTTCCTTACCTAAAAACATGATATGATTTAAATTATCATAAAGTTTATCCATACGATTTAACTGATAGTGACGACGGGCATTATCATATTCACTAGCTGTCATACCGATTTTTTCAATGAGATGAAAAAGTGTCTCAGCTTTTAATTGGGTGTTACCGTTTTCAAAACGTGACAAGGTGGATGCTGTTATCGTATTATCAAGGATATCTACTTGATGAAATCCTCGTGCCACTCGCTTATCCCTATAAAAGCTACCTTCTTGAATTTCTTCTATTTTCAAATATTTCCCTCCTTTTTGATATAAAAACAAATTCGAAAGCATGATACCTATTCTTACTCCCTTAAGTATATCACAATGTTATAATGAATTATAGTATTCCCTTAATCGACATCAAAAATGACTAAACAGATAGTCTATCTAGTCATTTTATATTTAAAAGAGCTTTGCTATCGTTTCTACATTACTCACTACTTTTTTGATAAATCATCTTAGCAAATTGCAAGGTAATGAGATAGCCGATGATAATAAACGGGAAAATCAACCAGTAAGTCACTGGCAGCAAGTGAAGGTCAAAGAAATGACCGATAGATGTCAAACTCAACACGCCTCCGATGACAAAGACACCGATGGTTGCTACCCAAACTGTGATGCTGGCACTACTCTTGATAAAGGGTACTTTTTTCGTCCTTAAAATATGCAAGGCTAGTGTTTGTGTAATCAAACCGACGATAAACCAACCACTTTGGAAAGTCCCTTGACTTGCGATGGTATTGTAATGGAAACCGAAGTATAAGAGGATGAAAGTCAGAATATCAAAGATTGAACTGACTGGTCCAATTAAGAAAGTAAAATTCAGTAAGTTCTTCATGTTCCAAGTAACAGGTTTCTCAATTTCTTCTTGATCAACATTATCCCAAGGAATTGCGAGCTGCGCCACATCATAGATAAGATTTTGCACGAGAAGTTGCATTGATAACATTGGCAGAAATGGTAGAAAGGCGCTAGCGATCAAAATCGAAAAGACATTACCGAAGTTAGAGCTGAGGGTGATTTTGATGTATTTCATCATGTTAATAAAGACGCTACGACCTTCTTGGACACCGATTTCTAGGACTTGGAGACTCTTTTCTAGTAAGATAATCGTGCTGGCATCTTTTGTGATATCCGCTGCCGTGTCGACTGAGATACCAACGTCTGCCGTTCTTAAAGAAGGGGCGTCATTAATGCCATCCCCCATGAACCCGACGATGTGATCTTTTTGTTTGAGTAAGCCAATGACGCGCTCTTTTTGCATGGGGTTGAGTTTGGCAAAGAGGTTCAGTTTTTCTGCTTGTTCGGTCAGTTCAGCGTCGCTCATGCCATCAATGTCGCTACCAAGCAGGTAGTGCTCAGCATCAATACCGACGTCTGCGCAGACTTTTTGGGCGACAATGGCATTGTCGCCGGTCAAGACTTTAACTGTCACACCATGTGCTTGAAGAGAGGAAATCGCAGTAATGGCTGATGCTTTGGCTGGGTCAAGAAAGCCGATAAAGCCTAGAATGGTCAGGTTATTTTCATCGGCGATGTGAATGACATCACTGTCAATCGTTTTTTGCGCGACGGTAATCACGCGCATACCATCCTGATTCATCTTGACATTGACGGCTTTCATTTGCTCAATGAGGTCAGGCGTTAGGGCGACTTTTTCGCCATTGATAAGGACAGAAGAACAAACCTCTGCCATTTCTTCAACGGCACCTTTGGTAATCATCACACGCTCACCAGCCAGAGATAAAGCAACAGATAGTCTCCGACGTGAAAAGTCGAAGGGAATTTCGTCAATCTTGCTGACATTGGCAAAAGGTAAGGTCTTTTTCTTGCTATCAAAGTAATCTAGTACAGCGACATCCATGAGGTTGCGCCAACCGGTTTGGTATTTAGAATTGAGGTAGGCATAGTTGAGAACGTCTTCGTTTTCATTGCCAAAAGGGTCAACATAGTGCATGAGCACGACACGGTCCTCGGTGATTGTCCCTGTCTTATCGGTACACAAGATATCCATGGCTCCCAGATTTTGGATAGCAGACAGTTTCTTGACAATCACTTTTTCCTTAGCAAGTTTTTGCGCCCCTTTTGCCAGATTTGAATTGACAATCATTGGTAGCATTTCAGGCGTTAAACCAACCGCGACGGCAATGGCGAAGAAAAAAGCACTATTGACATCATGCTTAGTCAAGACGTTGAGGATAAAGACAATCGGAAATAAGATCGCGATCATCTTCAAGAGTAGGGAACTAACGCGTTTTAGACCAATTTCAAATGCCGTCTCAGCTTTGCTGCCTGTCGCACTCTTTGCAATATCTCCGAAGAATGTATCTTTCCCAGTTTTCAAGATGAGAATGGTGCCTTGTCCACTCAGAACGTCTGTCCCCATAAAGAGAAGATTGGGTAAATCAACTGCTGGTTTATCGGCATTATCTGCACGATTGTCAGCTGTCAAAGGTAGTTTTTCGACAGGAAGTGATTCACCTGTGAGCGAGCTTTGGTTGATAAACAAGTCGTTGGAATCGAGCAGAACACCGTCTGCTGGAATCATGTCACCAGTATGGAGTTTGACGATATCGCCAGGGACAATTTCATCCATCGGGATTTCTTGACGTTCGCCTTCACGAATGACAGCTGCTGTATTTTCAATCATTTCACGAAGATTGATACTGGTTTTTTGGCTCGTATATTCTTGGTAGAAACTAATAGAGACTGAGCAGATAACCATCAAACTCATGACGACAACCGCCTCAATATCATTGGTGATGAAAGAGACGATTGCTAGCAAAATCAAGACGATAACAAAGGGATCTTTAAGGGCATTGAGCCAGATTTTCCATGCAGGTAACGGTTTTTGCGATGCCACGATATTCATGCCATAAGTTTCCAGACGATCTTTAGCATCTGCTGTACCAAGACCTTCTCGCGTCGTTTGGTAGTCACCAAATAACTGTTCTGGTGCTTGTAGGGCAAGTTTTTGTAATTCAAACGCTTTTGTCTTTTTTTCCATTTTTAGACCTCTAATCCGGTTTATGATGAGCAGCACCTAGCAAACTAGAGAAAAGTACGCAGACGATAAAGCGTCTTTGCGTCTTTTCCTAAGTTTGTACAGCGCTGACCGCTCATCAACACCTTTTCTCTTTCGTTGAATCATTGTATTAAATTAAGTTTCATAAACGGCTTTGATGGTAGGTATTTTTGTTTGATCTGATTATTTTGTCTTGTCTAGCTAGCCAGGCTTAGCGTAACGAAATAGTCAGGTCAAACAAAAAGGAATCCGCACATCAACAATAAGTTGATGCACAAGATTCCTCAATCATTTATCTGCACACATAGCCTATCGTTGAACTTTAGCACTATACGGCGTAAGAAAATTTTCTAGCTACATTGAAATAAACCTTCACGATTTATTTTGTTTAACCAGCTTGGCGTCTCTCGACATTTCGCGGCAGTAGCATATTTCCAGTATAGGAGCCTCATCTAACAATGATTATATTTTGTTATTTTTATTACAGATTTATTGTAACTCAAAATTTAACAGTTGTAAAGTCGCTTTACAATTTTTTTTACATTATTTTTTTATTGATCATGTCTATCATGATCAATTAGGGCTAGTTTTTCTCTTTCAAACTCTTTTTAAAATCAAATACTGTCCGCTAACATGATTTTATTGCTGAGAGCGAGTCAGTCTGTTAATAATAGCTTGTGCAGATAGGCTTGCTTGTCTTGCTCAAAATTTAGAGCCTCGGTTGCATACGTTTGAATCGTTCCATAGTTCTCCTTTATGTTAGAAAAGGCATGCCCTAGGTAGGTTTCATCAACCGATAATAATCTGTCTAAGGCTAGCAGTTGTTCCCTTGTCATGCCTTGTGACGCTGCGAAGGTTGTCATTTTATGATTCGTCTCTTGTCTCTGGGTATTGGTCAGCAAATAGTCATACACGATGTCAGCTTGGCGGACACCCAAAAGACTTAGTATGAGTGCAGCACCAACACCGGTGCGGTCTTTTCCAGCAAAACAATGAAAGAGTATGGCACCTTCTTCTTGCATAATAATCTGCTCAAGAAAGTTTGCGTAGCCTTTTTGGCTGGTCTTATCCAAGACGAGTTCACCGTAAATGGTTTGCATGGCTTTATCAACTTCTGAAACTGATGCGCTTTTTGCCAAATCTGCTAAGCCTGATGTCCCCGACTGTATGTCTTTCATGAGATCAATATTGAGATAGGCCACGCCTGATAAGGTGTCAACAGGTTTTTCAACGACTTCTTGTTGAGATCGAAAATCAATGATTTTTTTGAGATGATAATCTTTTAATAAGGTATTTTTATCCGACTCTGATAGCCCAATGGGTTGGGCAGCTCTTAAAACTTTGCCATGTGTGACTTTTTTTCCTTCTTGTGCTTGGTAGCCACCTAAATCTCTGAAATTCACTAAATCTTGCATATCTATGATACCGCCACTTTCTCATTTTGGCCTATGAATCAACTTTCTCTAAACACCTTCATCATCAATTGCTACGGCTTATCACCCTAGCTTGCATTATAACAAACCTGATGTCGTCTGTCTGTCTGTTTATAAAATATCATTGGTTCAAAAAATCGTCCAGACTAGCATTTTCAAGTACTCTATTCTAGTCTTACCATTTATTTATTTCTCTTAAATTTTTTCGACCAGACCTTGAAACATAAAATGTTGTCTCATCTTCAAGTACTATTTTTTTATCTTTTTTTAGACATCTTTTTATTTTATTTTTATTAACAACAGTGTTACGATGGATACGTATTAAACACTCAGAAGTTTTTTCAATGTCTGTTAGAGAACCATAAAAAGGAATAACCTCACTTTTCATACTGAGTAATATTTGATGGGATAAATTACCTGTTTCAAAAAAATAAATATCCGAATAAAGGGCAGTAATCACTTTACCAGTTCTTGTTAAATAGGTGAAAACTTCACTCAAAGGTAGCTGCTCATTAAAGGTTAAAAAATCTTCAATGTTAGCGATAATCCTGTCGTAGAAGGCTATTTCTGACATTTTTTTATCAATAACATCATGCGCATTAACTCTATATTCATAAGTCAGTGTCGCAAATTCACTGTGTCTTGTGACAAAGGTAATCTGACCCAGTGGATCAAACTTTCGAATTTTCTGTGCGACTTTAAGCCCAGCATCAAGATCACCTTTTATCGCCGTCTCTAAAAAATATATATTATTTTGAGAGATATTCTCTAGCTCTTCTAAAAGTTGTCTTGTTTTACCACAAACAATCATACGCCCAATCGAATGTTTCTTCTGACTTAAATAAGCTAGAATAAATTTTTTTAAACGCTCTTGTTGCAACAAATCATCCTCAAGAATAATTAAATTCATTTCTGCTCTTCTCCAATCTACAACAGTCACCTTCTGCATCAACATCTTCATATCTCTTATTAGGACAAAGCAATCAGCACTTTATTACTATACGTAAACTATGCTCAAATATTTCTCTTAAGTCCAAGTCGTTATTATAAATACCAAATACCGCTATAACACTGTGCATTGTGTCTCGTAATGTCGATAATGCCATGCCTATTAAACTTTTCTGCACGCTAGTTGTCAGATTCGTCCTTTATTGATTTATCACGAAAAGATATGCTATATTCACTCTACCTTATTATTGATTAAAAAAAACACCGTATACCCTAAACGACTTTATATATGCCATTAGTGACCCTTTTTAGTCGATTTTTTTTGACAAAAAAAGATAGTTTAGACAATTGTCTAAACTACTTTTTCATTTTATCAATTAAGCAACGCTTTCAAACTGTGAATTATACAAATCAGCGTAGAAACCACCTTGCTCAAGTAAGGTTTCATGATTACCACTTTCAATGATGTCACCGTCTTTCATGACGAGAATCAAATCAGCATTTTTAATAGTCGACAATCTATGCGCAATGACAAAGCTTGTCCGACCCTCCATGAGTTTATCCATGGCTTTTTGAATTAATTCTTCTGTCCGTGTATCAACAGATGATGTCGCCTCATCAAGAATCAACATTGGCGCATCTTTCAAAAGTGCACGCGCAATAGTCAAGAGTTGACGCTCACCAACTGATAATTCTTCCGCGTCTTTCAATACAGAGTCATAACCATTCGGCAGGGTATTAATGAAGTGGTCGACGCCAACCGCTTTAGCAGCAGCAATGACTTGTTCATCTGTGATATTCGTTTGATTGTAAATCAAGTTTTCTTTTACTGTGCCCTCAAACAACCACGTGTCTTGCAAGACCATTGAAAACTGGTCATGAACAGCCTCACGCGTGATAGCCATAATTGGCGTACCATCAATGATGATCTGACCAGAATTGATGTCATAGAAACGCATCAGCAAGTTAACCATGGTCGATTTACCCGCACCTGTTGGACCCACGATAGCAATCTTTTGCCCTGGTTCAGCTTTAGCTGAGAAATCATTGATAATCACACGTTCATCAGTGTAACCAAAGCGTACATTTTTAAATTCAACAGCCCCTTTAGGGTTGACCAATGTCGTTGCTTTACCAGTTTCGTCTTCTAATTCAGGCTCCGCGAAGAATGTGAAAATCCGCTCTGAGGCTGCCCCTGCTGATTGCATAGACGTTACCGCTTGTGCAATTTGTGTTAAGGGTTGGGTGAACAGACGAATATAAATCATGAAGGCAACAATCACGCCAAATTCTATTTTACCGTCAATGGCTAAAATCGCCCCAACCAAACAGACCGCACCATAACCAAAGTTACCAATAAATTGCATGATTGGCATCATCAAGCCAGACAGAAATTGAGATTTCCAAACTGAATTATACAATCGTTCATTGATTTCATCAAACTCATCTTGTTTGGCTTTGTCTGCATTAGAGACTTTGACAATGTTATGACCTGTGTAAACTTCTTCCACAAAACCATTGACCTCGCCGAGCCCATTTTGTTGGGCGTTAAAGAATTTTTGTGATTTAGTCATGATCAACATCATTAAACCAAAACCGATAGCTGTTGTCGCAATGGCAGTCAGACTCATTTCAACGTTGGTTTTAAACATCATAATGATTGTACCAAAGAACAAAGTCAATGCTGAGACTAAGCTACCAACAGATTGGTTAAGCGCTTGACTAATGGCATCCACGTCATTTGTCACGCGCGATAACGTATCACCATAAGGGTGACTATCAAAGTAACGCAATGGTAATTTATTGATTTTAGTCGAAATATCCTGACGTAATTTTTTAGATGCCCGCTGCGTCACGGTTGCCATGATAAATCCTTGGGCATAACTCAGAATCGCTGAACCTAAATAGAAAGCAATTAACGTTATCCCAATTGATGTGATAGCTTTCAGGTCAATATCGCCATGACCTGGCATCCCTTTCGGGATAAAGCTGGCTTTCAACCCTTCCATAATCTTATTGGTAATTTCTGATAAGCGGTCAGGCCCGATAATCGTCAAATAAGCACCACCACATGCTGCTGCTGCTGCGACTAGAATTGCTGCATACCAGGGTTTGACATATCTCACTAAATCGCCTAGGGCTTTTTTGACGTCTTTGGGTTTTTCACCGCCGGAAGCGAGACCACGACCTGGTCCAAAGCCACCGCTATGAGATTTTTTAGGGGTATTTTTTATTGTCGGCATTAGGCTAATTCCTCCTTAGACAGTTGTGAATAGGCAATTTCTTGATAGACTTCATTACTTGCCATCAACTCGTCATGCGTTCCGTGACCCACGACTTTACCTTTATCCAGAACAATAATTTGGTCAGCATCGATGATCGTGCCAATCCGTTGCGCAACGATGAGTTTCGTCGTGTCAGCTGTTTCACGTTTCAAAGTATCCCTTAAAATGCGGTCAGTTCTATAGTCCAAGGCTGAAAAACTATCATCAAAGACTAAAATTTCAGGCTTGCGGGCAATGGCACGAGCAATGGCGAGCCGTTGTTTTTGACCACCTGATAGGTTAAGACCACCCTGAGAAACTTCGGCGTTAAGACCATCAGGATTTTTCTTAATGAATTCTTCTGCTTGTGCAATACGTGCAGCTTTCATCAAGTCTTCATCTGTCAATTCACCATGTGCATTGGTACCAAATGCCAAGTTTGACCGAATGGTACCGTTAAACATGACTGGTTTTTGTGGAATGAAGCCCATCTTATCATGCAATGCCTCTTCTCTGTATGCTTTAACGTTGACACCATCAACTAGGACTTGACCAGCAGTCACATCATAATAACGCGGAATCAAGTTAATCAGTGTTGATTTACCAGAACCGGTCGAGCCTATGAAAGCAACTGTTTCACCTTTATTCGCCTTAAATGACACTCCCTCAATGACGTGTTCAGAAGCATCAGCGTATTGGAAATAAACGTTCTTAAATTCGACCGTTCCAACTTCTTTAGCTGCTGAACCATCTTTTGTCCCATTTTTAATGGTTGATGCTGTTTCAATCACTTCATTAATACGTCCAGCAGAAACATTGGCACGTGGAAACATAATGAAAATCATCGTCAACATCATAAATGCCATCACGACTTGCATCCCATAAGAAGTAAACACAACCATGTCTGAAAAGAGATTGATACGTGGTGAATTAGCTGGAGTTCCAATGCTTGCGGCTTTAATAATGGTCGCACCAATCAAATAAACGGCAACTGACAAACCAGATGAAACAAGTGACATCATCGGCATCATGAAAGCCATTGAGCGTTGAATAAAAAGGTTAGTCGATGTGATATCATTGTTGGCTTTTTCGAATTTATCTGATTGATATTTTTGCGCATTATAAGCACGGACGACACGAATACCTGTTAAGTTTTCACGGGTCACTGAGTTCAGTTTATCCGTTAATTTTTGAATAATTTTAAAGCGCGGCATGGCAAGTGTCACAATGATACTAATCATGACTAAAAGAAACAGCACCGCAACGCCTAAGGCTGTCGTCCATTCCCATGATTTATTGGCGATTTTCATGATAGCCCAAACAGCTGTGATTGGTGCTTTAATACTGAGTTGCAGCCCCATCGCCACAATCATTTGAACTTGCGTGATATCGTTGGTTGAGCGGGTAATCAAGCTGGCAGTTGAAAATTGGTTGATTTCAGCCATTGAATACTCTGAGACTTGATGGTAAACATCATGACGTAGCGTTCTTGATAAACCGGCAGCGACTTTGGCAGCAAAGAATCCAACGATGACTGCGGCGACGAGTGAGCCGAAGGCACAAAGTATCATCCAGCGACCTTCATCAAAGATTTGTGACACGGTTGTGCCTTTTTCTTGGATTAACTTAGTTACTTTACTCATGTAATCCGGTAATTTAAGGTCTAAATAAACCTGAATAACAATGAAAATCAAGCTGATACCTGCATATCTAAGCTCTTTTCCAGTGATTTTTTTTAAGATATTAAGCATACTTACTTCCTTTATTTTATTGAGATGACGATTTTGATTGTAACCATATCTGATGGTCTAAAGACATAGTTGGTCTCAGATTAAAAACTTATTGCTCATGCAAGTTGTGTTTGATTTTTTGAATCGTTGCGATGAATTGTTTGATTTCTTGCTCAGATAAATCACCACGCAAAAGTGTTTCGAATTCCTTTTTTTTCGCCATCATCCCAGCCTGTAATTCGAAAGCTTTGTCAGTTAGGATGATTTTCTTTAGCCTGGCATCATAGGCAACAGGTTTGCGTCTGATTAGTCCTGCTTGCTCCATTTTTTTTACAAAGTTAGTTGCCGTCGATCTTCGCATGACAAATTCTTTTTCCAGATCTCTCTGAAAAATATCTTCATCTTGGTGTTTAATCAGATAATCAATAACCCAGATTTGTAAACCTCGTGTTTCATCTGGATAGTCAGACTTCTCCTTGTTCGTTCTCACTTTATGTTTTGCTAGGTAGCGTAACAGTGAAATATTGAGCGCACGTAATTCTGCACCTATATTTTCTTCCTTCATTTGTCCTCTTTCTACACTCGTTTAACTAAAAAAGTGATACGCAACTTTCTAACTATTTTCAGTCAATTAGTCAACGGCTAAGCGGTAAAACCGCTAAAACGTCAACTTCAATGCCATAGGCGATAAGTCGAAGGCTTACAGGCATACGGTAAGACTTATTGTCCCACGGCTAAGTGATAAATCACTTAGGCACGTGGTACATAGCTATTTATCTAAGCGCTAAATCGCTAAGATAATAGCCAAACGACGAAGTGATTGAAAATAGTTGAAAGCACTGCGCCTGCGATTACTCGGCGCAAAAAGAGTTTTGCTTTCAAGTAACCAATAGAGACAACGTAGTTTCCCTCAAAAAGGTGTTACTTTTTGAGCTAAACGAGTATATATTGTTAGTTGCATAACTATTAGCGTGATAACAATTATACTGCTGATATCTCAATTTGTCAAACATTAGGCAACAAATCAAAAAACATTTGAAAACGCCTAATTTCTCAGGCTTTTCAAATATTTCTTCTGAGTTTAGAAGTCTGTCATCTCGTCAAATGAAGCACGGATAATCTCAGCCACATCGTCATTTTCAAGAGCGACATAAGCGCTTTGCGTTAAATGACCATGTTGCACGGCTTGCGCGCTCATCTCGGTAACCAACTCATCAGTTGTGATGCCAACTTCTGGTAGGGTCATAGGAATGCCCAGAGATTTGAGGAAATCATGGGTTGCCTTGACGGCTTGATGGGCGATGATCTCGTCGTCGCCTTCAAGGTGCCAAACGTTGCGTGCGTATTGGGCGAATTTAGGAATCGTCGTGGCATCATGGTTGAGGCAGTATACCATCCAGCGTGGGGTTAGGATAGCAAGTCCAATGCCGTGAGTAATATCATAGTAGGCTGATAATTCATGCTCGATTGGGTGACAAGTCCAACCACCTACACGGCCGTTGCCTGGAATGCCATTTAATGCAAGAGTTGATGCCCAGAGAATATTAGCTCTTGCAACATAATCATCCGGCGTCTGAATGGCGGTTGGTGCGTGCTGAATGACTGCCTTCATTAGACCCTCAGCAATATTGTCTTGAACATCTACACCAACTGTGTGGTTAAAATATTGCTCAAATAAATGGCTTAAAATATCTGCTGCGCCTGCGGCAGTTTGAGTGGCAGGAACAGTGAAAGTATTGGTTGGATCTAAGAATGAGACTTTAGGCAACAATTCCCAACCACTAGTACCGAGTTTTTCATTGCGTTCAGGATTTGAAATGACGGCATTGCGGTTCATTTCTGTGCCTGTTGCAGCAAGTGTCAGGATGTCAACGATTGGTACCGCCTTGCTCATTTTACTGCTATCTTCGACAAGATCCCAAGCATCTCCATCGTAGTAGACACCGCCTGCAATAACTTTAGCTGCATCAACAACAGAACCGCCACCGACTGCTAAGATAACGTCTAGGGCATGTTCACGGATGAGTTTAACACCTGCTCGAACTGAGTCAATTTTAGGATTGGGCTCGATGCCTGCCAACTCAATAATATGAAAGCCATTACTTTCAAGTAAGTCGACAACTTTATCATACAAACCAAAGCGCTTAATCGACCCACCACCGTAAGCTAGCAATACACGCTTACCATAAGGTTCTAAGACTTCTGGCAATTCATTTAAGCGATCTTTACCAAAACGGATATCCGTTGGTACATACATTCTGAAATTGTTCACGGTTCACTACTCCTTTTGAGTTCTATTAATAGTTATAATCATTAAAGCGTAAAAGAGATGAAAACATCACGATAATTATGATGAGGTAAAGAACAATGACTACTGCAGCGATGATAAAGGCTACGAGACCATAACGATGCCAAGGTGACATAACCTTACGAAATTCTTCATTATCACGATACTGGTTAGCAGCATTTTCTAATGCCCATTTTTCGCCATTAAAGCCGAAAACAAAAGCCCAAACAATCCCAAAAATCCAACCTATAATCGGAATGATTGCTAGCAAGCTCAGTAAACCGAGATAAGTCTTATGCGCAATCCCAAAACTGAAAGGACTCACAAAAGCACCCCAGTTAAATTTAGTTTCGATTCCATTAGTATTCAACGGTGTGGCAGCTGCTACTTGTGCAAAAGCTGATGCTGTTTGGGTAGTGCCGATAGGTTCTTCTTGATTTGGCGCAACAGTCTCTTGAGAGGTTGATGATGTATCTTGTGAAGCTGTTTCTGATTCTTGTATAACTGGTGATATAGCTTGTATCTCTTCTTCTGAATCTTGAGAAGTTGAGGCAGTTTCTGATGTCTTGTCTTCTGACTCTTGTGTGCTTTCTGTACCAGACATCGACTCTTTTGCGTCAGATGTCTCTGCTGTTAGATCAGCAGCTTGTGTCACTGGCACTTGCGAGTCCGCACCACAATTTTGACAATATCTGTCCTCTAACTTCATTTCATTTCCACAGTGTTGGCAATATTTCATTTTCATTCTCCATTCCTAATCTGACAGTCGTGTGACTTAATTTTAAATCATGGGTCAGGACCCATATTGGTTACAGATACACATAAATGTTAGCAGAATGAGAAGTTCATACCTTTCAAACCCTAGTGTAATCTATTTATATTATACACTTTTTCCTCCAAAAAATAAGATATTTAAAGTAAAGTAATTGCTGTATCATTAAAATAAACGGCTGCTTATTTTTCATCAATACCTTGACGCTTATTTTCCTTCTCTCTCTTTTCAAATTTCGTCTATATTTCCACCTGGTTTCAAAGGGGCGGGCCTATCACAAGTCGTTGTCATATCCCTTAGTTTATTGCGCAAACACAGGTCTGTAAATTAAAAGCTTAGTAAATCAAGACAAACTCTAAACCAACCATTTTGGACCAAGTAATAACTTAATCACTAGTTAAATGTAACAAGACGACCGTATGATGACCACCACCAGTTTCAATCCAATTTTTAACATCATCATTAGAAAACGTGTACAGGCAACAGACCCGAAAAAAGCGTCCGCATGTGTCGTCCCCATAACTGTTGTATCCAACAATTGACAATGCGTTCAAGCGCCTTTAATACTTGCTAAAATCCATAAAACTTAAAGAACACACGCATCAGAAAGCAGTATCTTGTATAAACTATAAATAAAGAATGATAACTGATGTTCGTCCAACCAGCAGTTTGTCTAAACCATCTTGTTAAATACCATATTGTAAAGCTTTTCTATCGAAAAAAACAAGCCTTATGAAAGCCTGCTTTTCCGTTAAATCTTATCGGATGATAACCAACTGGTTTATTTCGCTTCATACCATGTCTTACCACTATTTTCATCAACTAATAGCGGTACTTTAAGTGCAATCGCATCTTCCATGGTCGTTTTGACTAATTTTTTAATGGTGTCTAACTCATCACGTGGCACATCCAAGACGATTTCATCGTGAACTTGTAGTAACATTTTAGCTTGGTAGCCACCATCTGTTAACGCACGATCGAGGTTAATCATGGCAACTTTCAAGATGTCTGCCGCTGAACCTTGGATAGGGCTATTAATGGCAGTCCGCTCTGCAAATGAACGCACTGAAAAATTCCTAGCATTAATTTCTGGTAGATTACGTCTTCTATGATAAAGGGTTTCGACATATCCTTTATCCTTAGCACTTCTAACGATATCTTCCATATATTTTTTAATATCAGGATACCGTTCAAAATACGTGTCAATGTATGTTTTGGCAGCTTTTCTAGTAATCCCCAGATTATTAGACAAACCGAAATCAGAAATGCCATAGACAACACCAAAGTTAACGGCTTTGGCATTACGACGGTCGTTTGGCGTGACATCTTCTGGTTTTTCAATACCGAACACGCGCATAGCCGTTGCCGTATGGATGTCTGCACCATCGTTAAAGGCCGTAATCAAATGTTCATCACCTGAAATGTGGGCAAGCACCCGTAATTCAATCTGTGAGTAGTCACTCGATAGTAGGACAGAGTCTGCTTTATCAGGTAAAAAAGCCTTGCGAATCTTACGGCCTTCAGCCAAACGAACTGGAATATTTTGGAGGTTGGGTTGTACGCTTGACAGACGACCCGTCTGTGTTAAATCTTGAATATAACGCGTATGAATCTTGCCATCAGCCATAATCTCACCGAGTAACCCCGTGACATAGGTTGACTGGATTTTAGAAATTTGACGGTATTTCAAGATTTTATCAACGATTGGCGCTTGTGGTGCTAACTGTTCCAAAACATCAACAGCCGTTGAATATCCTGTTTTGGTTTTCTTGATGACAGGTAGTTGCATTTTTTCAAATAAAATGACACCTAGTTGTTTCGGTGAATTGATATTAAAGGTCTCACCAGCAAGCTCATAAATTTCTGCTGTCAAATCTGCGATGACTCTTTCATTTTCCAGACCGATCTCACTTAGGACGCCGCCTGACACTTTAATACCTGCCATTTCCATTTTAGCGAGGACATTAGCAAGTGGTAACTCCATATCTGATAGGAGTTTTTCCTGATCGTTTTCCCGTAGCTTATCAAGCAAGACTGCTTTCGTTTTGACGAGGACATCTACTTTTCGAGCAAGATGATCATAAAGGACATCGTCAAAAGGCACCGCACGCTTGGCGCCTTTACCATAGACCACATCATCGTCTGGCAAATTCAGACCAAATAAATCTGCGATTGTTGAAATTTTATTATTTTCAATCGTCGAATAGAGGTATTTAGCAAGCATAGTATCAAATGTAACGAGTGGATAGTCAATGCCATGGCGACCTAGTAAGACCTTATTTTTCTTGAAATCAAAGGTGTTCTTAGGAAAATGGAAGTCTTTGAGCAGATCGACATTTTTTGAGACATAAATCGTCTTGTCATCACCCCAAGCAAAGCCGATAATCGGTTCGCGCTGATAATCTTCGCCTAGAATTTCCAGATAGAAGAATTGTTCCTCATGAAACATCTCAGGCGTCACTGCAGCTCCAACGACTGTAAAGTCTAGTTCTTCAATTACCTTTTCTGTCACACCTTCAAGGTCTTCCAGAAACTTCTGAAAGCCCATCTCTTGATAGAATTTTTTGAGTCTGTCATAGTCAGCGCCTTGAAAAATCGCGTCGTCAAGTTGAATCTCAATCGGCGAATCCAAATCAATCGTCGCGAGTTCCTTTGATAAGAAAGCTTGTTCACGATCATTGATCAGATTTTCTTTCATTTTAGAAGTTTTCATGCCGTCGACATGATCATAAATACCTTCGAGCGAGCCGTATTCTAACAGTAATTTAATGCCAGTTTTTTCACCGATTTTCGTCACGCCAGGGATATTATCTGACTTATCACCCATAAGGGCTTTCAAGTCAATAAATTGCGCAGTCGTTAAGCCTAATTTTTCTTTCAGATAAGCCGGTGTGTAGGTTTCAAGTTCTGCCACACCCTTAATCGTGATTTCCACCGTCGTTTTGTCTGTGGTCAGCTGGGTCAAGTCTCGATCGCCTGAAACAACCGTTATCGCATCAAAGTCACCATTTTCCGCTTGCGTCGCCAAGGTACCGATGATATCATCTGCCTCATAGTTTGCTAGCTCATAATGCTTGATACCTTGCGCCTCCAACATTTCTTTAATGAATGGTAGCTGCTCTCTGAACTCATTGGGCGTCTTCGCACGCCCACCTTTATAGTCAGCGTACATTTCCGTCCGAAAGGTGGTTTTGCCTGCATCAAAAGCGACGAGTACGTGTGTGGGTTGGACTGAATCCAAAACATTACGTAACATAGTATGAAAGGCAAAAATCGCATTCGTATGCAAACCAGACGGCGCAACAAAGCGGTCAATCTGCGTGTAAAGCGCAAAAAAGGCCCGAAAAGCAATGGATGAGCCGTCTATTAAAAGTAGTTTTTTTTCTGTAGTTGTCATGGTTCTATTTTAACATAAAAACAGGCATCTCTCCGATGTCCGCTTTATAATTTACACAAATTAACTTACTGTCGATTGTCCTTAATTTTAACAACCACACGAAATTGACAAATTGAATGCGAGATTCAAAAATATCACTGTGACCATAATATAAGAGATTGCTCAGTAAAATATTTTTAGCACTGGATACATAATCCAATTTTATATCTTGAATGATTCTCTAATTTTTTCTGCTTGACTTGTTATACCTTCTTCTCCACATATACTCATGATTTACTGATGACTTTGCTTTTATTTTAACAAAAAAGTATTGAATTTCCTGATGCTAAGATAGCGTTTTAATTACTAGAGGATACTAAAAAAGAACCCTCTTTAGAGCCGTTCTTTAATCATTATTTGAACATTAGGCTTTTATCTTTTCTTGACGATAAACTTTAATCACAAAGTACAAAATCATAAACTCAAGAGCAGCCATAATCAAGAAAAGAATTAAAGCATTTCGTGAGCCGTGTTGGGTTCCAATAACTTTAGAAATAGCTGATTTTTGGCTGAAAGCGATGATAATGGCAGTAATGGATGTCCCAAAAGCACCCGCGAATTGTTGCAACGTCATAATCGCAGCATTGCCATCTGTCTGTAAGTCTTTAGGCAACTGAGCTAGGCCATTTGTCAAGACATTACCTGAGGTCAGCCCAAAGCCAATACAGTAGATAGCAAAGAGAATTGAAATCGTTAAGTTGGTCAAATTGCTACTCATGAGACAAAAAAGAACTAAAGAAATAATTGAGAGCAAAGTACCAAATAGAATCGGTTTAGCTGCACCAATGGTATCATAAATACGGCCACTAAAAGAAACGCAGACAGCATTCAGAATCGTACCTGGCAAAACTGCTAATCCTGCAGCAACTGCTGAGTCACCGTTCACCAACTGGATATAGTTAGGCAACACAAGATTAAGTCCTAGTAAAGAGGCTAATAAAATAAAAGAACTCACAGCATGCCCATCAAAAGAGACATTTTTGAACACAACTAAGTTGATCAAAGGACTCTCTTGATGATTAGAACGATAGATAAAGATCCCAAGTCCAACTATCCCCATCACAAAAGCACCTAAAACGTGTAAACTTATAAATGACATAGCACTCAAGTTACTGAGACTATAAATAAAACCAACCAATGTCGCAACGATTGCCATAAAACTTATCACGTCCAATTTAATTTTCTGAGGCTCAGTTTTTTGTTCAATGGTCATAATTCCTAAGATAAAAGAGAAAATCAAGATTGGTAGTAGGCAGATGAAAATATAACGCCACCCCAGTGAACTTGCCATAACCCCACCAAAGGTTGGCCCAACCGTTGGTGCAACTGCTGTAATTAGGGTTCCAAGACCAATCATTGTTCCTAATTTTTGACGCGGTACTTGTTCCAAGATGATGTTAAACATCAAAGGCAAGGCAATCCCCGTCCCAACGCCTTGAGCAAAACGCCCCAATAATAAAATCGAGAAGCTTGGTGCTATAGCATCCAGCACAACTCCCGCAATAAAACAGAGATTAGCTACAATAAATAATTTTTTAAGTGTAAAACGACGTTTCAAAAATGAAGAGATTGGAACAGTCACTGCAACAACCAGTAAATAAAGCGTCGTCATCCACTGAACTGTCGAAATCCCAATATTAAATTGCTCAATTAAAATCGGAAAAGTGATATTCATTGCCGTTTCGACTGTAATCCCGGCAAAATTAAGAATACCCGTTGCTAAAATCGCCGCAATTAATTTGGGAGATATTTTATCAGTTGTATTGTCTGTCATCGTGTTTTTTTCAAACCTCCTTGTTTGTTATTAGAATTAATACGTTAACTACCACATCATCATCTGACACAAAACTGTTTGATTGATGAGACAGGCAAACTATTTTAAAGCCATCTCCTCATGGTATCATACTCAAGCATTTAAATAAAGAAAAACCGACTCAAATGTATCATCCGAATCAGTTTTTCTTTTATCATCCTACAAGTCTCGTCAAGATGATAAACTCCTATTTATTTATCTAGTTCAGCGTACAACAACTCTTGAACAACTTGTGGATTCGCTTGACCTTTGGTTGCCTTCATCAGCTGACCAATCAGGGCTTTGGCAGAATTTTTGTTGCCGCCTTTGTAATCGTTGACAGCTTTTTCATTCTTAGCCAAGACATCTGTAATAATTGGTACCAAAACAGCAGGGTCTGAGATTTGAATCAAGCCAGCTTTCTTAACGAAGGCTTCGGCAGAACCGCCATTTTTCGCCAATTCAACGAAAACTTTCTTAGCAATTTTTGATGAAATTGTACCATCAGCGATGAGTTTGAGCATTTCAGTCAAGTTTTCTGGTGTTAAACCAATTTCTGAAAGTTTTTTCCCTTCTGCGTTGAGGAATTGCGCGACCTCACCTTGCAGCCAATTAGACGCCAATTTCGCATCCGCACCCGCATTGACCGCAGCTTCGAAGAAGTCAGCCGTATCTTTTGCTGCTGTGATTTGTGCCGCATCGTAGTCAGAAAGCCCGAGCTCAGCCACATATTTAGCACGACGTGCTTTCGGAAATTCTGGCAAGGTTGAACGGACTTCGTCAATCCACGCATCTGAAATCTCAAAGCGTGGTAGATCTGGTTCTGGGAAGTACCGGTAATCTGATGACCCTTCTTTGACACGCATCAGCGTTGTTTCGCCCGTTTTCTCATCATAACGACGTGTTTCTTGTTGAATCACACCGCCAGAGCGTAAAACTTTGGCTTGACGTGCCACTTCATATTCCAAACCTTTACGGACAAAGTTAAAGGAGTTCAAGTTTTTCAACTCTGTTTTCACACCAAATTCTTCTTGACCATAAGGACGTAGAGAAATGTTGGCATCACAACGCATTGAGCCTTCTTCCATCTTCACATCAGAAATGCCCGTGTACTGGATGATTTCCTTAATAGCTGTCAAGTAAGCGTATGCTTCCTCAGGTGAGCGCATATCGGCTTCTGATACGATTTCAATCAAAGGGACACCCTGACGGTTTAGGTCAACGTAGGAGTAGCCGTCTGTGCCGTGTGTATTTTTACCTGCATCTTCTTCTAAGTGAGCACGTTCAATTCGAAGTGTCTTCTTAGTCCCGTCTTCCAACTCGATTTCAATTGACCCATTATAACCAATCGGCTCATCAAATTGTGAAATTTGGTAAGCTTTAGGATTATCTGGGTAAAAATAGTTCTTGCGATCGAAGTGCATGTTTTGGTGGATATCCATATTTAAAGCAAGCGCTGCTTTAATACCAGATTCGATAACCCCTTTATTCATGACAGGCAAAACACCTGGAAAACTCCAATCGACAATATTGGTATTCTCATTTGGTCCCGCACCAAAATGCGCAGGCGCTGGTGAGAAAATTTTCGAGTTGGTATTCAACTCGACATGGACTTCAAGTCCAATGACTGTTTCAAAATTCATTTATTTTTCTCCATTTATTGTTTGAGTCAATGCCTAATCAACGTATTGCTTACCAGTTTGGGATAACTCCTCTAGCAAATTCAGTTGTGAACGTGTATTGCGTTTCTCAGACAAAGGAACAGTTAGGGCCTTCAAGTTAAAATAACCAATTTCTGACGTTTCACTATTCACTTGAAAATCTTCACTTAAAGCGTGACATTCAAAGACCAATTTATAATACTGTCTCCCTTGCGGTTGCCACTTATTCGTATCAAAAACAGCTAACAAACGAACAACTTCACCTGTGACACCTGCTTCTTCTACTAACTCTTTAAGGACATTTTCACAAGGTGAAAAACCAATTTCACCATACCCACCAGGTAAAGCCCAATCTCCTTTTGCTTGATCACGGACGAGTAAGACATTACCATCATCGTTTTTTACAAAGGCTCGGACATCAATCATCGGTGTTGGATAATGGCTAGTTGGAAGAAATAAATCACTAAGTTCTGCTGGTGTTAAATCTGACAAATCGCCTGTCAATTCACGCAAGACATCTTTGATATCCTGATAGCGTTCCAAATCAAAGGCATTCTTGCCATAAATCAAACCTGCATCAGCAATCGCATTCAACCGCTTAATCAATTGGTCAACTGACATATTTAGGCACCAAAAATGACTGGCTTATTTTTATGGAAATCTGTCGTTGCTTCAAAGGCTGCTGCTGCTTGGTAAATCGTTGTTTCGTCAAAGGCTTTACCAATGATTTGCAAGCCAACAGGTAGACCGTCAACTTGACCAGCAGGAATTGAAATCCCCGGTAACCCTGCCAAATTGACTGGAATAGTCAACAAGTCAGCCAAATACATGGCAACTGGATCATGACCTTGTGTATCTAAATCATAGGCAACAGTCGGTGCTGTTGGACCAATGATGAGATCATAGTTTTCAAAAACTTTTTGGAAGTCTTGCATGATCAAAGTCCGAACTTGTCCAGCTTTTTTGAAGTAAGCATCATAGTAACCTGAAGACAAACTAAATGTTCCAAGCATGATCCGACGTTTCACTTCTTCACCGAAACCTTGTGAGCGTGTTTTCACATAGATATCTTCTAAATCAACCGCATCTTCTGCACGGAAACCATAACGGATACCGTCAAAACGTTGCAAGTTTGAGCTGGCTTCTGATGAGGCGATGATGTAGTAAACAGCCACGCCATATTTGCTATGTGGCAAGCTCACTTCTTCAACAATCGCACCAAGCTTTTCAAAATGTTTAGCTGCAGCTAAGACTTGTTCTTTTACCTGAGGATCAATCCCTTCGCCTAAATATTCTTTTGGTAAGGCAATCTTTAAGCCTTTGACATCTTGACCAATTTTAGACGTAAAATCAGGGACTGCAACTTTTGACGAGGTTGAATCTTTTGGATCGTAACCTGAAACAGCATTGAGTAAGAGGGCATTATCTTCAACGTTTTGTGAAAATGGTCCAATCTGATCAAGTGATGAGCCAAAGGCAATCAGACCGAAACGTGAAATGCGTCCATAAGTTGGTTTGAGACCAACCACACCATTAAATGATGCGGGTTGACGGATTGAGCCACCTGTATCAGAACCTAGTGAGAGCAAAACTTGGTTAGCTGCAACAGCTGTCGCAGAGCCGCCTGATGAACCACCAGGTACTTTTGTTTCATCCCAAGCATTTTTGGTTGGTTTGAAAGCTGAGTTTTCAGTTGAGCCACCCATGGCAAACTCATCCATGTTAGTTTTACCAACGATAATCATGTCGTTAGCATATAGTTTTTCTACAGAAGTTGCGTCGAAAATAGGCTCATAATTATAGAGCATTTTTGATGCTGCTGTTGTCAAAATCCCTTTAGTTGAGATATTGTCTTTAACCGCAATCGGAATCCCAGAAACTGGGTTTGATGCGTCAATTCCACGCTCGTCGATGGCAGCAGCTTGTGCAAGTGCCTCATCTTCTGTAATCGTGATAAAGCTATCAACTTTACCTTCACGATCTTTGATATCTTTCAGTGTTGCTTTGGCAAGCTCAACTGCTGAGATTTCTTTATTGACCAATTTGTCATGGAGTGCTTTAATCGTTGTCATGCTTAGTTGTCCTCCATAATTGCGGGTACTTTAATAAAACCATCTTCAGCTTCTGGCACGTTTTGGAACAATTCATCACGGTTCCAGCCTGCAACCGCAACGTCTTCACGCCACGCATTGATATTATCTGCTACATTTGATGTAAACGGTACACCTGTTGTATCTACTTCTTCTAATTTCATAAACATATCAACGATTTTTGTCAATGTGCCAGCAAATTCAGCAGTTTCTGCTTCATCAAAGGCTAATTTTGACAAATCCGCGACGTGTTTTACGTCATCTTTTGTGATTTCCATTGATTTCTCCTCTTTTTTTCGGGAATCAAACCTCGGGGCATCCCTAAAAATTTAGTGTGACACCTTCCGGTGCAATTCTAGAAATATCCGTATAATGTCATGTTTTATAGTCATTTAACTAAAGAAAAGGAACAAATTTTTGAACTGTTTTTGCTAATTCGGTCAAAGGCTAAGCGGTAATCCAGCGACTAAGATTCTTTCAAAAATCAAGTCTACTGTACATAGCAGGTACGTAATGCGCTAAGTGCCAATACCAAAACCGCCAAGTCACATTGCCCATAGCTCTTCCGTAAGTCGCTAAAACGACAACTTCAATGTCAGATACGATAAAGCAAAGACGCATAGATGTACGGCAAGGCTTATCAACGATAAAGTGACGAAAAATAGCCCAAAATGTTCGTTTTATTTGATTAATTGAGTCTATTATATCAATTTTTGACAGGTTTAGTCAAAATCAATATCCAAAACTAATTTCAATTCATTTAATTGTTTAGGGTCAACATCACTCGGTGAATCCATCATCAGGTCAACGCCAGCCGCACTTTTCGGAAAGGCAACAACTTCGCGGATGTTCTCTTCACCAGTCAAGACCATGAAGATACGTTCAAGGCCAAAGGCACAGCCAGCATGTGGTGGCGCACCAAATTTAAAGGCTTCTAACATGGCACCAAATTTTTGCTCAACAAAGTACTTGTCATAGCCAATCACTTCAAAGGCTTTATACATCACTTCTGGATTGTAATTACGAACAGCACCTGAACAAATTTCATAACCATTCATGACCATGTCATACTGATCTGCCTTGATCGCCAACTTATCAGCATCTGTTTTCGCTGCTTCAAGTGTTTGAACACCACCTTTTGGCAATGAGAAGGGGTTATGACCAAAGTCAACTTTGCGATTTTGTTCATCGTATTCGTAAAATGGAAAATCAACAACCCAGCAAAGTGCTACTTTATTTTTATCTTTGAGGTCATAGAAATCCGCAAATTCATTACGCATCCGGCCGAGTACACGGTTTACAATGGCAGGTTTACCCGCACCAAAGAAAACGATATCGCCATCTTCAGCACCCGTTTTGGCTGTAATTTCAGCTAATTCAGCCTCTGTCAAGAATTTAGCAATCGGTGATTTGATGCCCCCATCGACATAAGTCAAATAAGCCAAACCGCCAGCACCTTCTTTTTTAGCGATTTCAGTGAAATTATCAATTTGTGAGCGTGACAGGCTAGCAGCACCTTTAACACAAATCGCTTTGACTTTTTTAGCATTTTTAAAGACAGCAAATTCAGTTGTCGCAAGTGTTTCATCCAAGTCAACCAAAGTCATATCAAAGCGCAAGTCAGGCTTATCGCTACCATAGATGTTCATAGCATCTTCATAAGAAATACGCGGAATATCTTCTGAGACAAGCGCTTTACCAGCAAAATCTTTAACCAGATTCTGAATTAAAACTTCCATCTCTGAACGAATTTCTTCGCCGTCCTCTACGAATGCGCGCTCCAAATCAAGCTGGTAGAAATCGCCATAAAGTCTATCAGCACGCGGATCTTCATCACGGAAACATGGTGCAATTTGATAGTATTTATCAATCCCACCGACCATAAGCAACTGTTTAAACTGTTGCGGTGCTTGTGGCAAGGCATAGAATTTACCAGAATGGATACGACTTGGAATTAAGAAATCACGTGCTCCTTCTGGTGAAGAATTAGCCAAAATCGGCGTTTGCACTTCTAAAAAGTCTTGATCTTCCATGAAACGACGAATAAATGATAGGTATTTAGCACGTTTTTTCAAGGTTTCTTGCATTTTAGGGCGACGCAAATCCAAATAACGATATTTCAAACGTAAATCTTCGCTTGATTTATTGCTTTCATTAAGTGAAATTGGCAAAGGCTGAGATGCATTTAAAATCGCAAGCTCAGCTGCGACCAATTCGATTTGCCCCGTCGCCAAATTAGGGTTAGCAAGCCCCTCACCACGTTGGCGAATGTTCCCTGTGACTGAAATGGCATACTCATCACGCAAATGTTCAGCTGCCGAAAAATTAGCCACATTTTCAGGCTGAATCACGACTTGCAAAAGACCAGAAAAGTCCCGTAAATCAATAAAAATGACACCACCATGGTCACGACGTGAGTTTACCCACCCCTTTACCGTCACGGTTTCGCCTTGTTTCAAAATTGTCTCAATCGTTTTTGTTCTCATATTTTTCCTCTACTTATTATCGTACTTAACCTATTTTACCATAGGTATACATTGATATATCTTAAAATTTAGAATTATTTAGTTATTTGTGTCAATGGTGTCTGACCTTAGCTCAACGGTATTTTTCTTAGAACCGATAGACACTAGACCACTGACTTAACAGTTTCGCGACAGAAAACTTAACAAAAATAGCACCCCAAATATCGTCAGAAAAGGACGAAATTCGTGGTGCCACCTTAATTCGCCACTGCGCCAAAATCAAAATTTAGAGCACAATAGCCTTTACTAGTTTTATTCAATTGCATCAAAATAGTGTTCTTCATCTTAAACATCAGGCGCCATTCTCAGCAACAGGCGCTCTCTCAACTGATTTATATTAAAATTACTGCTATTTTTTAAAAATTCATTAACTCAACAACCTTAAAAGTTACGACCTTCAAGTTTTTCATAAATACCTGAATTAACAACTTTAAGGTAAGTTCCCTTCATACCAAGCGAGCGAGATTCAATAATCCCTGCTGACTCAAGTTTACGAAGAGCATTCACAATTACTGAACGTGTAATACCAATTTTATCAGCAATCACAGAGGCTGTCAAACGACCTTCAATGCCACCTAATTCTTCAAGGATTGCTTTAACGGCCTTCATTTCAGAATAAGAGAGCGTGCTAACAGCCATATTAACAGCTGCGGCTTTACGGATATTCTCTTCCATCTTTTCGATTTGAAGATTTGATAACTGAATACCAATAACCGTCGTTGCCAATTCAACCAAGACAAGGTCATCATCACTAAACGCTTCTTCATTACGCCAGATGATAAATGTCCCTAAACGCAAGCCACTACCATAAATTGGCGCAACTGTCGTTTTACCATCAGGATGATCTTTGATAACTTCTTGAGGATAAAGTGACAACATCGCATCTGCAGGCAAGTTAGCCTCAGTGTCATAAGTACGTGATGCGACTTGAACATACTCATCTGATAATTTGCGTTTATCAAACATCGCCTCAACACGGTCATTGTTTGTTTTATATGGCATGGCATAGCCAAGCACAACCCCCTTGCCATCAATGACAACAGAGTTACAATCAATTACCGCTGATAAACGTTCCGATAGGCCGTTATACGGTAATTCTTCGCTAGAGTTGTTAAGCCCTTCTTGCAAAATCGCCGTAATTCTTCTTGTTTTTTCTAATAAAGTAGTCATACTTCTCCTATTTTTAAAAAGATTCTATAGCTTTATTATAACAATAACAAATCAGAAATACAACAATATTCAGAAAATTATTTATTGTTTTCTATTTTAAAACAATTTACTGACGATATTTAGATAAAAATCGTGTCATTTTCTCTTGAATTTGTGCCAATTCATCAACACGTGGCATATAAACAATCCGAAAATGATCTGGATCTTTCCAGTTAAAACCACGACCATGAACCAACATGACTTTTTCTTGTTTCAGAAAATCTAAAACAAACTGCTCATCGTCATGAATATTGTACATCCTTGTATCAATCTTAGGGAAAATATAGAAGGCAGCTTTAGGTTTCACTGCTGAAATTCCTGGGATTTCATTCATAGCCTTATAGATGAATTCGCGTTGCTCATAGATACGACCACCAGGTAACAATAGCTCATCAACAGACTGCGTACCACCTAATGATGTTTGGATGACCTGCTGCGCCAGAACATTCGAACATAGCCGCATATTGGCTAACATATTCAAACCTTCAATATAGCCTTGGGCACGTCTTTTATCACCAGACAACACCATCCAGCCAACACGAAAACCAGCCACTCGATGTGATTTAGACAAACCATTCATCGTCACGACAAATAAATCTGGTGCTAAAGTCGCAATCGGTACGTGTTTGATACCATCCATAATAATGCGATCATAGATCTCATCCGAGAAGATAATCAAATCATTCTGACGTGCCACTTCAACGATATCTAACAAGACCTCTCGAGGATACACAGCACCTGTCGGATTATTTGGATTAATAATGACAATCGCCTTCGTATTTGACGTAATCTTTGACTTGATATCTGCAATGTCAGGATACCATTCCGCTGACTCATCACATAAATAATGCACAGCATGACCACCAGCCAAGCTAATTGACGCAGTCCAAAGGGGATAGTCAGGCATTGGCACTAGAACTTCGTCTCCAGTATTCAATAGGCCATTCATAGACATAGAAATGAGTTCACTCACACCATTACCAGTATAAATATCATCAACATCAACATTTGGAAAACCTAACACTTGACAATACTGCATAATGGCTTTACGCGCGCTAAAGATACCCTTACTGTCTGAATATCCTTCACTATCACGCGCATTCATGATTAAATCACGAATCACTTCATCTGGAGCTGTAAAGCCGAATTCGGCTGGATTGCCTGTATTAAGACGCAAAATTTTCTCGCCATTAGCGCGCATACGATTCGCTTCATCTAAAACTGGTCCCCGAATATCATAAGCAACATCATCAAGTTTATCGGATTTTTCAAAAGTTGTCATATGTGTCGCTACTTTCTCGTTAGTTTTTTCCATCAGTTCATCCAAATTTATGTCATACAATGCTGCCAGTTTTTTAAGACTTTCCGCCTTAGGCTTAGCATTCCCTTTCTCCCAAGCCCAATATGTTGGCTTCGAAACGCCGATTTTTCTCGCGACCTCTGCTTGACTAAAGCCAGATTTTTCTCGCAGTGTCGTTAGTTTATCTTTAATTGTCATATGCACCTCGTTAGCTTACTATAAACTAACGTTAGTTTACTACTTCCAGAGTTATTTGTCAAGCTAGATTCCGATAATTCAGAACATTTTTGCCATCGGATAAAACATGTTAGTAAGATCCATCCTGACGCATCTGATCTTTTTCATCTCGTTTCATCTATATACAAACTTTTCAACTTAAATCATCAAAGGTATTTCCGTCTTATCAAAATTTTGATAAAATTAAAAGTATATGAAGACAAAATGGAAAAAGAATTTTTTTACACTTTTTGTGGGTCAACAATTGTCCTTTTTCACAAGCATGATTGCGCAATATGCCTTGATTTGGTATTTGACCGATCGCTCTAAAAGTCCAACGTTACTTGCCATGTATATGCTAATTGCATTTATTCCTGGCATCATTATTGGCCCCTTAGTCGGTCCACTAATTGATCGCATGAATAAGAAAATTCTCTTACTGTCAGGTGATTGGATTGTTGCACTTGCTGCAATTATCCTAGCAATTTATGGACAGGGTGGTCCACTGCCTTTTTGGTTGTTAGGTGTCGCTATGTTCATCAGAAGTTTTTCAGGTGCCATTCAGACACCAACAACGCAATCCATTATCCCGACACTCGTTCCAGAAACATTTGTACCTAAAGTCAGCGGGCTCAACGGTGCATTTAATAGCGCCTCAATGATTATCACACCAGCTATTGGCGCATTTTTTTACGGCTCGCTACCCATTTCTCAAATCATGCTAGTTGATGTCGCTGGTGCTATTATTGCGACAATTACAGTAGTAATGACACAAATTCCTAGTTTTGATCACCTTGGTAAGCAAAACACCTATTTTCACGAATTAGTGGCGGGTTTTAAACTCGTTCGACATCATAAAGGTATCTTTAACTTCTTAATCATTACTACCTTGATTGGTATGTTTGCTTGGCCTGCTTTCTCACTCTACCCCTTGATTACGACCACTTATTTTCATGGTAGTATTTCAGATGCCTCTATCGTTGAAGTTTGTTGGTCCATCGGTTCCCTTCTGGGTGGACTCCTCATCGGCCTTTTTGCCACGACTAAACGCCGACTGACAATTGGTGTCGTGTGGTATTATCTGGCAGGTCTCGCTTTCACACTCATGGGATTCTTACCTGACAATCGCCATGGACTTTGGCTTTTTATCGCCTTACAACTCCCTGGCGGCGTCGGTTTCATGGCAGCAAACGGCCTCTTTATGTCGATCGTTCAACAGGCTTTCCCTGCTAAACAAACTGGACGCATTATGGGTATTGCGCAAGCCATGGCCTCCATGGCAAGTCCAATTGGCCTGATTTTTGCGGCACCACTTGCTGAAACCATCGGTATCCCACCACTTCTGATTATTGCAGGAGTCAGCATTTTTATCGGCAATATCGTAAGCATGCTATTACCTGAAGTCAAGGCTCTTGATCACATGGTCATCATGACTGATGCAGCTGACGATATTCTTGACAACGACTGATGATGAACATTTCGCAGTCCTGACTTTAACGATGCAAAAGTACAACTTAAAAACTCTGAAAGACAGACCATCCTGATTTAACATCAGATAAGTCCACTTTCAGAGTTTTTGCTGTTGCTTTAGTCTTGTTCCTCTACAAATGTATTGAAAACTTCTTCAATCATATCCCATTCTTCATCAGAATCTTCTGGGATTGGCAAGAGGTCACCCTCAGTACCATCTTCATTTTGTGTATAAGCGTATGCTTGAATTTCAACTTCACCGTTTTCGTCTTCTTCCGCACCAGCTGGTACAACTAAGACATAGTTTTTACCAAATTCTTCTTGACCATCAATTGTCAAAAGAATTTCAAACAAAGTCTCATTTCCATGATCATCAATCAAAGTGATAAATTCTTGCTCATGCTCATGGTCATGATGATGTGTATGTTCAGTCATTATTTACTCCGTAATCTAGTTTATAAAGGGTATCTCAAAAAATCGCTTTTAGAACAAACGATTCCATTTTCGATTATCAAAGATACCAACGAAGTCCATGTGGTTCATGGGATGAGAAGGTAGACGATGAATATCGGAAAAATGGGTAATTTGGGCAAAACTGAATTTTTAGAGATGCCCTAAAGTGTGGCTATCGAGATAATTCTGTAAAATCAACACAGCCGCCAATTTATCAATATATTTTTTGCGATTTTCTCGACGTGTGTGCCCTTGAATTAAAATTTTCTCTGCTTGGGCTGTCGTGAGTCGCTCATCTTGGTAATCAACTGGAATACCAAATTTTTCGAACAACAAATCACCATAATGACGGCTGGCTTGTGCCCTAATACCTTCATCATTGTTCATGTGTTTAGGCAAACCTAAGACAAATTTTGCAGGTTCATAGTCTTTGACAAGTTCTGCTAAACGCTCAAACCCATAATCTGCTTTTGACTCGTTAATCCGAATCGTCTCAACAGGCTGAGCTGTATAGCCTAGCAAGTCGCTTACGGCCACGCCGACAGTTACACTACCGACGTCTAGCCCCATTAAACGTTGCATCAAAGTGACACACCTTGATCCTTGAGGTAATTTTTAATCAATTCTTCAACGATATCATCTCGGTCAAAACGACGGATTTTGTTTCTAGCATCGTTGTGGCGCGGGATATAAGCTGGATCGCCTGATAACACATAACCGACCATTTGGTTAATCGGGTTGTAGCCTTTTTCGCCGAGAGACTTGTAGACACTGACAAGTGTCTCGCCAATTTCTTTTTTGCTCGAGTCATCAAACTCGAAACGTACCGTTTCATCTGTAAAACTCATATCTGTCACCTCACTTCTGTCATTTATTGAGTTAGTTTCATTATAAGTTATTTTTGCTAAAAATTCAAACAATACTCTTCATTTATCTAGACAAATGAAGAAAATGCCGACATTTTCCAACATATCGGAAAATCTCTAGCATTTTAAGGCTTATGGTAGGATATTACCTGCTGCCATATATAAGCTATACCATTCTTCACGCGTTAACACAATATCAGCAGCCTCTGTCGCTTCAATAATACGAGATGGCGTCATTGTACCAAGAACTGTTTGAAACTTAGCAGGATGGCGATTAATGAAGGCCACAGCGATGCCAGATGGTGTCACCTTATATTGCTCTGCAAGCTCTAGTAATCTAGCATTGAGTTCAGGGAACTTTTCATCATTGCCAACAAAGACACCTTCGAAGAAACCATATTGGAAAGGTGACCAAGCTTGAATCGTCATGTCATGAATACGTGAATATTCCAGAATACCACCATCTCGAACGAGACTTGCTTGGTTTTCCATATTAACATTAATGCCAGCATCAATCATGCCCGTGTGTTTAAGACCGAATTGAAGCTGATTAATATTAAGTGGCTGTTTAACCGCTGTTTTCAAGAGTTCAATTTGACCAGGATTTTGATTGGATACCCCGAACGCACGAACCTTACCCGCTTTTTCAAGCTGAGAAAAAGCTTCTGCAACTTCTTCAGGCTCAACCAAGGTATCTGGGCGGTGTAACAGTAAGGCATCCAGATAATCTGTGTCTAATCTCTTCAATGACCCCTCTACCGCTTCGATGATATGTTGTTTTGAAAAGTCAAAGGCAATCCCTGGTTTAATCCCGACTTTAGATTGTAAATAAATATCCGAGCGTGAAATGCTTGTTTCTTTTAAAGCTTTGGAGAAAATTGTTTCGCATTCCCCAGCACCATAAATATCTGCATGATCAAAGAAGTTAATGCCGTGATCATATGCAGTCTGAATCGTTTCAACAGGATTTTTACCTGATTCATTAATGCGCATACACCCTAAAATAAGTTGGCTAGCTGTCATGTCCGTATTGGCAATTTTAATTTTTTTCATAGCAAGAGCCTTTCTTTCCTTGTAATCGTTTCCAGTACTATTGTATCAAAATTTTAGCAACTATGCCCACAAAAACTATATACATTTTAATTCTATTCATTTTCTTAGCACATTATGTTTTAATACTAACTCATAACTAGCTATCACCGATAAAATGACGATAAAAAAAGAACATAGGCTCGAGTATCTATGTTCTTTTTATCGTATTTTATGCAGTCAAAACTGCGCGTCCTTTACGACGACGGCTGGCAACGACGCGACGGCCGTTTTTAGTAGACATACGTTTACGGAAACCGTGTGTTTTTTGACGTTTACGTTTACTTGGTTGAAAAGTGCGTTTCATAATGTTTTTTCCTCCTGTACAGAATTTTTGACTGTTGGTAAACCAACAACCTTATGTCTAGCCTAGGCTTTTGATCAGTTACTAAACATACCTTAATATTCTATCGTTTTTACAAGCATTTGTCAAGATAATCTTAATTTTCTTTTGTCACCACGATATATCGACCACTATCACGACCAACAGAACGGCTAGCAACGTCTGGTTCACGTGAGATAATAGCATGGACGATTTTACGTTCATTGCTTTGTAAATCATTGATATAAACTGTTTCACCATTACGTGCACGTTTTGCCGCATGATGCGCTAAGCTAGTAATATACACCTTACGCTTTTCATGATAATCGCCAACATTAATCGCAAGAATGACACGTTCTTCTGTCAAGCTGTTAGCGTATGCTTTAGCCAAAACTTGTAAAGCCTGTAAAATTTTACCATGTTTACCAATTAACAAACCATCCTGCGATGATTTAAGATTGAAAACAATCAAACTGCCATCATTTTGAGCCGAAACCGATGCTGGAACACCCATATCTTGTGTAATTAATGTCAAGTATTTTGAAACTTCTTTAATCACTTTATTCTGACTGTGTGTCATTTCCTCAGCCATTGCTGCGGGGGCGATATCGCCTTCAAGGTCACTTAATTTTCTTTCAGCAATTTCATTCTTAGCCTCTTCGATAATTGCCTCTTTATCTTCTTGGCTTAAATCACCCGTGCTTGCTTTTTCAGCTGCTTTAACTGCCTTAACAACTTGTGATAACTCAAGTGTTGCTTCCATAGCGGATTGAACTTTCGGCGAGTCTGCTATAAATTCAGCATCTAAACCACGCGTGGCTAGCCGGTCAGCCTGACGAACAGTTTCTTCCTGAATCGCATCAATATTAACACGGGCACGTTTTTTGCCAATGCCCAAGAACCCTTTTTTATCTTTTTGCTCGATTTGAATATGGACATTTTCACGTTTGATGCCAAGTTTTTTCAACCCACGCTCAATCGCTTCATCTACTGTATTTCCTGTAAAAATAGCCATTTCTTTAACTACTCCTTTATGAGGTATTGCTTAAGTACTACTTTGATGTTGATAAATGTATCTAGGATAGATTTATTTCTTTTTATCGTTGACAGCAAACTACGCCGCCAGTCACTAAAATTAGCTTATTTTTTCTTCTTAGCTTTTGCCAATGCTTTTTGACGGGCTTTTTCTTTATTTTTTTCTGCATTCGCCTTGGCGACACGTTCCTCTTGTAGTTTGAACGGATTGTTCAAAAGCAAGGTTTGGAAAACTTGGTAAGCATTTGACACAGTCCAGTAAAGCGCCACACCGGCTGCAACACTAACCCCCATCACAAAGATAAGTACTGGCATCACATAGGTCATGGCAGTTGTCATACCGTTCTTTTCAGGCGCTGCTTTCATGGTTAGCCATGAACTAGCAAAGGTGAATACTGCGGCAAGGATTGGCAAGATAAAGTAAGGGTCATGACCCGAAATATCAAACCAAAGAAAATGCCCATCACGCAGAAAACCAACACGCGTTATAGCCTGATACAAAGCCCAGAGAATCGGCATTTGCACCAATAATGGCAGACATCCCATATAAGGATTCACACCATTTTCCGCATAAAGTTCTTGTGTTTTCTCAGCAACTAAGCGTTTGCTTTCCGCATCTTTACCTGGATATTGTGCTTGAATTTTTTTCAATTCAGGTTGCACTTCTTGCATTTTACGCGTTGATTTTGTTTGGATATGCATCAAAGGTAATAAGAGCGTTCTGATGATTAGGGTGAATAAAATAATACCTAGGCCGACCAAACCACCAAATGAAAGAAAGTGGATGATTTGGGCAAAGCCATAAACGAATTGCTCCCACAGACCGCTTGAATGTCCTGTAATATCCGTACGACCACAGCCCGTTAAAACGAGGACTGATAGACCTGATAAGGCGACTAATTTAAGTTTTTTCTTCACAATTTTCCTTTTCTATACCTAACGCTGTCATGACGCTCATACAAGCACAAAATCAAAACAGTTTTTGGCTAGTTTCAGCCAACTCTTCATCAATCATCCCTATCGTATAGCTCTACGTTTTAGGCTGCTTTTCTTGATTTGGGTAAAACTATCTCAAAATCTTGTGTTTTGATTTGATACTTGAACGAGTATCATTAAAACTCTAAAAACTAAACTGATGATATCTCTGATTTCTGATAAATTTTTGCTACCTTCAAGACGTGTGTTAAATTTTTCTGCACTTCATCAAAAGTCAAGGTTTCCACCCCTTTTCGGCAGACAATCACAAAGTCAGTTTGTGATAAATTGTCAGAAAGTGGTATTAAAGCATGACGGACGAGACGTTTGACGCGATTTCTGGTGACCGCATTCCCTAATTTTTTGCTCACTGAAATTGCTGCTCTAAAATGTGTCGTTTTTGAAGGCAATTGGTAGATCACAAATTTCTTGTTAGCCGTTGATTTTCTGGCAGAAAAAATTTTATCGAAATCATTCTTTTTCTTAATTCGTAAAGCTTTTTTGATTGCCAAAATAGATTCTCCTACAGTAATTTATCTAACCAATTCTACCATAAATATGCAAAAAATGCACCATTTCAAGGGTACATTTCTCATTTATTTTGATATAAATTAACACGTTATTCTTTTTCAGAATCAACTTTCTGTTTCAAATCAGCCTGCGCTAAAGCAATTTGCATCTTGACTTGTTCAAAGCCTGTGCCACCATAGGAATTGCGGCGTTGAACAGCAGTCCGAGACTTCAAAGTTTCATAGATATCTGCTTCGATTAAGGGCGATACTTCTTGGTAGCGTGTCAATGACACATCTTGCAAATAATACCCCGCCTTCGTACATTCTAGCACCATTTCCCCGACGATTTCATGCGCTTGGCGGAAAGGCAGTCCTTTAGCAGCTAGGTAGTCAGCAAGTTCTGTGGCGTTTGAGAAGTCTTTTTCAGTCGACTCAGCCATAACGGTTTCATTGACCGATAGTGTCGACAGCATCCCTGCCATGACATCAAGGCTGGTCAAAATCGTGTCTGCTGTGTCAAACATCCCCTCCTTGTCCTCTTGCAAGTCCTTGTTATAGGCTAAAGGTAGAGATTTCATGACCGTAAGCAAGCCAAAGAGATTGCCATAAACACGGCCAGATTTACCACGTATTAACTCAGCCATATCTGGATTTTTCTTCTGCGGCATGATGGATGAGCCAGTTGAAAAGGCATCCGACAAGGTCACAAACTGGAACTCATTGCTACACCAAAGGATCAGCTCCTCGCAAAAACGTGACAGGTGCATCATGAGAATGCTAGCATTGCTGAGAAATTCTAGGATGAAATCACGGTCACTCACCGCATCCATCGAGTTCACATAAACGTCGCTAAAGCCCATGAGTGCCGCCGTTTCTTTCCGGTCAATGGGGAAAGTCGTTCCAGCTAGTGCCGCCGCGCCTAGCGGCGAAATATCAGCATGTTTCATATTAAACGCAAAACGCTCAAAATCGCGTGTTAACATACTATAATAGGCCATGAGATGGTGTCCGAATGAAATCGGCTGCGCATGTTGCAAGTGCGTATAACCAGGCATGATAGTTTCAATATGCTCTGACGCCAAGGTCACAATAACGTCACGTAAGTTTTGCAATTTATCCATGGTTTCTGATAAGGTATCTTTCATCCATAGATGCATATCCGTTGCGACTTGGTCATTACGTGAACGTGCCGTGTGAAGTTTACCTGCGACTGGTCCGATTTCTGCATGCAGATAAGTTTCCATATTCATGTGAATATCTTCGTTTTCGATTTTAAATTCGATCTCGCCTGCTTCGTATTTCGCTTCGACTTTTTGAATGCCCGCCTTGATTTGTTCAGCTTCCTCTGCTGTTAAAATCCCTGTTGAAGCAAGCATCGTCACATGTGCAAGGCTACCTTTTAGGTCTTGACGCGCCATTTTTTGATCAAAAGTAATCGATGCCCCGAAGGCTTCTGTTTTTTTATCTAGGCCTTCTTCAAATCTACCGCCCCATAGTTTTGCCATTGTCTTGTCTCCATTATTTCTAGATTGATCGCTATTCTCAGCTTTTTAGTAACTCTAGTTAAAGTAGAATTTAATCTACCATTATCAGGTTTAATTTATTATATCAAAAAAGCGCCTAGTCTAGCGCTTTAAAGCGAAATTGTAATTCTCTGATTACTTTTAATTTCTATGTGGTGAAATCTCACGGAATTTCTTAACCTGACCAATGATTCTCTCTGAAATCGTTATTGGTTATAACGTCTCAAATCCAGTTCTCTGACTTAGTTTATTTGATGACTGGCTTATTTTTCTTTATCAATTTTAATCCAGTTTCAGCTCCTAGTTTCTAGGAAATTAGATGATTTTTCCGCACGAACTTCGTTCGCTTACGGAAAATCCCTAAATTTCTACGAAACTAAACAGTCGCTTCAACCTTTTAACTTGTCCCAAACTTGCGCATTAACTTGTGATGGTAGTCCCCAAAGTTTGATGAAACCGACTGCGGCATCTTGGTCAAATTCATCAGCTGCTGTATAAGTTGCCAAGTTCTCGTCGTAAAGTGAATTAGGTGATTTCCGTCCGATACAGATGGCATTGCCTTTATAAAGTTTCACTTTCACTGTCCCATTGACAACTTCTTGTGTGCTGTCAATATAGGCTTTAAGCGCATCAGTCGCTGGATTGAACCAAAGCCCATTATAAATTGTGTTTGAGAGTTCGTTTTCAATCACTGGTTTGAAATGTGACACTTCACGAACAAAAGTAATATCTTCAATGTCTTTATGGGCTTTGAGAATAACAGTCGCCCCTGGACATTCGTAGATTTCACGTGATTTAATGCCGACCAAACGATTTTCTACATGGTCAATCCGACCGATGCCGTGTTTACCCGCAATGACATTGACATCATTAATCAGTTGATATAAGGGCAATGTTTGACCATTGAGCGCAACAGGAATGCCTTTTTCAAAGGTCAATTCGATGAATTCAGCTTCATTTGGTGCATTTTCGATAGACGTTGTCATGAAGAAAGCATCTTCTGGACATTCGTTCCAAGGATTTTCGAGAATGCCTGCCTCAATGGCACGACCCCAGAGGTTCATGTCAATTGAGTATGGATTATCAAGGTCTGCGGGTACAGGGATACCATTATTTTTAGCATATTCGATTTCAGCCTCACGAGACCATTTCCATTCCCGAACCGGTGCTAAGACTTTCAAGTCAGGGGCAAGTGAATGAATCGCCACTTCAAAACGCACTTGGTCATTGCCTTTACCTGTACAGCCATGGGCAATCCCAGCTGCACCTGTTTCACGCGCCACTTCAACCAAGGCTTTTGAAATCAATGGACGTGACAAAGCTGAAACGAGTGGATATTTTTGTTCATACATGAGATTACCTTTGATAGCGTAACCAACATAGTTATGCGTGAAATCTTCTTTCGCATTGATAACATATGACTCAATAGCCCCAACCGTCAAGGCTTTTTCTTTGATGAAATCAAGGTCTTTGCCTTCGCCAACATCCAAACAAGCAGCGACGACATCATAGCCTTCGTCAACGAGCCATTTGATTGCAACTGACGTATCTAAACCACCTGAATAGGCGAGTACAATTTTTTCTTTTGCCATGTGTATAAGTCCTCAATTTCTTTGTTTTTTTGATTATATATACAGTTTACTGCATAAAAATACATTTGTCAAGCGGTTTTTTGTATATTTTTTCATTTTTATTGATAATAATTTAAAATCGCCTCAATTAAGCGATTTCTATTGCTCATCAATCAGGAAATTAAGCTACTCTACTAACAGTGTCCTGTCATTTTTCAATTTTAAACTGTAAATTTCTCAGTTCTTTTTCAGCAGTTTTTTAGGCTTTTATTTTAGAAAAATCAATAGGTAGAAAGATTTGAGCTAATTTAGTTTTATCAGCTTTAGTCAAATCAACCGTAATCGTTACAGCATAATTCGCCTTACTTTTCTTCGTTTTAACATCTATTCATTCAATTATCAATTTATTAATCGAAATACCGCCAAATAAAAACATAAAATGATAGCGAATTTTATACTGGCATACATTCGCATATCTCATTTAGCGTTGCCAGCTCTATTCTATCACGTCAATTTATTTTATTTAAAAGTTGAAAATCTTCTACTTTCAGAACACTTCACATTTTGCAGCTCTTTATTTAGCAGTAAATTCCCCTCATAAATTTTCAAATACAGTCAGGCGTAACAATAAAAAATAGCAACAATAACGCACGCTATAACTACATTTTGATCATCGAATATGTTCATTTTTCCTATTTTTGTTACAATATAGTAATGATAAAAAAGAAAACACTATTTAAAATAATTGTAGGCATCGTCTCATTCCTAGCTATCGTTTCAATAGGTGCTAGCTTTTACTTCTTCCATGTGGCGCAGGTTCGTGGCGATAAGTCCTTTATCAGTCATGCCGCAACACCTCAAGCTTCTCCCGTTTATCAAGATGAGAAAGATTTTCTCAAGCTAGACAAAGAAAACTTGTCCCTAAAAAATGACGGTTTAAATCTCAAAGCTTGGTATGTCCCAGCTGAAAATAAAACAGATAAAACGGTCATCGTAGTCCACGGTTTTAACGGCAGCAAGGAACAGATGGCGGCTTATGGTATGCTTTTCCATAAACTTGGCTATAACGTGCTCTTGCCTGACAACCGCGCACACGGGGCATCTGACGGGACCTTAATTGGCTATGGGGTGACGGACAAATGCGACCTCACCAAATGGACAGATCAACTGATTAAGACTAACCCTAAGTCTAAGATTACCTACTTTGGCCTCTCTATGGGCGCAGCCACTGTGATGATGGCGTCCGGTCAAGATTTACCCAAGAACGTGGTAAACATCATTGAGGACTGCGGTTACAGCTCTGTATGGGATGAACTAACTTTCCAAGCCAAGGATATGTACAATTTGCCAGCCTTTCCGCTACTCTATGAGGTATCTGCACTCTCTAAAATCCGAGCAGGGTTCGCCTATGGCGAGGCAGATGCAAGCTCTGTCAAGGCGCTCGCTCATAACAAGCTACCGGTTCTCTTCATCCACGGCGATGCCGATGATTTTGTACCGACAGCAATGGTTGATCAAAATTACGCCGCAACGAAAGGCCCACGTGAAAAATTTATCGTCAAGGGGGCTAAACATGCTAAATCTTTAGAAACAGATAAGGCTGGCTATTATGCCAAGGTCACTGCCTTTTTGGATAACTATTAATTTGAACGCAACAAAACGATTTTTAATGATTAAAAATCGTTTTGTTTTATATCGCTGGCTACACAAATCTACTATAATATGATAAAATGAAAGCAATGAACTTTTAAATGGGAGAAAACAATGACTGATGAAAATACAGTAGAATTAAACGACCAAATGCTAGTGCGTCGCGAGAAATTAGAAACACTTCGCGAAGCTGGACTTGACCCGTTTGGTAAGCGTTTTGAGCGTGATGCTAACTCAGCAACTTTAAATGCTAAATACGCTGATAAGTCTAAAGAAGACTTGCATGAACTTGCTGAACGCGCAACAATTGCTGGTCGAATGATGACGAAACGTGGTAAAGGGAAGGTCTCTTTCGCCCACATCCAAGACCGTGAAGGTCAAATTCAGATTTATGTTCGTAAGGACAATGTTGGTGATGAAGCCTACGATATCTTCAAACATGCCGACCTCGGTGACTTCTATGGTATCGAAGGAGAAGTCATGCGGACAGACATGGGCGAGTTGTCTATCAAAGCGGATAAGATTACTTTCCTATCTAAATCCCTACGTCCATTGCCTGAAAAATATCACGGTTTGACAGATACTGAAACCAAGTATCGTAAACGCTACCTAGACCTGATCTCTAATCGCGAAAGCTTTGAGCGTTTCGTCACACGTAGCAAAATTATCTCAGAAGTTCGTCGCTACCTTGATAGCCAAGACTACCTTGAAGTTGAGACACCTGTCCTTCACAACGAAGCTGGTGGTGCTGCGGCTAAACCTTTTATCACGCATCACAACGCTCAGGACATTGACATGGTCTTGCGTATTGCCTTAGAACTTCACCTCAAACGCCTAATTGTCGGTGGCATGGAAAAAGTTTACGAAATCGGCCGTGTTTTCCGTAATGAAGGTATGGATACGACACATAACCCTGAATTTACCATGCTGGAAGTTTACACGGCTTACACCGATTATACAGACGTTATGGACTTGACTGAGGGCTTGATTCAACACGTGGCAAAAGCTGCGGTTGACAAAGACGTTGTCGAATATGACGCGCAAACCATCAATCTTGCTGATAACTTCAAACGTATCCACATGGTTGATGCCATCAATGAAAAAACAGGCGTCAATTTCTTTGACATCGTTGATTTCGATGATGCGGTTAAAGTCGCTGAAGCACATGACATCAAAGTTGAACCTCATTTCCGTTGGGGCCATATTGTGAATGAATTTTTCGAAAAATATGTCGAGGCGACTCTAATCCAACCGACATTCGTTTATGGTCATCCGGTAGACATCTCACCTCTGGCTAAGAAGAATCCAGAAGACGGCCGCTTTACCGACCGCTTTGAACTCTTCATCGTAGGTCGTGAGTTTGGTAATGCCTTTACTGAGTTGAATGACCCGATTGACCAGCTAGAACGCTTTGAAAAACAAGCCAGCGATGCAGCAAATGGTGACGATGAAGCAACTGGCGTTGACTACGACTTCGTTGAATCTTTAGAATACGGGATGCCACCAACTGGTGGTCTTGGTATCGGAATTGACCGTTTGGTTATGCTCCTAACAGGTGCACAATCTATTCGCGACGTCTTGTTATTCCCAACTATGAAATAATAACAATTAAAGCAGAACCTGATGAATCAATTTGTCATCAGGTTTTTGATTTGTGAGCAATTCTACGGTCAAACAAAAAGAACGTCCATAGCAGACGTTCTTTTTATGATAAAAATTTGGGTAAGATTGATCCTTATTTCGCTTTACGCAAGGCGCCAAACACAATACCTGAGATGACTGCACCGATTGCAACAGCAACTAGATACATGATTGGATTACTTGTCAAAGCGATAACGAAGATACCGCCGTGTGGCGCCATGAGTTTAATACCAAGCGCACCGACAAGACCACCTGTAACAGCAGAACCGAGGATAAAGGATGGAATGGCACGCGCTGGGTCAGCTGCGCCAAATGGAATGGCACCCTCAGTGATGAATGACAATCCCATAACAATATTTGTCAAACCAGAATCTTGTTCTTCTTTAGTAAATTTATTTTTAAAGAGTAATGTTGCAACAAAAACTGCGAGTGGTGGTACCATACCACCAGCCATAACTGCTGCCATGACAACTGAACCACCAGAAGCAACCGTCGCTGCAAGTGTTCCTGTCCCGAAAACATAAGCGGTTTTGTTAAACGGTCCGCCCATATCAATAGCCATCATGCCGCCAAGTAAAGCCCCTAGTAACACTGCATTGGCACCTGATAAACTATTAAGGAAGTTTGTCAAGCCACTGTTGATAGCCGCCATCGGGATATTGACAAAGAGCATGAGGAAACCAGTAATCAAAACACCTAATACTGGATAAACCAAGATTGAAACAATACCGTTAAGCGAGCGTGGGACATTAGAAAATACTTTTTTAAGAATGAGGATAACACCACCGGCAAGGAAACCACCAACAAGTGCGCCCAAGAAACCAGACGGTACACCAGCCAAAGCTAATGTCTTCTCACCACCACTGGCAAATGGTACTTTACCAAAGGCAAGACCATTTGATGCAATCGCACCTGCAACGAAACCTGCAACTAAACCTGGTTTTTCAGCGATAGAGTAAGCGATGTAACCGGCAAGGATTGGAAGCATGAAGCCAAAGGCTGCACCACCGAGTTGTTTGAAGACTGATGCTAATTCATGGTAGCTACCAAGGTTAGCAAGTTGGTCTTTTGGTACACCCATGGCATTATCAATGAGGAAGGCAATCGCAATCGCAATACCGCCACCGATAACGAACGGTAACATACTTGAAACCCCACTCATCAAGTGTTTGTAGAAAGCTTTACCGATGCTGAGTTTTTCCTCAGAGTTATTTTCTTGGGCTTGACCTGTTGCTTTATAAGTTGGTAAGTTACCTGAAAGTACTGCTTTAATCAAGTTTTCTGGTTCACGAATACCAGCCGCAACTGGTTTCAAAATCAATGGTTTGCCATCAAAACGGTCCATCTCGACAGCCTTATCAGCTGCGATAATCACACCTTTGGCTTTTTTAATGTCCTCTGCTGTCAATTTGTTACCAATACCAGATGCACCATTTGTTTCGACTTTAATTGCCACACCGAGGGCTTTTGCTTGTTTTTTAAGCGCTTCTTCAGCCATATAAGTGTGGGCAATACCTGTTGTACAAGCTGTCACCGCAACGACGAAGTCTCCGTCATTATTAATTGCAGCAACGGCTTCTTCAACTGTTGCTGCTTCAGCAGCGTTGAATGCTGCTAACACTTGGTCAGGCGTTGATGTTGCACGAAGTGAATCCGCAAAGCCATCTTTCATGAGATACTTAGACAATTCAGCAAGTGCTGCTAAATGTGTGTCATTAGCGCCATCCGGCGCTGCAATCATAAAGAATAAATCAGTTGGTTGACCATCTAATGATTCATAGTCTAGTCCGCCATCTTTCTTCGCAAATAACACAACTGCTTCTTTGACTGCCGCATTTTTGCTGTGAGGCATGGCAATACCATCGCCAAGACCAGTCGTTGTCAAAGCCTCACGCGCCAAGATACCATCTTTAAACGTGTCATAGTCAGTGACGTAGCCTGTGTCAACGAGCTTTTGAACCATTTCTGAGATGGCATCTGCCTTATTGGTTGCGTTGAGCGATAAAATCATCGCGTTTTTTTGCAATAAGTCTTGAATTTTCATAAGAAAACCTTTCTAAATATAAAATAAATGAATTAACGTTCTTCAATGACCACTTGGTCAGCGATTTCTTGGATGAATGCTGTTGATGCCAGGTCATCTGAGAAAGCTGTTGCGGTACCACAAGCGACACCCTGACGGAAAGCTTTGACCGCATCATGTGACTTAGCAAATTCTCCGACAAAACCAGCAATCATCGAGTCACCAGCTCCAACAGAATTTTTTACCGTACCTTTAATCGCTTTGGCAAAGTAAGTTTTGCCATCCGCAAATAAGAGCGCGCCATCACCAGCCATGGAAATCATGGCGTATTGTGCGCCATCAGCCAATAACTTGTGACCATAAGGAATCAACTCTTCTACGCTATCAAACTCGACACCGTAGATAGCACCTAACTCATGGTTGTTAGGTTTGACAACCAATGGGCGGTTGGCTAAAGATTTAACCAAGACATCGCCTTCAATATCAATGACAAACTCAGCGCCTTGCGCTTTGATTTTGTTAATGACATCTAGGTAGAAATCTTGTCCAAGGCTAGCTGGTGCTGAACCGGCTAGGACAACGATATCTGATGCTGTTAAACCATCAAGTTTGGCAAAGAAGGCATCTTGCTCTGCTGCTGAGATTTTCGGTCCTGCACCATTGATTTCACTTTCGATATTCGATTTGATTTTGACATTGATTCTCGTGTCTGATGCAATCTTGACAAAATCCGTTTGAATATCTTCTGCTTCAAGTTTTTCCTTGATAAATGCACCAGTAAAGCCTCCAAGAAAACCTAAAGCAGTCGAGTTTGAACCAAGGCGAGCTAAAATACGCGAAACATTAATCCCTTTACCACCAGGGAATTTATCGTCGCTAGTCATTCGATTAACCTCGCCTACTTTGAACTCTGGTAAGCGTACCAAAAAGTCGATAGATGGGTTAAGTGTCACTGTGTAAATCATGAATTTCCTCCGTAATAATGTCAATTTTGTCATCAAATTCTGCAATTTTTGCAAAATAGATCTGGCCTAGTTTTGAACTGTCAGCTAAAATATATTTCTTTTTGGACTGTCGTAATACTAAACGTTTAATCATCGCTTCTTCTTCATCTGGCGTTGTGATACCACCATCTCTTGAGATACCATTCGCCCCAATGAAAGCCTTGCTAAAGTTAAAGGTCACGAGTTGCTGAATCGCAAAATTACCTGTAACAGCTTCTGTTGTTGGTTTAACCGCACCACCGATGATAATGGTTTTAATTTTTTTATCCATCAGTGTTGACGCAGTATGAACTGAGTTAGTGACGACTGTAATGTTTGCCACATCCGTTAGATAGTCCGTCATCATGGCAACAGTTGTCCCCGCATCCATGAAAATCACATCATCATTATTAAGAAGGCTGACTGCTCTTTGTGCAATAATTTGCTTAGCTTGCACATTTTTAACAGATTTTTCAGCAACCCCTTCTTCATAGCGTAAGTTGAATAGACTTTCAGCCCCACCATGAACACGTCTGAGCTGTTGACTTTTATCCAACTCCGTTAAATCGCGTCTAATCGTCGATTCACTCGTGTTCAAACCTTGTGCCAAAAGCTCCAAAGTCACATACCCTTGTTGATTGACAAGGTCTAAAATCTTTTGTTTTCTAGCGTTTTTTAGCATGGCCGTTCTCCTAATGATTCAGCAACATCTACCTGATGGAGGTAAATTCAACACTCGCTGTAACCGTTTACAGTTTTATTATACAAGCAAAATCATTCATTGTCAAGCATTTTCTACCAAAAACTTCCAAAAATAATTGTTTTAAGTTTTTTTCTTCCAAAAACTATCATTTGTTGTAAAGATGGAAAATTTAATCCTATCTTTTATCCGACACTTTTCTCACTTTTTTGATATAATGGAATAGTTGAGCGGAGGTGGCGGAATGGCAGACGCGCATGCTTCAGGTGCATGTATCCGTACGGGTGTGAGGGTTCAAATCCCTTTCTCCGCATCACTATAAAAAGCAAAATAGTCTAACAACTTATTAAGTTGCTAGACTATTTTTATCTTGTCACAGATATATAACTTGATAGAATAAAAAGAATCTGCTTTCGCAGATTAAATTTTATTTTTCGTCACTATCTTTTTCCTCAGTCTCAATAGGTTCATGAAAAGTCACACGTAGTTTAATGAGACGCGTTCCCTCAACCTCTAGACTGGTTAGAGTCAAGTTGTCTTTTTCTGTCACAATATCATAATCAATTTGTTCCTTTTCACCTGGAATGGCACCAATACCCGCCATGAAATAACCGGCAATCGTATCAACATCATCTGATTCTAAATATGTATCGAAATATTCATTAAAATCATTCAGAGTCAAGCCACCTTTGACGATGAAAATATGCTCATTAATTTTGAAAACATCTTTCTCAGCAATATCAGATTCATCTTCGATTTCACCAACGATTTCCTCTAAGAGGTCCTCAAGTGTAACAATCCCCTCAACACCACCATACTCATTAAGTAAAATGGCCATTTGATTTTGCGTTTTCTTTAGTTCCCGTAATAGGTCATCAACAAAGATTGTCTCTGGCACAAAAAGTGGTTCTTGCAAAATCGGACGTAAGTCAAGGTGATCAAATCCTTTCTCATAAGCACTTTTTAGTAATGTTTTGGTATGCAAAACACCTACAACCTTATCCTTATCGTCAACGTAGACGGGAATTCTACTGTAGTTTTGAGCAAGAACAGCTGCGATATTCTCATGAATTCCTTCACTAATATCTATCATAAAAGCATCAGTTCTTGGCACCATAATCTCACGCGCCATGAGCTCATCCAAGCTAAAGACACCTGCCAGCATTTCCCGTTCAATCTCATCCAGTGCACTACTGTCTGCATTAAGCATGTACTCAATCTCATCACGCGTCATATTCTCAGAATCATCATCAAAAGTCATGGGTGTCAATTTACTTAGGATGTTAGTCGATGTCGCTAGTAACCAAACAAATGGACTCATGATAACACCTAAAATTCTCAGTGGTGTCACCGATGCTAAAGCATATTTTTCTTTAAGATTTTGCGCGATACGTTTAGGATATAACTCACCAAAAACAATCGAAACATAAGTCAAAATGGCAAGAATAATCACCGATGCCAAATTTTTGGCTCCTGGTGTACCACCTAATACAGGTGTGAGTTTTGATGCCAAGGTTTCAGCCAAACTTGCCCCTGACAAGATATTAATCAGTGTAATCCCGATTTGAATCGTTGACAGAAAGTTACTAGGTTTATTCAGAATGCCGAGTAATCGTTGATATTTCTTGTCACCTTCGGCAGCTCTTTGTTCGACACGCGCACGGCTAGTCGAGACGAGTGCCATTTCGGCACCTGAAAAGAGCGCATTAAGAATGGTCAAAAAAATCAGTAAACCAATTTGAAATAATAAGGACTGACTTTCGGGGTCAGGGTGCATGAGTTGTATTCCTCCAATGTAGTTTCAGTGTTAGTATGAAGCCTGCTAGCATTTTTAAATCGATATGTATCACACATCAGAAAAAATCGCTAGACAAGACATTATTTCTCTATTATATCATACTTCTCGTTTTCAGTCTCATCCAGTCGTGCTGCTTTATGATTTTCCCAAAGACGCCATGAAAACTTGACAATTTCTTTAGCTAGTGAGTAGAAAGGCACAGCAATTAACATCCCGACAAGACCATAGAGACTGCCGACCACAAGCATGAGCACCATAATAGTCACAGGATGGACTTCAACAGCTGAACCTACGACTTTCGGATAGATGATATTGCCATCAAGTTGCTGCAAGGTCAGAACGACAATCACGGCAATCAGCGCTTGAATTGGGTTGGTAAATGCCACTGTCAGGATAACCGGTACCACACCGATATAAGGTCCGATATAAGGAATGAGGTTCGTTATTGCCGCAAAAACTGCAAACAAGAACGCATAGGGAATCCCAATGATTAAATAAGAGATAAAGACTGTCACAAAGATAAATAAACAGTCAATCGCAGCGCCACTGATAAATTTGGAAATTGTGTCATTCATATCATTCAAGAGGCCTACGATATTTAGTCTATCCGATTTTAAAACTGTTTTTTTCAAAAATGGTAACATGGACTTACCGTCTTTTAACATATGGAAAAGTAAGACAGGAACCAAGGCTAGAACCATGAAAATTTTAGAGACAACCGCAACGACATTGGACACACTCAAGGTTACACCAGACAGCAAGTTCTGCAGAATATCCATGTAGCTGATATTAGCTTTATTGAGCAGCGCCTTGAAGTCAATCTCGCTAAAAGCAGGATTCTCGGATAATTTCTCCAACCATTTTTGCAGTTGAGGGTAGATATTCCCTGATGCCTTAATTAAATCTGACAACTGAGTGATAATGCTTGGTACCAGTGCCATCACAGTATAGACGAAGATGCCGATAATCAAAATGAAAACGAGCACAATGCCCCAAATCCGTTTTAACTTAAATTTTTTCTCTAAGTAAGAGACTAGCGGATTAAAAACATAATATAAAAACCCTGCGATAATAAAAGGCAAAAATACTAATGAAAATAAGGTTGTCACTGGTTTGAAAACAAAACTAATATGTGTTAACAGCCAAATCAAAGTCACGACGGCCAGCATCTCTATTGTCCAAAAAAATAATTTCGAGCTTTTAAACATTTCTCCACCTACTAGACTGGGCAGGAAACACTGCACAGTACATCTTCTCCAAAAATTTGTTATAATTACCTTAATTATAACAGATTTTGACCATAATATATTTTTTATGCCCAAATCCTTACATTTACCGGTCAAACAAGTAGGAGAACCATGAAAATCAAGCATACCCGTGATACCTTATCAGATGTCTATGTCCAGTCTCTCAAAATTCGAAATACCGTATTCGTCAAAGAACAGCAGGTCCCCCTTTCCCTCGAAATCGACAAAGACGAGGCATATGCTGTCCACTTCGTTTTACTGCTTGATGATCAAGAAGAGACACCTGTTTCGACCTTGCGCATCTTGCCTTCGGCCAATGGTGAACAGGCTTTAATCCAACGTGTCGCAACGCTCAAACCTTACAGAGGTCAAGGATATGCACGCAAACTAATGATTCAAGTTCTAGACTTTTTACATGCTCAACATTTTAAAATAGTAGAGCTTCATGCCCAGATACAAGCCATCCCTTTCTATGAAAAGTTAGGTTTTGAACCTTTTGGTGATATTTTTTTAGATGCTGATATCCAGCACATTGCCATGAAAAAAACAGTTTGACACATATCAAACTGTTTTTTGTCTTATTTTTTCAATGGTAACAGTGCTTCAGATAATTTAGCAAATTCTGGAATTGAAAGTGCCTCCCCACGAATTTGTGGCGAGATATTTGCAGCTTCAAGTGCTTGTGTGAGTTGCTCGCGAACTTCTGCTGTTTTACCAAAAGCTGATTGGAGATTGTTCCAAAGTGTTTTACGTCTGTGGAGAAAGGCGAGTTTAGCAACTTTGAAAAAGAAATCTTCGTCCGAAACCGCCACCATTGGCGCATCGCGCCGGGTCATTTTGAGAATAGCTGAGTCGACGTTAGGTGCTGGTACAAAAACCGTTTTCGGTACGATGAAAGCGACTTGAGCCGTCATGTAGTACTGAACAGCGATGGAGAGGCTACCATAGGCTTTGGTATTCGGCTCAGCTGAAATGCGGTCGGCGACTTCTTTTTGCATCATGACGACGAACTCGGTGAACGGAATTTTACTTTCAATCAAGTGCATCAAGATTGGCGTTGTGATATAGTAAGGGAGATTAGCCACGACTTTGATTGGCAGGTCGGGATTTTTGAAGTTACGGATGTGCGTCTGTAAGTCAGCTTTTAAGACATCCTCATTAATCACAGTGACATTATCAAAGTCACGTAGGGTATCTGCCAAAATCGGAATCAGGCGGTCGTCGATTTCAAACGCCATGACTTCTGCTGCATTTTCAGCGATAAATTCTGTCAAAGCGCCAATACCTGGACCGATTTCGATGACGTTGACATGACGGTCAATCTCAGCTGTATCGACAATTTTTTGTAAGATATTGGTATCCGTCAAGAAATTTTGTCCCAAACTTTTCTTGAATGAGAAGCCGTGACGGTCTAAGATGGCTTTGGTAACGCGGTAATCTGCTATGTGCATGAATAGTTCTCCATTATTTCTTCAACTTCTACTAAGGTGATGCCAAACAATTCTAAACGTTTGAGCTGTTGCTTGGCATTGCTATAACCAATTCTAAGTGTCTGACCCAGATATTCTCGTCTTTGACGGCTGTCCGTATGACCGATTAAACCTAACCGAACCAAGTCACCATGCGTGATATCAAAGACAGTGTCTGCATCAAAATTCGACGTTAAATGCCCTAGGGCTTTCTCTAAATCGTCATAACTCGCATGTTCTACCCCGAGGGAACGGCCTTTGGTCTTTGATTTTGGCTTGGCCTCATCCCGATTGAGAAAGGCATGCTTGACTGTGGGAATGGCAGTCATGATGATGCGGCGAATGCGTTCCCCACTATGGTCAGGATCTGTAAAGACGATAACGCCACGTAAATCATGTAAACGTTCAATCCGTTCCAAATCATCATCTGAGATCGCCGATCCTTGCGTTTCATAGGTGTCAACATCGTAATATTTTTTGAGATTTGCCGTATCATCCTTGCCTTCAACGACAACGATTTCATAAATTTTTTGCTTCATTTGTTAAATATTTCTCTATCTCTCGCTGATTTTTCAAGACGACCACCTTGTCCCAAGTTTGAAATTGATCAAGTTGAGCAGCCAATCTTTTATTACTTTTTTTGGGGAAATCCCAGACAAATTTCAGAAAATCAAGATAAGCACTGTCTAGTTTCTCCGTAAATTCACTTGGCATTTCAGGTCGACTCTGGCGATTTTTGTGAAAAGCCCAACTTCTTTTCATCACACGGAAAATGGCTTTGAACCGCGACATTTTTAACCAAATGATTTTGTCCACATAGGGCAGACGTTCGTCCAAACTACCTGAATAATTGCCATCAATTAACCAATGTTCATGGCTGTTAATAAAAGTCTGCTGTTTTTCTCGAAACAAACGCTCTGCCTCAGCAGAATAATCTGTCGCATGCCAAAGTGTATCCAAGTGTAGCACTGGCAAATTCAAGCTATCAGCTAATCGCCGTGCAAGGGTTGATTTCCCAGCACCAGCTATTCCGATAATGATGATTTTCATGGTGCTATCCTAAAAATTCGCAGGGCATTGTCATAAGTCGCCTGAGCAACTGTTTCTGGCGTAAGGCCCCGCAGTTCTGCAATCTTTTCGACAACAAATTTCGTATAAGCTGGCGTATTCTCCCGACCACGAAAAGGCATCGGTGCCAGATAAGGCGCATCTGTTTCAACCAAAATCTTGTCAAGCGGTAATTTCGTCGCAGCCTCTTGCAGGTCGATCGCCTTTTTAAAAGTCACAACGCCTGAAAAGGAAATCATCATCCCCAAGTCTAAAAATTGCATGGCTTCTTCATAAGTACCCGAAAAAGAGTGCATAATGCCACCACGTGGACCTACCCCTTCAGACTTGATGATATCATAAGTGTCTGTTATGGCATCACGAGTGTGAACAACAAAAGGTAAATCATGCGTTTTAGATAACTGGATTTGACGACGGAAAACTGCTTCTTGCACGTCTTTGGGGTCTTCCATCCAGTGGTAGTCTAAACCAATCTCACCAAGGGCAATCACTTTTGGGTTCGCCAAATTTTGGACAATCATAGCCTCAATTTCAGATGTATAAGACCCTGCTTCTGTCGGGTGCCATCCAATAGTCGAATACAGGTTATCATAGCTTGCTGATAATACCAGACTTTGCGCAATTGTTTGGGTGTCAAACCCAACAATATTAAGTTTGGTGACACCAAATTCACGCGCTTTTTCAATTTCCTCAGCTTCACGACCTGCAAAATTATCAACGTTTAAGTGAGTATGTGTATCAAAAATCACTTTATTTCCCTTTCTTTCTTCTCAATGTTTCCTAAACCTTCTGTATCAAGGGTTGTTAGACACCACCTTATGTCATATTCTTCCTTATGTCTCCCTAAAATTCCTAATTTTTTGGAGACTCTATAATAAATAATCTCTATTAACTAAAAATCAATTCTATCTATTATGTCAGCCACTTCTCATCTTGTTTCTTCCGTAAAAATATTTAGAGTCGTTTTAGTGTCCTTATGTCGCATAATTTACATAATCGCTTTAATGGTACTCCTTTTTCGGCTATCCTAGAAACATGAAAATGTCCTAACAGTTGTCGGATCAAATGCTCTTCCTTGACTTGATAAGTAACTAAACAAAAATGTTTATCAATTAATTTTATATTATCGTTCTCTTTTCAAACCATTTCAAGATTTAAACACTCGTCTACTCACAAGAAGTTTCCTATATGAGTATAAGCATATTGTTTTAGAAGATGATAACTCAAAGTCCGAACTTAATACCGTGCTGTCATCTAAAGTATATCTTACATTCAAGACTTTATTTTCAAAATCAACATTTGACCACATTAGTGCCGGAACTCCCCCAACCCGCAACCCTGTAAAAATCGTGTCATTATTTGTACTAGTAGTATGTTACCATATTTTGATTTTATTAATATTCATATATACTTCCCTTTACAAAGAAGCAAGTATTGGCTACATATAGTATATCATTTATTTCCATCTCATTTCTGCTTTGTATACAAGAAATTTATCAAAGCCAACAACATTTGAATTAATTGTCAAAGTAAAATACCAAAACACAATATCAGCTTTTTTAATGGTAGACTGTTCGAATTAACAGTTTGTTTTTTAAACTTTACACTAGAATCCTTAATCATCTAGCTAGTTTCTTACTCGATTTTATATTAGAATAGACTCATAGATAAACTTGGCAATAGAACTCCATGATGTATTCTTGGTAAAAGTATTGCATCATACAACAAATTGATTGTCAAAAGAGGAAGAGTCACGTGATATTAGATAAGGGTAGGTTTACTTAATGAAAATTTTGATTATTGGTTCAGTAGCGGCTGGCACAAGTGTAGCTGCAAAAGCCAGAAGAAACTCTGAAGAAAATGAAATTGTTATTTATGACAAAGATACTGATATTTCGTATGCTGTGTGTGGGATTCCTTATGCAATTGGCGGAGAAATACCAGATTTTGAAGAGTTGACACCACGTGATGCAAAGTGGTTTAAAAAGCGTTATAACGTTGACATTTTTACTTCACATGAAGTAATTGCCATAAACCATGAGAAGAAAGAAATTTCAGGAAAGCATCTTATTACCGGCGACCTATTTACAGATAACTATGATTTATTAGTGTTTGCCACAGGTTCAACACCCAAGGCACCTGATGCTTTTGAAGAAAGTAACTTCAGCAACGTATTTCAAGTGAAAAATATTAATAGTGGGAAAAAAGTTAAGTCCTTTATAGAAAATAAAAAACCTACGACTGCTGTAGTTGTAGGAGCAGGATATATCGGTCTTGAAGTCGCTGAACAACTTAAAGAACGTGGAATTAAGGTCATAATTCTTCAACGTGGAAAACACCCTATGTCACATTTAGACTGGGATATGTCTATCCGTATTGAGGACGAAATGGTAAAACAAGGGATTGATTTCCGACCTGAAGAAACGATACAAAGCTTAGTTGGTGATACCCAACTTGACGAAGTAATCACTAACAAAGGAACAAAACTATCTGCAGATATGTATATCTTAGCAACTGGTGTTCGACCTAATGTAGCCCTAGCTCAATCCATTGGTGTAAAACTTGGAAAAGCAGGGGCCATTGCGACAGATAATACACTTCAAACGAACATACCCGATGTATATGCAGTAGGTGATGTAGCAGAAAGCTTCCATGTTATTACAGGTAAGCCTATTTATCGTCCTTTGGCTTCTACCGCAAACAAGATGGGGAGAATTGCAGGAGATGCTATGACAGGTGGACAACTTCGATTTCAAGGTGTTTTAGGAACTGGTATCTTACGTTTCTTCGATTTAACAATTGCTCAAACTGGGTTGACAGAAAAAGAAGCTCTAGCTGAAGGTTATGAAGTTGCAGTACTATCTAATATTAAGCCAGATAAACCAGACTATATGCACGGAAAGGAAATGGTTATTAAGGCAGTGGCTGATAAGCTCACTCATCGTATTTTGGGTGTGCAAATCATTGGGCCTCAAGGCGTGGATAAAAGAATAGATGTTTTTGCTTCAACAATAACTTTAGGAGTTACTGCAGAAGATTTATTCCACATGGACTTAGCCTATGCACCACCATTTTCTACTACAAAAGATCCAGTAGCATATACAGGTATGGCATTAACCAATGCTCTAACAACAGCTCCACTTATTACTCCTCATGACTTAATGGAACTTCAAAAAAACAATGAAAATATTACAATTATTGATACTCGAGATCCAAAAAGTTATGAAAAAAATCATGTCCTTAACGCTATTAACATACCATTAGCAGAATTACGAGAAAAGGCTTCAACACTTGATAAGAGTAAGAAAACAATTGTTTATTGTAATAAAGGAGTGACAGGAAACGCTTCTCAAAATGTATTGAGAAGTAAAGGCTTTAAAGAAGTTTATAATTTATCTGGGGGCAACAAGAATTATCAGGAAATTTTTAAACATTCTAAATAAAAGAATGTGTTCTATTTATGATCTATTCATCTTTTAAAATGGCTAACAAAAATACCTCTTCAATCAATATGAAGAGGCATTTTTGTTAGCCATTAATCCATTGTGCAATTTCGTCTTCTTTTGGTACTCTACCAGATACGACAACCTCTTCATCAATAACTAAGGCGGGTGTACGCATCACGCCATATTTTTGAATTTCTGCAATATCTGTAACTTTTACAACTTTCGCTTCTACGGAGCTAGATTTCAAAGCATCTAAAGTATTTTTTTCCAAATTTTTGCAATTTTTACAACCTGGTCCTAAGACTTTAATAATCATTTTCTCTTCCTTTCTTTTTCAGCAACATGTATACAAGAAAATACTTGTTAACAAGAAGTGTTACTATAGATAATACTAATTACCAATGTGTTTTGTCAATAGTCTTTTTCTAGAATCAACTGTACTAGAAAATGAGTTCAAAAACTCAAATAAATATAGGGCAATCGTTCAATTGAAACCTCTAAAAACGGATTCCCAGAAAAAGAAACGCCTCACTAAACACACTTATAAATAAACACCTCCCTTCCAATGCTTGTTAACAAAACGCATAAAATTATACAAAAAACCAATTAAAAGAAAATCCAATAATTAAAATACCGATAAGGCAAATAATAACGAATGTTCCTAATAGTTTAGGTTTAACTACCTTACTTAACATAATTAAAGATGGTAAAGATAACGTTGTGACAGACATCATAAAGGCGACTAAAGTCCCAATAGGGACACCTTTTGAAAACAAGGCTTCAGCAATTGGTAAGACACCAAATATATCTGCGTAGATAGGTATACCAATTAAAACGGCTAATGTAACGGATAGAAGATTATTTTGGCCTAGGATATTTTCAACAAAACTTTGTGGTACCCAATTGTGGATTCCCGCTCCGATACCAACACCTATAAGAATATAAGGCCAAACTTTTCCAGCAACTTCCCTTACTTGTTCTACACCGAAGGATACACGTTTCTTAAAGGTCAGTTCTTCTTTGAAAGAAGAACCCTCTTCCATGTTTCGAATGTATTCTTGGACTTGATTTTCCATACCTAGCTTATCAATTACAGTCCCACCAATAATAGCTAATAATAATCCTACTATAACATAAATAACAGCTATCTTTAAACCGAAAAATGACATCAGCATAATGATTGATGCAATATCTACCATTGGGGATGAAATCAAGAAAGAAAACGTAACCCCCAAAGGCAAACCAGCCGTAGTAAAACCAATAAAGATTGGGATACTTGAACAACTACAAAATGGTGTAACTGTACCAATTAGTGCACCTAATAGATTCCCTTTCCATCCTCGCATTCCTCTTAACAACACCTTCGTGCGTTCGGGTGGGAAATAAGATTGTATGATACCCATACAGAATATAAGTACAGAAAGAAGTATAAATATTTTAACGGTATCAAAAATAAAAAATTGTAAACTTCCACCAATTTTCTCATCCGTAGGTAATTTAAAGATAGTCTCGACAAACCACCCAGCTAAGTCATTTAACCAAACCATTTTAAATAATTGATCATTAATAAAAGTCCACATTATTGAACATCTCCAATCAAATAATCAAATTTATCAATTCGGCTCAAATCAACTTGAAATTGTTCGTCTAAATTCTTAGATTCTTTAACTAACACTAGAATATTTTCAAGAAAATAATTTTTAGAAAGTTCATATTTTATAAATTTTCCATCTTGATATCCTACAACTAAATTCAAATCCCGTAGTTTACCTAAATGTTTTGACAATTTACTTTGGGGGAGTTTTAAAATTTTTTGTAGTTGACAGACACATAATTTTTTTTGAGATAATAATAACAATACTCTCACTCTCGTTGGATCAGAAAGAGCTTTAAATAGTTTTTCTATTTCCATACACAACACATCCTCATATCCGCTTATTTTCATATCAATTATACAAAATTGATAATTGTCTGTCAAATATTTAATTTCTTAACTCCAGAATAGACAGCACTTGATTTGGCTAGTCTGTTTTATTTATTCAGACAATTTTTTTATCAATTTACTCCTTATCAATTTTTACATGAACTAAATCATCTCTATGAACAGCAAGTGTTCTTTTAATACACAAGACAGTCTACCAGTTTTTTAATCCTTATTTATCTTTCTTTTTTAAAATGTGGTATACTAAACCTGAGGATGGGTATAAATGAGCTAAAAGTAACTTTAACTCTAAAGAAATTTATTAAACTTACTGTTATTGTTTTTTGTTTCCAGAGCATAAATTTAGTCACCTGCGGTTTATTTTTTTCCATTAAGAACGACCATTATTGACTTAACTATAGCCGTTTATCCAATAGATAAAAAATATTTTCAAAAAAACTAAACGTTAGCCTTGATGTAACCATCATTAAGCTGAGCTTCAGGTCAACATCTTATTAAATTGAGTTTTGGCACCTTGGGACCAAGAAAATAGATGATTTGTTCGCTTACGGCAAACACCTCATTCACTTCTGCGATTAGTCATTGCGGAAAAAGAATTCTACGTCTCACTGCAGTCGCCTCAACATCTTAAAAGGAGAACACGATGTCTGATAAAGGAACTGTTGATAAATTAAAAGGTAAAGCAGAAGAAATCGCTGGTACTGTAACTGGTGATGACAAGAAAAAAGCCGAGGGCTTGATGAATCAAGCTATCGGTAAAGTAAAAGAAACGGCTTCTGATGTAAAAGAAGCCATTGAAGATGGTGTTGAAAAAATCAAGGAAAAAATTGACCGCGACTAATCTCTCCATCAAATTTTATGATATCTCTTAGCTTATCATGTACTCATCTTCGTACCAAACGTGACGCATATCTTTAAACAATCATTTGTTTCAAACATATAAGACACACCATCAACAACAGCAAAAAAGATTAATCGTCAGCTCTAACAGTAAGGGATAATGAGACAAGCGACATGCTTGTCTTTTTATTTACCCTATTTTTGACATAATTTTAACATCATAACGAGGAATTAAATTTAAAACCACAAAAAAACTGCCCACCACTGGCGAACAGTTTAATTACGAATACCGTACTTTGATTGTTTAAATGGCATCACGCAAACGTAGGCCATCATTTTCTAAGACACGTACACTGCGAGGTAAAAATGCGCGAATTTCTTCTTCATTATAACCAATGTGTAGGCGTTTATCATCCATGATAATCGGACGACGTAGAATTTGTGGATTTTCAGAAATAATTGTGACAGCCTCTGATAAAGAGAGCTCCTCAAAATCAACATTTAGTGATTTCACAAATCGATTACGATTTGAAATCAGAGATTCAATGCCATCGTCACATTTTTCTAAAATATGTTTGACTTCGTCAGTTGACAAAGGACTTGACATGATGTTTCTCTCATCATAGGAAATATCATGCTGACCTAACCATAGTTTTGCTTTCTTACAACTCGTGCAGGATGGAGCTGTGTAAATTGTTATCATAGTGACCTCCGTGTTGGTACTTCTAACGCATTTCTTGTTATTTATATGATATCAATTATAACATATTTTGTCATCAGTCAAAAGACCTATTCCATAAAAACTTCAATTTTTAAATAAATTATGAAAGTATTTAGTCAAGACGCTTAATTTACCATTAGTTTTTTATCACAAAAAGACTTTATTCTTCGATTTCAATTGTATCTAATTCAAGAGATACTAACTCAGATTCTGCTACTTTTGCTTCTTTTTTAGCCTTGCTTGTTTTTGGCGCTGATTTGTCTTCAGCTTGCGCTTCAACTGTCTTCTCTTCAATCAAACCAAATGCTTCACGGACTTTGTGATCGATTTCAGCGAATACTTCTGGGTGTTCTTTCAAATAAAGTTTAGCTTTTTCAGACCCTTGACCGATTTTTTCATCATTGTAAGAGAACCAAGCACCAGATTTTTTGATGATATCCAAATCAGTAGCAATTTTAACCAATTCACCAGTTTGAGAAATTCCCTCACCAAACATGATTTCAACTTCCGCGACTTTAAATGGTGGTGCTACCTTGTTTTTAACGACTTTAATTTTGGTTTCTTTACCCATTGCTGTATCTTTGTCATCACCAGTTCCCTTGATTTGCGTGTTACCACGGACATCTAAACGAACTGACGCGTAAAATTTCAGCGCGCGACCACCAGGCGTTGTCTCTGGGCTACCAAACATGACCCCAACTTTTTCACGCAATTGGTTGATAAAAATGGCGATTGTTTTGGTTTTATTGATTGACGCTGATAATTTACGCATGGCTTGTGACATCATCCGTGCTTGCAAACCAACGTGAGAATCACCGATTTCACCATCGATTTCAGCACGGGGAACAAGGGCTGCGACTGAGTCGATAACAACTAAGTCAATGGCACCTGAATCGATCAATTTACCAGCAATTTCAAGACCTTGCTCACCAGAGTCTGGTTGAGAAAGTAAGAGTTCATCAATGTTGACACCAAGCGCTGCTGCATAAGCAGGGTCAAGCGCGTGTTCCGCGTCGATAAAGGCTGCAATGCCACCTTCTTTTTGAGCTTGCGCTACTGCATGAAGAGCAACTGTCGTTTTACCTGATGACTCTGGCCCATAGATTTCAATAATCCGGCCTTTAGGATAGCCACCAACACCTAATGCAATATCAAGTGCCAATGAGCCTGAACTCATCACCTGAACTTTTTGCTCAGCCTTATCACCAAGACGCATCAAAGCGCCTTTACCAAAGTCTTTTTCAATGACTTTCAAGGCATCATTTAACGCTTTCTCACGCTCATCACCAAATTTTTTAGTAATATCATCTAAATTTTTCTTTGCTTTTTTTGCCAATTTTATCTCCTTTTGGATACTGAGCCTAAGTTCTAAATATACTCGTTTAACTCAGTTTTGAGTTGTCCAGCAGCTCCCCTATTTAAGGTTATCAAGAACGCTCACAATATCTTATTATACCATTTTTTCACTCACTTTAATATACGTAAAGCACCGCCATCTTGCTCAAACTTTTTTTAATTTCTGGCATTTGGGACAGAAGTGCGTCCCACGTCCAGCCAGTTTATACTTCTCGATTGGCGTACCACATCTCGCACATGGCTGACCCGTTTTGCCATAAACTTGCAGATAATCTTGCATCGTGCCATCAAGACCAAGTGCATTTTTATAGCTGCGAATGGTCGAACCACCATATTTGACGGCTTTTTCTAAGATATGAATGACTGCACCCCTAAGCTCTGCCACTTTTTTAGCAGATAGATGTCGAGCGATTTCTGACGGATGAATTTTAGCCAGCCACAGCACCTCATCCACATAGATATTGCCCAGACCCGCCACCAAAGACTGGTCCAATAAATAGGGTTTTATCTTCTTCTGGCTGCCTGAGAGTTGATGTTGAAACGTTCTTAAATTAAAATCCGTTTCTGTCGGTTCTGGTCCAATTCTTTTATCGGAAAAAAAATCTGCAAGTTTGTCTGTTCTAACAAGTTCCATCGTGCCAAATTTGCGAACGTCTTGATAGACGAGGGTTTGACCGTTTGAGAGGTCGAAAAAGCCATGAAAATGCTTATTGTCCGGAATATCTGTGCTGAGATAACTCAGCCATTTCCCCTCCATCCGCAAGTGACTAATCAGGGTCTGTTCACCTAACTCAAATAGCAAATACTTACCGCGGCGATTGACTTCGTGGATGGTTTGATTGATGAGATTGTTTTTGAAAGTCGTCAAATCAGACTTAATCATGCGATTATAGTCAATTCGAAGTGCCGTGATTTTTTGACCACTGACAAGTTTATTAAGGCCGCGTCTGACGGTTTCTACTTCTGGTAGTTCTGGCATGTTTTTACTCCTTGCATTAAGATGTTGAGACGACTTAGCTGTACTCGTTTAACTAAAAAGTGATACGCAACTTTCTAACTATTTTCAGTCAATTAATCAACGGCTAAGCGGTAACTCCAATGCCATAGGCAATAATAGGAGCCAAAATTTGATTATACAACAATTTTACCAGAAAAACCGTTATAATAGAGTCATGATAACTTTAAAGACAGTGATTGCTATTCTAAAACAAGACCAAAATTTTCGTGACATCATCATTGATGGTGCCTATTTTAGTGCGCCCATACAAGATCTGACTTTTAGCCAGCTCTCATATGATAGTCGTGAGGTGTCGGACAGTACCCTCTTTTTTGCCAAGGGGCTGAATTTCAAGCGGGAGTTTCTAGCTGATTTGGCGATTCCTTTTTATGTGTCTGAAATAGATTACGAGGTCAGCATACCCGCCATCATTGTCAACGATGTCAAGCATGCTATGAGTTTGATTGCCATGGCTTTCTACGACCACCCACAAGATGCGCTTAAAACACTTGCCTTTACTGGGACTAAAGGGAAAACAACTGCTGCCTATTTTGCTAAAAATATCCTAGATACACATAATGGTGATAAAACCGCTATGTTTTCAACCATGGAGACAACACTTGATGGTGAGACTTTTTTCAAATCGCAACTGACGACACCTGAAAGTCTTGACCTCTTTCGCATGATGCGCGAGGCTGTCAGCAATGGCATGACGCATCTGGTCATGGAAGTCTCGTCACAGGCTTATAAGACATCCCGTGTTTATGGGCTTACTTTTGATGTCGGGGTTTTCCTTAATATTTCACCTGATCATATCGGGCCTATCGAGCATCCGACTTTTGAGGACTACTTCTACTGTAAGCGTCAGTTACTGGCTAATGCACGTTATGCGGTCGTCAATGCTGAGATGACGCATTTTGACTTTGTTAAATCTGAGTTAACAGGCGAGACGACCTTTTATGGTGAGGGTTCTGAGCACCCGATTTCAAACTCTGAGGCTTTCTCTTTTTCTGCACTTGATACAAATTTTGAGATTCAGTTAATTGGCCGATTTAATCAAGAAAATGCTGTTGCTGCAAGTCTGGCTGCCATTCACCTGGGGGCAAGCTTGGCTGATGCGAAAATGGGGGTTGCGAAAACGACTGTCCCTGGCCGCATGGAAGTGCTAACGCAAGCCAATGGTGCCAAGGTATTTATCGACTATGCGCACAATGCCGACAGTTTGGCGAAGCTGGTCGATGTGGTTGTGCCGCACCAGACGGGGCGCGTGACGCTTGTGATGGGAACGACGGGGAACAAAGGTGAGAGTCGACGTCAAGGGGTTGGGGAGCTTTTGGAGCAGCTGCCTGATATTGATGTGATTTTAACTGCAGATGACCCGAATTTTGAGGATCCTGCTGAGATTGCGCGTGAGATTGCAAGTTTTATCTCTCGCGATGTTCGGATTGTCATTGACCGTGAGACGGCGATTCAGACGGCGATGTCGACGACGGCTAATGCCGACGATGCTATCATTATTGCGGGCAAAGGTGTTGATGCCTATCAAATCGTGAATGGTGTCAAAGCACCTTATGCGGGTGACAAAAAAATAGCTGAAAAATATTTATAAAAAAAAATCGTGTCAGATGAGTGTCTGACATGATTTTTTCATTTGGTTTTCCTGTGTTATTTGTAAATATTATCAATGGCTGTATGGTCAGCTGTCGCATCGCTCCAGAGATAGGCGATTCTGAATTGACCAGCTTTAATTGCACCACCTCCAGTGTTGGTACCATTGCTATAAGGCATGAAATCTCCAGCGTTTGGACCACTTGTTGGAAGTTTTGCGACATATATCGTTTTCAGAGCATTCGTTAGTGGGACAAAACCTGTTGGATTGACATAGGAATGACCGCCTGTGCCCGCTCCAGCAGGACGATTCTTTATCCCAAAAATCCTGCCACCAGATTGGCCGCCTGCATGAGAAGCGGTAAAGCCTCCGCCTGAACCACCGCCACCCCACTCATTTATACCTAGAGAGCCACTTAGACCATTCTTATCAGCAGAAGCATCTGTTCTGCGTCCAGCAATGGAAACCGCCAAAAGCCTTCCTGTTGCATTAGGGTAATTCGAGAGGTCAGAAACGCCAACGACATTAGAGGCTCCCACACCACCTATATAGCTATCATATCCATGACCTGCTCCGCCACCACCGCCACCTGCTACCAGAAGCGTAGTACCATTTGCCAACAGTTCCACCGCAGAAGATCCACCACCGCCTGACCCTTGCTTGCTAGACGAATCATCCCCATAGCCATTGCCACCTTTACCACCTCCCGCATGAGACGAGCCGCCGCCTGTTTGGTTTTGTGAGCCAGATTCATAATGCCCACCAGGACCGCCAAGCGTATATCGAATCTGCTGGTCTTTAACAAAGTAGTAAACTGCCTCAACGACCCCGCCTTTACCACCTATTGCGCTCATATTGGTTCCCCCATCTCCGCCACGAAGTTGGAGGGCGTAGTAACCTGTTTTTGGGATGGTATAGGTCGTCCATGGCGCTCCAGAATTTCCTGTTGCTGTGGTATTCGCCAAAAAGACACCTGGATCCGTTTCACTGGTCACATCCATCTCAATCGTCGCATTGCGGACATATTTAGACTGTGTCAAGCCGCCGAGCGCGAGGAGTGACAACAAACCTAATGTTAAACCAATTTTTGTTTTTGTTTTCATAAGCCTCTCCTCTCTATTCTGTCATAACTTGTTGGGCTGTAAAAATGAGATTTTTATCTGCTAAACCATAGGTTGATGAGATCGTGAAATCATAACTCTTCGTTTCGCCCTGTTTAATGACTTGCCCTGCTAAAACTGTTGACAAATCCGTTTGGCTCGCTGCACCACCACTGGCAATCGGTTTGACCCATACCTTGCTGTTATTCGTGAAAGTCACGGTCATTTGCTGACTTGTTGCGCTGCCTTTGATTTCAAATTGGAATTTGCCTGTATTAAGACCTGTATCTGTCGCTGTATTTTCAGTCATATTCTTAGTGCCAGATGTTTCCAGCCTTGCCGTCACATTAAAACCTGCAACTTTTGCTGATTCTCTTGCTGAGCCGACTTGACTGACATATTTGGCATAAGTCGCGCCTGTCCCCACAGCTCCCAAGATCGCTAGGTAGACTAGCACTCGGTAAACTTTTTTATGATGTGTCATATTTTCACCTACTTTTTATCTTTTTTTCCTCTTGGCAAGGTCAGCCATTTGTCGCTTTCCCAGATAGCGATTAAACCTGTTGCCAAAACCATTAGTCCTAGTGGCTCTTGCAACCAACGGAGCAGATAGCCAAGCTTAGGAATGACGAGGACCACTTTCCCATAAATATCACTGGTTTTTATCGGTTGGTCTGCCGCATCATTGGCGTCGCCTTTGGTGATAACTATATCGCCTGTTACTGACTGGATGCGGTGTGTGACAGGATAATCGTCCGAACGATAGGTAACGATGTCGCCTTTTTGATACCTTGCTTGTGGCACCTTATGCACGAGGACGATGTCATTTACTTTAATTGCTGGATCCATACTCCCACTCACGACAATGGCTTTGCCAAAGCCCAGAAACATAGGGAAAACAGTCTGACCTGTCATACGCTGCACGAGACCATAAACATTGCCTATCAAGATGAAACCTAGCAGGGTAGCAATAATTACACTCATGATTTTTTTAACCATTGTTCCCCCTTGCGGCATTTAATTGACTTGAACTGCTTGATAGGCAAGTCTCACGACAAGTCGCAAGTCCGTACGACTCTCTGCTAAGTCAGCGACTGCTGTGTCTTGCACATCATAGCCACCATTATTGTACCTGTCATGGGGCCATTCCCATGAAATTGTAACTTTCCCATTTGACGGAACGGTTAAGGTTTTTAGCCCAGTCTCAAGCGTTGATAAGTCACCATTAATTGTTGTGCCGCCATCAACACTTGCTGTGTAAACTATTCTGCTTTTTAGCGAGTCCAACACTGGATCAGATATAGGCGTAACCCCCTTGCCATCTCCTGCACCATATTCACCAATCGTCACATACTGTGAAATCAAGTCGGCACCTGGCACAATATCCACGAATTTAATCTGATAAGCTACCTCTGTGTCACCCAGTTCGATACCTGAAAAATCTAAGATTGTGCTACCTTTAGCACCCGGTGCGAGTAAGTTATTGCCGTCAAAGGCAATCGGTGCTCCTTTAGGATCACTTGAGGCGGTCATATTATCAACGCCATCCGTATCATTTTCACCTGCTGCAGTGTAGCTGCCCGAGAACAAATCTAGGCTCCCTGATAGTGCTTCTGGATTGACGCGCCATTGCGCTAGACGTGCTGTGGTTTCATTATTAATTTCTTTTCTGTATTTAGCGTTACTGTAACCTATTGAGCCAGCAGATAAGGCAGCAACACCAATGACTAAAAGGATTAGTCGTCTAGTTTTTTTCATCTGCTTTCCTCCTTTTCAGCACTAAGATGCCAATTATCACAATCGCAGCAACACCTAAAGAACTTACCAAAGTAGCATTTTCTTCTCCTAATTTTCCAAAAGTGTCTGCAAGTTTCTGACCGATAGGTTGTGTATTACCTGTGGTCGGTAGACCGATAGGTGTTGTTGACCCGTCAGTCGTTTCATCTGTGTCGCTGGGGATGTTACCACCATTATTCGGCTTTTCAAAATAGAAATTGACAGAAGTGGTCTTATTTTCGGTCATAGCTGCTAAACCATGCGCTGTATCTTCTGCATCTGTCAAGGCATTATCATGCCATGTGATTTTAAAACGATAGCTGAATGACGCACCAGCTGGCAGTTTCAAATTTTCGCTCTCTACTGTTTCCTCAGTCGCATGGTTCGCTGTTTGATGTTCAAAAATCGTTCGATTATCACGGCTAACCTTAATATCTAATGGCACGCCTGATTGATCTTTTAAATCAAACACCATACGATACTCAATTGCATGAGAATTAGTATTTTTGACGGTAAACCAATACTCATCATCATAACCAGGATAAAAGACTGAATCTGAGAAAATTGGCACTTTATTTTCAGAAGTCCAAATTACACCATTCGTATCAGATACCGCAACCGTTGCACCAGAACTTACATCTGGTGTCGCTGCTTGAACAACATCACCAACTGACAGCAGCGACAAAGCAAGGACAGCCATAAGTATTATTTTTTTCATTTACTTGCTCCTTTTTGAACTTCAAGCTAACTTTCTAGGAAAATAGACGATTTGTCCGCACAAGCTACGCTTGCTTCGGCAAATCCCTAATTTTCTACGAAAGTTTGCGACTACGTCGCACCGCTTTCAGTATCATGTTTTTTAACTTGCTTTTTGCCATGTTTAGTCAAGTTGTGTCAAGACTGCACCTGCAGAAATTGTCAAAGTGTAATCTGTTCCGACATATTGTGCCATTGCCGCATCAGTTTCCACCTTATCATGACCACTTTCTAAGTCCCATGAGATAGTTACTGGTACTTTAATTGTTGCACCGTCTGTGTGAGCAGGGATATCTTTGATTTTTGTAAATGATGGCAGACCAGCACCATTAGCTTGATTGAGGTCATAAACTGTCCCTGTATAGATAGGTTTTGCTGGATCACCGACAACTACCTTGAGATCTTTTTGAATATCTGCTGGCAAATTCGTCTCAACCTTTGTTCGATCGTCAAATTTCAGCTCTGCTTTGACTTCAGAAGTAACGTCATACGTCAACTCGGCTGTCGCTGTAAAGTTTGGTGCGATAAGATTGTCTGTATCTGTCGCAATATCCGCTCCTGATGTGCCTTCTTCATTGTCGTAAGTATTAGTAAACAAATTCACTTCAGAAGAACCGACATAGAATTTTGCGACACGAGCTGTGTCTGCTTGGGTATCAACTTGTAACAAGTATTTGGCATAAGTCCCGCCAAAGACACCTGCTGTTAAAATTGCTGCGATTGCTGTTGTGTTCAAGACACGTTTTCTTGTGATTTTCATATGCCTACGCTCCATTTCTTATGATAGATTAGTCGATTTGTGTTAAGGTTGCCTGACCTGTTACCTTTAGGTAGTAACCAGCGCTCGAATTTCCCGCTTGTGCGATTGCTGCTGCTGTTTCTGCTGCATCTGCACCGTTATCCAAGTTCCAAGTAAAGCTTAGGGGAACATGATATTCAGTACTCGGATCTCCTGCTGGCACAGTCACAACATTATACGCTGCCACGCTAGGATCAGCCACCAAAGCATCCAGACCGTGATAAGCTCCGCAAACTTGAACCAAAATAAATTGCTGAAGTTCTTTTGGTAAATTCGTGTCAATTGTCAGACCTGAGAAATCCAACTGTGATTTAACTTCTGTCGCAACTTTGAATGTCAAATTTTGAGTTGTTGTGACATTTGGTGCAATGAGATTTTTGGCATCGCTACCATCATTTTTGACATCTGCCCCAATACCTGTAGCATTCGTATACTCTGTTTTAAATAAATCTAGCGTATTCTCTGAGTTAAGATAGAATTTTGCGAGACGTGCGTTATCAGTTGTTGGGAGTGTTTCAGTATGGTACTTCGCATAAGTGCCACCAAAGATACCGGCAGTTACCAAGGCTGCAGCTGCAGTTACGAGTGCAAGACGTTTTTTTGTAAGTTTCATAGCAGTTCTCCTTATATTAAGATGTTGAGACGACTGTCCAGCTCCGTAGAGCGCTTTGCTGCAACGAGTAATCGCAGGAGCACGGTTTTCTGCATCGAGTAATCGCAGATGCAAATTAGGGATTTGCCGTAAGCGAACGTAGTTCGTGCGGACAAATCAGCTATTTTCCTAGTTGAAATCACAGCTTTCAATCTACGGATAGAAGCAACAAAGTTGCTATCAGCTAGGAGCCGAAACTCAGTTTTTTTCATGCTTAGACCAGATTAGTCGATTTGTGTGTTAATACCTGTAAATGTGAGTTTGACAGTTGGCATTGTCGCAGCACTAGCCGCAGCAGTATCATCTGCATCATAGCTGCCAGTCCCCTCAAAGTCATAGGTCCAAGTAACAGGTACCGTGATGGTAGCCGCTGTTGCAGCATTGGTTGTGACCGGATTGCCGAGCGTCACTTCTTTATCATCAGCAAGCGCATCTTTGATTGTTCTAAGTGTCGCAGCAGCTGGTGCAGCGCCAGCAATTGATACATTTACTTTGATATGATCCAGCAAGACACCTGTCGTTTCTACTTTTGTTAAGTTGACGACTGTTTCTGTTTTGACTTCTGAGTTTGACTCAAAAGCAATATCTGCTTTGGCTGTTGTGCCTGGGGCGATGAGTAGGTCTGTCCCATTTTTAGCTTGAACCGTGCCGTCATAACTCGCTGCAAACAAATCAAGTGTCCCTGTTTGATTAAACTGATATTTTGCCAAACGGGCTTCGCTTGAACCCACCTCGACTTGAGAGGTGTACTTGGCAAGTGTGCCCGCGCCTCCAATTGCTGCGCCCAGTGTGACCAGTGCCAATGCACTCACTATTTTCCCATTTAATTTCATAACATTTTCCTCTCTAACCTTATCGGTTCTTCATCTTCTTAGTTTTAAACACTCACTATCGGCTCTTCTTCTGTTTTAGACACCTTAGATGCTTTTGACTTAAAGGCCTGAACGATGTAATCGCTACCAAACAAAATGATAAGTGGTAGAACAATGAATAAGAGCATCCCTTTTGGTGATTGTAAGAACATCAGTTTTGAGCCGAAACCTTTCAGGTGTGTCTGATAAACACCGACGATTTGCGATGGATTAATCACACCTTTGTCACTGGTGTTGTTGGCATCCCCCCTTGTTTCGTAAACGTGATCCTTACCATGTGTGATCACCTGATTGATCCGGTGCGTCACCAATGCCTTAGATTCTGAATGTGGGTCGACAAAGGTAATGATGGTCCCTTTTTTAAGGTTTAGCGTTTTTTTCGTTTTGTGAATAATGACTAAATCCCCAGCGTTAAAATCATCTGCTTTATCCCCTGCCATAGAACCTGTATTCACAATCAAGGGACTATACCCTAGAATACTAGGTGCTTTCGAATGCTGGACAGTTGACTGAAACATCATCCAGAGGTTGCCAACCAATACAAGCATAAACACAAGTGTCAACACCCAAAGCAAGGCGTTGCCTATATGTTTCATAATTTTTTTCACTTCTTATCTTCTCCTTTCTGATAGTCCTTGGTTTTCAAGTTTCGAAAATCAATTTAAAACACAAAAGAACTGAACTTTAAATCAAGGCAAGACAAAATGTCCGACCTTTAATTTAAAGTTCAGTTCATGAGGTATCATTAAAATGACCGCAACTAGCCGCCTGTTCTGTTCTGTTCTGTTCTGTTCTGTTCTGTTCTGTTCTGTTCTGTTCTGTTCTGTTCTGTTCTGTTCTGTTAATCATATGCCTGTCCCCCTCTCCTGTCAAGTGTTCTTAAAATTAATCCTATTGACTTTTTATGATAAATAAACGGTTTTGTATTATTTTTTGATTAGAATTAAATTCTAACTTTATTATACACTATTTTCGTAAATGTACAAAACAATTCGTTAAATTAAAAAAATATGTCACATTTATATATTATTATCTTATGTTTATAGTATACCCTCTTTTCCAAATACGGCAAAATGATATGCTAAACCTGCTCAAACTAAACTGTGCTCATTACTAAAAGCTAGACACAACTATATTAAAATATGACTCATAAATAGAATAGTCAAATAATGTTAACGCCTGTCAAATCGTGAATAGGCTCAAAGCACCTTATGAATGGGGCAAAAAAGATTAACCTTTAACTTTTAAATATTTTCTTTTAATCAGGTACAAGATGCTCACGGCGAAGTCACTTCGATAGCACGACTCGCTAAACTTTTTTCATTCCGTTCTCCTGTGTTAGGACGTTTCGATTATGGAACGGCTGTCGTTGTCGTCTGCTCAAGCTAAGCAACATCATTAACAATTAAAACAACTGACTGCGTTTCTTCTACCAAAACTAAAAGCGATACCACTTCCTATACAAGTCAGACGCATTTATGTTAAAATATAACTCATGGATAAAATAATCAAGACAATCTCAAATAATGGGCATTTCAGAGCTTATGCGCTTGAAGCGACGCAAACGGTTAGTGAGGCACAAAAGCGACACAAAACTTGGTCTAGCTCAACGGTTGCGCTTGGGCGGACTTTGATTGCGGCGCAGATTTTAGGTGCCAATCAAAAAGGTGATGATACGATTACGGTACGCGTCCAAAGTAATGGTGCAATTACCAGTATCATTGCGGTTGCAGACACACGTGGTAATGTCAAAGGCTACATTAAAGAGCCTAACGTGGACTATAAACGTGGCTCGACTGGTGAAGTCTTAGTCGGCGATTTAGTCGGTCAGGGCTGGTTTTCAGTTGTTAAAGACATGGGCTTGAAAACGCCTTATACTGGACAAACACCTTTGATTTCTGGTGAAATAGGTGAGGACTTGGCTTACTACCTGACAACATCTGATCAGACACCATCTGCTGTTGGCTTGAATGTTTTGCTCAATGAAGATGAGTCCGTCCATGTTGCCGGTGGCTTTTTAGTTCAAGTCATGCCAGATGCACCTGAGGCTGAAATCTCAGATTTTGAAGCACGCATCCAGAAAATGCCTGCCATTTCCAAACTCTTGCGTTCACATGACCACTCTAAAGCTATTTTAGACGCCATTTACGGACAAGACCAATACAAAATTTTGGAAGAATCGCCTTTGGCTTTCCACTGTGATTGCTCTAAAGAACGGTTTGCTGCCAGTATCCAAGGCCTTGGCAAAATAGAAGTTGAAAAATTGATTACTGAAAATCACGGAGCTGAAGTTATCTGTCAGTTCTGCGAAACAGTCTACAATTTTTCAGAAAATGATTTGAAAGAACTGATATAACATGACAAATACCTACGATACACCCTGGAAAATTGGGGACATTGACATCAAAAACCGCATCGTCCTTGCGCCGATGGCTGGTATCAATAACAAAGCTTTTCTCAGCCTCGCTAAAGAATTTGGGGCAGGTCTTGTCGTCACTGAAATGATTTCTGACAAGGGAATTGAGCATCGCAATGCTAAAACCCTATCAATGCTTGATTTTGATGGTGTACCAAATCCCTTGTCGATTCAAATTTTTGGTGGTGATGCTGAGACTTTAGTGGAAGCTGCGAAATTTGTCCAAGAACATACGACGGCTGACATTATCGACATTAATATGGGATGTCCTGTCCCTAAGGTTACTAAAAATGAATCTGGTTCTCGCCTCCTGCTAGACCCTAATAAAGTGTATGATGTGGTATCCGCCGTTTCATCTGCTATCGACTTACCTTTAACGGTTAAGATGCGTCTAGGCTGGGATAATGACCACCTTTTTGCCATCGAAAACGCGCTAGCTGCTGAAAAAGCGGGTGCTGCTGCCGTTGCCATGCATGGCCGAACTAAAGCTCAAATGTACGAAGGCAAGGCTGACTGGGATTGGCTCGCCAAGGTCGCAAGCAAGATGACCATTCCTTTTATCGGAAATGGCGATGTCAAAACCCCTGAGGACGCCAAGCGCATGCTGGATGAAACCGGTGTCGATGCCGTAATGATTGGGCGTGCTGCACTTGGTAACCCTTGGATGCTAAAAAGGACTGCACATTATCTAGCTACTGGTGAAGCAATGCCTGAGCCGACTGTTGCTGAGAAAATCAAAACGGCTAAGGTTCACTTGACGCGCTTAACTGAGCTCAAAGGTGACGAAAATGGTTCACGTGAGTTCCGCCAGCACGCCGCTTATTACCTCAAAGGGGCACCTCGTGCCGCCAAGGTTAAAGTTGCCATTAATCAAGCCAATTCTGCTGCAGAGATTTCTGGCATCTTTGATGATTATATGAAACTGTTTTGATATTAATACTATTTCACTTTAAAAATACTGCTTTGTCTTGACAACATTCGAAACTGAAAAGTAATTTATATTTTTGAAGTGAAATAGCACAAAAGGACATCTGTCGATTGACAGATGTCCTTTTGTTTTGGTTACCTTGACTTGTTATCTTTTTTAAAACGGAAACTCACAAGTTCAAATCTTCCGTATAAGTAAAGCCACTGCCGATGACTTCATGCACATTGATGATGGAGACAAAGGCATCTGGGTCAATTTCTGCTAGAATGGCTTTGACCGCTTGAACTTGCACAGGACTCAAGACGACATAGATAACTTTGGTTTCTTGCCCTGAATAGACCCCTTCTGCCTTGAGGTAGGTTGCCCCACGACCGATTTCATCCGTGATTTTTTGGCTGATTTCTGTGTACTTGCTACTAATAATCAGCATCCCTCGTACGGTATAACCACCATTTTGCACGACGGCAACGACTTGACTAAAGACGAAACTAGCAATGACGGTGTACATCATGTGCTGGATGTCGATATAAGAGAGTGATAAGGTTAGGACGACAATGTCAAAAACGAAGAGGGTCTGTCCGAGGGCTAAGCCTTTTTTCTGCTCAAAATAACGTCCAATGATATCCCCACCACCGGTCGTCCCACCAAATCGAAAGACGATACCGCCACCAATCCCAGCAAAAATACCTGCAAGAAGTGCAGCTATCAAGGTATCATGCGCAAGATCAATTGAAAAGCTCATACGCTGAAAGAGCCAGATAAAAACAGATAGACAGACAGTCCCATGAATGGTGTAAATCATACCTCGTTTACCGAATATTTTGACACCCAAAATGAACAAAGGGATATTGAACAGAATCTGTGTGTAAGCTGGATTGAGTTTAAACAGGGCATGAAAGATCAGGGTGATCCCACTGATACCACCCTCAGCTAGGTGATTGACCATGTTAAAATTAACAAAACCAAAGGCGTAAATCGCCGCCCCCAATGCAATCATCAAGAAATTTACGGGGTGAAATTTAACTTCTTTATTCATCTATTTTTCTTTCTGCGTTTTCATTTTATGAAACCTTGAAACTTGACATCCGCTTGCGCTTCCGCCAAGCAGGGTCATTCGCGAACTTCGGCCGCTCAAAGGCTTTCTGCGTTTTCACTTTATGAAACCTTGAAACTTGACATCCGCTTACGCTCCCGCCAAGCAGGGTCATTCGCGAACTTCGGCCGCTCAAAAGCTTTCTGCGTTTTCACTTTATGAAACCTTGAAACTTGACATCCGCTTGCGCTCCCGCCAAGCAGGGTCATTCGCGAACTTCGGCCGCTCAAAAGCTTTCTGCGTTTTCACTTTATGAAACCTTGAAACTTGACATCCGCTTGCGCTCCCGCCAAGCAGGGTCATTCGCGAACTTCGGCCGCTCAAAAGCTTTCTGCGTTTTCACTTTATGAAACCTTGAAACTTGACATCCGCTTGCGCTCCCGCCAAGCAGGGTCATTCGCGAACTTCGGCCGCTCAAAAGCTTTCTGCGTTTTCACTTTATGAAACCTTGAAACTTGACATCCGCGAACTTCGACCGGTCAAAGGCTTTTCCTAACTTTCAAAAAATAAGACTGTGATGATGTGTCACAATCTTATCAAAGTTATACTCAGTTAGCTAAAGAAAGAAAACATAATAGTCAAAAATGTTTACTTTATTTGGTTAACCGAACATATAAACCTTATCTTTTATTTTTTATACTAATTCGCCTTAAAAATGATAAGTATCTTTTCGAATTAAATGTCGTCAAGACAAGGCAATATTTTGAAGGCATAGCGGTGTTATGTCGAAAAATATTAACGATGGATTGACGATATTTAATCGAAAAATTTAACATTTTTTAGGCGAATTAGTATTAATTTTGATCTTCCACAAAACGTCCTAAGACTTTGACGTTTTCAGCGACCGACACAAAGGCTGCCGGGTCAACTTCTTTCATAATATATTTAAATTCTTGATATTCGGCTTGTGTGATAATCGTAATCAAAATCGTCATTGTCACCTTTGTATAGCCACCCTCAGCTGAGTTAACCACTGTGACCCCTCGGTGTAATCTGTGATGTAAGGCCTGAGTAATTTCTACCGGATGTTTGGTAATGATGGTTGCTTGCATCTTACGTTGCTTGGTATAGATAGCATCCGTCACACGGCTTGATACAAAAATCGTTAAAAGCGAATAGAACATATACTGCCAACCGAAAAGAATACCTGCAAGGATTACAATGACACCATTGAACAAGAGGCTGATGTTCCCAACCTGGCGACCTGTTTTTTTCCGTATATAGAGACTGATGATATCTGTCCCACCACTGGAAATCCCACTGCGTAGCGCATAACCAATCCCCGCACCCATGACCGCACCACCAAAAATAGCATTGATAATCGGGTCTGGCGTCAAGGTAAACTCGGGAATGATATGGATGAAGATTGAACTCAGGGTAACTGTAAGCACCGTGTAAATGGTAAATCTTTTGCCGATTTTTAGCCAAGCTAAAACTAGCAAGGGAATATTAAGCAGATAGAGAGTAATGGATACGGGGATATTATGACCCAGTAATTTATAAGATAGAGTTGTGAAAATCTGCGCTAGACCTGTTATCCCACTGGAATAAACGTGACCAGGCTGAAAGAAGAAATTCAGGGCGACCGCAGATAGAATCGCGTAGACGACTGATGCTGAAAGTTTATACATCAGTTTTTCGATAGAGAGATTTTTAATCACGTTCATCATAGAAGATATTATTTTCCAATTTTTAAATTGAGTTCTGCCAACTGCTGGTTAGAAACCAAGCTAGGCGCCTGCGTCATCGGGTCTGTCGCCTTATTATTTTTTGGAAAGGCGATGACTTCACGAATATTATCTTTGCCAGCTAGAAGCATAACGAAGCGGTCAAGACCAAGGGCTAGACCGCCATGTGGTGGGAAACCGTAGTCCATAGCTTCAAGTAAGAAACCAAACTGCTCATTTGCAGCTTCTGCTGTAAACCCAAGCGCTTTGAGCATCCGCTCTTGCAAGTCTTTATGGTTTATCCGCAAGCTACCACCACCCAATTCATAACCATTGAGCACAATATCATAAGCGACCGCACGAACTTTGGCTAAATCCCCCTCAAGTTCATGCGCACTTTCTGTTGTTGGCAAGGTAAAGGGATGGTGAGCACTTGTGTAGCGACCTTCTTCTTCACTCCACTCAAACATCGGCCAGTCGATCACCCAAAGGAAGTTAAATTGATTCTGGTTAATCAAGTCTTGCTCTTTGGCGATTTGATTGCGGAGGGCACCAAGTGTCGCATTTGCCACGTCCAATTCATCCGCCACAAATAGGACCAAATCGTTATCCGTCAGAGCCAGCGTATCAGCCAATTCATCCGAAATTTCTGGCAAGAATTTAGCAATAGGACCTGAGAATTCATTGGCCACAAATTTAACCCAAGCCAGACCTTTGGCACCAAATTGTTTGGCGTAATCTGTCATTTTGTCAATGTCTTTACGTGAGTAAGCATCCGCCGCATCTTTGGCAACAATGGCTTTCACGACTGGCGCTTCTGAGAAGACCTTGAAATCTACCTTTTTGACAATGGTAGAGACGTCTGTCAACAACATCTCAAAACGCGTGTCTGGCTTATCAGAGCCATATTGATTCATGGCGTCATCATAAGTCATGCGAGGAAAAGGTAAAGTCACGTCGATATTTTTCGTATCTTTCATAACTTTTGCGATCAAACCTTCTGTCAAACCTTGAATCTCCTGTTCATCAAGGAAAGAGGTTTCCAAATCGACCTGTGTAAATTCAGGCTGACGGTCACCTCGCAAGTCCTCATCGCGGAAACATTTGACGATTTGATAATAACGGTCAAAGCCAGCGTTCATTAATAACTGCTTGGTGATTTGCGGTGACTGCGGTAAGGCATAAAAATGCCCTTCCGAAATTCGACTCGGCACTAAATAGTCACGCGCCCCCTCCGGTGTTGACTTAGTTAAAATCGGTGTTTCAACATCAATAAAGTCCAAATCATCCAGATAATGACGGATTGCCTTAGTCACATTGTGACGCAATTTAAAGTTTGACAACATTTCCGGACGACGCAAGTCCAGATAACGATAGCGCATCCGTGTATCATCACTGGCTTCTAAGTCATCCTTGATTTCAAATGGTGTTGTCTTTGCAGCATTTAAAACGGTCAACTCAGCAACTTCAAGCTCGACTTGTCCGGTTGCTAATTTATCATTGGCTTGCGCCCTAGCAACGACTATTCCTGTCACTTCAATGACAAATTCACTACGTAGGCTCTCTGCTGTTGCCAAGACTTCTTTTGAGGCTAATTCAGGATTAACCACCAACTGCATGATACCTTCACGATCACGTAGGTCAATAAATATCAAGCCACCAAGATCACGACGGCGTGCCACCCAACCCTTGAGGGTGATTGTTTGACCAATCTGTTCTGAGCGGACGGCGCCCGCATACAATGTTCGTTTCATTTTTACTTCCTTAATATACTACTATTTTCTACTTAAAATGAGTGTAACACACACATCACAAGCTGCAATCCAACAGCTAGAAAGACTAGACTTGTCGTCAAACGGCTTTCCTTAAGGAAAGCGTTGATTTTCTTGATTGCCACCCCATAGAGGACAACAAAGAGCCATAGGTTAAGACCGTTAGTATCGCCTTGTACCAGTTTGAGGATACTGATGATGATGATTAAAATTGCTAAAATTCTGATTGATAGATGGACTGTATTTTTTGTCATGCCTTACCTCGTGAGAAATGATGTCACGAGTAAAAGGATAAGCGTGATGATCACAATAACCCGCGCAATTTTATCTCGGGTAATCGCCTTATCCCGATTAAAAATCACAATCAAGGCGCAATAAATCACTAAAAAAGTATGGTCAAACTGATGAGAGTTTGTGATAATCTGATACAAACTAGCAGCCATTGATAAAGCTGACAAGCCCATCAATATTTTGAGTTTATCTGCCATTAATCAGTCGTCACTTCTGTAAAGACAGCATCAAACTGGCTTTGAATGTCAGACAAGGTCGTCTTGACTTCTGCACGTGTCGCATTATTTTTAACGACGATATCTCCAGTCTCAACTTCTGATTCCCCGAGAGTGATGATGGTCTTGGCGCCAAACTCTTCTGCAGATTTGAATTGCTGCTTAATCTTGCGATTTAAGACATCACGTTCTACGGTATAGCCTTGCTCACGCAGCGATTGCACTAACTTGAGCGCTGCAACATTGGCACTTGCGCCTAAAACAACCACGTAAACATCCAGTGGCTGTGCAACTGGTAGCGACGCACCTTGCTCCTCTAGGACAAGCAAGAGTCGATCCACTCCGATACCAAAGCCAAAGCCAGGTGTATCAGGCCCACCAAAATAGCTGACCAGTGAATCATAGCGACCACCACCACAAATCGTCAGCTCTTTGCCCTTGATTTCCGTCATGAACTCGAAAATCGTGTCGTTGTAGTAATCCAGACCACGCACCATATTTTGATCGACGGTGTAGGCGATATTTAGGGTCTCAAGCATGGTTTTGACGTCAGTCAAGTGTTGCTGACTCGCATCAGACAAGAAATCCAAGATTGAGGGCGCGTCTTTGACGATAGTGATGTCCTGTTTATCCTTGGAATCTAACACACGCAAGGGGTTTTCGTGTAATCGGCGCTTTGAATCATCCGAGAGCTTTTCCAAATGCTGCTCCAGATAGGCAATCAAGGCCTCACGGTAGCGCTCACGTGTCTCGGCATCGCCTAATGAGTTGATGACAAGCTTAATATTTTTGACACCAACTTGGTCAAAAAAGGCTTTAGCCATAGCGATTGTCTCAACATCCGTTGCAGGATTTTTTGAGCCAAAATTTTCGACACCAATTTGGTGAAATTCACGCAGACGACCAGCCTGCGGGCGTTCATAACGAAACATTGAACCCGTATAATAAACTTTAAATGGTTTTTGGACTTCTGGCGCAAATTTTTTGTTTTCAACATAAGAGCGGACAACTGGTGCTGTTCCCTCAGGCCGTAAGGTCACGTGACGGTCACCCTTATCGTAAAAATCGTACATTTCCTTGGTTACGATATCTGTCGTATCCCCAACGGAACGTGAGATTACCTCGTAATGCTCAAAAAGTGGCGTGCGAATTTCACTAAAACGATAGGTCGCAAAAACACGACGCATGGTTGCCTCGACAAATTGCCATTTTTCACTTTCACCGGGCAGGATATCAACTGTGCCTTTAGGTCTTTGTAATTTCATATTTGCTATTTACCTCTCTCAATTCCTATAAGAAAACGCCCCTGAGCGTAGAAATCTACGCTCAAGGACGACAATATCGTGGTACCACCTTGGGTTTCTAGGCATTCCTAGCTCTGTAGCTATAAAGTCGCTAACTATAATCTTTAACTGTCACTTTCTCTATCATGCGGATTTCCAGCTACCTCCGCTCTCTGATTGCTTATCTTAATTATATATTAGTCCTTACCATTTTGCAAGATTTTATTGCTGTGATTGGTCTGCATCTTTAAAGACTGACATATTTTGGGCAAAGTAGTCATAACCTGAGTAAATGGTTGCGGCTAGGCAGACGTATAAGAAAATCACACCAAGTAAGTGCCAACCTAGTAACAAGAAGATGATAGATAGCATTTGTGTGAAGGTTTTAATCTTGCCTGGTAAGGCAGCGGCCATCACGACACCACCTTGTTCAACCAAGAGTAAACGTAAACCAGTCACGGCTAATTCCCGACAAATGATAATGGCAATCACCCAAGCTGGTGCCAATTTCAAGGGCACCAACATGATAAATGCTGACATGACTAACATTTTATCGGCCAAGGGATCCGCAAATTTACCAAAATTTGAGACGATGTGCCATTTACGTGCTAAATAACCGTCTAACCAGTCAGTTGCAGATGCGACTGCAAATAAAATCGCAGCGATGACTTGCCAAACATGAGCGTGACCACCCAATGCTAAAATCAGGATAAAAAGTGGAATCGCAAAAATACGGGCAATGGTTAAATTATTAGGTAAGTTTTCTTTGGTTAATTTCATCAGTTCTCTATTCTATTGTTATCGTCAAGGTTGCTGGACTTTCAGGTGCCACAATACTTGACAAGTCAATTGGGGTATCACCAATTTTAATGGTTAATCCTGTTGTTTTACCCAATGTCAAGACTGTCTGGTTCCCAGTCAAGGTTGTCGTCGTCGGGGTAGCATTGGTCAAAGTAATCTGTCCACCTGGCAAGTCTGAGTTAGTCATGCCAATCCAAACAGCTAGTCCCGCTGCCGTACTGAGGTTAACTTTCACTGGACTTGCGACATTTTTCACCGTTGCTGCGAGTGCTTGACCATTCCCAGTCACCGCTATTTCTGGTTTGGGCGGTTCTGGTGCTTTTGATTCTGAAGAAATAGACGATGTACTTGGCGCAGGATGACTTGCTGATGCCTTACTTTTAGAGCTAGTTGACACGCTATAAAGGTGTTCTGCAATCCCACTGTTTTTAGGTTTGTTAAGGACTACGGTGGCTGAAATACTAATGATAATAAGGGCAGCAACAGTCCCTAATAAAACGATTGGCAGATAATAACGCCACTTTTTGTCGCCTAGTTCTTCATCCGCTTCAAGGCGTTCAGAAGGTTTTACAAACTGATAACTTTCAGATAAATCAGGTGTTTCATCTACTTCAATGGGTTCGTTTTTTTCATATGCTGTGACCAATTGGTCATAATCAAGGTCCAAACGTTCTGCATACTGTTTGAGATAAGCCTTGACATAAAAGTCCCCTGGCAAGGCATCATAATCATCGTGCTCTAAAGCGACGATATACATTTTTTTAATCTGTGTTAATGCTTCCGCTGCGTTGAGCGTCATATCAAGCTTCGCACGCTGGTCACGTAAAACTTGTCCTACTGTTTTTTTTGCCACGAGAACTCCTTTCTATATAAGATGTTGAGGCGACTGCTTAGCTCCGTATAATGTTTTACTGCGACGAGTAATCGCAGGAGCAAATTAGGGATTTGCCGTAATCGAACGTAGTTCGTGCGGACAAATCATCTATTTTCCTAGGAGCTAGGAGCCGAAACTCAATTCTATGTTTAGTATTATAGTCGATTTTGATTTGTTTTACTTTGGGTTCATGATAAATTCAGTCGAGACCATCTCTTTGATAAATCGGTCTGCATGTTGTTCAATTTTTCTCAATGTCAGACTTGACAAAATCATTGGGAAATCAAAGAAAGTCATACCTTCAAAAAGGTTAGATGAAAATTGATTGGCAATAAACTCTAGCGAATTTAAAGACTTATAATAATCGCCTAACATCTCTTTTTTGATAATCGTCAAATGATCTAAATTGAAATCACTTTCTATTTTATAACTTTTTAGCGTATCACGCAAAACTTTAGCGAGTTTTATTGGATAAATCGTATCTGACGTCATACTGGCAAAATGATATTGCGGTGCCACTTCAAAATCAAAACCAAACGAATCATCAATCAAGCCTTGATTATACAAGCTTTCATAACGACTACTCGTATTTCCCAAAATCATCGTTAACATAAGTTGAATCGCTAACTTATACTCAAATCTGAGCAAAGGGTCCGACGGCAAACGATCATACCCCCTAAAACCTAGCGCAAGTTTAGGAATCGTGACATCAAAAGCCAAATGATTTGTCGCAATCGGTGCTGCTGCCACAAACGGTGCACGCTGAATCGGTTCAATCGGCTCAAATCGTTTCTCAGCTTGATTTTTCTCAACCAAAGCTGACATTTCTGATACCTCAAACGGTCCTGTTAAAAATAGCGTCATATTGGCTGGATGATAAAAGGTCCGATAATTTTCATATAAATCTTCCGCTGAAATATGTCTGATACTCTGGGGCGTACCTGCAATATCAGCAGCTAAAGGTGACTCAGGATAAAGATTTTGTAGAAGACCAAAAAACAGTCTAAAGTCTGCATCATCTTGATACATCTGGATTTCCTGTGTGATAATGCCTTGTTCTTTTTCGACAGAAGGTTGGGTAAAATATGGCTCCTGAACAAAATCTAATAACAATTCAACATTAGGTTCAACATTTTCCATAGTTGAAAATAAATAAGACGTCCGTGTAAAGCTTGTAAAAGCATTGGAATTAGCGCCCAATGCACCAAAAAAGTTCATGGCATCGCCATCTTTTTTCTCAAATAATTTATGCTCCAAAAAGTGAGCAATGCCTTCTGGAAAGGTCTGCATATCTGAGCTGCCACGTGGGATAAACTGCGTATCTAAGCTACCGAAATTTGTCGTGAACAAACCATAAGTCTTATTAAATTCAGGCTTTGGTAAATAATAAACGAGTAGGCCATTGTCTAGTATTTCTTTATAGAGTGTCTCACCGACTTGTGGATATTTTTTAATCTCCAAGACTTTCTCCCTCCATAAAATACAAAGCTTGTAAATTCAATATTTTAGCTATTCTAACAACATCAGCTTTTGTCACAGCGTCCAACCTTTGCAACCATTCTGCTTGAGAAAGCTGACGGTCTGGTAAAAGTTGTTTGATATAAGCCTGCTCGATGAGGTTTGACGGCGAATCTAGTGACAAGAAATAAGCATTTCTCAACATATTTTTAGTCTGGTCTAGTTCACTATCTGAAATATCACCTTGTGCCAAAGCACGAACCTGTGCTCGAATAATCGTTAAAGCTTTACTGCGTTGTCCCGCGTCAATACCAGCTGAAATTTTCAAGAAACCTGTAAACGTATCAAAACGCGAGTTAGCATAATAAGCCAAACTTTCTTTTTCACGTACGTTTGTGAACAATTTTGAATGTGAAAAACCACCTAAAAGGCCATTCAACACTTGCATCGTGAGATAATCCGAATCGCCATATTTGACTGGGTGACTATAAGCCAACTGTAAAATGGATTGATTGACTGCTTCTTTTTCCGTCTTTTCACGCACAATATTAGCTGTTTCTTGCTCATAAAAGACAGTGCTCAAGGGCTCCCTATCAGTAAAAGGCATGTCTGAAAAATAAGTCCTGACACTCGCTTCCTGAGCCGCTGACAAATCACCCAGAATCCAAATATCAATTGTATCTGTCAGTAACATTTTTTTATAGTACTCAAAAACACTCTGACGCGTCTCGTGTTCCATCAGTTCAACTGTTGAAATACTAGGTGTCGATAGATTTTTATCCTCAAAAAAGAGCTCACTCAAGCGCATAGATGCCACGTAGGACTTATCCTCACGCGTCGATGCCAAATAATGCAAAAGATTTTTCTTTTCACGCGCAAAAGTAGCCTCATCAAAGCCAATCTCATCAATCAAAGGCATAAACAAGGCCTGGTGTAAGAGTTCAACCGCATCGGTTACCGTATCACCCTCAACAAACCTTGAGTTAACAACACTCATACCGATATTCAAAAAATGATTGTCACCTTTTTTAGACACGCCAGTCGCAAAACTTGCACCATACATCTCCGATAATTTTCTTTGAAATTGTTGATTGGTCGTCAAAACTGCATTTGATGTCTCCCAGAGGTTAGAAATAATCACACGTTTAGCAACATTAGCGCGTGACATCTTAGCGCGAAAGCGCACCAAAAATTGCACTGTCTTAAACTTAGTTTCCTTGATTATATGTAAATTTACGCCATTTTTTATTTTCATGTTTATCCTTTATTTATGTACTTTTCTATTATACCAAAATATAGGCATCCGAACACCAAATCAAGTAGCAGATTTCAACAAATTTTATAGCGCACTGATTGTCAGTATCGCTAGATTTTTCATGCCCTATTTCCTATCAAGTTATGCTCATTTAACGAAAGATTCCGATTGCACGCCTAAAGACCTTAATTTATGTTAAAATGAGGTATGAATACTTATACGATATACGATGAATTTATCACCCTAGGTAAGTTGCTCAAAGAAGCAGCGATTATTGAAACAGGTGGTGCAGCCAAACATTTCTTAGCAACCAACGATGTTTTGTACAATGGTGAATACGAAAATAGACGCGGTAAAAAACTTTTTGATGGCGATGTGCTTGAATTCCCAGGCTTTGGTCTCAAAATTAGTATTGTCGCAGCGACAGCAGATGAAATTGCGGAACATCAAGCCGAACTTGACGAAGAGGCACGTGTCAAAGCCATTGTCAAAAAAATCAACGCCGATAACAAAAAAACGGAAATGCGTCAAAAATCAGCTGCTAACAATAAAGAGCAATACTATAAACGTAAAACGAGCAAACCTAAATTCCCTGGTGCTAAATAAATACCTATGATTATTTCCGAGTTACATCTCTCCAATTTTCGAAATTATAACCATCTCGACCTCACGTTTCATCCCAACTTAAATATTTTCGTCGGAAAAAATGCCCAAGGCAAGACTAATATTGCTGAAAGCATTTATTTTCTTGCCTTAACGCGTAGCCACAGAACGCATACTGACCGGGAATTGATTGGTTGGGAGCAAAAAGAGATGTCGGTATCAGGCACGATTATCAAAAAAAATACAACTGTCCCACTCGAGATTACCTTGACACCTAAGGGACGGATTGCCAAAGTCAATCATCTCAAGGAAAATCGACTGGCTGATTATGTCGGACATTTGAATGTCATCATGTTTGCCCCAGAGGATTTGGCGATTATCAAGGGTGCACCTAGTGTGCGCAGACGTTTTGTTGATATGGAAATTGGCCAGATTCGTCCAGTTTATCTTTATGATTTGATGCGCTATAATAAAACACTCAAAGAGCGCAACAGTTATCTCAAATTCGATGCATCAAAAATTGACCCTAATTTTTTGGATGTCTTAGATGACCAGCTGGTCGAATATGGCGAAAAAGTCATGAACCATCGCAAACAATTTATCTCCAGTCTCACTGAGATTTCTGCTGACTTGCACCATCATCTGAGCCACGGTCAAGAAAAATTACGCATCGTTTATGCTCAAAATGTCAAGACTGACTTTGCAGTCGAGCTCAAGCAAGCGCGTCAAAAAGACCAGTTTCGTGCCCAAACTTCTGTTGGACCTCATCGAGATGACTTACAATTTTTTATCAATGATATTAATGTTTCCAATTTTGGTTCTCAAGGTCAGCAACGCACGACTGCACTGTCTGTCAAATTAGCTGAAATTGAGCTCATCCATCAAGAAACTGGTGATTATCCTGTTTTACTCTTAGACGATGTGATGAGTGAACTTGATAACCAAAGACAACTCGATTTATTAGCTCTAGTTATCGGTAAAACACAGACATTCATCACAACAACGACGCTTGATCATCTGCAGCATTTGCCTGATAAGATGACGATTTTTGAAGTGACTTCAGGTATGATACAAACCGTGTCTTCAGAACAATCGGATACATCAGTAGACACCGAATAGCACTTAGTACTAAATTGTAAAAATATTAATAAACGTGAACGGCTCAGCCATTCACGTTTATTAATTATTTTTTATTCTATATTTCTCTATACCTTACGGTTTCTTCTTATTTGCATTATCAGTACTACTGCTCGTGGTGTTACCAGCGTTATTATTGGCATTATTACCAGTATTACTACCTAAAATTTTTGTCCAAGCATCAGCATAGTCACTATCACTACCACCAATCGCAAATTTATATTGCGTCGTCGGTGCACCTTCTGGTTTAGCCCAATAAGATGTCGTCGTGGGTCCTGATAATGTAAAGTTCGTGTAGCCTCCACCTGTGAATGTACCTGGTTTTTCACCTGTTGCTGTCAAGACTGTTGATTTTGTCACTGATGGATCAAGTGTAAACCGTTGCGCAATACCAAACACATCTGGATTAGCTTGATAAATACTATTGGCTAGTTGGGCAACATATTGTGAGTTATTGTTATAACCCGTCATCGCAGCCATTGGCGTATTATTATCGTGACCGACCCAAGAACTGAGCGTTACTGCGGGCGTTGCAACCATAAGCCAAGCATCGACAAAGTCGTTTGATGTCCCGGTTTTACCTACCCAATCAGCACCCGCTAACGTTGAATTCAAGTTAGACAACTGACCATAAAAAGTCGTTGTTTTCTGTGACTTAATCGGTCCCTTTAAAAGCTCTGCCATGATAGATGAGGTTGCTTTTGAATAGACCTGAACGGGTTGACTTTGATGTTTATAAATCTCCTTACCATTGCCGTCTTTGATACTATCGATCACATAATAAGGGTCGTATTGGCCACCATTCAGCAAGGTTTGGTAGCCGTTTGTATGCTGCACAACAGTTGGATCTAAACCACCACCTAAGGGCAGAGACTCATATTGATAATTTTTAACTTGGTAGTTCATCTTACTCATGTAAGGTTTAACCGAATTGCCAGATTTAAGAATGGTCTGATACGTCCAGTAGGCCGGAATATTCCAAGAGGTATCCAATGCATCTTGCAAAGTCATCATTTCTTGTGTCCCAGCTGATGTATCATGCATAATCGGCTCACCACTAGCAAACTTCGTTGGATAATTTGACAAGCGACTTGCGCTTCCCATCAATCCCATATCAATCGCTGGCCCATAAGCCACGATTGGTTTGATAGATGAGCCAGGGTCGCGGTGCGTATCAAAAGCATGGTTGTTTTGGTTACTATTATAATCCAGACCACCCACAAAGCCAAGAACAGCGCCAGTTTTATTGTCCATGAGGACATTCCCCGTCTGATTTTCACCTGTGCCGTCTTGCAAGAGATAGCCATAATTTGCGACAGCTGTCTGCATGGCTTGATAAATCCCTTGGTCAATGGTTGCAGTGATTGTAAAGCCACCTTGTTGCAATTTTTGCTCTGCCATTTTTTGGTAGGTTTCTTTAATCACATCATTACCTTGTTCAGCTTCAGAAACTTTGTCTGTCTTAATCAAATAATCATAGACTTTATCAAAGGCTTCATTATAGACCACGTGATATAAATAACCATGACTTGCTGTTTCGGCTGTTGCCGGCGCAATGAATTCAGTCGAAATATCATAGGCTTTATAAGCTTCATACTCTTTTTTAGAGATATAACCATTTCTATAAAGGTTAAAGAGAACATCTTTTTGTCTATCTAAGCCATATTGCATATTTTCCTTAGATTTAAGATTGCCATCTGCACCATAAGGTGTATAAACAATAGGACTCTGTGGTAAACCTGCGATAAAAGCTGCTTCTGGAATCGTCAAGTCTTTAGCTGACTTGCCAAAAATTCCTTTAGCTGCCTCTTCAACACCTGCAATATTTTGACCTTTATTATTACGACCAAAAGGTGAGACATTTAGATAGTCTGTTAAGATTTCATCCTTGGTAAAATGTTTTTCAAGCTCTAACGCATATACCATCTCTGTGGCTTTGCGCTTAAAAGTTGGTGAATCTCCAAGGACTTGTTGCTTTATCAACTGTTGAGTAATCGTTGAGCCACCTGAAGACGACCCTCCCATTGATTCTCCCAAAATTGCTCTGAAGAAAGCCTTGGGTACCACGCCTTTATGATGTTCAAAATTTTCATCTTCTGTTGCAATCAAGGCATTCTTTACTGTTTGTGCCATCTGATCACTTGACACTTTTGTTCTGATTAAATCACTCGAAATATCAGAAATTGACTGACCATTGCTATAAGTCATCACAGATGCCTCAGGAATGGTATTGATTTTTTCAGTCAATACTTTGCTTGACGGTACTTTGACGTCTGAAATCAAGCTCACTAAATAACCCGTTCCTGTCGCGGCACTAAAAATAATACCAAGACTCAAAATCGTCGCAAAAACGACACCCAAACCTCTGACAACTATAAAAGTCGTCTCTAGAATAGTTTTACCATCGGAAGGACTTTTTTTATTTTTGTTTTTATTTTTTTCGTTACGTTTCGCTTTTTTAGCTTCAATGCGATGCTGTAGCGCCTCACGTTCTTTATCGGAAAATTCTCTAGTCATAGCTTTATTATATCACAACTTTTTTCTTTTACCTACTACTATATGCCCTACAAGCCTTTAGACATAGGGATTCCCTCTCTTTTGTATCTAGCAATAATCTACGCATTAACTGGTTATAAAAAAGCAAAGTAGACAAGAGGTACAGCAGATAATGTGAATTGGATAGAGAATATAAAAAATCCATTTGATGATAAATGTCATATCTTGACTAGCCATCATACACCCACATGGCATATCGACCTAAAAATAAAGTCCCAAAGATAGAATTAATCAGCTCTACCTTAGAGGTTAGCAAGATAGCTGGTATAGGCATAAATAAAATCTGACAAATCCAAAAACTAATCAATTAGTAGCTTTGACTTACACTTTCGTAAACTCAGTATCAGATCAGGCATTTCAGATACTTATCCGACAAGTTTTAATTTAGTAAATCACCGACGATATCTGTTAAAATATAGACTCACGCCTTAAAATATCTTGATTTTTTTGATATAATAGACTTAATTTATAAAAATTTAGCTAATTGAGGTGACACTATGTCTGCCCAGCTTTCAATATGGTATTTTTAACACTTTATCCTCTGTGGCTATGTCACGATACATTATACTCAAATCAGTATAATAAAATAACACATATAAAGTATTATCTGCTACCATGTACCGGCAGCAAGTAAGGACAACCTCTAAAGTAAGGACGATTGAACATGAATATCTTCGAAGAACTCAAAGCACGTGGTTTGATTTTTCAAACGACAGATGAATCAGCGCTAGTCAAAGCCTTGACAGAAACTTCTGTTAGCTTTTACACGGGTTATGACCCAACTGCAGATTCGCTCCATTTGGGGCATTTGGTGCCTATCCTAAATATGCGTCGCTTGCAGCTTGCTGGGCATCATCCTGTGGCACTCGTTGGTGGGGCGACTGGAATGATTGGCGACCCGTCATTTAAAGATGCTGAGCGCTCACTCCAAACCACTGACACCGTGGCAGAGTGGTCTAAGTCGATTAAGCAACAGTTATCACGTTTTCTAAGTTTTGAGGGCGAAAACGCTGCCATCGTGGTCAATAACTACGACTGGTTCGCCAACATGAACGTCCTTGAATTTTTGCGTGATGTCGGCAAGTACTACACCATCAACTACATGATGAGCAAGGAATCTGTCAAAAAAAGAATTGAAACCGGCATTTCATATACTGAGTTTGCCTACCAAATTCTCCAAGGCTATGATTTCTACCAACTCAATGAAAGTCACGGGGTTAACCTCCAAATCGGTGGCTCTGACCAATGGGGAAACATGGTAGCTGGGACTGATTTAATTCGTAAAAAGTCAGGTAATGAAACCCATGTCATTACAGTACCGCTGATCACCGATTCAACCGGTAAAAAATTCGGAAAGTCTGAGGGCAATGCCGTCTGGCTTGATGCCGATAAAACATCACCCTATGAATTTTACCAATTCTGGCTCAATATCGCTGATGCCGACGCTGTGAAATTCTTGAAAATCTTTACTTTCTTATCCCTTGATGAGATTGATACCATTGCCAAAGCGTTTGAGGCTGCACCACATGAACGTTTAGCTCAAAAAACATTAGCTAAAGAAGTCGTGACTTTGGTTCACGGCGAAGCTGCCTATGCGCAAGCAGTGAATATCTCAGAGCAACTTTTTGCAGGTCATATCAAAGCCTTATCAGTCAAAGACATCAAAGCTGGCTTGAAAGATGTGCCTAGCTATACAGTTGCCAGTGATTTTGATGGTAACTTGGTTAATCTACTTGTTGATGCCAAAATCTCTCCAAGTCGTCGTCAAGCGCGTGAAGACATTACCAATGGCGCGATTTACCTCAATGGGGAACGTCAAACTGAGCTTGATTATATGTTGACTGATGCGGATAAACTTGAAGGCGAACTCACGGTGATTCGCCGTGGTAAGAAAAAATACACGATTGTGAATTACTGATCGGTATAACCAACCTCCACTAAACATACATAGAAAAAGTGGAGACAAACAATAAAAGAAGAGTCTAGGAGTTAAGGTTACCTGATTCTGAAATACAAAAAAAACGCATGAAACCAAGTTTTTTTACAAACAAGGTTCAAGCGTTTTTCTGTTTTCAAGACTTTTATCACAGCCCCAATTTTCTCTTTTTGAGCTTTCTCTCAGTCTGCTTTTCTAGACTTGTTTAAGCTGTTATTTCATGTTTTTCGCAAACTTCTTTCCAAATTTGAACCAAGAAAGCAAGCTAACCAAAGCAACTAATAGGATACCAATCAAGAGGTTAACCACTTTTCTAATCAAATAAAAAATAGACTGGAACAATACGCATCAAATCTGATAGTTTTCAACTTTCTCATTGATCAAGCAGATTTTTTCCGTGTGAGTAAACGATAACCTGACAAGCTCCAAGCAAATACAATCAGTGCTAAAGCCACATAAAAGGCAATGTGCATACCGTGGAGAAAGACCTCAGGCTGTGATTTGACATAACCCGAAACACGGTGACCGATTTGATTGGACATGGCAACAAATAAAACCGTTGTCGCTAAGGTTGTTCCTAATACAAAGCCAAGGTTTCGTCCCAAGGCATTGACTGATCCTGCAATTCCCAGATACTTCGTTTCCACCGTTGACATGACCAAAGCATTGTTAGGACTTTGGAAAAAGCCGACACTGCCACCATGACAGAACAAGATCAGCATTACAACTGGCAAAACTGTCAGCTTACCAATCATGAGATAGCCCAGCTGCACAATCAATACACCAGAGATGGCAAAGAAAGTGATGATTTCTTTATCAAATTTATCTGACAAAACACCCGCAATCGGACTAAAAATGAACATTCCCACAGGATAGGCCATCATCACCATTCCTGCAAAACCAGCGGCAGCACCTCTATAATCTTGCAGATAGAATGGCATGATGATGTTGACAAAACTACCCGCTGTGAACATTGTCATGCTCGTCAAAACGCTCATACTAAAGAGTTTACTGCTGAAAATATTGAGGTTCAGCAAAGGTTTTTCGACTGTTTTTTCTGTATGAATAAACCAAGCAAAAAGTGCAATCATGGCAGCAAAACTTAGGATGACCGACAGCGTCATGAAACCTTGAGCTTGTCCTAGACTGACTGCGATGAAGAACGCGACAATCGTTAGAAACATCTGTGTTGCCCCAAGTAAATCGGCATCTTTCACACTACCTGAGCCAGGATCTTCCGGCAAGGCTTTTCTACCAATGAGATAGGCAACGACGCCTAAAGGTACATTAATCCAGAAGATGTACGACCAACTCGCAAACTGTAAGATAAAGCCGCCGATTGCAGGACCTGCAATTGCCCCTAAACTCACAAACATAGACATGATACTCATAGCTCTAGCTCTCAAAGTCGGCTCAAAGAGTTGACTAGTAATCCCAAAACTATTAGACATGGTCATAGATGCCCCAACAGCTTGTACAATCCTTGAAAAGAGTAGAAAATGTAGTCCTAGATTAATCCCTGCGAGTAGTGAGCCTAGGGTGAAAATCAAACTACCAATGCTAAAAATTTTTGTTTTTCCAACTAAGTCACCAAGTCTACCAAATAACAGAATTAAACCTGATATAACGACTAAATAAATGGTCACTGACCAAGTCACTTGCCCCATATCAAGGTGCATTTCACGTGCCATACTTGGCAGGGCAATGTTAACAATTGACCCATCAAGGGTTGACATAAACGTAAAAATACCAAGTGCTAATAGCCCTGGAAATTTTCCTTTACTAAACATAGGCAACTTCCCTTTTCTATAATAAATCTTGAATAACTACTTCTAAATCATCGACTTGTGCCTCACCAGTAATTTGGCTGACCATTATGCCGTCAACCGCTCGTTGTACCAAATCATCAATAGCCATACGCGCTTCAAATTTTTCAGCATTTTCGAGCTTAGGGTTGGTCTTAGGTTGTGGTGGTGCAAAAATCGTACAACAATCTTCGAAGGGTTGAATCGAAATATTAAACGTATCAATCTTCTCAGCTAATTCGATAATTTCTAATTTATCCATAGTCACAACTGGTCGAATGACTGGCGTTGTAGTGACTGCATTGATAGCTGTCATTGAGCCTAGTGTTTGGCTAGCCACTTGACCTAGACTTTCACCATTGATGATGACTTGACCATGACGACGAGCCCGAATCTCATCAACGATACGCATCATGAAACGACGCGTTACTGTCATCAAATAAGGCATCGGTACTTTTTCTTTGATTTCTTCTTGAATCTCAGTAAATGGCACTTCGATAAATTGAATATCACCGCCAAAAACTGTTAACTTACTGGCTAAGTCTTTTGCTTTTTTGAGCGCACCAGGACTCGTATAAGGTGGGCTAGCAAAATGAACCGCCTCAATTTCAACGCCACGTTTAAGCGCTAAATAGCCCGCAACTGGCGAGTCAATCCCACCAGACAACATCAGCATCCCTTTACCAGCAGTACCGACAGGTAAGCCGCCCGCACCTTTAATCGTTTCATAGCTCAGATAAGCGAAGTCAGGACGAATTTCAACCCGTAAATCAATATCAGGCTTTTTCATCTGTACTTTCGCATGTGGCACTGCCATAATAACCGTATGCCCCAACTCACGATTTAACTCTGTACTATCTAACTCAAAATCATGGTCAGAACGCTTAGCCGTAATTTTAAACGTCATGCCTTCTTGATACACATTTTTCATCAAGGTTGCCACTGCTGCTTCAATTGCTGGCATATTTTTGTCCACTTTAATCGCAGGCGAAAAATTCTGAATACCAAACACCTTGACTAATTTCTCAGCCAAAGGCGCATAGGCTGCACCATTAAGATAGATATGCGCACGGTCTCGCTCACCCTTAACCGAAATCGTCGGAAATTCTGTCAAAACCTCTCGGATATTTTGAGCCAAACGACTGATAAAACGCATCCGATTTTTGCCCTTAGTCGACAGCTCACCGTAGCGAACCATAATTTCTGAATAATTTAAATTTGTCATAGTCACTTTCTATTTAAAATCCCTCGCCTAACACTAGCGAAAGATGCCCGATACCCTCACCTACCTAGCGAAAAAGTATCTCTATATTTTATTGTATTTTTTGGAATTTGGCATGGAGTTGTTTGAAAATCGTCAAAAATTGCTCGATTTCTACCATGTTATTGGTCTCGTCTAAGGAAATGCGAACAGCGGATGTCGCAAGTTTAGGTGACACGTGCATCGCTGTTAAGGTACTAGACGCTAGACCCACCTTAGACGAGCAGGCACTTGTCGTTGATATGTAAATCTCATGTGCTTCAAACCCATGTACTAACACTTCACCACGGACACCTTTGAGTCCAAAAGTAATGATATGAGGTACAAAGTTATCTCGCTGACTAAAGACGACAACATCCGAATATTCAGCCAGTGCCGTCAATAAGACTTCTTTCATCGCCGCCAATTTCGTAAGTTTAGCCTCTGAATCTGTCAGCACCATACGTAAAGCCTTAGCTGTCGCTGCAATACCCGCCACATTTTCCGTCGTTGAGCGTTGATTATTTTCTTGACCACCACCTGTTAATAAGGGTTGCAGTTTTTTACCTTTTTTAATATAGACAAAACCAACACCGCGAGGACCATGAAACTTATGCGCTGAAAAAGTTGCAAAATCAACACGTTCAGGCAAAAACTCCGACACATCTAACTTACCAACAGCCTGTACCGCATCCACATGAAAAGAAATCGTTGGTTTATCCGCTAACAAGTCCGCAATCTGATGAATTGGCTCAATGGTGCCAATCTCGTTATTAACAGCCATAACTGAGACTAAAATCGTCTCTTTTTTGATTAAAGCTGCTAAGGCATCAAGTTTGACAAAACCATGGCTATCAACAGGGGCAAAATCCACTTCAAAGCCTTGTGTCGCAAGCCATTCGGCTGATGCTTTGACCGCAGGATGCTCAACACTTGAGACGATGATATGGTTTCCATAGACACGTTTTTCAAATGCCACACCCTTTAGGATCCAGTTGTCACCTTCTGTACCGCCTGAGGTAAAGTAAATTTCCGATGCTGATTTGCCGAGTAGGTCGGCAATTTGTTTGCGAGATGCCTCTAGCATTCGCCCAGCAACTGTCCCTAAATTATGCAAGCTAGACGGATTACCCATTATTTTTGTGGTAACGTCTGTATATGTTTTCAGGACGGTGGGGTCAATCGCTGTTGTCGCTGAATTATCAAAATATATCATGTTTCTTCCTTTTATTAGAACTTCAAGTTAACTTCTGTAGAAAAATAGATAATTGACGAACCTGCACAAGCGCAGAAGTTTGTGCTACGTCATACTGCTTTCACTATCATATTTTGAACTTGAAAATAACTGCGAGTTCGCAGTTTTTATTTTGGTGTATACTCTAGGAAATCATAGAGCAAGTTGGAATGATTGTCAGTCATTGAATAGTTTTCGAGGGCGTTGACATTTTTTCGCATCACTTTGGCTTCTCTCGCTGTTAGCAAGCCTTGTGCCTCATATTCAAAGATTAATTTGCGTTCTAAATAATAGCCTCGCATCATCTCATCTAAATTATTAGGCCGCGCCTTGGTAATGATTCGGGTGATGAAACCGCCCGTTGCCACTTGCTCTGACGCACGCAAGCGTTCTGATTGTAGATAATTAATCAAGTCAGTATTATAGACCCCCTCCAAACTCTCTAGGGCATCTAAAATAAGACTTGTATTATTGAAGTAAAGGTCACGAATTTCCGTTTTAGAATCGCCAACCAATTTTTGTATTTTTTTTCGATTAAAATGAATATTAGTATGTAAAATATTACTCAAAACCAAGCGAATCGCCCGTATAAAAATGGCAACTGCGAAGGCTAAACTTGAAACAAATCTATGAACAATTGAGCGTTCTAGCTCTTTCAAATATCTTTGGTAAATCCGATAAGTTTTAATCGTAATGTCATTATTTCGGAATGCATTTTCCAGACCTTCATTTTCAAGTCGAAGAATCAAAAGCTGTAAGTCATTAAACTCGGCGGTCATTGTCGCTGATTCTTGATTAATAATCAATTTCCGAATTCTCGCTTGATAGTTATCAATCGTTGCAATATAGCCGAGTTTATTTCGACCTTTTACTGATTCTTGCTCAAGCTGTTCAACGACACTAGTTAAAATAGCAATTTTTGAGACATTATCAACCTTTTCTTCTTTTTTAGGCGCGATGATTGGTAGCACCAAAATACCAGTTAAGAAACTGACAACTGTTACTGATGCCGCAAGAAAGATAAGCAAGGAATACTTCTGAGCAACGGCTTCTGGTAGTAATAAGATTGTCGCAACAGATACTGTCCCCTTAACACCAGAAAAGGTCAGAAGTAAAATATCATCAACATAACGGGAAAATTTTTGATGACGCTTTTTAGCAATTACGGCATAATAGACACTTAAAATCACATAACGCATGATAAACAAAGCTGCGGTTAACACTAAAACAGTGAATAATAACCTAAAATTATCATAATAGGCATTACTGATGATTGGTGTCATGATTTGTTGTAATTCAATACCTAGAAATAAAAAGACAATGGAGTTCAAAATAAACGTCACAGCATCCCAGACTGTTTTTGAAACACTTTCAACCTGAGCATCGAACAAAGTAATTTTTTTGAAACCACTTGCCTGCATGACACCTGCCACAACAACAGCAATAATTCCTGAAACATGAAATTCTTCTGCTAGGAAAAATGCCAATAGAGGGAGCACAATCTCTAACATCAGATAGCCCGTGACATCCTGCGCCGCGACATCTTCCATCAGGGTCAGAACAGTTTGATTTAACCAAGCCACTAGAAAACCAACTAGCGCTCCCCCAATGGCTGACAGTGCTAAGCTGCCAACAGCTTTCCCAAGAGAAAACTCTCCTGTAGTTAACGCTAATATGGCAAACTGAAAGGCGATAATACCAGATGCGTCATTAAAAAGACCTTCGCCTTTTAAGACGGCAATGATTCGTTTTGGAAAATCGAAACGCTCAGAGAGCGAACTCACCGCTACTGCATCGGTTGGTCCTAAGCTGGCACCAAGGGCAAAACAGGCGGTTAAAGGAATGGCAGCATAAAAATTATGACCGATAATCCCGACGATAAGGGTTGTCACAAAGACAACAGGGAATACAAGCAGTGTTACCGTACGTCCATGTTTGACAATCCCTTTCACGTCAGCTTCTTCTCCTTCTCTAAACAAAAGGGGACCAATAACAAAGGCCAGAAAAAGCTCAGAATTTAGGCGTAAGACATCTCCTGCTCCAAGTACACCTAAAATCAGACCAAAGACAACTTGAATGAGAGGTAGTGGAAGTTTAGGGAATACCTTATTGATGACATTAGAAACAATTAATGCAACAAAAAATATGATGACATAAAATACCGTATGAATCAACCGTGTATGCTCTCCTTTCGCTTTCTAACTTGTCACAGATGCTTGATCTCATTGTTGAGAGTGCTTATAACTCCTCCTATTTAGGTATGGCGCATTAATTGGCCACTCCATCTTATATTATGGTTTTTAACAGCACTTAAAAACTACCATTAATTATCATTTTTCTCATCCAATAATTGTTTGAATAAAGCTTTTTTCATGGCTAACTTCTGGTCAAATTTTTGGGCAGATTTCTTATCCAAAGTCGCCCGACATCGTTTAATTTCTAATTCTGATAATTGTCGACGCAAACGTGCTTTTTGATTATCTCGACTACGAAAGTGATCTAAAAATGATAATTTAGCTGCCATAGCAGTCTTTAATTCACTTTTATCATGATTTTCTAAATAAAGCTCGCGCATATGTTGAATTTTTTGTTCAAATTCATCATCAGACAACTTTTTCATTTCTTCTCTCCATATGATTAATTGATAAGGCTTATTATAGCACAAATGCCCCATACACGCCAACGCCAAAAGACCTGAGCCTTTCAAATCATATAAGACAAGTTTTTCTTTTACTTTTTTACCAAATGAGCATATAATAAAAGTAGAGGGCACGACTACTTTCTGCCCAGTTTTGGCACGAATGCCGCGTCAAAATACCCTAGAGCATCATGAATGGAGGAAAAGCTATGCTTCAAGAATATAACAAAATTATGGTGGGGATTGACGGATCCGTTGAATCTGCTAATGCTTTGGACCGCGCAATCGCTGTCGCAAAACGAAACGATGCAGAACTTCTACTCGTTAATATTATCGACTTGCGTGCTTTTCAGAGCATCTCAACCTACGACACAATGGTAGCTGAGGACACCAAAAAAGGAGCGGAACAACTCATTGCTGATTTCGCTGAAGAGGCGAAAAAAGCCGGTATTAGTAAAGTCAAGACCCGAGTCGAATTTGGTTCTCCTAAGATTATGATGTCTACGACACTCCCTAAAGAAGAAAACGTTGACTTAATTACGATTGGTGCGACAGGCTTGAGCTACATTGAACGACTATTCATTGGATCAGTTGCTCAATACATCGTTACCCATGCCAAATGCGATATCTTAATCGTCCGTTAAAAATGAAATCAGAACTCGAAAAGAGCTCTGATTTTTTGATAGATAGGCACAGATACTCACAATTAAAGTTGTGTGCTGTTTAATTTAGCAATCTCAATGATTGTATCAACAGCTGCCAGCATGGTTTGCACGCTCACGAACTCAAAACGACCGTGCATATTTTCACCACCCGCAAAAATATTCGGCGTTGGAATGCCCATAAATGAAATTTTAGAGCCATCTGTCCCACCACGGACAGGTTCAATCTTAGGTGTGATGCCCAGGTTTTTCATCGCAGTTTCAGCTAGTGCGACAATAGACATATCTTTCTCAATCACTTCAGCCATGTTGTAATATTGATCTTTCAAGACAACATTGACACGGTCCTCATCATAACTCTCGTTCATTTTTTCAGCAATTGTTAAAAGTTCTGACTTCATTTTCTCGAAATTCGTCCGGTGATGGTCGCGAATGATATAAGTCATCGTAGCTGCTTCTGGAGAACCTGTCAAACTTGCCAAATGATAGAAACCTTGACGCCCATCAGTCAGTTCTGGACGGGCTGTTTCTGGCAATTGATTGTGGTAATCATTGGCCAGTTGAAGGGCGTTAATCATTTGATTTTTCGCTGTTCCTGGGTGAACATTACGACCAGCAATTGTGATCACAGCTGACGCAGCATTAAAGGTTTCGTATTCCAACTCACCTAGTGGGCCACCATCAATGGTGTAGGCAAAGTCAACATCGAAATCAGCGACATCAAATAAATCGGCACCCGTACCAATCTCTTCGTCCGGTCCGAAACCAACACGAATTTCACCATGTTCAATCTCAGGGTGTTGCATTAAGAAATCAGCAGCTGTCATAATTTCAGCAATACCAGCCTTATCATCAGCCCCAAGCAAGGTTGTGCCATCTGTTGTGATCAAGGTTTGACCTTTGTAGTTAGCTAGATTAGGGAAGTCTTTGGCATCCAGTGCATAACCGCTTGTCCCAAGTTGGATCGGGTTACCATCATAGTTTTCGACGATTTGTGGATTAATCCCATCCGCATTAAAATCAGCTGTATCCACATGCGCAATCCAACCCATTTTACGGACTGGTTTAGCTGTCGTCGCTGGAATTGTCCCAATGACATAGCCATTGCTTTCTAAATAATGGACATTCTCTAAGCCAATTTCACGCATTTCGTCTGCCAACATGGCTGTAAACGCAACTTGTGATTGTGTCGTTGGAACTGTTGTACTTGTCTCATCAGAGCGTGTATTAATTCTTACATAACGTAAAAAACGATCTAACATCTCATTTTCTATCATCATTTTCCTCATTTCTTGGGTATTCAACCCCTGTCACATGAAAAAACTTTCAACCCTAGAGTCGAAAGTTTTTATTTTTAAGCTTTTTTGCTTTCTCGCCTAGGCTCGTCGCAGTTTCTTTTGCTTTCTCACTTAAGCTCGTCGCAGTTTTTAAGCTTTCTTAGCAACTGGGTAAACAGATACTTTCTTCTTGTCGCGACCGAAACGTTCGAATTTTACAACGCCTTCGATTTTAGCGAAAAGTGTATCGTCACCACCACGGCCAACGTTTTCACCTGGATGGATTTTAGTACCGCGTTGACGGTAAAGGATTGATCCGCCAGTCACAGTTTGTCCATCAGCAGCTTTAGAGCCAAGACGTTTAGATTGTGAATCACGACCATTGGAAGTTGAACCACCACCTTTTTTGTGGGCGAACAACGATAGATTCATTTTCAACATAGGGTTTTTCCTCCTTGATTTAATGTAGGATACTGTTTGAGTTCGCTTAGATTTTGAATCATAAGTCAGGAAATCGTTGATTCAATCGTTCGGTTTTTGAACGACCGATTTTCATACTTATGGTTTCAAAATCTAACCCAAACAGTTCACTTAGTAGATTACCTTGAGGTAACTTGGATGAAACTGCTATATTCTGCCTCCTCGGCAATGGCTTTAACACCATTTTCGAAGTTTAGCAGCAATATCTGAGCAATTTCAGCTTGTTTGTCGGATAAATCAGACAAGATTTCACAATCGAGAAAACCACCTTCAACTTCATCCACTTCAACCAGAGGTTGAAAATGAGCAATTGTCTCTAGGGAGTTGACCGTTGTGATTGCAAGACTTGAAACGCCAGCACAAACAATGTCATGCGCCGTTTGACCATTAAAGGCATGGCCTGTAATCACAAAGCGTGTAATCTGATCATCTTTTCGACTAAACTTGATGTTGATCATCTGATTAAACTGTCGCGATTAAGCGTTGATTTCTTTGATGACAACTTTTGTATACGGTTGACGGTGACCTTGTTTACGGTGTGAGTGTTTTTTAGGTTTGTATTTGAAAGTGACAACTTTCTTTTGTTTACCTTGTTTCTCAACTTCTGCGACGACAGTTGCACCAGATACGAATGGCGCCCCAATCACAGTTTTTTCACCGCCAACAAGTACAACTTCGTCAAAAGTTACAGTAGCGCCAGCTTCAACGTCCAATTTCTCAACGTAGATTGCTTGTCCTACTTCAACTTTGACTTGTTTCCCGCCAGTTTTTACGATTGCATAAGTCATTTGCGTGTTTCCTCCTTATATAATATGTTAGACTCGCCTTGGTAGGTGGAATGACTTCGCTTAAACCTAACTTCGTGCGGTTGTACTCTTGAAAGCTATGAAACTCACAAAGACAACGTTATAATTATACCAAAAATAACTGAGCTTGGCAAGTATTTTAATAAATAAAAACAAACAAGATGAATGCCTCATTTGCTTGATGTGCTTACTTAAAGCTTAATCTGATTTGAAACAAAAAAAGCACACTGTATTCAGAGTGCTTTAAATGATGTTCTTACCCTTAAATCGTTTCAAACAAAGCCACAACTTTTGCTTTTTGATCAGCTAACAAGGCAATCTTAGCAGCAATTTGTGTTTTGGCCATTTCGATAATTCGTTTAAAGGCTGGTTCATTTTTGAATGGTTCTGTGAAGTTAATAAAGGCTTGCAATTTTGCTTCTGTATCAAAACTATTACCTATGACTTTGATAAAGTCACCAGACGCCATATCTCCGCCTAGCTTTTCTTGCACCCAATCCCAATTTTCAACTAACCAATCGAAGGCAGCAGCCTGTGAAAAGTCGCGGCTGACAAGTGATGAGAACCAGAAACGTAAATCTTGTGGTTTTACCAAATCAGTGTTGCGATATTGTGAGATGATGGTGTCGACTGTTGGCATTTTCTTCGTGCTAGACACGGCAACATTCAACTCACGTTGGAAGGTTTGATCAGTCGTTTTAGCATAAGCATCGAAGTACTTTTGAACTAATTCATCTGTTTCGTTTTCAACGATTTCATTTTTCAGGACAACTTGTCTGATATCAGCTGGAATACTGTGAATATCAGTAGCGTGTTGGCTAAATACCTCTGATGATTGTGCAACAGCATCCGCGTTTTCAGCGTAGACTTCCCATGAAATTGGTAAAGCACGTAATTGCTCATCATTGAATGATTCACCAGCAACTTTAGCCCAACCTAAACGGTTATATTGTTTGTCAAACAAACGGGCAACAAATTTCTTAAAGTTGACTTCTGAATCAGTATCTTCGTCAATGAAAATTTTCAAAGCATTGAGCGCTTGGGACATCGCCAAGTTGACAACGTTTGACGGTTCATTATCAAATGTCGCAAGCAAATTGACCAAGTCAGCGTAGTCAGATAAGCCACCTTCTGCTAATTTCAAGGCAGATTGGATGAGTTGAACTTTTGTAATCGTATCAAAAGTTGGGACTGCTGCAGTTACTTTTTCAGTCAATGCTGCATCGTATTTAACCAAATAGTGCGCGGCATTTTGCGCATTAAAGAGGAGTGGTTTGCCGACATTTTCAGCTGACAAAACCGCAAAACCTGGAATTCTAACTTCTGCTTCTGATAAAACATCAGGCAGACCAGTCCAGTTCGTGTTAAGCGGAATTTGCCATAGACGACCTTGATCCACACCCTCACCTGTAAAGAATTGTTGTTGGCGTAAAACGAGTTCATCATTTTCTACGGACACGCTTAGTACTGGGTAGCCGGGCTGCTCAATCCACGATGTCATAAAGGCTGAAACATCACGGCTTGATGCTGCTGACAAAGCATCCCACAAATCACGACCAACGGTATTGCCATACTGATGCACTTCAAAATATGCATGAAGGCCTGCTGAGAAATCAGTGTCGCCGAGCCATTTTCGGAGCATGACCATGAGACGAGCACCTTTAGCATAAACAATCGCACCGTCAAAAAGTGTGTTAATTTCGTCAGGGTGGTTAACTGCAACATGGACTGATTGCACGCCGTCGATAGCATCTCGATTAAGCGCCATAGGAGCTTCAGATACTGAGAACTGCTCCCAGATGTGCCAATCAGGTTCAATCGCATCAATGGCAACGTATTCCATCATGTTAGCGAATGATTCGTTCAACCAGAGGTCATCCCACCACTCCATTGTCACTAAGTCACCAAACCATTGGTGTGCAAGTTCATGCGCGATGACAAGCGCCACGTATTGGCGGCTAGCAAGCGTCGAGTTATCTGGATCAGCAAGCAAAGCGACTTCACGATAAGTGATGGCACCCCAGTTTTCCATCGCGCCTGCTGAAAAGTCAGGCAGACCGATATGCCATGAATGTGGCAATGGATAGGCGACTTTGAAATAATCCTCGTAAAATTCGATAACACGAATCGCGATATCTAAAGGAAAATCGAGCGCTTGGGCTTTATGAGCTTTGGTTGCAAAAACACCAACTTGAGTCCCATTTTTCGTTTCACCAAGTTTTGACTGCATATCGCCAAAGACGAAAGCCAAAAGGTAAGATGACATCTTAACCGTTGTATCAAAGGTATGTACACCATTTTCATTTGAAATTTCTGGCATATTTGAAACAATTTCTTCGCCTTCTTTTTCGTCAAATTTCACTGATAAGTCAAAGGTCGCTTTAGCCGCTGGTTCATCAATCGACGGGAAGGCTTGACGGGCAAAATGCGTCTCAAATTGTGTACCGACTAATTGTTTTTTCTCACCATCAGCATCGTAGTATGATGGGTAAATACCAGTCATATTGTCAGTCAAAGCTGCAGAGTATGTGAAGTCAATTGTCATTTGACCTAGCTCAGAGGCCTTAAAACTTACCGTTTCTGATGGTTCATCCAAGCTGAAATCGACTGCTTGACCATTGACGATAACTGATGTCATCTCTAAATCTTTTTGGTGAAATGCGAGATTAGTCGTCAGACTCTCACCTGTTACAGTGACTTGACCTTTGAACCTTTTTGTTTCTCGGTTAACATCCAGAAAAATTTTATAATTTTCTGGTTTAAAATCATCGTATAAATGCTTAAATTCGCTCATGTTCATCTCCGCTATCATCCATTATTCTATATCATTATATCAAAAAAGACTGCTCTTGTAAAAATTTGAGATTAGTCTCATACTTTTTTAGACAACACTAACAAACTAAAAAATGCTCCTTAGAGTTGGCACTCTAAAGAGTGTTTTTAAAGCTTAATAATCCATTACATCTCCGATATAACTTTGGAGAAGATATTCATTTTGCGGTGCATCAACATTTTTCATCTTGATGTCCCATTTGCCATCTTTTTTGCTCATCACGATATTGAGTTTATCATTTGATTCTACTAAGTCTGATTTATCCAGAATTTCCTTATATTTATTATAGGCATCTTCTTCTGCTTTTTTGTAATCATAATCATCTGTCGTATCAAAATAAGCACTCTCATAATCACCGATAAGGCGACGAATGTTTTCCCTAGATAAGGCATTCAACTTAACATTAACCAGCGCTTTATTATCATAAAAACCTATGATTGTCAGTTTATAAGATGAACGTTTGGCTTGCGCCTCACGAAATTGATCATATGCCGCACTTGCTTGTTCATCACTTGGTCTAAAATCCATAAAACTGTCTTTAAAATTTTTGACAAACGCTTTTTTAGCTGTCTCAATAGCTTCATCTTTACCAGTTGATACCAATTTTCCATAAGCAGCATTTGCTTTATTTAGGAACACAACATCAATATAGGCTGCCAAGGCGTTCTCAGCTTCTGTGAAATTAGATGTTGTTTTATCATATTTTTTCAAATCAACTGAAATCTCAATATCTTTTTCTTTTTGTGCGAGGCTAGGTGATGTTTTTGATACGGCTAATTTATATGTTTTGCCTTTTTTAACTTCAAACACAATTGTGCCTGTTGTGCTTTTCCCCTCTGAAAGTTCTGTAAACAAAGTGTCTTTATAATCGTAAGATATCGCAAAGTCATACGTTCTTTCAGGTTTTATTTTCTCGTCATCACCTTTTTGGTACAAAGCAAAGTTCTCGTCACTTAAATAAATTTTCTTGTCACTCGTATTTTTAACATTGACCTCAAGTGCGAGGTATTCTGTATCGTCACTCATCTCTTTTTTCTCAGAAAGTGCAACATATCCATTTTTAAGATTAACTTCCAGTCCTACCGCTTTCGCTGCACTTGCTTTTGAGCCATCTTTGGTCTCTTTCTTCGCACCATTCGCACCACACCCCATCATTAACAATGCGGATGTCAAAGCCAAAACTATTATTCCTATTTTCTTTTTCATTAATATACTCTTCTATTTTTTCATATCAACCATTAGAAATAGTGATATTTTGAGGTTTTAAGGCGAAAGCGATAATCAAGAAGATACTACCAGCCAGTTGTGATAGAGCTCCGAGCAACTCAATACCACCGACACCCATTATGAAACCTCCTAATATCCCAAATACCGCTCCCAATATCCAGATAATAGCAATAACCAGTAAGAATATTTTCCAGCCTTTATCACCTGTCTTACCAATCCTCACATAGGCAATCCAAGTCAAGACATGCAAGATAAAATTAAAACTAAGACCAATAAAGATGCCTACCGTAAAAGCTGAAGATACCACTGTATCAGCTGAATTGAGATTAAGCGATAACGTTGTATAAGCTGTCATCAAAAAAGATAGTGTTGCTAGAATATTTCCCACTAAAGCGTGTTGCTTATTTGTCATTTTTTCTCCATTAATTTTTTTCTATGCCTCATCCATTACCATTTCAAACACAAAAGCCGTTGAGGCAATTGCTTTCATGCTTGCTTACCACCACATCAATGCTTGATTGAAAATGTCACTGATGAAAGAAAATATCCCCACCATCAGCACTTTTGGACTGCTTATTTCTTTTTGTGCAAGACAAGCTGTCCCACAATCATTGCAAAAATACCTGCTACTAATCCAATGCTAAAAATAACGAGAGGGCGTACATCAAAAGATTGCTTTGTATTGACTACCAAGTTTTGCTTTGGTGTGGCATTACTTGTCGCAATCGGTGTGGCGAAGAAATCATAAATACCTTGTGTATTCACACCTTTGGTTCTCGTATTGGCAAGTGTTTTTGAGAAATCTCCAAAGAATCCTTTCGACTCATCAACACCTTGATTACCAGTAGATACCAAATTATCCGTATTCGCAAGGAGATTTTGTGCATCTTTTTGCGTACTGATTGCTTGATTCACCAACTCCTCAAATTGTGTGGCGTTATCTTTAACAACGGTTGAACTTTCTGCAATTGTTGCCATAGATTTTTCAGTTGTTGTCACTAGAGTTTGAAATTGTTCATAGAGCGAGTTACTTATCTCCATGTAGAGTTCAGTTTTAGTACTATCATACTTATTCCACTCCACTACTTGAAGCGGGGTTGCATTTTGTTGTTGCCAATTTTTGTAGGTCTCATCAATTTTTGACACAGTTTTCGTATACCAAGTTGTCAATGTAGCTAAATTATCTGTGAAGTAGTTCTCAGGGAGATGATTCTGTAAAGTTGATACATCATTTTGCAATGCCGAAATGGAACTGTTCAACTCCTCTATGGTCTGAATGACTTTATTCAAATCATTTTGTCCCATCGTCAAAAAATCTTGAACACCTTGATCACTTAAACGATCCGAAAGTGTCGATAAATCCATATTACCGTACATATTAAAAATGGAACTTGGGCTCGCATTCTGAAAATCAGCCTTACTTGTTGCCGAAAGTAAGCTCGTGTAATCAGCTCCAGGACTTGAGAAAAGTGTTGCAATCATACTTGCTGTGCTGTCAATTTTCCCAAGTAAATCTGTTATAGTTTGGAAATTATCCACAACATATTGATTGTAACTTGTCGTGCTTTCCTTGGGTATTAAAGCGAAAGTATCAGTTGTCGTTGATAAAGTTTCATTGATTTGGTTCTTCCAAGTCGTCGTAAAATTATATGACTTTTTATCACTCAATGCCACAGCCAGTTGACATTCAAAAGTTGTCGGACTCCCAGTTCCTGTTGTCCCATCTGGATTTATTGGGTGCGGATTATCTAATACAACACTATTATCTGCATTGACTGTTATTCCTGTTGCAGAAATAGGGTTAACGCTCACTTCGGAAGGAAATTTTGAAGATTTATAGGTAGTTCCTGCCGGCACTGTTATCTTGATGTTTCGTGTCAAGGTTTGAGTAACCGTATCTGCGGTTGGGCTATCTCCCAATGTCACTGCACCATTACTCAAACCGAACTCAGTCGCATATTGCCGTATCACTTGTAGTTCTTCTTTATACTTCGTTCTCGTAATATTATCAATGGTACCATTTGCCACTAAGTCATCTAATTTATAATCAGAGTCGGTCAAAGATAGACTACTAATGAGATTTTGAAGTTTAGTTAAATAGGCACTCCCAGTCAAATTGTCATGTTTACCAAGAGATGTCTGAAGTTTAATAGCCAATGCCATTCTTGAATTATCAAGTGTTTGTAAATTTGCGAAACTATCAAAATTATCTGTTGTCGCAGTTATACTCTGTGCCAAAAACTGGTGATACAAATCATTTTCAAGTCCAAGTAATTCATCTCGCTTATTTGTCAGCGTTGTGATTTGATTTGAAATATCCTCTTTAACATCTTCAGTCAATGTATTATAATCCGTGACTTTCTGCCTCAAATCGACCAGCTGACCTGTTTCAGCACCCACCGTGTCTTTTTGATAGAAATCACTTAGACCATTGACAATATCTGTGTTCAAGACATCAAATTGTTTATAATAAAAGACTTGGTCGCTATCAGCTTGATTCGCTATCCCAATGTTTGCATTGGCTACATTGATACTAGCGATTCTCTTTTGTGTCTCAAAATAGTTGGTGATCTGTGGCAATTGATTTGAAAAACTCTCGCCAGTTTGTTTCATCAAATTTTTAGTACTATCAGTAAAACTATTTTGCATGGCAACATTCGCTTGATTGATGCCTTTCAAACTAGTTGTCCCAGAAATAAAACTCGCATAATTGGGCATACTAGATTGAAAGGGTTGATGCACTTGATGAGATAAAGTTGAAACCAAATTTTCCTGTTTGCCAACTGTGGCATTCATCTGGTTTTCGGCTTCAGCAATATTGCCTGCGACACTGGCGTAATACATTTTGACGACATTTTGGTTGAAATCATATAAGGCAGACGTGATTTTGTCTTGAAGCAACTTTTCAGATAGTTCATCTGCCTGTGGTTGAATTTTATACGCAACATCTGCTTGGGTCGGTTCAATGTCCTGTAACGTCAACAAATCCTTTGAGAAAGTCTGAGGGAGATAGATGACTCCGTCGATCGAGCCGTCTGAATAGGCTTTATCCGCAACAGAACGGGAAACCACTTGCCAATTATACTTGTTGTCATTGGACACCAAGTCAATGAAATTCTTCCCAAAATTGTAGTCTTGATTGTTAAATTGGGAAGGACTATCCTCATTGACAAGGGCAATCGTTGGCGTTTTCGCTTTGACTTTTTCTTGCGGTTTTTGATTGAGAGAGACAAGAATAACAACCAACGCAGACAGCACAACAAACAAAGAAATACCTGCAATAAGTTGTAGCCTACGATAGTAGTTATTCAGTTTGTCCGTGAGAGTTGGTTTTTTCTTCATTTAGTTGCTACTCCTTTCTGTTTTAAAAATGTAAATCCCATGGCTGAAGTACAGTCTTAGGTTTCTCGTTAAACAAACTTTTACCTGCCTGACCGTCATAAGACTGGATATTATTTGAAACATTCTTCAAAGCATCGCTAAATTTATCAAGTTTTTCTTTATATTTTTTCGCTATTTTTAAATTATCTTCAGCTTGTGAATTGTCCCAAAGATTATCTTTTTGGAAACTTTGAATCATTGCATCTACCTCATAATAAGGAAGACGGAATGCTAAACCATGGGCTCCTTCAAAAACTGCTTGAACAAGTCGGTCAATTTCATCTTCTGTTTCTTGTTGACAATTCTTTACAAGCTCCTCATATTCTCGACCATAGCTTTTTGCTTCTTCTGAGACAGCTCCCGCAAGTTCTGCACGAAGTTTTACTTTTTGTCCACCTGAACTGCGAGAAATTTGATTTTTCAGATTAGAAATTTTATCATTTCTTTTCATTTGTTTAGCGGTATCAGCAATAATACCATTATATTTCTTAGAAAAATCATCATATATTTTTTTCGCTTGTTCATAAGTCAAATAACCATTAGCAGCTGCAACGATCGCGCTAATTGGATTACGTGTTGCCGCACTTCCCAGTAGTCCTAAAATTGTTGTTAGCGTTTGGCTACCAAGTTTAGGCGCGGCTTTTGTTACTTGTTCTAATGTTTCATCAATCAATCGTGATACTCGAATTCCTGCCTCAAAAATCTCTGGATTATCTTTCACATTGGCTTCTTTGATGCTACCATCTTTATTAAATTGATATTGTCCAAAGTCATGACTAGAGCCACAGGGAGCATCCATCTGAAAAGTGCTTGTTCCAGAAATAGGCATCAAATAATGAACATTTCCAATTTCGTCTACACCTTTTTTATTACGATTCAACATTGAAACGATGTCAAAGGGATTCACGTAATAATCAATCTTTCCTTGCGCCTCTAACGTTTCAATGTTTTTTCTTGCCTGTGCGGACATTTTTTCAATACTTGAACGTGCATCAGGACCTTGAAACAATACCACTCGGCCAATTTTATTGATGTCCCCTGCTGGTAAATTCGCTACCGCTTGAATAGAAACCATTGTACCAAGCGAATGACCTGTTACATTCATTACTGCTCCATCTGGAAGTTCAGCGACCCTAGCATTCATTGCCTTTGTTGCAACTTTTGCCTGTGGAATATAAGAGTCAAACAACGTGAACGTACCATTATTTCTTATCCAGTCGGTTTGCAAATCATGGAGACTTTCATAGCTATCACTCCCACGAGTTACAAAATAAGTTTCTTTAGACTCGTTAATACTTGAGTTATCTGTGACAAAATAGGAATTAAAACCTGTGAACTTATCTTGAGACAAATTTGTTTCAAAAGTGGATGTAACTTTTTCTGTATTATATCCTCCGTTTGGTCTAGGCGTTTGAATAGTATTCGTGACCTGTTTTGTAACGGTTTTATCTGGTTGGAGGTAAACTTTTCCGTCATTTGGTAGATTGATGCCACCTTTAGTAAGATTTTCGTCCCTATCATAGGCATCTTTACTAAAATCAAATAATACAGCCTTCCCTTCATTTAAATTATCTTTTTGTTTATCATTAAGTTGTTCTTGTGTGAATGGATTGGGTCTATTATTATACGCACTTTCAGCTAAATTAGCGTACATATCATTGAAATTTTTTAAATTTGTCATTCTGTCTTCCTCATCATAAAAATTTACGGAAAATTAAGACCTGTAATCGAATCAATCCGTTCAGGCTTGTCAACATCAGGTTTTGGGATTATAAAAAAACTATATCCATTAATCTTTTCTTTGTATTTATTATAGGTAATTACTCTAATATTAAATCCTTTTTTTGTAAACGCTCCACTATCGCTAATGGACACACTATCCCAATCATATTGAACTTCCTCAATTGCATTGCTTTTATTTTTGACATATTCAGTTATCTGACTTTCGTGTTTTTTCAAAAATTCAATCTGCTCTTCTTTCGTTGTGACATTTTTTTTATCTGCCATTTTACACCCTCCTAATATATTAACCATCACTAACATCAGTAAACTAATAATAAATAACTGTTTCTTCACATACTACCTCCATTGCTTTTTCAGCTAATTTTGCTTGTGGGATATAAGCATTGAACAACGTAAAATTGGCATTATTGTTTACCCAATCATTTAGATTTTCTACGGACATACCATCACTTCCCCGAGTGACAAAGTAGGTTTCTTTAGAGTCTTTTACCGTGGATTGATCCGTCACAAAATACGAATTATATCCTGCTTTTTCATCTGTTAAAATTCCTGTTGAATCTTGTTGGAGGTAAACTTTGCCACCATTTGGTAGGTTGGTGCCGCCTTTAGTAGTCTCTGTTACCCATTTCCCATCAACTTTATAAGATACCGTTGCTTCCTGTGAAAATTCAAACTCCACTGATTTTCCTTTATTTAAATTTTCTTTCTGCTTTTTATTTAAATCTTCAATAGGAAAAGGATTGGGTCTGTTGCCACTATAAGCACTTTCAGCCAAACTAGAAAAAATATCATTAAAATTTGTCAAATTAGCCATTAAATATTTTCCCTCCTACCCTAAACGTTTGTTGGATATACATACTTTCTATTTCCGGTTGGTTATTATCGCTCATTACAAAGCTTAACAGAAAATTTGAGTCATTAATTTCGTTAAACCCTCCGTCAATGCTTAATTTCTTATATTTTGAACCTGCTGGTATCCCACCAGCATTGGGAGTAACGATTTGTATCTCTATACTTTCCCAATCCCATTGCACACTAGTGATTTTTGTATTTTTAGATTTAACATACTCCGTCATCTCTTGTTCATGTTCTTTCAAAAATTCAATCTGCTCTTCTTTCGTTGTGACATTTTTTTTATCTGCCATTTTACACCCTCCTAATATATTAACCATCACTAACATCAATAAACTAAAAATAAATAACTGTTTCTTCACACTGCCTCCATTGCTTTTTCAGCTAATTTTGCTTGTGGGATATAGGAATTGAACAACGTAAAATTGGCATTATTGTTTACCCAATCATTTAGATTTTCTACGGAGATACCATCACTCCCCCGAGTGACAAAGTAAGTTTCTTTAGAGTCTCTTACCGTANTTGTTTACCCAATCATTTAGATTTTCTACGGACATACCATCACTTCCCCGAGTGACAAAGTAGGTTTCTTTAGAGTCTTTTACCGTGGATTGATCCGTCACAAAATACGAATTATATCCTGCTTTTTCATCTGTTAAAATTCCTGTTGAATCTTGTTGGAGGTAAACTTTGCCACCATTTGGTAGGTTGGTGCCGCCTTTAGTAGTCTCTGTTACCCATTTCCCATCAACTTTATAAGATACCGTTGCTTCCTGTGAAAATTCAAACTCCACTGATTTTCCTTTATTTAAATTTTCTTTCTGCTTTTTATTTAAATCTTCAATAGGAAAAGGATTGGGTCTGTTGCCACTATAAGCACTTTCAGCCAAACTAGAAAAAATATCATTAAAATTTGTCAAATTAGCCATTAAATATTTTCCCTCCTACCCTAAACGTTTGTTGGATATACATACTTTCTATTTCCGGTTGGTTATTATCGCTCATTACAAAGCTTAACAGAAAATTTGAGTCATTAATTTCGTTAAACCCTCCGTCAATGCTTAATTTCTTATATTTTGAACCTGCTGGTATCCCACCAGCATTGGGAGTAACGATTTGTATCTCTATACTTTCCCAATCCCATTGCACACTAGTGATTTTTGTATTTTTAGATTTAACATACTCCGTCATCTCTTGTTCATGTTCTTTCAAAAATTCAATCTGCTCTTCTTTCGTTGTGACATTTTTTTTATCTGCCATTTTACACCCTCCTAATATATTAACCATCACTAACATCAATAAACTAAAAATAAATAACTGTTTCTTCACACTGCCTCCATTGCTTTTTCAGCTAATTTTGCTTGTGGGATATAGGAATTGAACAACGTAAAATTGGCATTATTGTTTACCCAATCATTTAGATTTTCTACGGAGATACCATCACTCCCCCGAGTGACAAAGTAAGTTTCTTTAGAGTCTCTTACCGTAGATTGATCCGTCACAAAATACGAATTATATCCTGCTTTTTCATCTGTTAAAATTCCTGTTGAATCTTGTTGGAGATAGACCTTCCCTTTTTCTCCTAGGTTAGAACCTCCAGACCGCTTTGAAAATTCAAAAAGAATTGCTGAGCCATAGTGTTCTTGTTCTCTTTGTTCAGGATTCCATGTTTTATACTCTGCGAAATTATTTGGTCTATTTGTGTACGCACTTTGAGCTAAATCAGCAAATAATTCACTATATTGTTTTAAATTTGACATACTACTCTCCTTGTCTTAAATAAGCCACTCCATTACTAAGAAAATATATATCTTGCTCTGGTTCAAAAGAACTTGTTGACTCTAATGTTGAATTCACAGCTATATAAAATCCTAATTTAGGATCATCATTTACATACCCAGAAACCCTGATAACCACGCCTCCTCCCTGCGGTGTTCCATTTCCTACAACTCCAGTGTCAGTAGCATTCCAATCAAATTCAACTGTTTGAATTGTTTTATTAAACGATTTAACATACTCCGTCATTTGACTTTCATGTTTTTTCAAAAATTCGATTTGTTCTTCTTGAGTTTTGTATTTCGTTTCCATTTGACAACCTCCTAAGGTAAAAATTACTAAAACTATCATTAAAAAGATAATTACTTTTTTCATTTAACGACCTCTTAATCTAAAGAAATTTTTGAGGATAATCCATCAAGCGTACGCCCATTGTAATGAGTAAAAAGCTTTACTTCAATTGGAAGGTCGGTATTTTTAAGATTTTCATCCGTTAACGTCACTTGTACTTCATAGACCAAATCTAAACTACGACTCTGATTCCCCATTACAAAAAACGATTCATAAAAGACAGAAAATTTATAAGTTCCCTCGTATTCAACTTTTTTATATCTTAGCTCTGTCGTACCTTTACCTGATACGTTTTCACCCGTTATTTTTTCTTTTTTAACAAACTCTTGACACTTTTCATTATATTTTTCGAAAATTTCTTTTTCTGCCGTTTCATTCTCTTCAGCAAGCTTTTTATCTTCTTTTTCCTTCAATTCCTGATATGACTCAACTTCTTTTTGCATATTCCGTATTTCTTCTACGTGTATATCTTTTTGAGCTGAAAATGAAATCTGTTCTTTTTCATTACCTATTCTTCCTTGAATAGGTAAAAATATATCCGATAAATTTTCCCTATTTAAAGTAAAAACCATAGAAATATTCTTATTGCTGTCTTTTTTGTTTAAATAGTTTACAGCTAATTCAAATTGATTTTTGGATTGACTATTGACATGCAACCTTTCAACATCTTCTTCAATCACTTCATTGGAAGAAATATTATTTATTTTTGCTAGATAGTTTATAATATTTTGACGATGAACTGCATAAATTTTTTCAATAGTTTTGTGTGATGCGGAGTGCTCATCATAAGAGTCGCCTGCATAATTTTCAGCCCAAACTTCAGGAACAAAATTCCACCATGAATCCATTCTATTCTCTGCCTCTTTATCCTCCACAGAAGCATCAATAGTTTCTTTAGAGAATGTCATATCCATTTTCTTTTTATATGGATTTGGTTTAGTAAAAGTGAAGGGAGCTATTTGGGCATTTGGAAAATTAATTTCTACGTTAATAACTTTATTTTCATCTTTATTTGCAATTGCCAGAAAACGAATATGATAATTACCAGAAATATCCCCTCCATTATCAAAATATCCTTCAATGGTCGATTCAAGTATATCAAGTGATTTTATTTTTTCTCTTTTTTCGTCGAATTTTTCCCATAAGATGCTCTTGATGACAGATTCATTTTTTATTATGAATTTTTGATCATCACTTTTTTCTATCACTGGGGTATGAGACATTGAAAAAAATATTAGAATTAGAGAAGTTAATACCAAACTAAATATTATTATTTTTCGTTTCATTGCTTATCCAATTCCAACAAAGATTTTTCGTACTCTCTATTTAACTCACTCGCAACTTCTTCTAACTTAAAAATCCTTTTATTCGCCTCATGATAAAATTCTTCTTCAATGGCTCTCAATTGTCCTTCCACTTTATTGAGATTGACATCATCATTTTTGGTATAGTAAATAAACTTCTCCATTAGCTGATTATTCTCTCGGCGAAATTCGTTCATTTTTTCATTGATGGTTTCAATCCCATTGTTTATTTTTTTCTTTTCATCGATGAATTCTTCTTCTAATGCTCGGCGTTTTCTTGTTTTTTCATCCACAGTTCATCACCCTTTCACTGCACTTCTCAACATTGGTTTTGAAATCTCACCTAGAAAATCTTGACCTGCTTTTGCTGCCTTTCCTTCTAGCGCTCCATCAATATCATTTGGAATTTTACTTTTTGTTTTATCGTACATTGCTTCAGATAACTCGTCCAATTGTTTCGTAGAACTATTTTTGATTGTCGGAATTCGACTTGATTTTGTTTCTAGTAGTTCTCTAATCAGTTTACGTTCTCTTTCTTTATTCGCTTCAACATTAATTACATCGAACTCGTCCATAAATGAATTAATATCAAAATATGTCATCTTTTTTCGCTCTCTTTCATTTTTCTAAATTTGTAAAAAGGATCTTTCGCCAGCATTTCCTCATGTGTCAACCCATTGTTATTAGAAACTTCCACTTTAGATTGCTCAGCTGTTGGAGCTACTGAAGGAGCATTTTGAATTCGCTCCGTTAGCTCCTCCACTTTTTGTTTCGCAAAATCAATATCTAAATCATCGGTATAGCCTTTTGTCAACACTTCTGAAATTTCTGTTTCTTTGACGATATACACTCTAGAATCTTTTGCGTAACCTTGAGGATACAAAGAACATTGATAACCTGCTATCATTTCTTGTTCTGGAGGTTGCATAAAGGCTCGAGAAATAATGATGTAGATGGACTCTTCATCTTTTTTCCATTTGATTGCGCTACCTAATGGCAAAAATTCTTTACTCATTTTCATTCTCCTGTCTTGGCAATACAACAGTTGAAATGACTTCATCGTTCAAACATATCAATTCATAAACTTGAATTTTTTTCTTCCGTGCTTCTTGAGTCATTTCCACAAAATTTTGTTTTTGCATATCTCCTCCAAAGAAAATGTATGGGAGATTTTCTTTTGTTGCTGTCGTGACTGCGCCATAATTCCCACCAACATTTGTTAAAACGTCGAATAAAATAAACTGTATATTGTGATTGCTCTCTTCCACAATGCAATAAAATTCTTCTGGATTTAAAACAATTTTATTCAAAATTTGTGCAAGTCCATTTAAGATAACAACAAACTTTTCGTCAGCTCTGTATTTTCGTAACGAACGAATAGAGTCTACTATATTCACAGAATCTTGAGCAATCGTATCTTTCCCAACGTAGATACTTGAAGGATATGTTGATAGATTACCAACCATATAAAAAATAACCATATCTTCAAATTTTGAAAATTGTTTTTCTAAAAAATAAGTTACAAAGGCTGTTTGCTTTTTGTTTCCCAAGAAAAATCCGATCGCATTTCCGTTAAACAGTTCGATACTTTCTATATTCGAGGTTGCCTTATTTAACCCCAGATACAAGGTGTTTTCTTCCCTAACGGAAATAAAGGACTCAAAGATTTCTTCTGTCAACTCCTCAGGCACCATCGGAATCTTCGCAGGTCTCACACCTATCCAGTTTTCATTCAGTGTCAAAACTTCTTGTTCAAGTTGCTCTAGTACTTCTGTACTATTATTTCCTGCAACAGGCAAGTAAAATTGAATGGCTCTAGGCGCCTCCAACATGACTTGTCCTCGTCCGACTTTCGCAACTTGTGCGACTTTCTCACGCCCCATGATAGTCGTGAGCTCACTTTCTTCATTGAGGTACAAAGCCATTTTCGTCGCAATGCTACTTGTCATATTCATGCGAACCGCACCTGTTCGACTAGCGGTAAAGATAAGATAGACACCCAAACTTGCCCCATCTCGCAATACTTGTAGGAGCAGGTTATCAATCCCGTCTTTTCGCTTGTCGTTAGGACTTAACCCGTCATAATTATCCAAGAGAGTCACAATGATTGGCAGAGACTCTTTTGTCTTCGCTTCATACTGTTCAAGACTCGCAACCCCAGCCTCTTTGAATTGTTTCTTACGAATCGCCAGCGTCTCCGCAATACCAGCCAACATTTTTTGAAGTTTTTCTTCTTCTTCAAGGGTCACAATATCCGCTACGTGTGGTAATTCTTTGAGTGGCAATAAGCCATTGTTCCCAAAGTCTAATAAGTTGAGTTGGACTTGTTCTGGGGTGTTGGCTTTTGCCAAGTTCAAGGCAAACGTTTGAAGAATCGTTGATTTCCCATAGCCACTACTTGCGAAAATAACGGTATTGCCTTGTTTAGTGAGGTCAAAGTCATAGTTTTCTTGTGTTTGATTACTTGGAATATCGAGTAACCCTAAGGGTATTTTGAGCGTCCGTTTGCCTGTTGTTTCAATTGTCGGTGTTGGGAGGTTTTCTCCCAAATTCGGTAGCCAAGGTTTATCTGGCAAGGCGTATTGACTCTGCTCAAAAGTTTTACCAATCTCTGAAATGACTTCTTCTAGTTGAGTAGGTAAGTCACTGGTATCTTTGCCTTGTTTGACTTCTTCACCTGGATCATAAATCAATTCGTGCTGTCCAAGCGCATTGATTTTATAAATACGCTCATCAACGACTTCTTCCTGACTCGCTTCAGGGTCATAAGGCACACCCGCATAGCCACTTTGGAACAATTCATAGACTTCGTTTTCGCCTACCTTGAGATACCCACGTCCCGGATTGGTGATATGCGCCGCATCAGGAGTTTTCAAGAGTTCATTGGAATCTTGAACGCCTGCCATTTTCAAGGCAATTTTTGATTTCGAATTGGCTTCTATTTGATCATTGACCACACCGCTTGGTTTTTGAGTCGCTAAGATTAAGTGAACCCCTAAACTCCGACCAATACGCGCAACAGAGGTCAATTCATCGAGGAATTCTGGCACATTTGATTTCAATTCGGCGAACTCATCTGAAACCAAAACCAAATGAGGGAGGGGTTTCGTTGGATATTTAATTCCCTCTTTTGGTGTCAATCGCTCTTTATACAACGACATATAGCCGTTGATATTATTAACCCCAAACTTCGCAAATTCTCGTTGGCGTTTGTCTAGCTCTGCCTTGATACTGGCAAGCGCTCGTGCGGTACCTGCACCGTCAAGGTTGGTAATGGCACCCATAAAGTGTGGGAGTTTATCCAAGGTATTGGCAATCCCGCCACCTTTCCAGTCGATGATTAACATCCCAATATCTTCTGGTGAGAAGTTAATCGCAAGACCAATGAGGTACGTGGTTAAGAACTCCGATTTCCCTGAACCTGTTGTCCCACCGACCAAGGCATGTGGTCCATGGGCACGTTCGTGTAAATCCCAATAAGCATAGTCTGATTTTCCACGCCACCCAATGAGTGATTTGATGGACTTGTTGGGTTGGGCTGCTTGCCAACGTTGCGGTATTTCAAGTTCCTCGACTGTTTTTACCTCATATTGTTCAAGAAGAGACAAACTTTCGGGTACCGCATTTTTCTCCACTTCCAAATGGTTTAAATTGGAAAGGGTACGCAGGCTCTGTTCCAAGTTTTCAGGCAAGACATAAGGTTGGAATACTTTATCCACGTAGACACTGTCAACATTCACAAGTCGCCCTTTTTGTTCATTGGGCACTTCAATCAAGGTCGTGACCGTCTCAGGTAACAAGACGCTCTTTTCCTTACACCAAATGACCGTAACGCCTAGCTCGCTCATATCTTCAGCGAGAAGTTCATTCAGTCCATGTCCGGCAAGATACGTATCATCTTGGATCGTGAAAATATAATGGGGCGAGAATTGAGGCTTTTCTTTCCCTGCCTCATTCACTGTTTGCTTGCGTTTCATCAGGAGTTGATAGAAGGCATTCAGCACCACATCCCGCCCTTTTTCATTGTAGATGAGCCCACGCATATTCAAATCATTTAGTTTAAAATGTGGGAGTAAGCGCCATGCTTGCCAGGTTTCTTGGTAAGCATCTTTTGAAACCAAACTGATAAAGTTCACATCTTGATAAGAATGGAAGAACGCTGTTTGAAATAAGAGGGCTTGAACATTGTCCTTCAACACTTCTTGTGTCCCCACAAACCCAAGCGTTGTGCTCGCTAGTTGTATCGGTGTGGCAACATTGCGCTGAATCGTATAACGCTTTTGAAGATTTCTCAAATGTACCGCATCTTCACTTAAATCTTTCGCATCTGCGCCAATCTCTACTTTCAAGTTAGATGGTTGATCACTTAAGCCAAGAGAAACTTCTAAGAAATCTTTATTGTGTCGTTGACGTTCATAAATTCTTGCGTCATAGCGCTCCACTAACTCAGAAAGTTCGAGTGGCGTAGGCTGTTGGTAGTGTAAGACGTTCTTTTCTGCTTCATAAGTCGTGCCCAATCGACTGACTTCATTTATCAGATAAACTTTATAATCATCTGCTTGTTGGGCTGTTTCTATTTTCTTTTCTTTTTTCTCTGTGACATATTGGGAAACGCTAATCCCAGCGGTCATCAGACTCATACCACCCATACCTAACATCATGACTGGGTTACGTCCACTTAATACTGTTGTAATCCCTGTCATGGCAAGCATCCCCAATGGTGGCATCAATAACTTCATCAGACCATTTTTATCTTTAGTGTTGTCCTTGGTTGGACTATCTAGTTTAAAGCTTTCTTCTGGGACTTCTAAATTTAACCTGGGACTCCTGCGATAATCTGGAAAGTCTTTCGGATAATTTTCTGTCCTTGAAACTTTTAATAACTGGTCTCGATTAAAGGTTATCGCATCCGAAAAACTCGTGATTTTCCATTGGTCTTGACGCTTTTCCAGATAAAAGGAGGGCGTCAAAACGCGCAAGCCATCCTCTACTGGTACAATCCTTGTTTTCGTAACCAATCGGTCGTTCAGATAAACGGTTTCGCCTTCTGGTTTGACCGTCAACGTTTGATTATGGAGGATAAGCAGAGACTCGTCTATTACTTGAATCCCACTGTTCTCAGACTTGCCAAAAACAAAATCTTTTGTTTCATTGCGGATAAAATAACTCGTTTTCGCATTTTCTTCGGACACAATAAAAAACGACTGTCCCTTGATGTCTTGTTTCCCCACACCCGTTTTTGACCCATTGATCAACAATTCATCATTGACAATCCCGAACTTATATTGTTCCGTGTTATAGTAGGGATGCGTTGTGGTTAGCGTGATTTTGTCTAGTGTTTCATTAAGCAAAAAGATGACAAAAATCACTTCTTCAGGATGCAAGCGTTCATCTAAGGAAAACGTCTGAATTTTGCGCTCCTCATGTGTTTCAAATAGTGTCATCTCATCACTTCCCTAACTTTTTCGTTAATTCCTCAATCTGTTTTGTATATTCTTGAAGGCGCTTTTGTTTCTTATCTCCAGCCATCTTGGTATTCAATTTCGTTGCTTGATACAAGTCAGTGTAGGCAAGCAGTGTTAATTGATCATCTCCTAAGTTTTGCGCCAAATTCAAAGCTTCTTCAAAATGTCCGCGTCCCATATTAACCCAGTAATTGAGTGTATTATCATCCGTTTTAATGGATAGCGTATTTAAAATGGTTTGTTTTTGTGTGCTGGTTAAATCTGCCAAATTCACAGACGATACTGCAAGGATATATTTAGCAGATTTCGGTAAACTTGCAGGTTTGTATTTTTCTAAATCCGCCTGTGTTTTAGCATAATTATTCGTGATGAAACTCGTTTGAGCCGAAACGATAGCTTCAGATTTGTCGCTACTTGTTTTATATTGGTAGAAAAAGAATCCCATAATCATTGCGAAAACAAACGCAAGTAACCCAAATACACGAACAGCCACAAAACTTCTTCTTGAGACAAGACGTTTTGACTGATTGATTTTCGTTTTCTCTTTTGTTAATGCTGCATTCAAAAATGTAAAAAGTGCTTCTAAATTTTCAGCTTCAAGAATACCCGTTGAGAAAGGATCTTTCAAACTTGGCAGCCCTTCCAGGCATTTTTCATAACTTACTTTCGACTGGAAAATAGACAAAATCAATCCTTTAACTGCTTTTAAGAACAAAACAGGATTTTCTGCCTGTGGCGTTACCAGACCTTTTAAACCAAAATGAATGATTTTCAGTTTTTCACCTTCAAAATAAATATTTTCAGGATGTATAAAGGGAATTTGATACTCTCCCTTACACTCTTTAAACGGACTACACAAGGTCGCTAATTCTAATTTTTCTAGTTGTGTTTTTGCTTGAGTACAGGCTTGAGGAAACGGCAAAAGCCCCTCTTGTAAGTCGTAGCGCAATTGTACGCCTTGTTCGGTTTGTTCTGCGGACACGTATTGGTTGATTTCTTCTAATTCTGATAATTCCACTTGTGTTTTTTCTAGTTTCACAAGAATCGCTTGTTTCTCTTTTTCAAACTCAAGCGTCTCTTCTCCGTTAAACAATCTCATTTGATTCTCCACTTTCTCCTACCACAATTTCAATCTTATCCCCATTGCCAATCCCAAAATCACTCAACCAATCCGAATCTTTTAAACGGACTGTTTTGTCCTGAATCTTTAGAAAGATATTTTCTGGCAAGGCATTCCCATGTTCCAAAAATACGGAACGAAGTAGCGAACGCAATCGACCAAAAGTCACTTGCTTTGGTACAACCATATCTACTTCAATACCTTGCATGACTAACGTAATTTCCAACACGTTTTTTCCTCCGTTTGCTTTTTGCACGCCTATTGCCAATCAGAACACCGATTGACAGCAAAAATACTCCGCCAACAGTCCCTATTAGATAAATATTCCCTTCCGATTTTTTGTCGGTCTTTTCTGCACTTGAAATCACCTGTGGTTGATAGTTTTGAAACAAGTTTTTTGTCACAGGTTTCATATCAAGGCTTTGCGTGCTCTTATCATCAAACTGTATTGTTTGTATTTGTTTTGCGAGTTGAGCTTGACTCTCTTTAAGTTTTTGGCTCTGTTCTTCTAACTCACTAGAAAACAACTGACCTCGGATAGAGAATTCACCACTTCCACCAATACTAGTCCCATTGTTCACTAAGACGTCTGTATTTAACTTTAGATTACCATCTGCACTTCCTTTTACAGCTGGAAAAGAAAACGCAAAAGCACCAACCATTAGCGTAAAAATACACAAAAAGCGCCTTGATAGGCGCCCATGTTTAAAACCCAAAGCTCTGTGCATCTTGTGCATCACGCTCAGCGACCGTATCTGCATATTTGTTTAGCTGTTGATTGATGCTTTCTAATAACTCTTCAAACTTCGTCACGTTTTGGTAAAGTTCGTTATATTGTTCGAGATAAGCTTGAAAGGCTTGACCTTTCCACTCTTCCGCAATCGTTGAATTCATTTGATTGACTTGTTGGATGGCTTGTTCGATTTGTTCCTTTGAACGAATGTAAACTTGCGCTTGTTGTTTGAGTTCTTCTGGGGTTACGCTAATTTGTGACATAAAATTTCCTCTTTCTTTTTTAATAAGCAAATAGATATTAGGTTTTAGTGATGCTAAGTACTAAAACCTATTGCTGTACAGTAGCAGTCGCTTAACGACTAGTGATGATGAACAGTCTGGACTGACTATTCTGATTATTTATATAACTTATTTATAATTTTATCAAGATATAACACATATGTCAAGACATTTGTTATTTTTTTATTATTTTAATTTTTTATTTTTTATTATTTAGTTATTTTACTCTCTAAAATCAATGGTAATATTTACTTAATTCGAAATTCCTAAATTATTTCGCTTTCAATTCAGTATTTTAAATTGAATATATATTCAAAGCACTTTTTCTCCCAATAAAAAATCAAAAAAAGCACCCGACCAAAGCCGAGCACTTTATTTCTAACCTTATAAATTAAAATGTTTATAAAACGCCCCAAACACTTTCCAACACGTTTGTCTGGTCACGACCAGGACCAACTGAGAAAGTTGAGATTTTCACGCCTACGAGTTCAGAGACGCGACGAACATAATTTTTCGCTGTTTCAGGTAGGTCATCTAAATGACGAACACCTGTAATATCTTCTGACCAACCTGGCAATGTTTCATAGATTGGTGTGCAACGTTGTAATGTTTCAAGACTTGCTGGGTAGTAATCAATCCGCTCACCATCAAGGTCGTAAGCCACACAGATTTTAACTTCATCAAGACCTGTCAAAACGTCGATCGAGTTAAGTGACAGATTTGTCAAACCAGACACACGACGTGAATGACGCATGACAACCGAGTCAAACCACCCCACACGACGTGGACGACCAGTTGTTGTGCCATACTCATGACCAACTTCACGAATTTGATGACCGATTTCATCGTTCAATTCAGTCGGGAATGGTCCGTCACCAACACGTGATGTATAAGCTTTACATACGCCAACAACTTTAGTAATCTTAGATGGTCCAACACCTGAACCAATCGTCACACCACCTGCAACAGGGTTTGAAGATGTCACATATGGATAAGTCCCTTGGTCAATATCAAGCATGACACCTTGCGCACCCTCAAAGAGGACACGTTTACCAGCGTCTAAAGCATCATTCAAAATCACAGATGTATCTGTCACGTACTTCTTGATTTGTTGACCGTAATCATAATATTCTTCAAAAATGTCTTGGAAATTGATTGGGTCAATTTCATACATCTTCGTAAATTCACGATTTTTTTGCTCGAGATTTGTCTTCAAACGCTCAGCGAAAATCTCTTTATCAAGTAAATCGGCAATCCGAATCCCAACTCGCGCAGCTTTATCCATATAAGCTGGCCCAATGCCTTTAATCGTTGTCCCGATTTTGTTAACGCCCTTAGCATCTTCTTGAAGTTGGTCTAATTTGATGTGGTAAGGCAAAATAACGTGCGCACGGTCAGAAATCCGCAAATTATCTGTCGTAATTCCTGCATCATGCAAGTAAGCCAACTCTTTTACCAATGATTTTGGGTTAACAACCACACCATTTCCGATGACAGAAACCTTCTCCGGATAGAAAATCCCTGACGGAATCAAATGTAATTTGTATTTAGTCCCTTCGATAACAATGGTATGCCCAGCATTATCGCCACCTTGATAGCGCGCGATAACTTCTGCATTTTCACTGAGGAAATCCGTAATTTTCCCCTTACCTTCATCACCCCATTGGGTCCCAACGACTACTACTGATGACATATCTTCTCCTTCAAGATTCAAGTCAGAACTTGATAATCTTTAAAACTTGCGCAAATTGCAACACTTTATTATATCAAATCTACATAGAGATTGCCACCTTGCGCCCTGTTTTTTACCTGACGATATTTCTGAAAAGTTCGGAAATAGCTATTCCTTTATACCAGTTATGGCTTAAATGATCCGTTTTTAAAGCAAGTCTATACTTTGAAATATCTCCTCAGAAATCATCATTTTGACAAATTGAGAGCATCAAAAAGAACCCTTAACTAAGGGTTCTATTGCTGCTTACATCATGCCACCCATCATTGATGGATCCATACCACCAGGCATTCCTGCAGGAGCTGCTGGTTCTGGTTTATTTGCGACAACAGCCTCAGTTGTCAAAATTAAGCTAGCAACTGATGCCGCATTTTGAAGAGCTGAACGTGTCACCTTGACTGGGTCAATGATGCCTGTTTCAATCATATCTACCCACTCGCCAGTCGCCGCATTAAAGCCTGTTCCGGTTGCTGATTGTTTGAGTTTATCAATCACGACAGAACCTTCATAGCCTGCATTTTTAGCGATTTGACGGACAGGTTCTTCAAGCGCGCGTAAAACAATGTTACGTCCTGTTAACTCATCACCTGTTAACTCGATGTCAGCAACTTGCGCAATGACATTAATAAGCGCTGTGCCACCACCTGCAACAATACCTTCTTCAACTGCTGCACGTGTGGCATTCAAAGCATCTTCAATCCGAAGCTTCATTTCCTTAAGCTCAGTTTCAGTGGCTGCACCGACTTTAATTACTGCGACACCACCTGATAATTTAGCCAAACGTTCTTGTAATTTTTCGCGATCAAAGTCAGATGTCGTTTGCTCAATCTGTGATTTAATGACAGCAGTCCGATTAGCGATGGCATCTTTTCCGCCAGCGCCCTCAACGATTGTCGTTGTCTCTTTATCAACAGTTACTTTGCTTGCTTGACCAAGTGAGTCAACTGTTGCGTCTTTCAACTCAAGACCGAGATCTTCAGTGATGACTGTACCACCAGTAAGGATAGCGATATCTTCAAGCATGGCTTTACGACGATCACCAAAGCCTGGCGCTTTAACTGCAACAACATTGAAAGTCCCACGAATTTTGTTCAAGACAAGTGTTGGTAAAGCTTCTCCATCCACATCATCAGCAATAATCAAGAGCGGACGATTTTGTTGTAGGATTTGTTCCAAGAGCGGCAAGACATCTTGAATATTTGAAATCTTTTTATCCGTGATTAGGATGTATGGATTGTCAAGATCAGCAACCATTTTTTCGTTGTCTGTTACCATGTATTGAGACAAGTAACCACGGTCAAATTGCATCCCTTCAACTACCTCAAGTTCAGTTTCCATCCCTTTTGATTCTTCAATTGTAATGACACCGTCATTGCCAACTTTTTCCATAGCTTCAGAAATATACTCGCCGACTTTTTCTGAGCGAGAAGAAACAGCAGCAACTTGCGCAATTGCTTCTTTACCCGAAACCGGAATCGCAATATTTTTTAATGCCTCAACAGCTGTTGCGACAGATGTTTCAATCCCACGACGAATACCGATTGGATTAGCACCTGCTGTGACATTTTTTAAGCCTTCGCGTACAATAGCTTGTGTCAAAACAGTCGCAGTCGTTGTACCATCACCTGCAATATCGTTTGTTTTTGATGCCACTTCACTAACGAGTTTAGCGCCCATGTTTTCAAAATGGTCTTCCAACTCAATTTCTTTAGCGATTGTCACACCATCGTTGGTGATCAAAGGTGAGCCAAATGATTTTTCTAAGACCACATTGCGACCTTTTGGTCCAAGCGTTACTTTAACTGTATCTGCTAAAACATCTACACCACGTACCATAGCTGCACGCGCATCTGATGAAAATTTAATATCTTTTGACACTTCTTCTACCTCCGTAAATTTAATTTGATAATTCTACTTTATAAGCTGTGTTTGTTATTCTACAATTGCTAAGATGTCGTCTTCACGAACAATCAAAAATTCTTCAGAGCCATCTTTAATTTCAGTTCCTGCGAATTTTTCAAAAACAACAATATCACCAACCTTCACACCTGGTTCAATCACTTTGCCATGGTGTGTATGACGACCTTCACCAACAGCAATAACTTCTGCTGTTGATGGTTTTTCTTTTGCACTTGTCGTCAGAACGATGCCACCGACAGACTTCTCTTCTTCTTTTTTAACACGTAAAACAATACGATCACCTAATGGTTTTAACATTTGGTAAGCCTCCAATTATTTTTAATTTTTGGCACTCTGTGTGTTCGAGTGCTAACAATTCTATTATACTCAGTTGGTCAGGAATAGTCAAGGATTTTTGATTGTGAGACGCAAAAAAATTCAGGATAAAATCAAACAAACTGCCCTCGGGACAGTTCATGATTACTAAGCATCTCCTAAGTTATTACTTTTGACAATCTGGAGATTAAAATGGTAATTCTTCAGCCTCTAACATCACGTCTGAGACATCATCCACTTGATTTTCTCTTAAAGCAACGGCAGCGCGGCTTTCTAGTAAATTAAACTGCTGGCATAGGACTTCCGTCACATAGTGAGTCACACCCGTCTTGTCTTCATACCGTCGTGTCCGTAGTTCTCCCTCGATTGAGACCAGACTCCCTTTTTTAGCATAAGATGCGAACAACTCTGCTGGTTTCCCCCAGATGACAATGGTCAAAAAATCTGCCTCGCGTTGGCCGTCAGCAGTCTTAAACTGCCGACTAACCGCTAAGGTCACGCGCAAGACGGATTTATCCGTCGGCGTTTTTTTCACTTCCGGCTGTGCGGTCAAACGACCAATTAATAAACTCTTATTTAACATATAAAAAATCCTCCTACTTACTTATACGTAAATAAAAGGATTTTGTTTTCATTATTTCTTATTTTTGCCAATGCTTAGCTGGATTAAAGGCGGTTCCTGGGATTTCACTTGCTGCGAGTTCTATAATTCCACGTTTTTGAGGGGCATTTGGCAAGGCTAATTCACGTGGACTTGCCATCATACCAAAGCTATCTTCTCCACGAAGTTGGCCTGCAAAGATCAAAGCACCGCTCGGCATCATGGCACCAGGTAGGGCAACGATTGTTTTCAGTCCCAGACGTGCGTTAGGGGCACCTGCTACGATTTGAATCGTTTCATCTTCTGAGATCTTAACTTGTGCGATATTGAGATGGTCAGAATCTGGATGTGGCACAAGATCTACAATCTCACCAACCACAAATTTAGGCGCGTGATCTGGAACTAAGACATCTTCAAATCCAGCGGTTTTAATGGCCTCGTTGAGTGTGGCAACATCTGCATCTGAAAGGTCAACTTGACCATTTCCCGTAATGGCAAACAAAGTTGATGCGTCAAAAAAGTTCCAAGCCACAACTTGACCATTATCTTCACGCATGACTTTGGCCACATTGTTGTGGCGTGTTGCTGTTAATTTCTCACCTTGATTGTCCCCTGTAATCAACATCAAGACATCATTTAGGTGGGTGTTATAAATCGCGATCATTTTATTTTCTACTCCTTTAGGAAAGCGTCTTAACTTTTGACACTGGTTAAGAACGCATTCACTTCTTCTTTTGTTTTCCGTAATTTATTGACCAGACGGCCTGTTTCTTTGCCGTCTTCAATCACGACAAAACTAGGAATCCCCATGATCCCCCATTCAATGGCAACATCGATATAAACATCTCGGTCAACTTCGATAAAGGTATATTCTGGATGCGTTGCTTCAATTTCTGGCATGGCTGGTTTAATAAAAGAACAGTCCCCGCACCAATCTGCTGTGAAAAAGAAGACATTGCGGCCTTTTTCGACGTATGTTGCTAATTCTGCTACACTATTTGGTATAATCATTTTATTTCTCCTCTAGCGAAGTGACTAGTTCTGCTTCTGACTCGTGTGTTTCAACTATCCGCAAAGTGTCAGCATCGATTTCAAACGTGATAACGGTGCCATCCCGACGAATGAGGCCACCTTCATGGACATGAAAAAGAATCGGATCCATCACGATCCAACTGGTTAACAGATCATCAAACATAAAATGCTGTTTGGCCAGGGCCAAGAGCTTGCGCAGATTTTTATCCTTGCGCTTCTGGTAGAGCGTGCCGACACTGACGACCAGACTGGCACTGACGAGTGCGCCCACACCCATTTTCAAAATTTTCTTCATGTTTATATTTTAGCACAAATTTTACTTCCTCGCTAACCAACCACGTTTTTTACCCCATCTGGTCAGATTTTTGGTATCATGGAACTATCATGAAAAAGGCTAACTTGCGGTTAGCCGAGTGGATTAAGGAGAGTTACACATGTCGATCACTTTTGACAAAATCAAAGCTATCACTGAGATTCAAGCAACATCTGGTTTCGAGCGTCCCATGCAGGACTTCATGCGTCAGAACATCACCCCTCACGTCGATGAGGTTCAAACCGACGGCCTGGGCGGGGTTTTTGGCATCAAACACGCTGCGGATGCCAATGCCCCACGGATCATGGTGGCCGGTCACATGGACGAAGTCGGCTTCATGGTCAGCAAAATCAAGACTGACGGCACCCTGCGCGTTGTCTCGCTCGGTGGCTGGAATCCACTCGTCATCTCTGCTCAGCGCTTTACTTTGCTTGCCAGAAATGGTGTTGAAATTCCGGTCATCACAGGTGGCGTACCGCCACACTTGATGAGAGGCGCAGGCGGTACCCCTGCCATGCCACAAGTTGAAGATATTATTTTCGACGCAGGCTTTGCAGATAATACTGAGGCGGAGCGTTATGGCGTCCATCCTGGTGCTGTCATCGTCCCTCAAACCGAAGCCATCCTGACTGCCAACGAAAAAAATGTCATCAGTAAAGCCTGGGATAACCGCTACGGTTGTCTCATGGTGACGGAGCTATTAGCGCATCTGAGCGACAACAAAATCGACTTGCCCAACACCCTCATCGCAGGTGCCAATGTTCAAGAAGAAGTCGGCCTTCGTGGTGCACACGTTTCGACAACTAAATTCAATCCAGACTTGTTCTTCGCTGTCGACTGTTCACCTGCTCAAGATACTTTCGATGCCAGTGCTGATGGCCGCATCGGTGACGGGACACTGATGCGAGTCTTCGATCCTGGTCATATTTTATTGCCGACCATGCGTGATTTCTTGCTGGATACGGCTGAGTCTGCGGGTGTGAAATACCAGTATTATGTCTCAAAAGGTGGGACAGATGCCGGTGCTGCTCATTTGAAACACAGTGGTATTCCATCGACAACGATTGGTGTCTGTGCCCGCTATATCCACAGCCATCAAACCCTCTTCTCACTGGAAGATTTTGATACCGCACAAGCTTTCTTACAAGAAATTGTGAAACGCTTGGATCGGTCTACTGTTGACTTGATTCGGGGAACTGGGGTGTAACATATAGAAACGCATTAGAACGTACTGTTCTGATGCGTTTCTATATGAAATCAAAATATGAGAACGTCGAATCCTGAAATTGAAAATGTCTTTTGATTCTAGTTTAAGCGCATAAGCCGTACTAGACCGATGCAATCACTTGTGTTACAATAATTTTACTGTTAGTTTCTCACAATAAAATTATTAATAAAAAACAAAAAAACATTTTATGATTAATTGGTAGAAACTGTGTTATGATTAATTGGTAGAAACTGTGTGAGGAGACGTTGAGGTCATGGCTCGCATCTTTGATGGACTCTTTTTCTGTTAGTCTTCTGATGATCTGGGTTTTGAGTAAGGTGGAGTCTTTATGCCCTTTTAAAACAAGTTGTTCAGGGATTTGAGAGGATTGCGTCATACCACAGGTCACACAACGATAGCGTTCAATTGTGATCATCAGAAAGCAGGGTAGGCCCATATATTCTGTCAGCTGCACCTTTCTTGGGTGCGGTGTTGTGCCATGCCTATAGAATTTAGTCCCCTGGCAACTTGGGCATTGAGTCGCTGCTTGCGTTAGCTTAACGTTAAGTTCGAAGTGATGACCGACTTGAACAGGGGAGGGATCTGAATATAACCAATCTTTTTCTTGTAAATGGTAATGACTTAGGATACAATTAAACATGTCTTTCCTTCTCTTTTGTGTTGCTTAGTAACTCACATTATAGAAGGAAGGATTTTTTTATGCAAAAAAATCGCCTGGGTATTTTTCCCACACGATTTATTATAGAGCCTTTTTATTTTAACATCAGCTATTTATGCTAATATTCAAGGGCACCTCTAATAACTACCAATTAATTC